>JAEEVA010000050.1 GCA_016286995.1 Prevotella sp.
AAGCTGCAAAGGAATATTTCACCAGTAAGATGAACGCTCAGGAGCTGGCTACAAGCGTTGAAGGTAATGTGTTAATATATCGTTCGAGCACAGGTAAGGTGAATGTGAACGTGCTTTTCAGTCAGGAAACCTTTTGGCTGTCCCAGAAACGAATGTCTGAGTTGTTCAACGTTGCACTTTCAACGATAAACTATCATCTGACTCAGATTGATGAGAGTGGTGAAGTGCAATTGTCCACAGCAATTCGAAAAATTCGAATTCCGTCGGACAATTGCGATGAACAGGGCGTTCTGCTGTATAATCTGGATGCGATTATTGCAGTTGGTTATCGGGTGAATAGTTACGAGGCGACCCAATTCCGCATCTGGGCGCGAGAGGTTTTGAAGGAGTATATCATCAAAGGTTTTGTAATGGACGATGAACGTCTGAAAGGCAAGAATCCCTTTGGGGCTGACTACTTTGAGGAATTGCTGGATCGCATCCGTGAAATACGTACCTCAGAGCGTCGTTACTATCAGAAGATAACGGACATCTATGCCGAGTGTAGTAGCGACTACGACAAGGATAGCGAGATAACACGGATTTTCTATAAGACGGTGCAGAATATGATGCATTATGCCGTGACTCATCAGACGGCGGCAGAGATTGTATATGACCGTGCTGATGCCGAGAAACCTCACATGGGACTGATGACGTGGAAGAATGCTCCTGATGGCAGAGTCGTTAAAAGTGACGTGACGATAGCCAAAAACTATCTGTCAGAGAAGGAAGTGGATGAACTGAACTTGCTGACAACGGCATTTCTAGAAATAGCAGAGCGAAGGGCGAGGCGGCATGTCTTGACAACGATGGCTGAATGGAAACAGGTGTTGGAGCATTATCTGAAAGTGTCGGATGCTGACATCCTGCCCGATGCAGGTTCCGTGACTCACGAGGAAGCTGAAGCCAAAGCGTTAGGGGAGTATGAGAAATTCTGGAGGATTCAAGACCAGACTTTCCTCTCAGACTTTGACAAGCTGATAGAAGATTTAAGCAAATAAGAAGAAAAAAGTGATCCCGTTGAAATTGACTTCGTCGATCCCTGTAGGCTGGCGCCAGCCATCCTACAAAAATCTTAAAAGCCTCGAAGAATTGAAAGTGGACTTTCTTCTTCGAAGCTTTTAATCTTTTCGTTCAAAAAGGGGATTGACTTCGTCGATCCCTGTGTGATCCCGTTGGGATTCAAACCCAAGACCTTCAGAACCGGAATCTGACGCTCTATTCAGCTAAGCTACGGGACCAGATACTTAATCGTATCATTACAAAAGTTTTGCAAAGGTACGATATTTAATTGAGAATTGAGAATTGAGAATTGAGAATTATGATTTGTTAACGGCATTATTATAAAGCAGGATGTCAGTATATATCAAGAAATTGTGACGTTTTGCAAAAATATTTAGCTTTTTTGTTTGCTTTTTAATATAAAAGTAGTACCTTTGCACGCAAAATTGAAACAATAAACAATAAATCGCAAATAGTCACAATAATAAATCATTAAGATGAGTCGACTGATTAAACCTATTGGTTATGAGTCTTTGCTCGATATGAAGCAGACGGAGCAAGGCATTAAATTAATAAAAGAATTCTTTCAACAGAATATATCTACGGAGTTACGTTTGCGTCGAGTAACGGCGCCTTTGTTTGTACTGAAGGGTTTGGGTATTAATGATGACCTGAATGGTGTGGAACGTGCTGTCAGTTTTCCTATCAAGGATTTAGGCGATGCCCGTGCCGAGGTAGTGCATTCGCTGGCTAAGTGGAAGCGTCTTTCGCTGGCCGAGTACAAGATAGAACCTGGCTACGGCATCTATACGGATATGAATGCCATTCGTGCTGACGAGGAGTTAGACAACCTCCACTCGCTGTATGTTGATCAGTGGGACTGGGAGGCTGTGATTACGAAGGAACAACGTACCATCAGCTATCTGAAGAATGTTGTGGAGCGCATCTATGCTGCTATCCGCCGTACGGAGTATCTGACATGTGAGACGTATCCGCAGATTAAGCCCTTCCTGCCTGAGAAGATTCATTTCATTCATGCCGAGGAGTTATTGAAGATGTATCCTGATAAGACGCCTAAGGAACGTGAAGACGCCATCTGTGAGGCTTACGGTGCCGTATTCATAATAGGTATCGGTGGCAAGCTGTCGAACGGTGAGAAACACGACGGTCGTGCTCCTGACTACGATGACTGGTCGACGATGGGCGAGAATGGCCTGGAGGGCCTGAATGGTGACATTCTGATATGGTATCCTGTCTTGGGGCGCTCATTTGAATTGTCGTCAATGGGTATCCGTGTAGATAAGGAGAGTCTGCTACGTCAACTGAAGTTGGAGGGCAAGGAGGAACGCGAGACGTTGTATTTCCACCAGAAGTTGCTGAAAGGTGAATTGCCGTTGTCTATTGGTGGCGGTATTGGTCAGAGTCGTTTGTGTATGGTATTGTTGCACAAAGGACATATTGGCGAAATACAGGCTAGCATCTGGCCTGATGACATGCGGCAGGAATGCAAGGAAATGGGTATGCCGTTGATATGATGTAAGAAGTAAGAGGTGAGAGGTAAGAGGTAAGATGCTACGCCAATTGAAGGTCTAAGAGTTCCCTCAGTTTTCCGACTGAGGGATTTTCTTGTTCCATCAATTCGAACTGCTCACGACGGGATAGAATCTTTTCCTGCTCCTGACGCTCAGCAACACGCATGGTAAGGGTGATGTCGTGATTGTGTAAATCACGTTTCAGTGTGTTGACAATGCTACCCTTAATCTGTTCCATCTGCTCCAAAGCCAGCTGGTTGTCGACGACGACCTCCACTGCAGGGTATTCATGAATGACGGGCATCATGTTTTTCATGCGTGTGGCGATACCACTGTATTTCTGAGGCATGCGGTTACACATCGAAATCCATTGCAGTGTCAGGTCCTGCTGGGTAAAGGTCTGCATTTCTTCAGCAGCGTCTGTTGTTGAAGCGCCATCACCAAGAATACCGCTGACAACAGGTTTCTTCTTTGACATTTCACGAAGGTTCTGCCAAGAGAAACTGATGGAAGATTTCAATGTAGGACGCTTAGAAGGGGAAGAGGGAGTGACAGATTTATTAGAATCACCAGACTCCATAGATGATTTGGAATTACTGGATGTTCCAGAATCTCTAGATGTTGATACAGCAAGATCAGCCACAGCTACCTGCGGGGCTGCGGTCTTGGGCTGAGCCTGCTGAATCAGTTGCTTAAACAGGGATTTCAATCTTCTGGGCTTACGCCCACTGCCAACCCCTTCGTCAGGTTGGGTAATCTGCGCTATCTCGATGAGTGTCAGCTCCACTAAAAGCCGTTTGTTGCTGGACTGGCGGTAGTTGATGTCACACTGGTTCATCAGGCGCAATGCTTCGTACAACATGCGTGTATCGCATTTTGCTGCCTGCTGCTGATAGCGCTGGCGCTGCTGGTCACTGACCTCAAGCAGGGGCAGTGTCTGCGGGTCCTTTGCCATCAAGACGTTGCGCACATGCTTGGCCAGTCCCTGAACAAGCAGTCCTGCATCGAAGCCCTTATTGATAATCGAGTTGAGCAGCACCATGATGTCTGCCACCTTATTATTAATAGAAAGGTCTATTATCTGGAAGTAGTTCTCAGAGTCGAGCACATTCAGATCCTCGATGACTTTTGCGTAAGTGATGTTGCCCTGACAGAACGATACTGCCTGATCGAAGATGGAGAGGGCGTCACGCATGCCACCATCGGCCTTCTCGGCAATGACTGCCAGTGCCTCCTCTTCGTAGGTGACACCTTCCTTCTCGGCCACACTTTTCAGGTGGTCGATAGTGTTGCGTACTGTCATGCGTTCGAAGTCGTATATCTGACAACGGCTTAGGATAGTGGGCAGAATCTTGTGCTTCTCGGTGGTTGCCAAAATGAATATGACGTGTGCAGGTGGCTCTTCGAGCGTCTTCAGGAATGCGTTGAAAGCAGCTGTGGAAAGCATGTGCACCTCGTCGATGATAAACACTTTGTACTTGCCGACCTGTGGCGGGATGCGCGTCTGCTCCATCAGTGTCTTGATATGCTCCACGGAATTGTTTGACGCAGCATCCAGCTCAAAGATGTTGAACGAGCGCTGTTCGTTGAATGCCTGACAGCTTTCACAGTGGCCGCAGGCTTCACCGTCGGCGGTGGGCGTCAGACAATTGATGGCTTTGGCGAAAATACGCGCACAGGTGGTCTTACCTACGCCACGTGGTCCGCAGAACAGATAGGCATGAGCCAGCTTTCCGCTCGTGACGGCATTTTTCAGCGTGGTAGTCAGCGCCTGCTGTCCTATGACCGTGTCGAACGACGTAGGACGGTATTTGCGTGCTGAAACGATATATTCTTCCATAATTATTAAAATTTTGCCTACAAAGGTAGTGCAAATCGAGCGAAATACAAAGAAAAAATCCTTTTTTTTCTTTTATTTCCGAGATGCAGCCTACCTTAACCAAAGGTTAAAGGTACGAATAAGCGAGCAAAGAACCAAAGGAAAACTCGTTTTTCTTTTAGTCTTTCGAGCGTAAGCACCTTCTCCAAAAGGAGAAAGGTACGAAAAAAAGGTAAAAGTGAATCGTGAAAAGTGAAAAATTTACTTCCATAACCCAAAAAACTCTTATCTTTTATATTTTATCTCTTATCTTTTTATTATCTTTGCAGGCAAAATAGTAATAGACGATGAAAAAGCTGAAGAATATATGCCTGCGCATCTTCCGTATCAAGGCCCTGAAGTATGTCTTGGTGACCATTTTTGCTATTGTTCTGATAGGCTTTGTCGACGAGAACAGCGCCTGGCACCACATGAAGAATAAGCAGCGTATTGCTGAATTGGAAGAGGAAATCAATTTGCAGAATGAACAACACAAGCGTAATCAGACCCGTATTCGCGAGATTGACCGCGATCCCAAGGCTATGGAGAAGATTGCCCGTGAACGCTATTTTATGAAGGCTGACGATGAGGACATCTTTGTGCTCAGCGACGACAACGAGAAGGAACAACCCCAGACAAGCCATGAGACAGTTGAGTAAAACCGAGACATTCCTGTTGCTCTTAGGAGGTCTGCTGATGGTTGTCGGAACTGCTGCGTATTTGTTCCTGCAACAATGGGCTGCATATGTGTTTGCTCTTGGTTCCGTATTTTTTGCCGCCATGCAGATGCGTCAGCGATACGAAGGTTCCAATCTGACCATCAAGCGTCTGCGTCACATTATGCTGCTGAGCGACGTGCTGTTTATGGTAGCTGCATTACTGATGATTGCCAGTCGTGGTAATTTCTTTGGATTAAACTGGTTTGTTTACGTGCAATATGTACACAACAACTGGATTGTTGTCCTGTTGGTGGCTGCTATCTTACAGCTTTATACCAGTCACCGAATTGCTAATGAATTAGAAAAAGACCTAGGCAGTAGGCAAAAAAACGCTAAATAATTGCGCAAATGTTTTAAAATGCGCAAATATTTTTCCTTATTTCGATAATCCGTTGTACATTTGCAACAGATTATTTGAAATAACACCTATGAACAAACTGATAATTGCATCCGTCGCTGTGGCACTCTTTGCTTCGTGTGCCAGTTCGTATAACGTCACCGGTTCATCATCGGTGTCGGCACTCGACGGAAGCAAGCTTTACCTGAAAGCCCTTAAGTCTGGGCAAATAAGAAACATCGATTCATGTGACGTCGTACATGGCGAATTCCACTTTGCCGGATTATTGGACTCTGTACGTATGGCCAACCTCTATATGGATGACGAGAGTATTATGCCCGTCGTACTTGAAGAGGGTGATATTCTTGTTAAGATAGGTCCTGCAGGTCCTTCCGTTGGTGGTACACCCCTCAACGATAGCCTCTATCATTTCATTGACAGACACAATCAGCTGATTAATCAGATGAATGAATTGGGTCACAAGCAGAACCAGATGATCTTGGAGGGCATTGACGAACAGACCATAGCCGAGCAGCTGGATGCTGAGGCTGCCAAGATTACTGCCGACGAGGATGAGCTGGTCACGAAGTTCATAGAGCTTAATTTCGACAATGTGTTGGGTCCTGGCGTATTCATGATGATTACCAGCCAGTATCGCTATCCCATTCTGACACCGCAGATTGAGTATATTATGTCGAAGGCTACGAAAGCGTTCAAGGAAGATCCCTACGTGAAGGAATATTACCGTATTGCTCAGGAGAATGAGGCACGCATGACAGGTATGAAGGATCCCGTTCCCGTACAGCCTGCCCAACCTGTGCAGCCTGTCGACACAGCCTCTACACAGCCCCAGAGACCACTGACGAATGTTCCACAGCCATGAGACTGTTTATCAAGGGGGGACATATCGTTAATGAAGGCCGTACGTTCGATGGCTTGATAGTCATTGAAGACGGCAATATTATTGAGGTAAGATGTCTAAAGGAAGATGTAAAAAGTGATACTTCAGACCTCTGTCCTCAGCCCTCGGATTTAGTCATCGATGCTTCTGGCTGTTATGTGTTGCCCGGTATCATTGACGGACACGTACATTTTCGTGAGCCTGGTCTGACTGAGAAGGCCGACATCGAAAGCGAAAGCCGTGCCGCCGCCGCCGGTGGCGTTACTAGTTTTTTTGACATGCCTAACTGCAATCCGCAGACGACTACACTGGCAGCTCTCAACGACAAGTTCCTGTTGGCCAGTCAGCATAGTCACGTCAACTACTCCTTCTTCTATGGTGCCACCAACGACAATGCCAATACCTTTGCCCAGTTGGACGATAGGCGCATCCCCGGCATCAAGCTCTTTATGGGTTCATCAACGGGAAACATGCTTGTTGACCGCCAAGAGGCTTTGGACCATATCTTCAAAACCTGTAAGCTGCCTTTGATGGCACATTGTGAGGATACGGCCATCATTAACCGTAACATGGCAGAAGCCAAGCAGGCTTGGGGCGATGATCCTCCTGTGAATCTCCACGCCCTGATACGCAGCGAGGAAGCCTGTCTGGCGTCAACACGCAAGGCCGTCGCTTTAGCCAAGAAATACGGTACTCGTCTGCACCTCGCCCACATCTCAACCGCCGAGGAGCTGGAACTCCTTGAGCCCTGTTCCGTACGTCGCGATACTATTGCTACCAACATCACCGCCGAAGCCTGCGTAGGACATCTTTACTTCACCCAGCTTGACCACGAACGGTTAGGGGCCCGCATCAAGGTTAACCCCGCCATCAAGACGCCAGTTGACCAATACATGCTGCGTGAGGCCTTGAATGATGGCCGCATCACGGTAGTGGCTACCGACCACGCTCCTCATCTGCTCTCTCAGAAACAGGGCGGTTGCATCAAGGCAGCTTCTGGTATGCCTATGATACAGTTTTCACTGGTCACCATGCTTGAATTAGTTGACGAAGGCCTGCTGACCCTGCCCCGACTCGTAGAGTTGATGTGTCACAATCCGGCACGCCTGTTTGATGTCGAGCAGCGTGGTTTCTTACGTCCAGGCTATCGTGCCGATATCACCATCGTGCGTCCTAAGACCCCTTGGACGGTTACCTCCGACCTGATAGAAAGCAAGTGCAAGTGGAGTCCGATGGAGGGTCACCAGTATCAGTGGCGTATAGAGCGCACACTGTGTAATGGTCAGACAGTGTATGCCGACGGTGCTGTTGTTGCCGATAGTCATGGTGAAGAAATACGATTCAATCATCCCTCCTTAAATCACTCAACCCCCCTTAAACTCTTAAACACTTAAACACTTAAACTCTTAAACACCTAAGCATATGATAGCCCGTTTTGCCATACCGTTCTTCTTTATCATGGGACTCGTGGTAGTGCCCTTGGTACTAACGTTGCTCTGCCGTTGGTTGGTGCCACGCAAGCATTGGAAGAAAGCAGCCTTTACGTGTACTTTTATTATATGGGCTCTTGTGCTCTATGGCCACTTTGTGGGCTATCGCCAGCTGGTAGTCCGTCAGGTAGAGTTTGTGAATGCCGATCTGCCCTCCGCTTTTGACGGCTACCGCATCGTACAGTTCTCCGATGCCCACATCGCCACGATGACGGGCTATAATGAATGGCTACTGAAGCGTGCTGTCGACAGCATCAATGCACAGCATGCCGATATGATTGTCTTTACGGGCGATATGCAGAATGTGTATCCCCAGGAACTGACCAGCCGTGCGTCTGTTCTTCGGCAGCTGCATGCTAAAGACGGCGTCTATGCCATCTTGGGCAATCACGATTATGCGGTCTACCAGTCTTGTGACAGTGTGGAAAAAGAACGTAACTGCCAACAGACCATTGCTGCTTTTCGCCAGATGGGCTTTACGCTGTTGCTGAACGAGAACCGTATCATCTGCCGCGATTCTGACTCCATTGTCATTGCTGGCATGGAGAACTGGGGAAAAGTGAAGCGTATGCCACGTAAGGGTGATGTCAAAAAGACACTGGAGGGTGTTTCCGATAGCGCCTTTGTGGTGATGCTGCAACACGACCCTTCTTGCTGGGACGAACATATCCTGCCTGAGTGCCAGGCTCAGCTGACGCTCAGCGGCCATACCCACGGTGGACAGTTCGCGTTGTTCGGTTGGTCGCCTGTGGCTTTCAACTACAAGGAGTGGGCAGGAACCTACTATCATGGAAACCGTATGCTTCAGGTCTCTACCGGTTTGGGAGCCCTTATTCCCTTCCGTTTGGGACAGCCAGGTGAAATCGTGGTGATTACGTTGAGAGGTAAGAAGTAAGAGGTAAGAAGTAAGAGGTAAGATGTAAGATGTAAGATGTGAGATGTAAGAAGTGAGAAGTAAGATATGAGGATTCTATATTGTATTTATCAGATTTTTATTGCCATTCCCGTTACCATCATTGCAACCATTCTGACAGCGTTTACCGTTGGGGTGGGATGTACCTTGGGCGACGGTCACTATTGGGGCTATTATCCTGGACGCTGGTGGGCTCGTGTCATCACTAAGGCCTTCCTGCTGCCTGTCAAGGTAGAAGGTCGTGAGAACCTTGAACCCGACCAGTCGTATGTCTTCGTGTCCAATCATCAGGGCGCCTTCGACATCTTCCTCATCTACGGTTTCTTAGGACGAAACTTCAAGTGGATGATGAAGTACCAGATTAACAAGATTCCCTTTGTAGGCTATGCCTGTAAGAAGTCCCACCAGATTATGGTCGACAAGCGTGGTGTCAGCAAAATCAAGAAGACCTATCAGGATGCTCGCGACATCCTTGAGCATGCCAACTGTAGCGTGGTGGTGTTTCCTGAGGGAGCTCGTTCGTTTACCGGCCACATGGGTGAATTTCGTAAGGGAGCCTTCATGTTGGCCGATGAGCTGCAGCTGCCTGTTGTTCCCCTGACTATCAATGGCTCCTTCAATGTGATGCCGCGAATGAAAGACTGGCATTTCGCCACATGGCATCCGCTGTCGCTCACCATCCATCAGCCCATCTATCCTGTTGGACAGGGGCCGCAGAACATCCAGGCTACGATGCATCAGGCCTACGACAGTGTGATGTCGTCTCTTGTACCTGAATACCAAGGTTTTATCGCTAATCCAGACCAATAATTCCACAAACAGTACACAAAAGGAACCGTCCCTTTTGTGTACATCATAGAAGAATATGTCAACACTATTAGCTAATTTGAATTACGGCACCATTTTGTTGCTGATGTTGCTTGAAAGCACCATAGTCCCTGTACCCTCTGAATTCGTGGTCACTCCTGCAGCGTACCATGCTGCCAGTGGTCAGCTGGATGTATGGCTGGTCATATTGTTTGCTACCATTGGCGCCGATTTGGGAGCCAGCATCAACTATTTCGTGGCACTCTATGTGGGGCGTCCCGTCATCTATCGCTTTGCCAACAGCAAGTGGGGCAAGATGTGTCTGCTGAATCAGGAGAAGGTGGAGAAGTCTGAGCGTTACTTCGACGACCACGGCGTGGTGGCCACACTGACAGGTCGTCTGATACCCGGCATTCGCCATCTCATCAGTATTCCTGCCGGACTGGCCCGCATGCATTACGGCAAGTTCCTGCTTTACACCACTATCGGTGCCGGTTGCTGGCATGCTATTCTGGCCGGATTGGGCTGGTATCTGCACACCATTGTTCCTGAGGAGCAGCTGAACGATAAGATTACGGAATATGCCGAGTATATCAAGCTCGTCATCATTGCCTTGGTCGTCCTGACCGTGGTTTGGTTCATTGTCAAGAGAAGTATTGGACGTAGTCGTTCACGGGAGTCCCATAAGGAAAAAGAGGGCTAAGCACGGCCTTGGCCTCTTGTGGATTCTCCTTCACAGCCAACTTCAGATATTTTATGAATTCCTCCTTGTACCCTAAGTCATAGCAACACAGGGCCATGTAGGCATAGCCCTCGTGGTAGTTGGGGTAGTATTCGCGTGTCATCGCCAGGAATTTCTGCAGCATCTCGTAACAGGCGTTGACGTAGTGGTTGTCATAGAGTGATACAATGATGCGCAGTAGGATGCCAGGCGCGTTGCTCGACGACATTATTGCCTTCTTGTACACTTGTTCAGCTTCTTCTATCAATCCGTTTTGAAGGAACAAATGTCCCCTGATGACTAGCGTGTCCACATGGTCACAATCCATGTGTTCCGTCTCGTCAAGCATCATCATGGCTTTCTCTATCTGCTTCTGTGCACTGTAGCAGAAAGCCAGCTCCTGACAGATCTGCAATAGGAAGGGCGAGTCCTCCGGTGCTATGTCGTAAGCTTTTTCCAATAATGTCAAAGCCTCGTCGTTTTGTCCCAGATTGATGAGGCAGATGCCATGTTGCAGCAGTCCGAACTCGTCGTCAGGCATCGCCTCTCTATAACGTTGGAAAAAAATGCTGGCTTCTTTAAAATTGCCCAGTTTCATCAGGCAGTTCGCCTTGTTGCTGAGTGCAGACGGGTCTTTGGGGTCGATGGCGATGGCATATTCCGAACTGGTGATGGCGTTCGAATAGTCCTCGCTCATCAGTTGTGCTGACGACAGCGCTGTCCAGTAGTGCTTCGAGAAGGGGTTGTGGTCTATCAGTTCATTGAAGATACGCTCCGAGTCCTTGTACTTCCCCAGTCCGAACAGAGCCCGCGCCATCAGCTCCTTGAAGTCGTCGCTGTTGTCGCCTTTCGACCGCATCATCCATTCGTAGGCTTTTTCGCTGACATCGTAGTCCACATACAGGTTGGCGACGTCCTTCACGAAGTCAACATACTCGTCTGCCGGTACTGTCAGTCCGTAGTCACGCAGGTAGCGGTCGGCTTCGTCAATACGGTCTTGCGCTATCAGTATTTCAGCACGCAGATAGTGGTAGTCCGGCGACTCCCTGTCGCTGATGGCATCGGCATAGTATGTGGCTTCCTCGTAGTTGTCCTCCGTTAATGCACGACGGGCCATGAAGACATTCAGCAGGACATGGTCAGGATAATACTCCAACCCCTGCTCAATGACCGCCAGGGCCCGGTCGTCGTCCTCCTTCCAACTGTAGTAGTCGGCCAGTTCTACCAGGTCATCAACATCCATCAGTGGGCTTTCTCCCGCACTGATGGATGTTTCATAACTGTTCAGAATCTCTTGGAATTCTTCGCTTTGAAAGTATTCCTCGTCTATCTGCATCTTGGGTTTACTCTGCTTCTGGAGTGATGAGTTTGTAACCCTTGCCGTGGATGTTGATGATCTCAATCTGCGGGTCGTCCTTGAGGTGCTTGCGCAGCTTGGTGATGTAGACGTCCATGGAGCGGGCATTGAAGTAGTTGTCGTCAATCCAGATGGTCTTCAGGGCAAAGTCGCGCTGCAGAATCTCGTTGGAGTGTGCGCAGAGCAGTCCCAGCAGCTCGTTCTCCTTCGTGGTCAGCTTAGTCTGCTTCTCGCCTATGCTCAGCAGCTGCTTTTGGGTATCGAAGGTGAAGTTGCCGATGTGGTATACTGAGCTCTCGCGGTTCTTCTTGCCACGTACACGGCGCAGGATGGCCTCAATACGGAATACGAGCTCCTCCATGGAGAAGGGTTTGGTAATGTAGTCGTCGGCACCGATTTTGAAGCCTTCGAGAATGTCTTCCTTCAGGGTCTTGGCGGTGAGGAAGATGATAGGGATGTCAGCATTGGCCTGACGGATTTCCTGAGCCAGGGTGAAACCGTCCTTCTTGGGCATCATCACGTCCAGCACACAGATGTCAAACTTGGTCTTCAGGAAGGCCTTGTAACCGGCCTCGCCGTCAGCACACAGTTCTGCAACATAGCCTTTGGCAGCTAAGTATTCACGCAACAGCATTCCGAGGTTCTCGTCGTCTTCACAAAGAAGAATTTTCAATTTTTCGTCCATAATCCTTTTCATGTTAATTGTTGTTTGTATTCTTTTTTAGATAATAATTGCTTATCTTTTATAGTTCCTATAGCTCCTATAGTACCTATGGTGACTATAGTTAGTGACTATAGTTTATTTTGTCAGTCCTCCTGCAGTACAGGCAGGATGATGGTGAACTTAGTGCCTTTGCCCAATTCGCTCTCGGCCTTGATGTCGCCCTGATGCAGGTCGACGACCTTCTTGACGTAGGCCAGTCCGAGACCGAAGCCTTTCACGTTGTGCTTGTTACCGGTGTGAACGCGGTAGAACTTGTCGAAAATCTTGCGCAGGTTCTCTTTCTTGATACCCTGACCAGTGTCGCGGATGCTGAGACACAGATGTTTGTGTTCGTCATTCCATGTGCGGATATAGATGTCGATAGGCTCGTTTTCCTTACGGTATTTCACCGCGTTGTCCATCAGGTTGGTGATGGCATTCTGGAAGTGTACCTCGTCGACAAAGATGGCCGAGTCGACAGCTTCTATCTCTGTGTAAATCTTGCCGCCGGTATGCTCCACGCGCAGCGAGAAGGTCTGTGCTATCTGTTCCACCATTTCGTTGAGGTCCAGCTCCTTCTTTTTGAATACCACGCTCTTCTTGTCGAACATCGACATCTGCAGCACCTTTTCTACGAGGAAGCGCAGACGTTTTGACTCGTCGGCGATGACCGTACCGAGGTGTTTCGTCATCTGCTCCGACTTGGTCACGCTGTCGTCGTTCATCATCTGCGCAGCCAGCGAGATGGAGGCAATCGGCGTCTTCAGCTCGTGCGTCATATTGTTGATGAAGTCGTTCTTGATTTCCGAGTAGCGTTTCTGGCGGAAGATAACCACGATGGTGAAGATAAACGTCAGCAGCAGTACCAGCGTGAATATCATGCTGGGAATCATAAAGCGTACCGATGAGAAGATGTACGACCCCATGTCAGGGAAGTGAATCTTGACGATACCCATCTTCGACTGCGGGTCGTTACGGAACAGCAGCTGTTGGTAGGTATATTTCTCGCCCTCCTCAGAGTAGTCCGGACAGCGATATACCTCGCGGCCGTCAGCGGTCGATACCCTCAGGTGGTAGGGGATGTTCACCCCGTTGTTCATCAGCTCGGTCTTGATGTCCTGGTCGAGCATGCGGAAATTGATGCGCTCCTTTAGGGGCTTGTCACTGGCGGTATAGAGAATGTTATATACCACTTCGTCCAACAGGGCCCTCTGATACACGTAGCGGTTGCGGACTATTTCCTGCATCGACTTGGCAGCGTCTACCAGCGAGTTCTTGTCCTTGCGCAGAATCATGGCCTTGGGAATGGAGGCGGGCTTCATCTGGAAAGCCTTTACCTGGAACGACGAATACACGGTACCGTCGTCGGCAGCTACTGCAAACTGGTGGCTGTGCTTGATGGTGCCGCCAATGCCGTCGACGGTGACGGAATCCTGCTGGAAGGCATGACGCTCCGTTTCGTTGACGTCTTTCTCCAGATAGCGCTTCGTCTCGTTCATCTCCATGTTGTGCGAGGCCTGGTAAAGGCTGCGGTTGACACTCTCGTCAAATTGCTCCTTCTTCATCTTCACCATCTCCTCAAGGTAGGAAATCTGAAGATAAAGCAGTGCCAGGAACGAGAATCCCATGATGCAGGCGATGATCCAAATAGTAGACTTCTTCATATATTATAAGAAAAACTTCTTCATATCGACTGCAAAGATAGCATTTATCTCGATACGAAGAAGCTTTTTAGTTAATTATTTCCGTTAATTTTAACGACATTAACTATTATTGCTTTATTTGATTAAAAATAATGAACTATCAGAATGGACTATATCTTGTCGAAATCGACGGACAAGCCAATGCTGAACGATGTCCCTGTGGTCAGCGGCGAGCAATAATAATAGGACTTCGGCTTATAATTAAATAGGTTGTCGATGGCTGTGATAACGGTGATGCCACGCCAGACGTGGTGCTGGAGCATCAGCTTCCAGATGGTATAGCCCTGGTCAACATCCGTGCGACCCGACTGCGGCTTGCCCTGATAGCGCCCTGAAAGTGCCGCGTCGAGGGCATAGAGGCGCGAAAAGCGGTGGTCGTAGCCCATCCGCCATGTCATGGAGTGCGAACGGGGCTGGTAGAAGTCGGAGTAATAGACGTTGCCGGTCTCTTTCATCCACGAATAGTTCAGCTTGAACGATAGTCCGCAATCCCAGATATGGCCCAGGCTGGCATCGATACCCCAGACGGTGATGCCATCTTCGTTCCAGTAGAGCGCACTTTCCATGCCCTCGTACATGCCGCCGTCGATGGTGGTGATGCGCTTGTCGAAGATGTTGCAGTAGCCCATGAGGGTGAAATTGTAGCGTCCGTCCAGGAAACCGCTGTTGCGGATGCGGTTGGTGCGCTCGATGGCGATGTTGAAGTTGTTGCTCTTCTCAGGCTCCAGGTCGGGGTTGCCTCTCAGCATATAGCCCATGTTGCCCATGTCGAAGTGCATATACATCTCTTTGAGGGTGGGGGCTCGGAAGCCGCTGGCATAGTTGGCGCGGAAGGTCATCCACGGGAACTTATACACTACGGCGAGACGCTGGGTGAACGCCTGCTGGGCGGAAGCGGAGTAGTAGTCGTAGCGGACGCTGCCCACGACATTCAGCTGTTCGGTGATGTTCCAGTCGAACTGTGCATAGCCGTCGACGTTGTCCTGCGAGTGGCTGGTGTCCGTAATAAACTGATAGGTAGAGAGATAGTCGTTCATGTAGTCGGCTCCGAGAATCAGCGCATTCTTGCCAAACGCATGGTTGTAAAGGGCATGTGCCACATGCTGGCGGTTGCTGTAGTCGTGGTCGTGGGTGCGGGTGCCGTCAGGCAGGAAGTTGGCCTTGTCGTACTGGTCGAAGGCGTACGACAGTTCCAGATAGCGGGCGTGGTTCCATGCGTACTTGCCCTTCAGTCCGGCACTGTAGTTGTTGAAGTGGTAGTCGTAGGTGTCGCGCTCGCTGGTGCGGAAGAAATAGCCGCCGCGACCAATCAGCGTCAGGTGGTCGGTGGCACGCCACGTCAGCCGCTCCTTCACGTTATAGGTCTTCTGACCATAGAGGCGGCTCAGGTTCGAGTCGTCGTTCAGCACCGATTCGTCGTAGGGCAGCCCCTGCGCTTTCTTCAGCAGTTCCAGGGCAATTTCCTCGGAAGAGTAGCGTTTCGGCAGGTCGACGGGGTCAATCGTGGTGTGCTGGAAATTTGTCTGCGAGTTCCATTTTGTCGTGTTGAACGAGAAGCTGGCACCGTTGCGCCATTCGTGGCCGAAGGTGTTGTAGCGCGAGTTGGCGTTGGCCGTCCAGGGCTCCAGGTTCTCGCGGCTGATGATGTTGATGACACCGCCCACAGCGTTGGAGCCATAGAGTGCCGACGAAGCACCCTTGACAATTTCGATGCGTCCGACGTTGTCGAGATTCAAGCGGTTGTAGTCCACGTTATCCATGGTCTCTCCCGCCATGCGCTCGCCATCCACCAGGAAGAGGACGGCATTACCGCCGAAGCCGCTCATGTTGAGTGACGTTTCCTGACTCATGGCAAAGCCGAACTCCAGGCCAGGAATCTCCTGCGTCAGCAAGTCCTGGATGTTGGTGGCATCGGTAATCTTGATGTCGTGGCGCGTGATGAGGCGCGTTACCACCGGTGCGTCCTTCAGCGCCTTTGGCGTGTGGGAGGCGGTGATGACGACGGGCTCCAGCTCTATGGAATCACGTATCGACGGCTGTGCAGACACACTAATAGCTGGCACAGCCAATGCCATGCCAGCCAAAAGAGATGTCTTGATGCGAGCGGCCATCACTTATTTGCGGATTCCTGTAAAGGTGGTCTCCATTGCCATCGGCATGTTGCCATATTTCAGCGAGTAGGTCACCACAACGTTCTTG
>JAEEVA010000051.1 GCA_016286995.1 Prevotella sp.
GGCCCGCGCCCTGCCTGTTGAGGTTACCAACGGTACCCTGGAGGGTGACATCCAGCCCGGTCTGGCTACTGTTTATCGTCTGCAGTCTACTGCCGACACCAAGCTCCGCGCTTACATCGCTCAGGGCGAGGTTATTCCCGTAGCTACCCGTTCGTTCGGTTCTATCGGTACCTTCGGCATCAAGAACATGAGCCGCTTCTACCGTCACGTCCTCATCGAGAAGCACTACCCACACCACTGCGCTGTTATGTTCGGCCACCAGGGTAAGTACCTGTGGGAGGTTCTCAAGTACATGGGTATCCCCGTGGACGAGATCGACTACAACTTCCCGAAGGGCGACTACTACCCCACCGAGAATCCTTTCGCATAAGACAAGATTCTAAGGCATTTAACAGAAACGGGCGGCAATTGCTGCCCGTTTCTTCAAATAATCAGATGAAACATTACACCGACCTATTTCTGGACTTCGACGACACACTGTACGACACGCATGGCAATGCTGAGATTGCCCTGCGCGAGTTGTTCGACGCTCTCCATCTTGCACAGTATTTCCCTGTCCCCCAAGTGTTCTACGACGAATACTGGAAAGCGAATATCGACCTATGGACACGGTATTCTCGCGGTGAGATTACCCGCGACTACCTCATCGTTGAACGTTTCCGCCGTCCTTTCAGTTTTGGTGACGGACTGGAACCGACAGAGCAATATTGCTTAGAGGCCAGCGATTTGTTCCTTGATTTCTGCTCCAACAAGCCAGGCTTGGTAGACGGCGCCAAAGAGCTGATGGACTATCTCCGTACCAAGGGCTACCGTATGCACATGTGTTCGAACGGCTTCCACGAGGTACAGTACAAGAAGCTGCGGGCCTGTGAACTCTTCGACTATTTCGACACCATCATCCTCAGCGAGGATGCCGGTTACAACAAGCCAGCCCCTGGGTATTTCGACTATGCCCTACAACAGACTGGTGCTCATCGCGAAAGCACCCTGATGATTGGCGACAATCTGCAGACCGACATTCTTGGAGCTATGCGTGCCGGTCTGGATGCAGCCTACTTCAACCGTTTCCCCGACTATCCTGCCGAAGAGCCCGTCGACTACGAAGTCACAGCTTTGACAGAGCTGATGACAATCTTGTAGATTTATGTTTTGCGTATTTCCTATTTCTGTGGCTGATGGGTGATGGCCTCTCGCATCTCTTTCAATAGGTCGGAAGCGAAGATGAAGTCGGTGAGACGCTTGTTGGTAGAGTGCATAATGTCGGCAGAGACGCCCTGCCACTCCTTACGGCCTTCGTAGATGAAGATGATGTTCTCGCCAATACCCATGACGGAGTTCATGTCGTGGGTGTTGATGATGGTGGTCATCTTGAACTCCTGCGTGATGCTGTGCAGCAGGTCGTCGATAACAAGGCTGGTCTTGGGGTCCAGGCCGCTATTGGGTTCGTCACAAAACAGGTATTTCGGATTGAGGGCAATGGCACGGGCAATGGCTACGCGCTTCTGCATACCGCCGGAAATCTCGCCGGGGAACTTCTCCTCGGCTCCAACCAGGTTGACACGATCGAGACAGTCCATGGCGCGCTGCTTACGTTCACGCAGATTCATCGTAGAGAACATGTCGAGCGGAAACATCACATTCTCAAGCACAGTGAGTGAGTCGAAGAGTGCTGCTGCCTGGAAAATCATACCCATCTCACGACGCATGTGCACCTTCTCCTGTTTCGACATGCGCACAAAGTCACGACCGTCGTAGAGTATCTGACCCTGGGTGGGGTCGTACAGGCCTACGAGGTTCTTCATCAGCACGGTCTTGCCGCTGCCGCTTTGTCCGATGATGAGGTTGGTCTTGCCGTCTTCGAATACGGTCGAGATGTCTTTCAGCACCTCAATCTCATCAAAGCTCTTATATAGGTTCTTGACTTCAATCATGACAGCAATTGTGTTAGGAAAACATCTGAACAGAGGATGAGGACGCTCGACATGACGACAGCATCGGTGGACGCCTTGCCGACATTCACCGAACCACCCTCGACGGTGTAGCCGAAGTATGAGGGAACGGCAGAGATGATGAAGGCAAAGAAGAGGCTCTTGATGATGGACATCCATACAAACCACGCCTGGAAGTCGTGCTGCAGACCCACCGTGAGGTCGTCAGGCGGCAGAATATGTCCGATGTATGCCGTGGCGTAGGCACCGACGATGCCTAATGCCGATGAGAAGACGACAAGTACGGGCATGATGGTGAGCATGCCGAGAATCTTGGGCAGGATGAGATAGCAGGCAGAGTTGACACCCATGATGTCGAGGGCGTCAATCTGCTGTGTGACCCGCATGGTACCTATCTCCGAGGCGATGTTCGAACCTACCTTACCGGCCAGTATCAGACACATGATAGAACTGGAGAACTCGAGCAGCATGATTTCACGGGTGGTATAGCCGCTGACCCAGCGCGGCATCCAGGGCGACTGGATGTTGAGCTTCATCTGTATACAGATGACAGCACCGATGAAAAACGAGATGAGGAGCACGATGCCAATGGAGTTGACGCCGAGTTGTGCCATCTCCTTGACATACTGTTTCCAGAACATGCGGAAACGCTCAGGCACAGAAAATGTGCGCCCCATCAGTATCAAGAATTTGCCGAACGTTGTCAGCCACTTATGCACTAATTTAATCATACCC
Source organism: Prevotella sp. (assembly GCA_016286995.1). GTDB lineage: Bacteria > Bacteroidota > Bacteroidia > Bacteroidales > Bacteroidaceae > Prevotella. The sequence continues at coordinate 2,685 of JAEEVA010000051.1, forward strand.
CTTATGTGTGAAAAAGAGGTTGCATGTGTGTGCAACCTCTCTCTCTTTGTGGGCGCTGACGGATTCGAACCGCCGACCCTCTGCTTGTAAGGCAGATGCTCTAAACCAGCTGAGCTAAGCGCCCTTTCTTGAAAAGCGCTGCAAAGGTAGTAAAAAATAAAAGAATAAAAAAATAAAAGATTAAAAATTTACTTCACACCCCTTGTTTTTAACATCTTTTCACCTCTTACCATTACTTCTCTCCTTTGACCCTTGACTTTAGACCTTTGACTTTTGACCTTTGACTTTTGACCTTTGACCTGTACCTCTTACATATCACTTGAACAACAGTTCAATGTCCTGTTGAGGAAGGATGGAAAGCACTGGGCGTCCGTCGGGCGTATAGTTGACATTGCTGCATGCGAAGAGTTCGTTGACTAGGTTTTCCATTTCGTCGTTCGAGAGCACCTGGCCTTCAGGAATAGCTGCATGCCGGGCCATGCTGAGTGCCAATGCGTGTCCCAGTTCGTCAGCAGTTCCCGTAGTACACTCTTGGGCCTCGTTCACCATGTCCTGCAACAGACGGACGGTGTCGAGACCATCGATACCAGCCGGTACGCCATTGACGGCATAGCTGCCCTGCCCGAGGTCGGTGAGGTCGAAGCCGATAGCCGACAGGCGTGGCAGGACGGAGGCAAGGACTGTCTGCTGAGCAACAGAGAACTGCACCACCTCGGGAAACAGCACCTGCTGGGTGTTGGCATCACGCGTCTGCAACTGTGCCAGATACTCCTCATAGCGGATACGAATGTCTGCACGGTGCTGGTCGATAATCATGAGTCCCGACTTGACAGCAGTCATGATATAGCGCCCTTTGTACTGGTAGTGGACGGGCGACTTGTCGAGAATGCTTGACGAAAAGCTGTTAGGAGCTGTGGTGTCGGGAGCAGGAACCGTGTCGGGAGTGGCAAAAAGTTCCGGCTGTTCAACAGCAGCTGCTGTGGGCAATTGGTCGTAGAGCTGTTCCCAACCTTCAGCGGACTTCTTCTTTGAAGAGAATGGGTTGTAATAGGGATTATATTGAACCTTGGGAGAAGCCGCCATGCGAGGACTGGAGGCTGACGACTGGTTATTCTGATTGAATGCCGGTATATCGGGTTGGCCTACCGTGTCGAAGTCTATGCGTGGTATTTCGCAGAACTGTCCGATAGCATCCTTGACTGCTGCGGAGAGAATCTGCCAGATAGGCTGCTCGTTCTCGAACTTGATTTCCGTCTTGGTGGGGTGGATGTTAACGTCAATGTCGGCAGAGTTGACCTCAAAATATATAAAATAAGGTACGTGCGTGCCCGCAGGAATCAGTCGCTCATAGGCCTGCTGCACGGCTTTATGGAAGTAAGGATGCTTCATATAGCGCCCGTTGACGAAGAAATACTCGGGGGTTCCCTTCTTACGGGCTGTCTCAGGTTTTGCAGCAAAGCCAGAGATCTTGCACAGAGCCGTCTCAACACTGACTGGCAGCAAGTCTTGCGCATACCGGCGTCCATAGACGTCGGTGATACGCTGCCGCAGAGAACCGGCACGAAGGTTCATCAGTTCCTGACCATTGCTGTGCAGAGTAAAGGTGACATCAGGGTAGACCAGCACGATACGCTCGAAAGCCGTCAGAATGTTGTTGAGTTCGGTGGCGTTGGTCTTCAGGAACTTGCGGCGTGCTGGCACATTGAAGAACAAGTTACTGACCAGGAAACTGCTGCCGACAGCACAGGAGCAGGGTTCCTGACTTTCGACATGCGAGCCGGACATGCAGAGGCAGGTGCCAATCTCGTCAGTGGCACGGCGTGTACGTAGCTCCACTTGTGAGACTGCCGCGATGGAAGGCAGTGCCTCGCCACGGAACCCCATGGTCTGTAGGGCAAAGAGGTCGTCGGCCTTACGTATCTTTGAGGTGGCATGACGCTCGAAAGCCAGTCGGGCATCAGTTTCGGACATGCCACAACCATCATCGATAACCTGTATTGACGTACGGCCCGCATCGACCACCAGCACATTGATGGTATGGGCACCGGCATCGACAGCATTCTCGACCAACTCCTTAATGACTGAGGCGGGGCGTTGTATCACCTCGCCGGCAGCTATCTGGTTGGCCACGCTGTCGGGAAGAAGTTGTATCACGTCAGTCATGGTCCGGGGTATTAGCTTCTTGTGATGTTTCAACAGGTGTTAGCTGTTGGGTATTCTCACCTGGCGGCGTTTCAACAGGTGTTGGCTGCTGGGTGTTCTCACCTGACGGCGTTTCAGCAGGTGTTGGCTGTTGGGTGTTCTCACTTGGCGGCGTTTCAATAGGTGTTGGCTGTTGGGTGTTGGTTTCAACTTTATTTTTCGGAACTTCGCGCCGCTTCTGCTCTTTCAGTTCAGTACCTTCTTTCTTGGGACGCCAGTTGAAGATATCCTGCTTGTTGAGCGGCCGGACATAGTCAAACCAGGCAAACTGCGGCAGGAACACCTTGTCTTTGGGAATCTGCGTCATGGGATACATAATTCCCTTGGCCTTGTTGGTCCAGGTATGCTTCATGCGACGGTTCTCAATCAGCATCTTCAGCAATGACGTCTCGGTATAGTTATGCAACAGGATGGCGCTGTCGGCCTCGTCGATGGGATAGCGGATAATCTGGACGTTATCAATGGCCTGAAACTCATGCAGCTCACCTTTCTCGAAAAAAGCCTTCATGTCCTTCGACGATACTTGGTTGAAATGAATGCTGTCGTGAACCATCTCTGCTGAGAATGCCTGTCCGATAACGTGGGCATAGTCGATGGTAGAGTCCTTCATGTAGACCCGTATCTCTTCGCCGAACAATTGCTGGTTGACGTTCCAGACGATAGGATCCTTGTACATGGTCATGCACGAGTCTTGGGAGTCGTAGACCAGTGAATCGCACACGGCCTGAACATCGGTGCGGTACGCGCGTACCTTATTATACGCGTGGATCTTGCGGTAGACCGAGTCGGTGTTGTTGTTGAACGTAAAAATCTTGAAAGTATCGGCATGCATAAACAGCGAGTCCTTCTGAGAGAAGTCGACAACCATGGCGCGTTTGGTGGCCATGGCATAGCCTGTGGAGTCGTTATACTCGCAGTAGTCACCGGTCATCATGTTCTTGTTGACAGAGTCAGTGTAGATGACATTATTGTAAGCATAGTTGGTGCCATCCTTGGCATTGTGATAGACGCTGTCACCAATCATGCTGCGCCCCTGGTCCTTGATGACGGAACGGCCGTAGAGTTCCGAGCGTCCGGTCTTGGTGTTGTAATAGCCGTTCTCGCTGTAGATATGGCTGGTACCTGAAGTGATGTTGGACGGTCCGACGATATGTGCCGTCGACGTACGGGTGTCGTAGTAGAGCGAGTCAGTAGTGAGGTACATCTTCTGGTCCTTCAGACGCACGTCATAGTAGAACATGGCCATCTTGGTGTCAGTATGGTATTCACCCCAGTCACTGGTCAGTGTCGACTTCCCGTCGACCAGCTTTCCTCCCTCGAAGAAGTTACCGAAGTTATACATGCGGTCGTAGTCGAGGGAGTCGGTGTAGAGCGTCGATTGACGATGTTTCAGTACCACATTATAACGCGCCTGGGCCATCTGGTCGTTACCGTCGTAGTAGGCGTAGTCGCTGGTGAGTCGCAGTGTGTCGCCCTGCTGCATCCTGACATGTCCGAAAGCCTCGAAGGAGTTGGTTTGTTCGTAGAAGTGGGCACTGTCGCAATAAAGGTTGGCTCCCATATGACGGAAATGCACCTTACCCTTCAGAATTTGTGCGTCGCCGTTCTTGAACTGGTCGTAATGCAGGTTGTCGGCATGTACCAGATAGACGCGCTTGTCCTGCTGCACCTTCTTACGTGGTGCACGCTTCCGAGCTGGCGTTACAGCAAATGCCATGACCAGCAGCATCAGACTCAGGATAAACAGCAGCGACCTTTTCACCTCTTAATTATCAATTCTCAATTGTCAATTGTCAATTCTATCTTATCCACCCTTCGTACTCGAACTTACAGTTACGGTAGTTGTCGTTGATGCGGACATAGGTAGACTTGATACGGTTCACCACCCATTCGTGGAGCTTGTCAGCACGACGCTTCTCAAGCACCACATTGCGCAGAATCTGGAAGTCCTCCGTGATGGTAGCCTTATGTCCCTCAGTACGACTCTTCAGCTTGACGATGGCACACACGGTCTTGCCGCGTTCACTCGTCATCTGGAAAGGTGCCGAGACATCGCCTACCTTCATGACGTCGATAGTCTTGGCAACTTCAGGAGGCAGTTCCGACATCTTGAAGCGTGACGTACGCTGACCTTCCTCGTTAGTGTTGGCCATCAAACCGTTGTTGTTACGGGTATCCTTATCATCGGAGAAGAATGCCACACCATCCTCGAAGGTGAACTTCTCGATGGCGTTACCGTCCTTGTCCTTGAAGACCGGTTTGATCATCTCTGGCGGTACGCCGTCGCGAATAGCTGTTGCCACTGTGTCAAGACGGTTCATGGCCTTCGTGATGGCTTCGTCGCTGACCACTGGCTTGCGCAGAATGTGACGCACTTTGATTCTCTCGCCACGTTTGTCGATGAGCTGGATGATGTGGAAGCCAAACTCCGACTCTACAATCTTCGACACCTTCTTAGGATCGGTCAGACTGAATGCTACATTGGCAAAGGCCTGGTCGAGCTCAATCTTTCTCATATAGTCCATTTCTCCACCACGGCGAGCAGAACCTGGGTCTTCAGAGTACATACGAGCCAGCGTCTGGAACGACGTCTCACCTTTGGTGATACGTTCGGTGTAGTCTCGCAGTTCCTCCTTGATGCGGTTGATTTCCTCCTGTTCAACACGAGGTTGCTGGGTAATGATTTGCACCTCCACTTCGGTTGGCACAAAGGGAATGCTGTCAGCTGGCATGTCCTGGAAATAGCGGCGCACCTCGGAAGGTGACACGGCAAGGTCCTTCACCAGCTTCTGCTGCATGCCCTGTACCATCTGGCGTTCGCGGTACGAGTCGCGCAGCTCGGCACGAATCTGGCTTAGCGTCTTCTTCTGGTATTCCTCCAGCTTCTCGCGTGAACCGATGACGGAAATCATGTTCTCGATATACTGCTCAACACCCTGAGTGATTTCAGAGTCGGTCACCTCGATACTATCCGTGATAGCCTGGTTGAGAAACAGTTTCTGAACGGCAATCTGTTCAGGAATGGCACAGTCCGGGTCACCGTTCCAGCGCAGTCCCTCCTGCTGTCCTTGTATGCGCAGAGCCTCAATGTCCGACTTCAGGATGGCTTCGTCACCTACCACCCATACCACCTCGTCGATGATAGTGCCGATGGAGTCGTTCTGGGCCTTTACTAGTGAAACTATTGAAGCTAGTAAGACTAGTAATACTAGTTTTTTCCTATTCATGCTTATTGACGGTCTTTAATACTTCTTCATTGACGGTGAACGCATAGCGCTTACGCAGGTCAGCCACCCACTGCCGTTCCAGTTCGTCCTGCAGGTCGGCAGTAACCAGCTGGCGTACATCCGTAAAGTCTTGTGGCTTCTTGATGAGTTTGCCGAAGGTGGCATCAATGGGATAGCCCTTCACGCTGTCGACCTTGGCATCAGTCACCTTGAATATCTCACGGTCGATGAGTTTGTTGTCACCTTTCTTGAAGAGTCCCTTCTCTACGCGGATACGGATAATGGAGTCGTTGTTGAAGGACTTGCGCAAGGCTTCGTTCCAGTCAGCAAACTTCAGTTTCTTCACACAGTTGGCCACAGCCTTGACGTCCGCCTGGTCTTTGACGTGGTAGGCCATACCCTTGAAACGGGGTTCGTCCCACTTGTACTTCTTCTTGTTCTTCTTAAAGTAGTTCTCTAAGGCAGTCTCGTCCTTGGCGGCCTTGTCCCAGATGGTCTGGTTGCTGATTTCAAACAGCAGCAGGCCGTCGTGATATTCCTTGATGAGATAGCGCATCTCCGGGTCGGCAGCCGCCAGTGAGTCAGCCCGTTGTTCCAACAGTTGTTCCTTGGTGACAGTGCCGTTCGAAGCCTTCACACCAGCATCGAGTTTACGCTCACTGATGGCCTCACGGGCACCACGTTGGTCCAGAAAACGCAGGATGGCTTCACGATGTTCCTCGAAAGGTTCCAACTGCTTGCGACCCTTTGACAGGATGATATGCCAGCCAAAAGGAGACTGGAAGGGAGCGCTCATCTCACCTGGTTGCAGGGCAAAGGCAGCATCCTCAAATTCCTTCACCATCTGATTGCGACTGAACCAGCCTAATGCACCGCCACGTTTAGCTGAACCCGGGTCCTGTGACACCTGTTTAGCCAGTTCCTCAAAGTCCGCACCAGCTTTCAGCGCTGTATAGACGGAGTCGATGCGACGCTTGGCATCCTGCTGTTGGGCCTCGGTGGCTTTCTGTGGGATGAGTATCAGAATGTGGTTGGCGCTGACCAGTCCGTCTGGACCGATATTCTGCACCGTCTGGTCGTACACTTTATGTGCTTCAGCCAACATGTCATCGTCGGTCACAAAGGTGGGACGGATCTGCTGGTCACGATATTGTGAAAATTCCGTACGGAAGGCTGTCGTGGTATCAATGCGGGCATCCAGGGCAGCCTGCACCTTCAGCTTGTAGTTGACGAACAGGTCGACATATTCCTCGACGGTCTTCTTGTCGATGACCCCGTCAGTATTGTTTTTGTTATAAGAATACTCAAACTCTGAACGAGGCACGGGAGTGCCTGCAACAGTCATAATGATAGGATCATTTGCTGTCTGTGCTATGGCAGCTGCACTCATCAGGCAGCCTGCCAGAATCATTTTCAGTTTCATCAGTCAAAGATTATTATTCAATTCTCAATTATCAATTATCAATTCTCAATTAGGACGAAGTCCGTATTAGTCGTTCGGCCTTGAATAGTTCGGAGCTTCGCTGGTGATGGTGATGTCATGGGGATGACTCTCGTTGACACCGGCATTGGTGATGCGTGTGAACTTAGCCTCATGCAGGGCCTCGATGGTGGCAGCACCACAATAGCCCATGCCAGAACGCAGACCACCCGTCATCTGGTAGATGACCTCCTGTACCGTTCCTTTGTAAGGTACACGTCCGGCGATACCCTCCGGCACCAACTTCTTCACATCCTTTGTGTCGGCCTGGAAGTAGCGGTCCTTCGAGCCGTGCTCCATAGCCTCCAGGGAACCCATGCCGCGGTATGACTTGAACTTACGGCCATTATAGATAATGGTGTCACCAGGACTCTCCTCAGTACCTGCTACGAGTGAACCCATCATGACGCTGGAGCCACCTGCTGCCAGTGCCTTGACGATATCACCGCTATAGCGCAGGCCACCATCGGCAATGAGGGGAATGTCGGTACCCTTCAAGGCACTGTAAACATCGTAGATGGCAGACAGCTGAGGCATACCTACGCCGGCTACCACACGGGTTGTGCAGATGGAGCCTGGTCCGATACCTACCTTGACAGCGTCGGCACCGTTGTCGACCAGCATCTTGGCGGCAGCACCCGTAGCGATGTTACCCACGACGATGTCGATGTTGGGGAACGACAGCTTGGCTTCACGCAGCTTCTCGACGACGCCTTTGGAATGGCCGTGGGCAGTGTCGATGACAATGGCGTCAGCACCGGCATCCACCAGTGCCTGCATACGTTGAAGGGTATCACTTGTGACTCCCACACCGGCAGCGACACGAAGCCGGCCCTTTTCATCCTTGCAGGCCATGGGCTTGTCTTTGGCCTTGGTGATGTCCTTATAGGTAATCAGGCCTACCAGGTGGTTGTCCTTATCAACCACGGGCAGCTTCTCGATTTTGTTCTCCTGAAGAATCTGGGCAGCGGCAGTCAAGTCGGTCTGCTGATGTGTTGTCACGAGGTTCTCATGGGTCATCACCTCGTCAATCTTCTTGTCCAGACGACGCTCGAAACGCAGGTCACGGTTGGTGACGATACCGACCAAACGGTTGTCGTCATCGACCACAGGAATACCTCCGATATGGTATTCTGCCATGATATCGAGGGCATCCTTCACCGTTGAACCACGACGGATGGTCACAGGGTCGTAGATCATACCGTTCTCGGCACGTTTCACGATGGCGACCTCACGGGCCTGGTTCTCTATCGACATGTTCTTATGGATGACACCAATACCTCCCTCACGTGCAATGGCAATAGCCATCTGACTTTCCGTCACGGTGTCCATAGCCGCCGTTACGAACGGGATGTTCAGTGTAATGTTGCGAGAGAAACGGGTACGCAGTTCTACCGTTTTCGGCAGCACCTCAGAATACGCTGGAATCAACAGGACGTCGTCGAATGTCAGGCCGTCCATTACAATCTTGTCTGTAATAAATGATGACATAAATATCTATTTTAATATTTTACTTTTACTCTTTCCCTTAATTCGCCATTTCACTCAGGAACTTGATGCGTACCAGTCGAATCTCATCCTCTGAGCACTCAGCGCCCAGCTCCTGAAGGGCATCCTCCAGTGAGTCGGTATCGCTCTCTGAGAAGTAGTCATAGATGTCGTCGACATGGTCTTCGTCCATCACCTCTTCCAGGAAGTAGTCGATGTTCAGCTTGGTGCCGCTGTAGACGATGGCTTCCACCTCGTCCAGCAGCTCCTCGAAGTCCAGGCCCTGGGCCGTGGCAATGTCGTCGAGGGCTATCTGGCGGTCAATAGCCTGGATAATCTTTACCTTCAGGATAGACTTCTTGGCCACCGTACGTACACGCATGTCTGTATGACGGTCAATTTCGTTCTCCTCACAGTAGCTCTTGATAAGGTCGACAAATTCCTTGGCGTATGGCTGGCGCACCTTGCCTTCGCCAACGCCCTGAATATTCTTCAGTTCCTCAAGCGTGATGGGATAGTCGGTAGCCATCTGTTCGATGCTGACATCCTGGAAGATGACATACGGCGGACGCTCCAGTCTTTTGCTCACCTTCTTGCGCAGATCCTTGAGCATGGCACTGAGCGTAGGATCCAGCGCGCTGGTACCACCCTCGTGGTCGGCTGACGGGTCGTAGTCCTCATTGAATTCGTTGTCCTCAGGAACCATAAATGATTTTGGTGCCTTGACAAACTTCTTTCCGGCTGACGTAAGCTTCAGCAGACCATAGTTCTCAACATCCTTCTTCAAATAACCTTCTATCAGGGCTTCGCGAATGACAGGGTTCAGATGTTTACGGTCGTGGTCTTCGCCGGCACCGAAGAGTTCGTGGTTTTGGTGCTTATGAGCCAGAATCTCCTCCGTTTCACGCCCCATGACAAAGTCGATGATATAGTCTGAGCGGAAATTCTCCTTCAGGGCATGGACAGTATTCAGCACGATGACCAGCAAGTCCTTGGCCTCCACCTTATTCTTCGGATGCAGACAGTTGTCACAGTTGTGGCAGTTGTCTGGCAGATACTCCTCGCCGAAGTAGTGCAACAGCATCTTACGGCGACAGATGGACGACTCCGCATAGGCAGCCGTCTCAGCCAACAACTGGCGGCCAATGTCCTGTTCTGCTACAGGTTTGCCCTCCATGAACTTATCCAGCTTCTGCAAGTCTTTATAGGCATAGAAGGTGATACACAGTCCTTCGCCGCCGTCACGGCCGGCACGTCCTGTCTCCTGATAGTAACCTTCGAGGGACTTAGGAATGTCGTAATGGATGACGAAGCGAACGTCGGGCTTGTCGATTCCCATACCAAAAGCGATGGTTGCCACGATGACGTCAATCTCCTCCATCAGGAAGTCGTCCTGCGTCTGTGAGCGTAGGGCCGACTCGAGTCCGGCATGGTATGCAGCCGCCTTGATGTCATTGGCCTTCAGGATTTCTGCCAGCTCCTCGACCTTTTTACGCGACAGACAATAGATGATGCCGCTCTTGCCGGGATGCTGCTTGATGAAACGGATAATATCCTTGTCGACGTCCTTGGTCTTGGGACGTACCTCATAATACAGATTGGGACGGTTGAAGGAGCTCTTGAACTCTTTGGCATCCAAGATACCCAGGTTCTTCTTGATATCGGTACGCACCTTGTCGGTGGCCGTAGCTGTCAGCGCAATGATGGGCGCCTTGCCAATTTCATTGATAATGGGACGGATACGACGGTACTCAGGACGGAAGTCATGACCCCATTCTGAGATACAGTGTGCCTCGTCAATGGCATAGAACGATATCTTGGCCTGCTTCAGGAATTCTACGTTATCTTCCTTGGTCAACGACTCCGGAGCCACATACAGCAGTTTGGTCTTGCCAGCCAGGATATCACTCTTCACCTGGTCGATAGCCGCCTTGTTGAGCGACGAGTTCAGGTAGTGTGCCGTCCCCTCATCACTCATGGAACTGATGACGTCCACCTGGTTTTTCATCAGGGCGATGAGCGGTGATATGACGATAGCCGTACCGTCCATCAGCAAGGACGGCAGCTGGTAGCACAGTGACTTGCCACCACCCGTTGGCATCAGCACAAAGGTGTCCTTACCGTCGAGCACGTTCTGCACAATGGCTTCCTGGTCGCCTTTAAACTTGTCGAAGCCGAAATATTTCTTTAGTGCTTCTGTCAAATTCTGTTTCTTTTTTGCCATAGACTTTCTGTTGTTTTATAATAAGTGCGACTTATCGAGCTGCTCCTGGGCATACTCTTTAGTCACTTCAAAGGATTTCACGCGTTTTGAAGGAATCTCGAACATGGCGTCCATCATGATATTCTCTACGATAGAGCGCAGACCGCGGGCACCCAGCTTGTACTCCACCGCCTTGTCGACAATGAGTGTCAGAGCCTCTGGGGTGAACGTGAGTTTGATGCCGTCCATCTCAAACAGCTTCACATACTGCTTGACGATAGAGTTTTTTGGCTCCGTCAGAATCTTAGTCAGTGCATCGCGGTCCAGCGGGTTCAGGAAGGTCAGTACGGGCAGTCGGCCGATAATCTCAGGTATCAGTCCGAACGACTTCAAGTCCTGCGGGGCAATATACTGCATCAGGTTCTCCTTGTCAATCTTACGCACATTTTGCACAGAATTGTAACCAACGGTGTGGGTATTCATGCGCTGTGCTATCTTACGCTCGATGCCGTCAAAGGCACCGCCACATATAAACAAGATGTTACGGGTGTCTATCGCAATATATTCCTGGTCGGGGTGCTTGCGACCACCCTTGGGAGGTACGTTCACCGTAGTACCCTCCAGCAGCTTTAGCAGTCCCTGTTGAACGCCCTCACCACTGACGTCACGGGTGATGCTGGGGTTGTCTGACTTACGGGCTATCTTGTCGATCTCGTCGATGAAGACGATGCCGCGTTCTGTGGCTTCCACCTTATAGTCAGCAACCTGCAACAAACGGGTCAGAATACTTTCCACATCTTCACCGACATAGCCGGCCTCGGTGAATACCGTAGCATCGACGATGGTGAACGGCACATCGAGCAGTTTGGCAATAGTGCGTGCCAGCAGAGTCTTGCCGGTACCCGTCGAGCCCACCATGATGACGTTCGACTTCTCTATCTCCACGCCGTTGTCGTCGAAGGGCTGCTGCAAGCGCTTATAATGGTTGTAGACAGCTACGGAGAGGAACCGTTTGGCCTCATCCTGACCGATGACATACTGATCCAGGTAGTCTTTGATCTCCTTGGGTTTCGGTACGTTCAGCTTCTGGTAGGCTGTTGACTGCTTCTTTGCTTCAGGACCGTAGCCGTTGGCCGTTGCCACTTGGTAGGCCTGGACGGCGCAATCTTCGCAGATGGCACCCTCGATACCTGTAATCAGGAGCTTCACTTCTCGCTCCGACCGTCCACAGAAATTACATTTCTTTGCCATTAACTTCTCACCTCTTACTTCTTACCTCTTACCTTCTTGCCTTTTTTGCAAGGACTACAGGACTTAAGGACTTTTTTTGTTCAATCTTCAATCTTCAATGTTCAATGTTCATTGTTCAATGTTCATTGTTCAATGCTTCTTACTTCTTCTTCAGCACCTGGTCAATCATGCCGTACTCCTTAGCCTCCTCAGCCGTCATCCAGTAGTTGCGGTCGGAGTCATTCCATACCTTGTCGTAAGGTGTATGCGAGTGCTCGCTGATGATGGTGTACAGTTCCTTCTTGAACTTCATGATTTCCTTGGCCTCAATCTCAATGTCTGAAGCCTGACCCTGTACGCCACCTAACGGCTGGTGAATCATCACGCGGCTGTGTGGCAGAGCCGAACGTTTGCCCTCCGTTCCGGCTACGAGCAGTACGGCAGCCATCGAGGCGGCCATGCCAGTGCAGATGGTAGCGACGTCGCTGCTGATGAACTGCATGGTGTCATAGATGCCCAGACCAGCTGTCACGCTGCCGCCAGGTGAGTTCAGATAGATGCTGATGTCCTTGCCGGAGTCCACCGAATCCAGATACAGCAGCTGTGCCTGCAGCGTGTTGGCCGTATAGTCGTCAATCTGTGTGCCGAGGAAGATGATTCGGTCCATCATCAGGCGTGAGAAGACATCCATCTGGGTGACGTTTAACTGACGCTCCTCCAGGATGTACGGGTTCAAATACTGAGCCTGTGCACTCATCACTTCGTCGAGTACCAGACCGTTAATACCGAGATGCTTGGTAGCATATTTTCTAAAGTCGTTATTCATATCCTTATAAAATGAGATACAAAATTACACAAAAAAGTCGGAACACAAAGCATTCCGACTTATTTTTTTGGTTAAAGAATTATAATTCCCCTTTTTAATGTTGAGTGTTGAATGTTGAGTGTTGAATGATTCTCGCTTCGCTGCGATGTTTGAATGACGAATTCTCAATTAATTCTTAACTCTTAATTCTTAATCGGCGAAGCCGACCATTCCTCATTCCACATTTCTCACTCCTCATTTCATAAGCTCCTGGAACTTCTCCAGCGTGATGTCTTTCTCGTCGAGTTTCACCACGCCCTTCAGGGCTGCCGTGAGCTTCACGTCAACAGCACGGTCTACGAGGCCGTCGACATTCTCGCGCTTCTTCATCATCTCTGTGGCGTAGTTGTCCAGATACTCCTCGGGAACGTTCGACATGCCATACTGTGCAAACTGTGCACGGGCGGCTTCCTTGGCAACCTGCTTCAGGTCGTTGTCGTCCACCTTGATGCCCTGGGCGGCTACGAGCTGTTCCTTGATGAGGTGCCAGCCCAACTCCTTGATGCTGGCCTCGAAGTTCTTCTCCACGAAGTCCTCGACATCCTTGCGCTCCTTGTTGTTCTGAATCATCACACGCTTCAGGATGGCCTCGGGGAACTCCAGCTTGCCAACCTTCTTCTCCATGTGCTCACGGACGTCGAGCAGGAACTTATAGTCGCTGTCGGCCTTGAACTGCTGGCTGATCTGGTCGGCAATCTTCTGGCGGAATTCCTTCTCGCTCTTCACAGTGCCCTCGCCAAAGATCTGGTCGAACAGTGTCTGGTTCACCTCA
>JAEEVA010000002.1 GCA_016286995.1 Prevotella sp.
TTACATACCACTACGCTCTTACAACACCATCAGGCTCAGAGGCCGACGGCAATAATATTCAGGTGCATACAACCTATACTGTTACCGTCTATGCCAAGAAGGACGGCTATCTGAACTCTGAAACAGCTACTGCAGAAATCGACGTGCGTGGCCTGAAGGGCGACGTGAACCAGGACGGCAAGGTGTCAATTACCGATGCCGTAAGTGTGGTGAACATCATCCTTAATAATGGTGAAAGCGAAGCTCCAGCATCGGAAATAGAGGAACAAGAGGCAGAGTAAGGGATGCAAAAGTGGCAGCCACCAACCATCAAAATTTGGTACACAGCGCCCGCCGTGCGTTCACGCGGCGGCCGCCGCGGATAGGCTCGGCGCCCGCCGCGTGATTCCTCGGCGGCCGCCGAGGGGTCAGCCCGCCTGACACTCTCTCCCTGTCCGCATGGTCCTCCCTCCCTGTTTGCACGGTTCTCTCACCCTGTCCGCACGGTCTTCTTAACCCGTCAAGAGCGTCCTTCATAGACGATAACAGGCACTCCTTCAACCGAGAAGTGCCTGACACCATGTGACATTGACCTTTTATTTCACTTCACATAAACCTTTTGCCCGTTGACTATATTCAATCCCTTCTGCAAGGAATTGACGCGCTGACCTTGAAGGTTGTAGATATGGCCACTGGCCTCTTCCTTCTTGTTCATCACCTCTACAATTCCCGTCGTTTGTGCTTCGAATTCACCAACGAACAACTCAAGACTATTCTCAACGGTAACCGTGTAACGGCCTTTTGCGTAATCAGAGATGTCGATGCTGAGGCCTACGATGGTGCCTGCGTTGATGGCTTTCTCGTAGACGACTTTGCCTGATTCGTTAGAAATGGTTACCTGATAGGCATCATCAAGCGGGTCAAGATTAATGCCTAACTGAAGGTCGTTGTATTCACCATATAGCGATTGTTCAATCTCACTCTTTCTCGGTGCCTTGACCTCTGGTGCCTTAGGCTGTAACTTGGTGGTGTGGGTGAAGTCGAAGCGCTTTCTGGGTGCTCCCATGCCTTCAGGTGTAGCCCCGTCCTCATATTCGTCGTTTAGGTAGATAACTTCATCGCCAACAGTACATGACATCAGGAACTCAGGCATATGATCTGCTGTCTCAGCATAGGCATTTCTTGTCGGACCGTCAATACCCCCGACACCTTCCAGCCAGATGGTTGAACCCGAGTGCCTCGTCGTACGAACCCTCTGTGGTGTAAGCTATCAACAGCATGCCAATGATGAATATGTACAATGTCCTCGTATACACCGTTGTTGACAGTTTTATTGTTTTTCGTTTGCAAAGTTACGACAAATAATCGAAAGTCGTATCTTTTCCCTATGGAAAATTTGCAAGCGTAAGAAAACGAGGAAACGCTAAGAATCAGGGAGTTGCGATAATGCATGCGCAATACCCTATGGAAATCTTAGGGCTGGGGTATGGAAAGAGAGCAATTTTCTTTCTCTCAGCCCATAGGCATCACCAATTATGAGATGTGGAACACCAATGCAAATTCAGTTGAATTGGTCAGCAAATTCAGTTAAATTGGTCAGCAAATTCACTGAATTTGGTGTACCGTTTAGCATCTTTGGTTTTGTAGTTGATATTGTTTTGTCTTATAAATGATATGTTCTTATTCAGTTCGAAAGGCTCACTGGTGCGTCAAAATAGGCTCTGCCTCTGGGAAGTCACTCCTGCGGAAGAGCTGATACAGAAGGAGGAAGAAAACTGTCTTCCTTGATATGAATCTCACAGTTGTCGAGCGACTCGATGATGGTCAATGACTCAATGCGACTGACACCATGGCGCTGCAAATACTCACGGCCATGCTGGAATTCCTTTTCTATGATGAACCCCATGCCCTCAAGGGTGGCACCGGCCTGCCGACAAAGGTCCAGAATGCCTAGGCCAGCATTGCCATAAGCCAGGAAGTCGTCGATGAACAGTACGTGGTCATCACTCGTGAGGTAGTCGCGGTTGATAATCATGTGGTACTCGGTCTGCTTGGTAAACGAACGGACTGTCGACACATACAGGTCGTCCATTGTAACGGGAACTTCCTTCTTGGCGAAAACCACAGGCAGCTCCAACATGTAACCCAGCATGATGGCTGGCGCAATGCCTGAAGCCTCGACGGTGATGATTTTGTTGACGTCCAAATCGCTGAACCGCTTGATAAACTCAATAGCCACCTGTTTCATCAGATAGGGGTCCATCTGATGGTTGATAAAGCGGTCCACCTTCAGGACACCTCCTTCCAGACAGCGTCCGTCAGAGAGGATGCGGTCGTTCAACACTTTTAATGAGCCTTTTGTTTTCATTTACCTTTTGTGTACTTTCGTGCAAGAGTCAGTTGCCTGTACGGAGATACTGCAGGGCGCGGTCAAGCTGGGTGTCAACGCCCTGATGGTACTGGTCTACATCGAGGGGCACTTCGATGTCGGGGGTGATGCCGATGCCTTCAAGGATACCCATATCCCTGGCAAAGAAGGCGGTAACGGGTATGTAGCAGAAGACGGGGGTGACGTCCTTCTCGCCGATGATACTGGAATAGGTGATGGTGTATGACTTGGGATCGGGATGGAGATAGCACAGTCCGCCCCAGGTTTTCATGCCGATGACACGTCCGTTGGGCATAAGCTTGGCGGTAAGGGTTGTCTGCTCGGCCATGCTGACGCTGCGACAGTTAGCCAGTACGACAACGGGCTCGGTGATTTCCTCACGGTCGACGTTGAGTGTGGGAATGACCTGTGGCAGCATGGAACCGTAGTCGAGACGTCCTACGCCGTTCTTGAAGCGGCAGTCACCCACGCGGTAGTTTTCCTTCGAGAGTAATGCACCCATGACGTACTGGAAGTCGTTCATATAGCCGCCGCCATTGCCGCGGACGTCGATGATGACGCCACCAAGGGCGCCTTTCTTGTGCAGCTGCTGTACAGCAAGGAACCATTTCTTCCAGACGCGTTGGACAGACTCTTTAAATTCTAAGACACAATCGGACGGTTTGGGGAAGATAGTGGCAAAAAAGCCTTCGTCAATCCAAGGCGAAAGCTGGAAACCGTCGAGATAGAAGTAGACGATGTTGCCCGGGAAGACGGCGTAAACGACCCTAACGCCGTTTTCATTTGCATTGGCATCATAGAGCTTCAGGCCAGGAATCTGGTAGGCTTCGTAGCGCACACAAAGGCGGTTGTAGTCTTCAATTGGCGTCTTACTGTTCGGTACGACACGGTATTCTTCCATGAAGCTGGTGAGCTCGCTGAGCAGGAATTTCTCCATGTCGGTAGGCTGGCTGACGGCTTCGAGCTGTGCGATGCGGTCGTGCACCTGCATGGTATCAACCGAGAAATAGTATGCACCCAATCTGGTGTTGCAGGCATCGTAGTCGAGCACTTCCCTCCTGGACACATAGCCGCTGATTGTGGGGACACAGTCCTGGGCAATGGTGTAGTCAGCACGATTCTTGTTGCGCAGGGAAGCAGGTGCCACCATGATGTAATTGCCGGTATGGTGGTTCTGCATCTGTATGGCCAGATGACCGTCGTGCAAGGGACTGACCAGTTCTTCCAGGAGCTCACGGAACTCATCGTCGGTGACGCTGTCCTTGCGGGCATCGAGTTCGCGGAAACGCGGCATGAACCTGTCGTAGACGCGGTCCCAGTCGAGACCGTATTCAGCCTCGTAGTCCCACAGGGCATAGTTGCAGTTCATGCCCTCCCAGAATATATCAAACTTCGCTGAGAAGCTTTTCTTGGCATCGTTGTACACCAAATCGTCGCTCTGACCATAGGACAGCAACGTATCGGCCTGTTCACGACAGGACGTAAGGCCAAGGAATGCAAGACACAGGAAAAATGGCAAAAGACGTTTCATAAGGCGAAATCAGAAGAAGTAAAACATGGTGGCAATCATGCCGATATAGGTATTGTAACGCGGGTCACGGATGCGCTGGTAGCGCTTCTGCGTGCTGGTGGTGCTGTAGTAGCAGCGGCCCTCGACCTGTGCAGCCCAACGGCGTGCAAATCGAAACTCCATGCCCAGACCTCCCACGGCTCCGAACTCCCAGCGCTGGTCGCGGTCGTCGTCGAACGAGCGGTTTTCCTCGATGAGGTAAGTCCTTTCGGTCACGGGATTGGTGTCGAAGCCGCGATAGCGACTGGCCATCCAATAAGCTCCGTAGAAACCGGCATTGCAGAAGCCGCGCAACTTGTCGCCACCAAAGCTGAACGACGCCATCACAGGCACCTGCAAATAATGGTTGTAGGTCTTGTTATCAACGGTACGCATGTAGTGGCTGCGCTTCAGGCGATAGCCCTTCTCAGCCCAGTTGACCTCGGCACGCACACCCAGCCAGCTCTTGAAGTCGTACTGTCCGACGATACCCGCCGTCGGTCCCCAAAGACCCTCGTAGCGGTAGTCGGTCATGTAGTGTCGGTCAACGTGATAGTCGTTGTGGCCATAGCCTCCTGAGACACCGATGCGCCATTGTGCGCTGGCCGTGACAGCCGCGAGGCAGGCAATCAATAATAAAGCCGTTTTCTTCATGTTGTTATGTCGTTATGTCGAAATGTCGTTTTTCCGTTATGCCGAAGATTATTTCCTCAACGCAATATTATAATTATAGTATTCGCGATTGCCTGTGATGTCCTTGACGATGCGCAGGAATGGCGGGAAATTGACGCTCTCCTCGTTGGCCACGCCCTTGGTCTCGAGTATCACAAGATTGCTGACGGGCTGGTGGAAGGTGTCAATTTCGAAATACTGTCCGCGCCAGATGAAGCTGCGGCGCGTCTTGCGAATGGTGGCACGATAGGGATCGGCCTGCTGCAGGAGCGACTCATAGAGGGCATTGCTGACCTGACGCTCGGTTTCGAGCACCTCGCCGGCAGAGATGCGCTTCTTCGTCTTGTGGACGTTGACGGTCTCGCCACCACGCCATGCCCTGCGGCGCAAACGTACTTCACAGCCTGGGTCGGCCACAAGGTAAGTCTGGGTAATCTCGCTCTCCACACATTCGGGCAGGTCGCCGACAATCTCAACCAGATAGGTTCGCTCGTCCTCGATGGGCTGCGGAATGCCCAGCACGTTGGATATCTCCTTCAGCACACGGTTAATCTTCGCGTCGAAGTCGTCGTGGTTGTTGATGACGCGCAGATGGGGATGACCCGTCCAGGCGCGGTTCACCTTCTTGTCCAGATCGCGGGCCAGCTGCAGACCCTCTTCGTTGGCCTGTTCGTAACGGTTGGCATTGGTCGCAACGGTATAGTACTGCTCGGCACCATCGGCAGCACTCACGAGATGGAGCACGGCATCGTAGCGCTGACGCATGTCGTTGGTCGACGTGCCGCACTTCTCACACAGGTCCTGCCACATCTCAGGGGCAATATATGCCGAGATGTCCAGCGTACCGCGGTCGCACACCACGAAAGTGGGCTTGGTGCAGGTCTCGGCCAACCGCATAAAAGAGTTCTCCAAGGCCAGCTGCGTACGCAGGATGGCCAACTCACCCTCGTAGTAGAGGTCGTAGTTGGGTGTCAGATAGCTCCAGCCGCCCTGACTATACATGGTGGGTACTTCCGGGACGGTAAACACCTTGAACCCCAGATTCGAGAAATGCTCAATGATGCGGACCAGTGCCGTTGTCTTGCCGGCACATGGTCCACCTGTCAGTACGATTCGCTTGATGTCTTTCATCGGCTGTCTACATATTCATGCCACCGTCGACCTGAATGACCTGACCGCTGACATAGCTGGAGAGGTCGGAAGCGAGGAAGGTAGCCACGTTGGCAATGTCCTCCACCTGACCGCCACGGCGCAAGGGTATCTTGTTGATCCACTCCTTACGGACCTCGTCAGGCAGAGCCTGAGTCATGGCAGTATCGATGAAGCCGGGAGCGATGGCGTTGGCACGGATGCCCTTAGGACCCATCTCCTGACCAATACTCTTGGCAAGAGCTATCAGACCGGCCTTCGAAGCGGCATAGTTGGCCTGACCGGCATTGCCGTGAACACCAACGACGCTGGCCATGTTGATAATCGAGCCACCACGCTGGCGCATCATGATGGGCACACAGGCATGGATGAAATTGAAGGCCGACTTCAGATTGACGGCGATAACGGCATCCCATTGCTGCTCGGTCATACGGAGCATCAGTCCGTCCTTCGTGATACCGGCATTGTTCACCAGAATGTCGATGGAGCCAAACTCTTCCTTGACAGCCTTGACCACTTCCTCGGTCTGGGCAAAATCGGCAGCATTCGAGGCATAGCTCTTGGCCTTGACACCCAGGGCTGCTATTTCCTGTTCAGTCTCCAGATTCACTTCCAGGTCGGTGAATGCGATGTTAGCGCCCTCAGAGGCATACTTCAATGCGATAGCCTTTCCGATACCGCGTGCAGCACCCGTAATCAGCGCTGTCTTTCCTTCTAATAATCCCATAATCTTTAAGTCTTTATAATGTTGAATATTTAATGTTTAATACTTAATGCTTAATCTTTCCCAGCGCACTATACACAATCTTGGCCACCTGGGGTTTCGTGTCTTCTTCCTTCATGCCATGGGCAATGCGGCCGTAGATATACGGCACTTCGAGGCCCTTGATACAATAGTGCGTGATATCGGCAACGAGATCGACATTATCGATATCGAACTCACCATCTTCCTTGCCTTCACGGAACACCTTGCGGAACAGTTCTATCTCAGCATCGTCGAAATGCTTGCGAACCTTCTCCACCATCCAGATGTTACGGAAGAATTCGGCACGCAGGTTACCATTGCGCACCACCGTCTCACGAATCATGCTCAGGTGCATGTAGATAAGCTCGATGATTTTCTCCTGAGGAGGAATACGCTTGGCAGCCACCTCGTCGAGTTTGTCGGACAAGCGTTCCAATTCAGACTCGATGACCGCATAATAGATATCTTCCTTGGACTTGAAATAGGTATATAGGGTGCGACGCCCCTTACCCGACGACTGAGCAATATCATGCATCGTCGTATTCTCCAGTCCGTTCTTTGCAAACAACTGACGGGCAACATCCACCAGTCTTTGTCTTGTCTTGATTATCGACATAATAGCCCTCCTAAAACCTTTTTACGGATTGCACATATTTATTAATGTGTGCAAATTTAGGCAATAGTTCTGAAATGGCCAAACTTTTTGGGGAAAAATATCACTTTAAAGGCTATTTATGCGTTTTTTATAGAAAAAATTTGGTGATTTCGCGGAAATATTGTACCTTTGCACCCGATTTTAACAATCACACTATTAACATCGCGGAGTGGAGCAGTTGGTAGCTCGCCAGGCTCATAACCTGGAGGTCGCATGTTCGAGTCCTGCCTCCGCAACTAAGAAAACAGATGTAGCCCCTTAGATAAGGGGCTTTTTTTAACCAAAAACTGAGAGAAAGCAATGAAAAAAGTATTGATAGTAGCAGTCATCCTGCTCGTGGGTGTGCTGATGGCCAAAACGGTACCCGACAAGAAGGCTCACAAGGATGCCATGATGAAAGCCGTCGAGGAATACGTGGACGAAGAAGCCGAAAAGAAAGGTATGGGCGACAATGTGCTGACGACTCTGGGCAAGGGCATTGTCAACAAAACCATTGAAGTAGCACTGAACTCCAAGCTTGAGGTAGACAATTTCTACCTGTTCAATATGACTCACGTACAACTGGGCGAGGACAGACAGACGCTGTCGCTGGGCATCTTCGACCATGTGTTCACCTTCGACAAGGAGATGTTGCGCGACGCCTTGGAGTCGGCAGCACTCGAGAAAAGGTCGGCCAAGCAGGAGCGCAAGGCTGCCAAGCTGGCTGCTAAAGAGGCCAAGAAACTGGAGAAGAAGCTGAGGAAGGAACAACGCAAGCGCGAGAAGGCTGCCCGCAAGGAGGCCAAACGCCGTGCCAAGGAACAGCGCCGCAAGGAGAAAGAAGCCCGCAAGAAGGACAAGGACTAATCCTATATATATAATAAGGTACGCGAGGAACGACGATGATGAAACTGATTAGTTGGAACGTCAACGGACTGAGAGCCTGTCAGGGAAAGGGCTTCAGCGAGGTGTTCAAACAGCTGGACGCCGACTTCTTCTGCCTGCAGGAGACAAAGATGCAGGAGGGACAGCTAGACCTGCAGTTTGAAGGCTATCGGTCGTATTGGAACTATGCCGAGAAGAAAGGTTACTCAGGTACGGCGATATTCACCCGACACGAACCGCTGAAGGTGACTTACGGCATTGGCATCGAGCAGCACGACCACGAAGGCCGCGTCATCACGCTGGAGATGGCAGACTTCTATCTGGTAACTTGCTATACGCCGAACTCGCAGGACGGACTGAAGCGACTGGAGTACCGCATGTCGTGGGAGGATGACTTCCGTAACTACCTGAAAATGCTCGACCAGCAGAAGCCCGTCATCCTTTGTGGTGACCTGAACGTGGCCCACGAAGAGATAGACCTGAAGAATCCGAAGACAAACCGCATGAACGCCGGCTTCACCGACGAGGAACGCGGAAAATTCACCGACCTGCTCAGCAACGGCTTCATCGACACTTTCCGCACGCTGTATCCCGAACAGGTGACCTATTCGTGGTGGTCGTACCGATTCCAGGCCCGCCAGAAGAATGCGGGGTGGCGCATCGACTACTTCGTGACCAGCGAACGCCTGCGTCCCCAGATTGCCGACGCCAAAATCCATACGGACATCATGGGTAGCGACCACTGCCCGGTGGAATTGACATTAAAGATAGAACATTGATATATTACCTTTATTATTAACATTTTAAACAAAAAAGCTATGAAGAAAGTAATTTTAGTAGTAATGGCCGTAGCTGCCATCAGTTTCAGTTCGTGTGGTAACAAGACTCAGCAGGCAGAAGAGACTGTTGACTCTGTAGCAATCATCGACTCATTGGCTAGCGAGGCTGCCGAGGCCAGCATCAGCGCCCTGTCGGAGCAGATTGAGGCCCAGGATGCCAACAAGCTTCAGGAAGTATTGGTTAGCGTCAAGGAGAAAGTGGCAGAATTCATCAAGAGCAATCCCCAGGTCGCCCAGGAGTATGTGATTAAGGTGCAGAACTTCCTGAAGGAGAATGCCGACAAGGTGAAGGCAATCGTTGGTGACAATGCTGCCGTAGCTGCTGCCGTGAGCGCCATTACCGACATTGAGCCCGCAAACGTGGTAAACGGTCTGCTGGAGCAGGTTGGTGACGCTGCCGAGAATGCTAAGGATGCGGCCGTCGATGCTGCTGAAGATGCTAAGGAAGCTGCTGAGAATGCCAAGGATGCTGCTGTCGACGCTGCCAAGGATAAGGCTAACGAGGCTATCGACAACGCAGCCAATAAGACGAAGGAAGCTATCGGACTGTAAAGTCTGGAATGACAGGTCGAGAAGGCTTTTTTAGCCTGACTGCTAAACCTGTATCAACACCAAATTCCTGAGACAATCGCTAATCTTTTTAAAAAAGTTTGGCTGTCTCAGGAATTTATTATATCTTTGCATGAAAAACCAGAACGATGAAAGCAATACAGACATTCCAGGAGTTGAAGGAACGCGTACTGGCGCGCTCACAGTCATACCGTATTGCGGCCGTAAAGCCTGAGGACGAGGCCACGCGCGAAGCATTACGACGCATTCAAGAAGAAGGATTGGCAGAGGTTATCACCGTTGACGGCGATACACCCGAAGCAGCAGCCCAAGAGGCCGTGGCATTAGTAAGAAACGGCAAGGCCGACGTACTGATGAAGGGGCTGATAGGCACAGACCAGTTGCTGCGTGCCGTACTGAACAAAGAAACGGGCCTGCTCCCTTCAGGTCATGTACTCACTCACATGGCAGTAGCCGAACTCCCCAACTACCCGAAGTTGCTCTACTTCACCGATGCTGCCGTCATTCCCTACCCTACCCATGAACAACGGATAGAACAGGTGCACTATGCCGTGCAGATTGCTCACCAACTGGGCATCGAGGAACCCAAAATTGCACTCATCCATTGTGCCGAACACGGTGGCAAACAATTCCCGTTTGTCGATGGCTATGCTGACATCAAGCAGCAGGCTGCAGCAGGAGACTTCGGCGCATGTCTTGTCGATGGTCCAATGGACGTCCGTACGGCCTGCGATGCCGAAGCGCTGCGTACCAAGCACATGACATCGCCGCTCAATGGTGAGGCCGACGTGCTGGTACTGCCAGATATCGAGGCAGGGAACGTTTTCTACAAAACGCTGTCATTCTTTGCCTCAGCCCGTACTGCAGGCATGCTTTGCGGTACGATAGCACCTGTCGTAGTGCCCTCTCGAGGCGACGATGCAGAGGCCAAGTTCAACAGCGTTGTCTTTGCACTCGCCAGTCTATAACGGGAACTTTGAACTATGAAAATCCTTGTCGTCAATCCAGGCTCTACAAGCACCAAGATGGCCGTCTTCGAAGACGAGAAGCCTGTCTTGCTTCGTAATATATCACACTCTGCCGAGGAACTGGCACCTTTCGGTAACATCATCGAACAGCAGGACTTCCGAAGGAAGTTGGTACTCGGCGAGTTAGAGGCTGCCGGTATACCTCTGGAGTTCGATGCCGTCATCGGACGCGGCGGACTGGTGAAGCCCATCAGCGGTGGTGTGTATGAAATCAACCAGCCCATGCTCGACGACACCCTGCACGGCTGTGTCATGCATAGCCATGCCTGTAATCTGGGCTGCCTCATTGCCCACGAGATAGCTTCCATCATCAATACCCAGCACCCATCACGCAACGCCAAGCACCCGAAATGCCGTTCCTTCATTGCCGATCCTGGTGTTGTTGATGAGCTGTCACCATTAGCACGCATCAGTGGTTCACCCTTGATGCCACGTATTGCCATCTGGCATGCCTTGAACCAGCGTGCCATCGCTCGTCGCTATGCCCGTGGAATAGGTAAGGAATACGAGGATTTGAACCTGATAATCTGTCACTTAGGCGGCGGCATAAGTGTGGCAGCCCACGAAAAAGGCAAAGCCATCGACACGAATAATGCGCTGGACGGCGAAGGGCCATTCTCGCCTGAGCGTGCTGGCAGCCTGCCATCCGTCGACCTCATCCGTCTGTGCTTCAGCGGCAAATACAACGAGCAACAGTTGTTGAAGCGTATTGCCGGAAAAGCAGGTCTGAACGCTCATTTGGGAACGAACAACATGCGGGAGATTCTGGAGCGCATCAAGCAGGGCGACAAACATGCTGAACTGATTGTCGACGCCATGATTTACCATATTGCCAAGAACATTGCTGCCGAGGGGGCCGTACTCTGCGGCAAAGTCGACGCCATCCTCATCACAGGTGGTATGGCACATAGCGACTATCTGATTGAGAAGTTGCGCCAACGCATAGGTTTTCTGGCCCCAGTCTACGTCTTCCCTGGTGAGGACGAGATGGAAGCGCTGGCACTTAATGCCCTTGACGTACTGAGGGGCAAACGAGAAGCCAAGGTATATGATTGATGTTATAGATGTAGGAAGAACGGAAGCCTTTACAGTGCTTCCGTTCTTTCTATGATTTCCAGGCACATGCGACTGTTATGGTAAGGACACTTCCAGAAGCCGGCCTTGTCGTCGACGGTATTGAGTGTACCGTCGGCATGACGGCTCCAATGCCATTCACCATGCTCATAGTCGATAATGTTCTGCTTGATATAGTCCCAACAGCATAGCGCCCTTTGCAGAGCATCCTTGTCACCAAAGTGCTGCCACAGATTAAACCATCCGACCACGTTCTCAGCCTGTACCCACCAATGCAAGTCGTCATCGACATGACCCGTGTCGAGATTGGCTTCATGTATCATAGAACCGTCAGCACGAAGTCCCTTTTCAGAAGCTTTGGCCACTTCACGCACGATAGGTTCTACCTTTGCCAGCACTTTTTGGTCGCCCAGCACCAATGCTGCCTCATGCATCAGCCATGAACACTCGATATCGTGACCATAGCTTTCCAAGTGTCCTGCCCCACGCGTCCAGTCCATATCGAAAAAGAGGTCAAGGTGGTGGGTTTCTGGATTCAGGATGCGGTCAGTAAAGATGTCGATGATGTTACGGAGCGATGCTTCCACGCTCATGAAGGTTTCCATCGGCACACTAATACCAACAGGTAACACCGAACCGATAGCCGGTACATAGTCACACGATTCCTGTGCACGGAATTCCTTCAAACAGCGAAAGAGGTTTGCGTATGGCTCAATAATGTGCAGGTGGGTATTCTGCGACTTGGGATAGTTGGCATCATATTCCGAGAGACGCATGTCGGCTATGGGTTGCCAATCACGTGTACAGGCCTCGATATAGCCGTTGTGCTCATGGTCAAGTGCATGTTCCTCAAT
The DNA here is from genome assembly GCA_016286995.1 of Prevotella sp. Taxonomy (GTDB): domain Bacteria; phylum Bacteroidota; class Bacteroidia; order Bacteroidales; family Bacteroidaceae; genus Prevotella. The sequence continues at coordinate 12,368 of JAEEVA010000002.1, forward strand.
GCAGTCATACAGCTGAAGGGCATAGTCAAGGGCCTCATGGTCACCTGTAGCCCGTGCATATTCCGACAGACCGTAGATAGCAAAACCGATGGCATAGAACTGCTTCTTGGTATCCAACGGGTTTCCCTTGTAGTCGAGACTCCAATAAACGCCTCCATACTCATGGTCGATGAAGTGGTCGATGAAGTATTCCTTGGCACGGGTGGCTGCAGCTAAATAATCTTCTAGAGGTTCTAGATTATCTAGATTCTCTAGAGTTTCTAGACTGGAAAGCACTCGGTAGGCCGCAGAGAACGACCAGAGGATGCGTGCGTTCAGAATGGCACCTTTCTCTGCCTCGGGGTGCAACACCTCATTAGCATCAACACGGCCGTAGAAGCCTCCGTTCTCACGGTCCTGCATCTTATCCAGCCAAAAGCGCAGGATGTTGTTTACCACAACATCCTGCATTTCTTTTCTCAGTGTTTCTACTGAAAACATCTTTATCCTTAATCGTTAATCCTCAATGGAACGTATCTCCTTCAGTTGAGCATTAATACTCTTGATACGCTCGGTAGTCAGCGGATAGAACCACACCACACACATGGAAACTAAAGCTACACAAGCAGGAATGAAGCTCATGAGCCAGCGCAGGCACATCAGGGCATCATCTGGCTGTACCACACCTGCAGCCAGCTGGGTAGCATCGGTAATATAGCCGAAGCTGTCGAGCAGCCACAGAACAGCAGCACCACCGATGGCACCGCCAAACTTCTGGGCCATTGACGACGACGAGAAGATAAGTCCCGTCGAAGCGGTATTGAACTCCAGTTCAGCATAGTCGCTGACGTCGGCATACATCGACCATACCAACGGTGACATGATTCCCGTCAGAATGCTGATGAGTATCTGGAATATCAGCATAGTCCAATAACCGGTAGATGTACAGGGAATAAAATAGAACAGGATGCTCAGCACTACCAGCGAGGCGTTAACCATGATGAAGGTCGATTTCTTGCCCAACTTATTAGAAATAGGTACGCACGAGGCCACACCCACCATGTTCGACACTTCACCGACTCCCAGGAACAGGCCAGCATAGAAGGCAAACATCAGTCCGAAGAACACCAGACTAACATTAGCACCAATGATGTCCTGGAAGAAGTAAGCCACCGTAGCACCACGCACAGTATTGAACAGGTTGAAGCACAGGGCGGCACCGATAAGCAGCCACCAAGGCTTGTTGGAGAGAAGTGCCTTGAAGTCGCTACCCACGCTGACGGTAGAAATGGTTTTCAGATGTTCACGCGTCATGCTGAAACAAATCAGGAACATGACGAAACAGGCAGCAGCAATAACGACCATAGCCCAGAACCATCCCTCAGGAGTGTTGTAGCCGCCCATCATATTGGTAAGCGGTTCCCAGAGGAACAACGAGATGAATGAACCGCCATAGGCGAAGAACATACGGAACGAGGAGAACACGGTCTTCTCATTGGTATCGTCAGTCATCACACCCAGCATAGCACCATAAGGCACGTTGATTCCTGTGTAGACGGTCATCATGAGGATGTATGTGACATACGCCCAAATGAGTTTTCCACCGTAATTCAGATCGGGCGTGGTAAACAGCAGAATACCCGCTATGGAGAAGAACGGTGCCACCCACAAGAGGTATGGACGATACTTTCCCCATTTGGTATTCGTACGATCGGCTATGATACCCATCATGGGGTCTGACACAGCGTCCCAGATACGTGTTACCAATACCAACACGCCGGCATCGACAAGCGACAATCCGAAGATGTTGCTGTAGAAGAACGGTAGATAATAACTGAATATCTTCCAGAACATGCTGGATGACATATCGCCAAATCCATAGGCGATTTTTTCTTTTAAGGTTGACTTCGTCATATTAATAGTTATGAATAATGATTATAAGTTTCGATTCTTTGCTATCAGTTTCTTAATGGTTTCAACGCTGGCAGCGGTATAGAGTCCATCCTCGGGCGTATTCATACAATAGTCTACCAGCTTGTCGACAGTTGAAGTGGCTACATGCATACGAGTATCAGCCGAAGCATAGTAGATAAACACCTTGCCGTCATGATCAACTATCCAGCCATTAGCGAAGGCTACGTTCATCACGTCTCCCAGATACTCGTCGCCCTGTGGTACGAGGAAGAAACCTCCTGGCTGGGCAATGACCTTCGTGGGGTCATCGAGTGCCGTCATATACATATACAACACATAGCGCAAGCCATCAGCTGTGGCACGCACGCCATGAGCCAAATGCAGCCAGCCCTTCGGTGTCTTGATGGGGTGTGGTCCCTCACCGTTCTTCACCTCGGTAATGGTATGATAGTGACGGGCATTGATAATCTTCTCTTCCTTGATCTCGGCATGCGTAATGTCATCCACCAAAGCCCAGCCGATGCCACCACCACTGCCTGTATCGATGAAGCCATCCTGTGGACGCGTATAGAAGGCATACTTGCCATCAACGAATTCAGGATGCAGCACCACGTTGCGCTGTTGGCTCTTCGTCTTCAGATCGGGCAGTCGTTCCCACATTTTCAAATCTTTGGTACGGGCAATACCTGCCGTAGCGGTTGCTGCACTAAGATTGCCAGGCAGACTGTCATCGTGACGCTCAGCACAGAACACACCGTAAATCCAGCCATCTTCATGCTGAGTTATACGCATGTCATAGATATTGGTAGCTGGCACAACATCGTCGGGCATAGTAATCGGTTCTTCCCAGAAGCGGAAGTTGTCAACACCATTGGGCGATTCGGCCACAGCAAAGAACGACTTACGGTCGGCACCTTCTACGCGTACCACTAAACAGTATTTGCCCTGCCATTTGATGGCTCCTGAGTTGAGCGTCGCATTCATCATAATGCGCTGCATCAGATAGGGATTATCTTTCTCGCAAAAGTCATAGCGCCACTCCAAAGGCGTATGCTCTGCCGTCAGAATGGGATTCTTCCATTTCTCATAGATGCCATTCCCCCACTCCAGGGGTTCGTTCTTTTTAGTCAGCAACTCCTCGTGGTGTTTCCGCAGAGCTACCACCTTCTGTTCAAATTCAGTCATCTTATTACTTTCGATTTGACGATTTAAGTTTTATTGTATGTTTTATTTGATTTCGTTTAAGAAGAGTACGTTGTCCTTCGCGTACATTTCTTTAAAATACGGTGCATCGGGCTGCGAGGGTGACGGACCAAACCACTCTTCCTTGTAGTTACGCCACACGAGGAAGTAGCTTATGGGGTATTTGTCCAACACAGGAGTCAGCGTCGTCGTCCACCACGTCGGGTCGGTCAAATTCTTCAGGCCGCATTCTGTCAGAGCTGCTATCTTGTCGTGATTGGCTGCAAATTTTGTCAACATGGCCAGATTGGCATCCAACTGAGCCACAAAATCCTCTTTCGTACCCCATTGATAGCCATCGATACCTACCACACCGATGCGATCATCACCAGGATAGCGCTCCAAATATTTGTCTTCCGTCAGGTTAGGAGCCATACCGGGCGAATAGGCCCACAGCAGGTTGTCGAAACCGTCGGCATTCAGCTTGTCCTGTAGCATATTCCACAAAGCCTTGTATTCGTCGGCTGTACAAAGCTTCTCACCCCACCAGAACCAACTGCCCGTATTCTCGTGCCAGGGACGGAAAAGGATGGGAATTTTCTGACCATTGGTAGTCTTCAGCTGAGCCAAGAAATCCGACACACGCTGCATCCACGTCTTGAACTTCTCATACTGAGTACCACCTTCGAGCACATTCTTCACAACAGTAGTGTCGCTGATGTCCCATGCCGAACCCTCAGGGAATTTCTGTCCAGCATTGCCGCCACCCTCAATCGTCGTCACAGGGTTACGCGGATGCCAGCTGATGGTGACGATACCACCACGCTCATGATGCTTGATGATTTCCTCGACCATACGGGTAAACGGCACACTGTCCAGATTCTTCTCGTCGCCCATCTCGATGCCGCCCAACTCAAAGCCCATCACGGCTGGCCAGTCGCCACAGACGTTCTTCACATCGCTTGAGTCTTGGTCGTAGCCCCACGTCAGGCCATAGAACGGGTCGTCCTGATGGCCGAACATATAACCTTTCTGTCGGAGCGTGTCCAAGCGTTCCATCAACTGCTGGGCCGCAGTCTTCTCTGTTTCAACCTTCTTGGTTGTTGTGCAGGCTACAATTGCCAGTCCTGCCACTATTATTGCCAAAATCTTCTTCATATCTTCTTTATTCGTGCGGTAACATTGCGTGCCACACTTTGCACCTTTAGTTCAAAAATTATTCACTATTCACTTTACCTCAACATCATCTGCTTCAACATCCAATTCTCCCATTCATCCCATTGTTCCTGAAACCAGAAATGCCACGTAGCTTGGTAGGGTGAAATTTCTTTGGGTCCCTTCACCGTGTTATACGTGGCCCATGCAGTCGTTGGCGGCACCACGTCGTCGTTATAGCCAAAGGAGAACCAGCCTTTTTGGTTATTGTCAATAAGTCGGGCAAAATTCACGCCGTCGTAATAGCGCGAGGTTTCAATCTGCTTCTCCTGACCCTTGCCCTTATTCCAGTAGAAGTAGTGTGGCCAACCGCATGCCACGCCTTGGAGCGATGCTGTATGGTCACAAAGTGCTGCATGCACAGGGGCATAGTACGTGATGCGTTTGTCCAGTCCGGCCGTAGCCAACGACAGGAAGCCTCCCTGACTCGATCCCGACACACCCAGTTCCTTACCGTTCCACGGTGTGTACTGTTCGATGTAGTCCAATGCCCGTATACAACCGATGATGACCCGCTTGTAGTAGCTGTCGTCGCGGTTGTCCATACCCCAGTTCCAATAGTTCATCAAGGCACCGTTAAACACGTCGTCGTACACCTTCTGATCCATTGTTACCGAAATGCCGTGAATACCTATTTCTAACGTAATGGCACCCTGTGAAGCAGTATAGATGTCACCACCATAGGGACGCACGCCAGCTCCGGGAACGCGTAATAGTGCAGGATACCTTTTTATTTTGCCAGGATTGGCCTCTGCATCTTTATCCACGGGTACGCACAAAATACCGTACGTACGCCAGTTCCATTGTATATTCTGGAAGCTGATTTCATAGACGTTAACATCTTTCGTACAACGCTCTGGCAGCAGACGCTTCGTGGGATTAAGGTCAATCTTGCGCGCCTCGCGGATAGTCTTTTGCCAATAGTCGCTAAAGTCGTCAGGCATCACTGTCGTGGGCTGCAGCTTCTCCGGCGAAAAGGCCGCACCGCAAGCTCCCTTGTACTCCTTGTCGTTCACATGAGCGGTAACGTCTACACGATAGAATCCGGGCTTCGTCATCTTACCTTTCAGCGTCAGCGTACCGTCTTTCAGCACTACGCCCTGTTTCTTGACATCCTGATACATTTCAGGACCGGCAGCATAGTCCACAGTAACATTGTCCAGCAGGGTGTTCGACTTCGTCACGCAGACCTTAAACGTCGCTGTTTCTCCCACCTCATAGCGCCAGTCCTGATGGTCGGGCACTACCGTCACCTGAATGCTGTTACCACGAATCTGCGCAACAACAGGCAAGACGCCGATAAACATTGTTAGTAACACAAAAAGACTGCACTTACTCATGATTGCCTGGCATTTAGTTTGATGGATTCCATTTTCGTTTGCAAAGATAACCATATTTTTCGAAAATCCACAATAAATTACTGTTTTTTTACGATTCTATTCACCTGTTCGTGGATTATGGCCAACGTCGTGCTATCGCTAGCGAACACGCTATTCAGACCTTGAGCCTCCTGTGCTGGGTCGTTGGTGTAGTCGTCACCCACTTGCCATTGTTCGTGCTGGGGTTTGGCAAAACCGCCCCAACCCCAGAAGTTGCAGCCTGCAAAGTTGCCACCCTGCCCAGCATTGTCGGCCACCAGCGAGAACACATATTTATAATAGCCGTCACGACCGTTTGTCGGTGCATCGAGCGAGAACTTGAAGCCATCGCGCGGATAGCCAAATTCCTCCATTACCAGAGGTTTATTAAGTTTGTTGCAGATGGCCAAATGGCGGTCGATATACTCCTTCGTATTCTCGCAGGCGCGAGGCAGATTCTCCAGTAGCGAGTCGGGCTTGGCCCAACCCCAATTGTACGGCCAGAGGTGGACATTGCAGTAGTCGACATTTTTGTCCGAACAGATACGCTCCCAGCTTTCGAAGTCGTTCTCGCAACCCCATGCACCCTCACTGCCGACACTAATCAGATGGTTCGGATCCAGACTGCGAATCAACGCCGAGGCCTCGCTGAGCCATTTCTCGAATGCCGGCAGTGCTTCCTTCGAGAAAGCTCGCGGCTCATTGCCTATCTGCCACGACATGATGGTTGGATCGTCCTTGTAAGGCACGCCAGTATAGCGGTTGGTACGACTGATGATGAATTTTACGTAGTCATAGAACAACTGGTGTGCCTTCTCGTTCGTGGCATACTTCGACATAGCCTCCATAAATGCGGGATAGCCGGCCTCATCGGGACGCGGTTGCTTACCGGCACCGGCATGCTCAAGGTAGAAGCCATAGCCACCACTCCACTCCCACGAGTTATTCAGATAAAGTACAGCAACCATGTCGCGCCGTCCCATCTCCTGCAACAGCCAATCCAGTCCGGCCAGAATGGTGTCGTTGTAGACACCCGGAGCCTCCTGTAGCGTTGGTTCAACCTTGGTTTTCACGCCACGCTCACCGTCCGAGCCAACCAAAACACGCAGGTTATCGATGCCCATGCGCTTCATCTCGTCCAGCTCATGCCCTAAACGCTCACGATTACCGCCCTGTCCTTCCGAGCCCAGTATGGCACCGTACCAAAAGTTCGTCCCTACATAATAATATGGTTGTCCGTCACGGATGAAATGTCCGTTCTTGACGCGCACAAAATCCTGTTGTGCTGTTTTCTGTTGCTGACAGGCTGTTGTGAGTACCATCGCAACAACAAAGAGTATTAACTGTTTCATTTTGTAGTCTGATGTCGAAATTATCGGCAAAGTTACGAAAAAAACTTAATTCTTAATTCCTAATTCTCAATTAATTTGTACCTTTGCACGCAAAAGTATCGAAAATGAAAAAGAAAGTATTATTGACAACACTCGTTTTACTGACAACAGCACTCTTTGCTGCCGCCCAGATAGTTGAGCCCGTCAAATTCCGCACAGAACTGAAGAAAACTGGCGACGAACAGGCCGAACTACTCTTCACCGCCACCATCGCCCCAGGCTGGCACCTCTATTCCACTGAATTGGGCGAAGACGGACCTATTGCCGCTTCGTTTCATGTTAACCACATGACGGGTGCCGAGACGGTGGGCAAACTGACACCGCGGGGTAAGGAAGTGAAGAAGTACGACCAAATGTTCGGTATGGAACTTCGATACTTTGAGAACACCGCACAGTTTGTACAGAAAGTTCGTTTCACCGATTCCCAATACGACATCGACTGCTACCTGGAATACGGTGCCTGTAACGATGAGATGTGCTTACCACCCTCGTCAGCAGAGTTGAAAACGAGTGGAACGGTCAAAATGAAAGGAATGGACACGGAGGCAAACAATGACACAGCGGCAGACAGCGACACAGGAACCAACGAGAAGCCAACGGCCATAAATGACAGTACAAAAACTGAACTATCTGCAGATAGCATACTGAAAACAAACCAGTTATGGTTACCGGTTATAGAAGAATTAAAATCCTTAGAAACTGGTGCTAACAATGACACATCAGCAGCATGGTGGCTCATCTTTCTACAGGGATTGCTGGGCGGATTCATCGCCTTGTTCACACCGTGCGTCTGGCCCATCATTCCCATGACGGTGTCGTTCTTCTTAAAGCGCAACAAAGACCGTAGCAAGGCGATTCGAGAAGCCACAACCTACGGATTGTCCATCGTTGTCATCTACGTATTGCTCGGACTATCCGTCACCCTGCTCTTCGGAGCCAGTGCACTCAATGCCCTGGCCACCAACGCTATGTTCAATATCTTTTTCTGCCTGCTGCTAGTAGTATTTGCGGCATCATTCTTTGGAGCCTTCGAACTGACACTGCCGTCATCGTGGTCGAACAAGATTGACCAGAAGTCGGAATCGACCACCGGTCTGTTCTCTATCTTCCTCATGGCCTTTACGCTGGTTCTGGTATCCTTCTCGTGTACAGGTCCTATCATCGGTTTCCTTTTGGTGGCCGTATCGACGCAAGGTAGCATCCTCAACCCCACCATAGGAATGCTGGGATTTGCCATTGCACTAGCCATACCCTTCGCACTCTTCGCCTTCTTCCCCACGCTGCTCAAATCAGCACCAAAGTCAGGCGGATGGATGAACACCGTGAAGGTAATACTGGGATTTATCGAACTGGCTTTTGCCCTCAAGTTCCTGAGCGTCGCCGACCTGGCATACGGATGGCACTTGCTCGACCGCGAAGTATTCCTCTCTCTATGGATTGTTATCTTCGGACTAATGGGCGCCTACTTGTTGGGCTGGATACGTTTTCCGCACGATGACGATAACCACCGCACCAACGTACCGCAATTCTTCCTGGCAATGGCCTCGCTGGCATTCACTGTCTATATGATTCCTGGACTCTGGGGCGCCCCGCTGAAGTCTATCAGCGCATTTGCACCTCCCATGAACACACAGGACTTCAATCTGCAGAAATCCGTCACCGAGCCACGTTTTCTTGACTACGAACAAGGTATGGCCGCTGCCCGTGCCGAGGGCAAGCCGGTCATCATCGACTTTACGGGTTTTGGATGCGTCAACTGCCGCAAGATGGAGGCAGCTGTATGGAGCGACCCGCAGGTAGCCGACCTGCTTAACAACAAATATGTGCTTGTGTCGCTCTATGTCGACGACAAAACGCCCTTACCCCAGCCCATCGACATCACCGAAAACGGCCAGCAGCGTACGTTGCGCACTATAGGTGACCGTTGGAGCTATCTGCAGCGCACGAAGTTCGGTGCCAATGCCCAACCCTTCTACGTTCTGCTATCCCCAGACGGCAAACCACTTACCGGTAGCCGTGCCTACAACGAAAATATCAGCGAATACGTCGCTTTCCTCCGTCAAGGACTGGAAAACTTTCGATAAGCGTCAAGAGCCAGAGCACTATCGGTAAGCACCAGGGATGTGTATATCACCACGGCACAAATACCTTTGATTTTTTAAAAAGCCAACAGTCAGCGCATCGGCTCAAACTGATCGCGGAAGAAGTTGATGCACTGGCGGAACAAATGGTAACGAGTGTTGCCACCGTAGATGCTGTGGTTGCGATTGGTGTAGACTAGCTGACGGAAGTCTTTGTCGGCCTGAACTAATGCCTCGGTGTATTCGGCTGTATTGCGAAAGTGTACGTTATCGTCGGCCATACCGTGACAAAGCAGCAGTTCACCATGCAGCTGTGCGACACGCGTGATGGGACAATCGTCGTAGCCCGCGGCATTCTCCTTCGGCGTGCGCATGTAACGTTCCGTATAAATGGTGTCGTAATAGCGCCACGATGTTGGTGGTGCGATGGCTATGCCGGCAGCGAAGACGGGACGACCCTCTGACATCGACATCAACGTGTTGAAGCCACCGAAGCTCCAGCCCCAGATTGCTATGCGGTCTTTGTCGACAAAGGGTTTGTGACCCAACCACAGGGCGGTTTCCACTTGGTCGCGTGCCTCAAGGCGTCCCAACTGCTGGTATACGCACTTCTCGAAGTCGACGCCCCGTCCGCCTGTACCTCTTCCATCGACACACACGCAGACAAAGCCCTGCTGGCAGAGGTACTGCTCGAGGATGGCTCCCTGGCTGTACATGCCAATACCCCAGCGATTGGCAACCTGCTGGTTGCCCGGTCCGCCATACTGATACATGATGACGGGATAGCGCTTCGAGGCATCGAAATGAGCAGGTTTCAGCATCCAGCCATTCAACTTGACTCCCTCGCCGGTAGTGAAGGTGAAGAGCTCTGGCTTGGCGAGGTTATAACTGCTCAGTTTCTGACACAACACTTGGTTGTCAATAAGCGTCGACAATACCTTGCCGCCATTGTTGCACAGGTTGTAGACAGGCGGTGTCACAATGTCGCTCCATATATGGATGAAGTACTGATAATTCGCGCTGAAGACGGCACTATTCCAGCCAGCCTTAGGCGTTAGGCACTCGCGTTTGCCGTCCTTGCGAGCTACCCACACCTGCTGCTCCGTAGCACTCATTGTTTGTTCGACAGCGTTGGAAAGCGGCTCATGCGAAGCATAATAGGTATTTCCAGTTGTCTCGTCGTATCCATAGACGTCGCTGACCTCGTACTGGCCGTCATCAATCTGTCGCAGTAGCTGTCCATTATAGTTGTACAGGTACAAGTGCATCCATCCCGAGCGGTCGCTGGGAAGCAGAATGTGGCGGTCGGTAAAGCGGATACCGTCGAAAACTTCCTCACGGACATACTTATCGACCTTTTCCTCGATAACCTGCCGACACACCGTCGACAGCGGGTTACACAGGAAGATGCGCAGGCAGTCCTGATGGCGGTTCATGGTGAAGACGGCAACAAGAGAATTGCCTTCTGCGTTTGCAGTCTGCGAGGCATTGGTGGGCTGTCCAGCAATAGTCGTAATGCGCGGCACATAGCCGTCGGCATCTACCGGCAACTTCAACTGACGGGTCTGTCGGCTGGCAATATCGAAGCTCCACACGCTAACCGTCGAGTTGCCTTGTCCGGCAATGGGATATTTATAGGTATAGGCACCTGGATATTCTGCGAATTCAGACTGTTCCGGCTTCAGACCCTTGAACAGCGGCATGCTGTATTCAGGTACGGCCTTCTCGTCGTAGCGCACCCATACGAGCTGCTTGCTGTCGGCCGTGAAAACCATCGAACGAGCTGTACTGAACTCCTCTTCGTTGACCCAGTCTGGAATACCGTTTATGACTTCATTACGCTTGCCATCATTTGTAATCTGCACTTCCGCGTTATCGTACAACAACTTGACTATAAAGATGTTATTGTCTCGCACAAAGGCAATCTGCAAACCGTCTGGCGAGAATACCGGCGACTGCTGCGGTCCGTTGTCAGAGAGCGGAGCCAAACGATTATTGCGTACCGTATATATATAATAGGTGGCAGTGAATGAATGGCGGTAGATGCTCTTGGTAGCAGTTTGGATGAGCAAACGCTGACCGTCTGGGCTCACGATGTAGCCGTCGATGGCAGACAACTGGGCACCTTTGGCGGTAGTAACGTCGAAGAGTACGCCCGTTTCCTTACCTGTCTTAAACGAATACTGTACGATGCGTTTGCCGTCAGCGCTGAGCTGTGCATACGACTCGCCGTCTGCCAGCGGGATAACGGCACTCATCGACTCACCACGGAACGCACCCGAGGTAATGTCCTTCAGGTCAAGGTTGTCGGCAGCAGATAAAGGTAAAAGGATAAAAAGACAAAAAGGTAAAACAAACAGTACCTTAATCATGGATTTCTTCATAACGTCTACACTTCTTTAATATCTTTTCTATCTTCTTCAGAACTTCACATACCTCCAGAAGCTGTACTTCAGACGCTCCTTCAGCGGCATATCAGTTTGCATCATGCGGTCGAGCACGAAACGTCCGCCAATCTCCATCGTCTTATAAGGCATCAGTTGGGCGTCAAAAGCTAGTGTATGCCCCACTATCCACATCATGCTACGTGCAAAGCGCCAGATGCCAAGTATCCTCAACGTATGGACCAGACTGGAACCGTCGCTGAACTTGTCGAAATGGCCTTCCGACTGACGAAGCAGCTCGAAGAAGTCGACCACATGACCCATCGTGAGCTTGTCCTGATGGTACAACTCGTAGTCGGCGAGCAGGTGAAAAACGACAGCCACCGATGGCGCGTGCACCTTCTGCTTATCCTTATATACATATAGCGTGTTGCTGTTGTTGGTCAGCCAACGGTTAAAGAGCATGCGGCGCAGCGGGTTGCTGACTTGAGGGAAAGGCACGATACCCGATGATGCCCCCTGCGGTTGTTCCTCGGCATCAGCCATCCAATCGATGCTCAAATCCTGAGGAGCTCGCAGACCGAACTCAAACAGACGGACAACGCCCTGATAGCATAGTGCCGTCACGCCATGACGCTTCGACAGGTCATACAATTGCTGCCACTCTTCCGGCGACGGTCCACGGCTCAGACAGTCGAGCTGACCCGTAGAAACCTGTATTAGTTCAAAGAACAGTTCATTCATAGTTCTGACGTTTTTCGTTGTTTTGTTTGCAAAAGTACGAAACTTTTCGTAATTTTGCAAGCAATTAGACGAAAAAAAGAGCATGATGGAAGAAAAGATACGCAGGATGCAGACCCTCGTCAGTACGTTGAACGAGGCTTCAGACGCCTACTACAACGGTCAGGCAGAGCGCATGACGGATTACGAATGGGACAAGTTGTTCGACGAGCTGCGCCAGCTGGAAACAGAGACTGGTACTACCCTGCCCGACTCACCCACACAGCGGGTGTCTGAAGACAACACAGCCGGCCAGAAGGAGGAGCATGAGTTTGCCGCCCTCTCACTGGCCAAAACCAAACAGCCAGAAGAACTAGTGAAATGGGCCGAGGAACGTCCTATCTGGATATCATGGAAGCTGGACGGACTGACACTGGTGGTAACCTACGAGGGCGGGAAACTGCAGAAGGTCGTCACCCGGGGTAACGGACACATCGGCACGAACATCACCCATCTGGCACCAGCCATTAACGGCATTCCGACAACGATCAAGGCTCAGGGACATACCGTCATCCGCGGCGAGGCCGTCATCTCATACGACGACTTCGAGCGCTATCTGATGGAGAGTGGTGAGGACTACGCCAATCCGCGCAATCTGGCCTCTGGTTCACTGAGTGTCAAAGAGCCACAGGACATCATGGACCGGCATATCCAGTGGATTCCCTTCACTTTGGTGTATGCCGACGAGGCACTGTACAGTTGGGGCGACCGCATGGCCTGGCTCGACAGTCAAGGTTTCCGCACTGTTGAACGTGAACTGATAACCGTCCCTTCACTCACCACCGTGGAAGCGAGTTTGGCTCGCTTCACAGAGAAAGTCACCTCCAAGCAGAACCCTTTCCCCGTCGACGGTCTGGTGGTATGTTACGACGATACAGCCTACGCCCAGACAGGTAGTGTGACCGGTCATCATGCCACCCGTGCTGGACTGGCATTCAAGTGGCAGGACGAATCGGCAGAAACAATATTGAAAGAGGTAGAATGGTCGTGTGCCGCCTCCACCATCTCACCTGTTGCCATCTTTGAACCGGTCGAGTTGGAGGGCACTACGGTAAAGCGTGCCTCGCTGTGTAACATCAGCGAATGCCTCCGACTGGGCATCGGCGATGCAGGTACGCGAATCAGCGTCATCAAGGCCAACAAAATCATCCCCAAGGTCATTGCCGTCACCGAAAGTGTCGGGACGTTTAGCGTCCCGAATACCTGTCCCGTCTGCCATGCTCCGACCAAGGTTGTTGAAAGTGAGGCTAGCGGCACACGGACGCTGCACTGCACCAATGATGATTGTCCGGCAAAACAGCTGAAGAAGTTTGCCCGTTTCGTATCGAAGGAGGGTATGAACATCGACGGCATCTCAGAACAAACACTATCGAAATTTATCAACCTCGGATGGATTACGGATTATGCCGACATATACCAACTGCGGAACCATATCCGTGAACTGGCACAGATGGAGGGTTTCGGCGAGAAGTCGGCAACAAACATCATGCGCAGCATCGACAAGAGCCGACAAGTGGAGGCCCAGCGTTTGCTCTATGCCCTAACCATCCCATTGTGCGGCATTGACGTCTGCAAACGCCTATTGGCGGCTTATCCCTTGGACGAGCTGGTCCATGAAGCTATCAAGACTGGCGACGATTTATTTGCCACACAGGCTGAGCCACAAGACGTGTTTGCCCATGTAGCTGGCATAGGTCCGGAGAAGTCTGCCTCATTCGTCCGCTGGTTCCGCAACACGCACAATCAGGAACGCTTCCGTCGACTGTTGCCCCATCTGGAGGTTACAAACCCTGACCAGACGCCACAGGGTGACCGATGTCAGGGGCTGACGTTCGTCATCACGGGCGACGTGCACCACTACAAGAACCGCAACGAGCTGAAGACATACATTGAGTCACAAGGCGGCAAGGTAGCATCGGCTGTCAGCGGCTCGACGTCATTCCTTATCAACAACGACGTCACTTCAACATCTGGAAAGAACAAAAAGGCCCAGCAGCTCGGCATTCCCATCATCTCCGAAGATGACTTCATCAATCGGTTCACAGAATGACATCCCCCTTTAGCATCATCCCATTGCTCTGGCGGTCAACGCGGCCCAGCCACACCTTCAACCTGCCGGCTGTGGCTATCCCATTTTGGATTAGGAAAGGCTATGACGGCATGACTTTCTTCGGTCACATTATTACTCACACCCGCGAGGAAGCCGATACCTTCAATCAGCATTGGGACAGTATGAAGAACCATGAGATGATACACCTTTACCAGGCACGCTCCACACACGACTCCTGGCTATGCTTCTACGGACGCTATTTCTTATTTTGGCTGAAGGCCAAACGCTATCGCCGACACCTGAAAAATGCCGGTTATCTGCTGAATCCTTTTGAGATGGAAGCATACGCTCATATGGATGAGCTTAACTATCTGAAGCCGGGCGAGAAGGCTGTCGGGTGGAAACGCTATGCAACTATGACACTGGAAGAAAGGCTAAAGGCATACAAAACGGAAGTCCTGAAACGCTGACTATGTTCCTGAAACCACCGACCCTTACTGCTCAATCTGGTATTTTTTCTTACGTGCATGGGTAGCTTTCTGTGGTGTGCTGGAAGGTGCAAAACCGGAACGGACCGTCTTGACACCTCGATAGCCGTTCCAACGCTCATGAATCTTGCGAACGTAGTCGACAGTCTCCGAACCACGCATATAGCCATACTTGACAACCGGATCGTTATAATATTGAGCCTTTGCCAAACCTAACACGTATGGTTCAACATCACCCCAACGTTGCGCGTTCTTGCCATTCTTTTTAGCTAAGGCCATTGCATCGCGGATATGGAAATGTCCACCATTGTAGGCCGCAAGGACGAACTTAGTACGCTCAGAGCGCTCACGGATGTCTGAGAAGTTGCGCTCCAACTCACCCAAATACTTGGCAGCAGCAGCAATATTCCGTTCAGGATTGAAGATCTCAGTACGCGACAATCCTAAATGGTCGGCAGTAGAAGGCATGATTTGCATCAGTCCGCAAGCCCCTGCCCACGAACGGGCCTGAGGGTCAAAGGTCGACTCCTGGTAGCACTGGGCAGCCATCAGTCGCCAGTCCCAACGAATGGTAGAGGCATAACGCCGGAAGTAGCTGTCATAGTGCGAGATAACGCCACTTGCACGATTCAGCATCGGAGCAAATACACGACGTTTGACAGCCTTTGATGACAGCAGGAATTCTTCTTCTTTCTTGACCTCGTCCACCATCTTCGGATCAAACCAGGCAGTCAGTTCTCGTTGCAAATCGTCCTTGTCGGCACCAATCAGCCACCCCGTTCCTTCCTTGGACATCGGATAGCATACCAGATCGGCCTCGCCGTCATGCAGTCTGCGAACCATCTCTGCTGAGTCGCGGCATACTTCCATACGCAGCATCACACCGATTTTGTCAGCAAAACGCTGAGCAAGCATATACTGCGTTCCTAGGTGCCTGCCATGATAGTCATAATAGGTTTCGGGGCCAGTCAACGTCAACGCTATCAGTTCACCGTTACGCTGAATATCAGACAGGTCGAAGTCGTCATCAACGGGTATCGTATCGGTGATTTCACCCCATGGAGTAACTACAGGTTCCTGCTTCTTTTGTTGGCATGAACATAACAAAAGAAGGGCAAAAAGCTGAATATATATGCTATTTATCCTCAATTTCTTCCGATTTTGGGTGCAAAAGTAATCATTTTCTTGCAAATATCGATAGAAATGCGTAATTTTGCAAGCTAAATTAGATAATATTAGTTATATGTTAAGAATAGCCGTACAATCCAAAGGCCGTCTTTTCGACGACACAATGAACCTGCTGGCCGAAGCAGACATCAAGGTCAGTGCTACAAAACGCACCTTACTCGTTCAATCATCCAACTTCCCGCTCGAAGTGCTTTACCTGCGCGACGACGATATCCCCCAAAGTGTGGCATCGGGGGTTGCCGACATCGGTGTCGTAGGTGAAAACGAATTTCTGGAGCGTGGCGAAGAAGCCGATGTCATCTCACGTCTGGGCTTCTCCAAGTGCCGTCTGTCGCTGGCTATTCCAAAGGAGATAGACTATCGTGGTGTCAACTGGTTCAATGGCAAGAAGATTGCCACCAGCTATCCCAACATCCTGCGAAAATACATGGAAAAACAGAGTATAGACTGCGAAATTCACGTCATCACCGGCAGTGTGGAAATCAGCCCGGGCATCGGATTGGCTGATGGTATCTTCGACATCGTCAGCAGTGGCTCGACACTGGTCAGCAATAACCTGCGCGAGGTGGAGGTAGTGATGCAGAGCGAGGCTTTGCTTATTGGCAACAAGAATCTTTCTGGCGACAAGAAGGCTACGCTCGAAGAGATGCTGTTCCGTTTCAAGGCCGTCAAGGATGCCGAGGACAAGAAATATGTCCGCATGAATGCCCCCAAAGCTCATTTGCAGGAAATCATCAACGTACTGCCCGGCCTGAAGAGTCCCACCATCATTCCTTTGGCCGACAAGGAGTGGTGCTCAGTCCATACGGTACTCGACCAGAAACGCTTCTGGGAAATCATCGGTAAGCTGAAAGAGATGGGAGCCCAGGGCATCCTCGTCACCCCCATCGAGAAAATGATTCTATAGAGTGTTCGACGGTTCTCCCGTCGAAATAAACGATAATATGAAAACTTACAAATACCCTAGCACGGATCAATGGTCCGAAATAGTTTCCCGTCCGCGCCTCGACCTGACGCAGCTGAACGCTACCGTAGCCACCGTGCTGAACGACATCAAGGCACGTGGTGACGAAGCTGTTCGTGAGTACGAGCTGAAATTCGACAAAGCCAACCTGAAAGACTTAGCAGTCACAGAAGCTGAGATGGACGAGGCCGAGAAATTGGTAAGCAATGAACTGCGCGATGCCATCATCCTCGCTCACCACAACATCAAGGTGTTCCACGTCTCACAGCGCTTTGTCGGACAGAAGGTAAAGACACAAGAGGGCGTCACCTGCTGGCAGAAGAGTGTAGCCATCGAACGCGTCGGACTCTATATCCCTGGTGGTACGGCCCCACTCTTCTCTACCGTACTCATGTTGGCCACACCTGCCAAGATTGCCGGATGCAAGGAGATAGTGCTATGCACCCCTCCCAACCGCGAGGGCAAGGTGAATCCTGCCATCCTGGTGGCAGCATGCATAGCCGGCGTCAGCAAGATATTCAAGATTGGCGGCGTACAGGCTATCGGTGCGATGGCTTATGGTACTGAGAGCGTTCCTAAGGTATTTAAGATATTCGGTCCTGGCAACCAGTATGTGATGGCTGCCAAGCAACACGTTTCGCTTGATGAAGTCGCTATCGACATGCCTGCTGGTCCCAGCGAAGTTTGCTTACTGGCCGACGAGACGGCCAATGCCGAGTTTGTAGCTGCCGACCTGTTGTCACAAGCTGAGCATGGCATCGACTCACAGGTGCTGCTGATTACCACTTCAGAGTCCAAGCTCAACGAGGTGATGGCTGAAACGGAACGTCAGCTGGCCCTGCTGCCGCGTCAGGAGATTGCCGCCAAGGCTCTCGACAACAGCCGCTATGTACTCGTCAGTTCTGCTGACGAGATGCTGGCTCTTTCGAACCTCTATGCCCCCGAGCACCTCATCCTGCAGGTAAAAGACTACGAACAGCTGGCTGAGCGCGTTATCAATGCCGGCAGCGTCTTCCTTGGCCCGTTTGCTTGTGAGAGTGCAGGCGACTACGCCAGCGGCACCAATCACACGCTGCCTACCCACGGCTATGCCACAGCCTACAACGGTGTTAATCTGGACTCCTTCTGCCGCAAAATCACATTCCAGCACTTGACCGAAGAAGGTATCCGCCACATTGGTCGTGCTGTCGAACTGATGGCAGAAGCCGAACAACTCGATGCCCACAAGAACGCCATGACTGTACGCATGAAGGCATTAAAATAGTGTGTTCGACGGTTCTGCCGTCGAATGAAAAGAACATAGAATAATAGAATATGAAGCCCTTAGAACAACTTGTACGACCAAACATCTGGAGCCTGGCACCCTATTCATCAGCCCGCGACGAATACTCGGGCAAGGAGGCACACGTGTTCCTCGATGCCAACGAAAACCCCTACAATAGTCCATATAATCGCTACCCAGACCCTCTTCAGCGTGAACTGAAGGCCATGCTGTCAAAGGTGAAGGGAGTGCCTGCAGAAAACATCTTCCTGGGCAATGGCAGCGACGAGGCTATCGACCTGCCCTACCGCATCTTCTGCGAACCCGGCCGCGACAACGTGGTCAGCATCGCACCCACCTACGGCATGTACCAGGTATGTGCCGACATCAACAACATAGAGTGTCGTCAAGTTCTGCTTGACGACAACTTCCAGCTCCACGCCGACCAGCTGCTGGCCGCCTGCGACAGCCACACGAAGATTATCTGGCTCTGTTCGCCCAACAATCCTACAGGCAACTCCCTCGACCGCGACGAGCTGCTCAAGGTCATCGAGGATTTCGAAGGCATTGTCATCGTTGACGAGGCCTACATCGACTTCGCCCAACAGCTGTCACTGCGTCAGGAACTGCCTACCCACCCCAACCTCATCATCCTTCAAACCATGTCGAAGGCGTGGGGATCAGCCGCCATCCGTCTGGGTATGGCCTTTGCCTCGGTTGATATCATCAACATCTACAATAAGGTGAAATACCCCTACAACGTCAACCAGCTTACCCAGCAACAGGCCATCGAGATGCTGCGCGACCCCTTCGAGGTCGACAAATGGGTAAAAATGCTGCTCCTTGAGCGTTCACGGCTCATGGCAGCCTTCGAATTGCTGCCCGTCTGCCTACAGGTGTTCAAGACCGATGCCAATTTCTTCCTGGCCCGCATGACTGATGCTCCCGCCATCTACAACTACCTCGTAGACCGCGGCATTATCGTCCGCAACCGCTCCCACATCCAGCTCTGCAACAATTGCCTGCGCATTACCATCGGCACCCGCTCCGAGAACAACGAGCTCCTCGCCGCCCTCCGCCTGCTATAAAAAATGCAATAAAGGTACATGTCGTGGTCTTTTTGGTCATTTAATCATTTGGGGAAAGCTGTCATTGCTCAATATATATAAATTTTGATTTATGTCTTTCCTATACCTAGAACCTTTGAATTTTTACATCCTCAGTGATGATTAGCCGCCGAAATGAAATATTGAAGAACGCCTGAAGAACGCAAAATTTAAAAAAATGAAAAGAAAAGTCTGCCGATATTTGGTCAGTCCATTTTTTTTCTTTATATTTGCAGTCAAATACAATAACGTAAAAACTTAAAAACTCAAAAACTATGTCGCTATTAATGATTCTGCAACTCCTGATAGTGCTCGGAGCACTGTGGGTTGGCTCACGTTACGGCAGCCTGGCGCTGGGTGCCATCTCAGGTATCGGCTTGGCTCTGTTGGTTTTCGGATTTGGTCTGAAGCCAGGTTCACCACCTACCGACGTCATCTACATCATCATTGCCGCCGTGACCTGTGCGGGCATCATGCAGGCATCGGGGGGCATGGACTGGCTGATACAGATTGCTGAGAAACTGCTACGCAAACACCCAGACCGCATCACCTTCTTGGCACCATTGTGTACATTCTTTCTGACAGTACTTGTTGGTACAGGTCACGTGGTATACACCTTAATGCCAATCATTTGTGACATTGCATTAAAGAAAGGCATCCGACCAGAACGTCCATGCGGCGTAGCCAGCATCGCCTCGCAGGTAGGCATCACATGTTCGCCCATAGCAGCCGCTGTGGTGGCCTTTGTAACCATCTCAAACGCCAACGGTTTCGACATCACCATACCCCGTGTACTGATGATCAGCATACCTGCTTGCCTATGTGGTCTGATGGCTGCCGCTGCTGCCTCGTACCACCGTGGACTTGACCTCGACAAGGATCAGGAATTCCAGCGTAAGATAGCTGACCCTGCACAGCGCGAGTACATCTATGGCGGTGGTGCAACGACGCTCGACAAAATCATTCCCATCGAAGCCAAGCGTGCAGTATACATTTTCCTGCTGGCACTCATCGTCATCGTGATGTTCGCAGCCGTACCGTCGCTGTTGCCATCATGGGACGGCAAGGCACTCAAGATGAACATTGTCATCCAGATAGTGATGATTAGTGCTGCAGCACTGATGATTATCTTCTGCAAGGCATCACCGAAGAAGGCTGTCGCAGGGCCCGTGTGGCAATCGGGCATGGTGGCCGTCGTGGCCATCTACGGTATAGCATGGCTGGCCGACACCTACTTCTCAAACTACATGGATGCCATGCAGGCCATGCTGGCGGACATCGTCAAGGAATATCCGTGGTCGATAGCACTGGTGTTCTTCCTCGTCTCAGTGCTCATCAATTCGCAGGGTGCCGTTGTTGTGGCCATGCTACCGCTGGCTTACCAGCTGGGCATTGCCGGTCCCGTGCTACTGGGTGTACTGCCCAGCGTCTATGGTTACTTCTTCATACCCAACTATCCCTCGGATATTGCCACAGTGAACTTCGATCGAAGCGGCACAACCGTCATCGGTAAATACCTGCTGAACCACTCGTTCATGATGCCTGGACTGATTTGCGTCTTCACATCGACCATCGTGGCCTACCTGCTATCGATGGTGATATTCTAAAAGAAAAAGAAAACAGTCAGAACTTCCTGATACTGAATTTGTAGTGACTGCCGTCAAAGTAGACACGCATAACCTTGCGGAAATCGTCGGATGAAGAAGGATTGGCAAGGCGCTCAAGAACCAAGGCAACATGCCCCATGGTGCGCCGCACGTTAATCTCAACACAAGGATGCAGCAGATAACCTTGACGGCAGTCACTGTTTGCCACCACCATCATGTCGATACCAAAAGGACCCGCGTAGCCGTCCAATCCATGCCAGCCGACGACACGTTCCACCACAGCGTCAATCAGCGCCAACGGAACATAGCGGCCAAGAATCCCGCGCTTGACCGTCTCGGTAGCAAGGATGTTTCCTGTGTAGGCGCCATTGACAGTTTGGAACAGCGACAGTCCCACGTAGCTGATGCCCTGCGGTGCAGCCTCAAACTCCATGCCGAAGTCGCACACCTTGCGATAACATGGCTCGACCATCACGCTGCCCTGTCGCTCAATAACGCTGATAAGCCATCTTTCCTCTTCCATCTTCCAACTCCCATCATCCATCATACATCTTCCATCAAGAAACCTCACTCCTCTCCCACTCGACGACCACGGAGCCTTCACCACAATCTGGCCGTACTGGCCGAGAAACTCCCCAATATGTTCGACTGTGTCGCATTCGAAAGCCTCGCCAACGGTACCTTCCATGCGTAACAGCGGTAACAGTTGAGCAACCATACGCCGATGAGACAGCTGACGGATGTGCTCCAGTAGGACATCATCGGGTAATTGGCCTTTATTGAAGCCGCTGCGTTGCAACTGTCCTCGAAGGGCCTTATCCCAGCCCCAGGGCAATATGTCGGTCTGCTGGAACACACTGCCACCACGGGAAGTAACAAACGACAGCGGCGTGTTGACATGCAGACGAGCAGCTAGTCGCTGCCAGTACTTCATGGCATGGTCAGGATGGTCGGTCAAGATAACGTCGCCAGGCTGCGCCCATAAGGCTGGCATATAGTCGAGGTCAGCGCGCAACTGACGACCGGCATGCGGTGCAGTGAAGTTGGCCAAATTGGCGGCCAACGCGATATCATGTTCGGGATTGAAAATGTGAAGTGTCATAGGTATGTGGAGGATAGCTGATGAGTGATAGAAAAAAAAGAAGCACTGCCCATCGTTTCATGGCAATGCCTCTTGTGAATTCAAACCATTTCTGTAGAACTCCTTACTTTTAAGCCTTTAGCTTGAAACTGCTTCCATTCGAAAGAACGAACATATTCGCCCTTTTCTTACTTATCAGTAACTTTGGCAACGATGGCCTTGAAAGCTTCGGGGTTGTTTAGGGCGAGGTCAGCAAGCACTTTGCGATTGATCTCGATACCGGCCTTGGCCAGCTTGCCCATGAGTACAGAATAGCTCATACCCTCCTGACGAGCGGCAGCGTTAATACGCTGAATCCAAAGTGCACGGAACGTGCGCTTCTTGTTCTTACGGTCACGATAAGCATAAGTAAGACCCTTCTCCCAAGTGTTCTTGGCTACTGTCCAAACATTCTTGCGGGCACCAAAGTAACCGCGAGTGAGTTTCAGAATTCTTTTACGTTTTGCGCGTGATGCAACGTGATTAACTGATCTTGGCATAGTTTTCTAATACTTTTAATGTTTGACAATAGGTGAATTAACGGAGACACAACAGGTCGCGAACCTGCTTCATGTTGCTGGTATCAACGAGTGTTGCACCGCAAAGATTACGCTTCTGTTTCTTGGTCTTCTTAGTCAGAATGTGACTGTGGTAGGCGTGGTGTCTCTTGACCTTACCCGTACCGGTGAACGAGAATCTCTTCTTCGCTCCGGAGTTTGTCTTAACTTTTGGCATTGTTTTATAAAATTTAAATTGTTATTAATAATCGGCGACTACGCATATACCGGGCGCGACGCCTTCTTTTCTCTTTTCTTTTTGCAGCGGACTACAGGACTTCAAGACTTAATCCTCAGCTTCTGTTTCTGTCAGCTTCTTCAGCGCATCGGCACTGATCTTGGCATTGGCAAAGAGTCCGCCGTTGGCAGGCTTGTCATAGTCCATCTCAGCAGACTGCTGACGTTGCGTCTCCTTGGCTTCGGCCTCTGCTGCCTCACGGTCGCGGGCCTGCTGACTCTTCTTGGCGGCACCAGCTTTCTTCGGTGCCAGATAGAGGAACATCTTCTTACCTTCCAGCGAGGGCATACCTTCAACCTTCGCAAGCTCTTCCAAATCGTTAGCAAAACGTAGCAACAACACTTCGCCCTGCTCCTTGAACAGGATGCTGCGACCACGGAAGAACACGTAGGCACGCACTTTATTGCCGTCCTCGAGGAACTCCTTGGCGTGCTTCAGTTTGAACTGATAGTCGTGTTCATCAGTCTGAGGTCCGAAACGGATTTCCTTCACCTCAACCTTCACCTGCTTGGCTTTCATTTCCTTCTGACGCTTCTTTTGCTGGTAAAGGAATTTCGAATAGTCAATGATACGGCAAACGGGTGGATTGGCATTGGGAGAAATCTCCACGAGGTCTACTCCCTCATTGCGTGCTATATCCAAGGCCTCACGAGTCGGCATAACAGTGCTACCACCATCGCTCACGATTCGCACTTCACGCACTCGTATCTGTTCGTTGATACGGTACTGATTCTTCAATTTGTCGTTCTTCATTCACTATTTTTTACGAAATCGGCTGCAAAATTACAACAAAATCAGCAAATTACAAAATTATTTGCAATATTTTTTTTGTTCTTTCCGCACTTTTTTGTATCTTTGCAACAACTATGACAAGAAAGAAAAAAACACTACCCATTCTGGAGAATGTAACCATCACCGACTATGCTGCCGAGGGGAAATCGATAGCACGCGTCGACGACATGGTCGTATTCGTGCCCTGGGCTGTTCCTGGCGACGTTTGCGATCTGCAGGTGCGCCGTAAGAAGCACTCGTTCATGGAGGCTGAGGTGATACGGTATATACAATATAGTAAGGTACGCATAAAGCCTTTCTGCCAACACTTTGGCGTTTGCGGCGGATGTAAATGGCAACAGCTACCCTACGACGAACAGTTGAAGATGAAGCAGCAGCAGGTATACGACCAACTCACACGCATCGGCAAAGTGGAACTGCCGCCCTTTCAACCTATTCTGGGCAGCGTGAAGACACAGGAATACCGCAACAAACTCGACTTTGGATGTGCCAACAAGCGGTGGCTGACCAATGAAGAGTTGAAGGACGAGACGCTGGTAAAGGACACGCCTGCTATTGGATTCCACATCACGGGTGCTTTCGACAAGATACTGCCCATTGACAAATGCTGGCTGATGGACGACTTGCAGAATCAGATTCGTAACGAGGTGCGCGACTATGCCATTGAGCATAGTCTAAGCTTCTTTGATTTAAGACAACAAGTAGGTTTGCTACGTGACATCATTATCCGCAATTCGAATTCTGGCGAATGGATGGTCATTGTCCAATTCCATTACGATGAGACTGGTGGCGAACAAGAGGCACAGGGGGTATTGCAACACATAGCAGACCGTTTTCCCCAGATTACTGCCCTGCTCTATTTGGACAATCAGAAGTGCAACGACACTATAGGCGATCAGGACATCAAGGTGTTTAAGGGTAAGGATTACATCATTGAAACGATGGAAGATCTGCAATTTAAGGTTGGTCCGAAATCGTTCTATCAGACGAATACCGAACAAGCCTATCATTTGTATAGTTTAGCTCGCAAACTTGCAGGCCTTACAGGTAATGAGCTTGTTTATGACCTTTATACTGGCACTGGCACTATTGCAAACTTTATTGCCAAGAAAGCACGTCAGGTGATTGGCATTGAATATGTGCCAGAAGCCATCGAGGATGCCAAGGTCAATTCACAATTGAATGGTATCGAGAACACCTTGTTCTATGCAGGTGATATGAAAGACATACTGACGGATGACTTTATAAAGGCCCATGGACAACCAGATGTCATCATTACAGACCCGCCTCGTGCCGGCATGCATCCTGACGTTATCAAAACCATATTGAATGCGGCCCCCAAGCGCATTGTCTATGTGTCGTGCAATCCTGCCACCCAAGCCCGCGACCTGCAGATGCTGGATGTCGACTACCGTGTCTGTGCAGTACAGCCTGTCGACATGTTCCCGCATACACCACATGTGGAAAATGTGGTGATGATGGAGTTAAGAAATATTGAGTGATATATGAATATTATTAAACTAAAAACCAAAATGTTATGAAGAAGCTAATGATCCTTGCCCTCCTCGTAACGGGCGTTGCATGGAGTGCCCATGCACAAGACGAGAAAAAGACAACTATCGAGATTCCACAATGGGTGAAAAACATCAAGTTCAGCGGCTACGGCATGCTGCAGTATCAGGGACAGGACCCCGAAGGAAACCATTCCAACACGTTCAATCTGCGTTTGGCACGTTTCATTCTGGACGGTAAAATTGGTGATTTTGACTGGCGTGCACAGATTCAGGGAACCAACGCCACAGGACCAGGACAGCCTACCGTACAACTGGTAGACCTCTATGCCGAATGGCGCAGATTCCCCGAATTCAAAATTCGTGTAGGACAGTTCAAGCGTGCCTTCACCTATGAGAACCCTACTCACCCCATCACACAGGGTTGGCGTGCTTATGCAGATGTCATTAACAACTTGTCAGGTTTTGGCGACCGCACTGGTGAGCGTTCTTCCGGCGGACGTGACATCGGTATCCAGTTTGCCGGCGACCTGCTGCCAAACAGCGACGGACGCCGACTGCTGCACTACCAGGTGGGTGTGTACAATGGTGAAGGTGTCAACCAGAAGGATATGGACAACCGCAAGGACATTATAGGCGGCGTTTGGGTGATGCCTATTAAGGGGCTGCGCGTTGGTGCTTTCGGATGGACAGGTAGCCGCGGAGCCATGCTCGACCCGCTGACAGGCGAGACCCGCAGCGTTGAGAAGAACCGCTATGCCTTCTCAGCAGAATACAGCACTGGCGAATACATGTTCCGTGCTGAGTATCTGCACTCTCAAGGCTGGGGTGCTGCCAAGGCTGCTAATAATGTTCGTGAGATTGACTATAGCAAGGGAGACAAGGCCGATGGTTGGTACGCTTTCGGCATCGTGCCTGTTATCAAGTCAAAGCTTCATGCGAAGGCTCGTTACCAGTGTTATCGCAGTAGTAAGGAATGGAGTAGCGCCAAGACATCATACGAGGTAGGTGTGAACTATTTCTTTACAAAGAACCTGGAGGCACATTTGGAATATGCCCGCATAAACGACCGCAGCCTGGCCAAGCACAACTATAACATGGTGGACGTCGAGCTGGATTTCAGGTTTTAAGTTGTTTTCACGAATCTGCGCTTTAGCGATTCCCACAAATGCGTCTTCTGGCGTAAGATATGAACAGAGTATGCCGTACTGACAATTGTCAGTGCGGCTTCTGCTATCCAATAAGCCCAACCACTTATTGACAGCGAAACACCAAAAGCCGCCAATCCCAAAACTGTTTGAATGAGGCCGTAGCGACGCACCTGCATCGTGCTACGGTAACCGTACTGCCAATATGCATAGCCGTTTATCAGGAAATAGTCGAACACATGAGCCAACACGATAGCCACACCCGTGCCATACAGTCCATAATAGTGGTAGCCGGCAATGACACAAAGGACGTACACTACATTGTAGACCGACTCCAGCAACAAATACGACATCGACAGACTGCGGGCCAACGTGATGTAAGCCACAGGCAGTGTCTGAACTTTGAAAAACATGGCCAAAACGGCCACCTGAGCCATGGACACGACAGGAATGAACTCATTGCTGAACAACAGCGGAATGAGCAGCGGCAGCAACATGATGAGACCCGTCAGCATCGGCGACAAAAGCAGCAGCGACACCTCCATCTGCTTGTTCACGGTCTCGTTGGTGGCACTGATATCCTGATGGACAGCCGACAAACGCGGGAAATAGTCGCTCTCCATAGCTGTAAACACCATACCAGCATAAGTCATCGTAATCATGTATGCGGCATTGTAGAGGCCCACATCATTCAGTCCACCGTCTACATTGAGGAACGCCCTGATAAGCATCTCAGCACCGCTACCCATGATGGCAGCCATGATGAAAGCCACTCCCAGCCGAATCATGCCAGCACCGTCACGCAACATGCTCTTATTGAAATCCAGCTGCAGCGGATAATAGTGGTAGGAATAAACAACAGTAGCCACCATCGTCGTCAATGCCATCAGCACAATGACGGGAATGACACCCGACTGATACAGGAAATAGTATAACGGCAACGAGATAATCAGTGACAGGAAAGCCGTCGCCAATTGAATCTTTGCCAGCGAACCAAGACGTCGAGTGGCTTTTAAAATAGCCGTCTCACCGCCTGTAATAGCCAACATGGCCACCGACAATGCCAGTACAGCGTAGTGTAGTGTATGGTTACCCCACGTGAAGGTCATCGTATCGGCAAAGCGGCTCATGGCCAGACAGAACACGAAACCCAGTCCTGCTGCAATAACGCTCCACAGCCTGACTGTCTGAATGAAACGTGACAACTGCTGTTGGTCATCTTTGCTATACAGTTCCGACAGTGTAGGTACAGCACCGAACGACACACCCAGATTCGTACATTGTGAAGCAAAGTTCTGAACCGAAGTGAGCAACGAGGCAAGCCCCATACCATCAGCCCCCAGCAACAAGGCAACACCTTTGTTGCGCACAAGGCCGATAAGTATCATCAAACCCTGCACGCCACCAAAAATGCCTGTATATTTCAATACATGACTATATCCCTCGTCGCGCTCTTGTTTCATCAGTTTCGATAAATTGGATGCAAAAGTAAGACTTTTATTTTGAAATTCCAAATAAAAATGGTACTTTTGCATCATGAAACTGTCTGTCGTCATACCTGTCTACCGTGTGGAGGCCACGCTCGACCGCTGTGTGGAGAGCGTACTTGAACAGCATATAGACGAGATGGAGGTGATACTCGTCGACGACGGCTCACCCGACCATTGTCCGCAGCTGTGCGATGCCTGGAGGCTCCGCGACAGCCGCGTCAAAGTAATCCACAAGGACAACGGCGGACTAAGCGATGCTCGCAATACCGGCATAGCCAGAGCCTGTGGAGACTACATCACCTTCGTCGATTCAGATGACTACGTGACACCAGACACCTATCCAGCCCTCGTCGATTTCCTTGACAAACATCCCTGCTGCGACCTGCTGGAGTATGCTATTGACCAACGGCTGACACCAAGGGATGCCATGTACGACCATATTGACAACTACTGGATTGAGACGAAGGCCTACACGCACACGTACGCATGGAATAAGGTATATCGCCGACAACTCTTCGACCATGTGGTCTATCCAAAGGGCAAGGTGTTCGAAGACGTCTATACGCTGCCCTTGCTGCTCCGACAGTGCCGGCAGGTGGCTACAACCGCCAGGGGTCTCTACCACTATTGCTACAATCCTATGGGCATCACAGCCCGTGCCGACGGACAGCAGTTGGCAATGCTTCTGGAGGGACATCTCAACAACGGCATGCCGATGGACGACGCATACTATGTGTATCTGCTTAACATCCAGCTGGACGTGTGGGAGCAGACGGGAGAGATTATCAAGCTGCCTTACAGAAAGGTACATCTCCGAGGCTTAAGCATCACCCAAAAAGCCAAAGCAATCATACAAAACTCATTAGGAATCAAAGCATTATGCAGAATCACCAAGTTCATACACCGCTTCAAAGCTCCCAGCCACTGGTGAGTTTCATCATCACCTGCTACAATCTGCCGATACAGATGCTGTGCGAGTGCATCGACAGCATCTTGGCACTATCGCTCACTACCGAAGAACGTGAGGTCATTGTTGTCGACGACGGCTCAAACACCAGTCCCATGAACGGACTGATGCAATATGGCGAAGAGATTGTCTACATCCGACAGAAAAACGCCGGTGTCAGTGTGGCTCGTAATGCCGGTATGCAGATTGCAAAAGGCAAATACATCCAGATTGTCGACGGCGACGATGCTCTCATCAAGATACCCTACGAACACTGCCTTGACATTATCCGAACAGCACCCGATACCGATGCCGTCCTGTTTGACTTCACCCGCGATACCAATTATCAGTCGTCATCGTCTAACTTCCTTCGTCCGAAACCCGTCAACGGTTCCTGGTTGCTACGTAACAGCAATCTTCACGGTGCCGTATGGTGCTGTTTGTTCCGTCAGGCTGTCAGAAGTCAACTATCGTTCACACCCGGCATCTGCTATGCGGAAGACGAAGAGTTCATGCCACAGCTGCTGCTCAGAGCAGAGGTTGTCTACGCCACCAACGTCAAGGCCTATTATTATCGGCAACGCACCACGTCGGTTGTCCATATGGCCGATGATGCCAGCATCACTAAGCGGCTGGACGACACACATGCCGTCATCAGCCATCTGCAGAAAATGGCCGACCGCTTGCCGTCTACCGATCGACTGGCACTACAACGTCGCGTAGCCCAACTTACCATGGACTACCTGTACAACACCATTGTGCTGACACGTTCACGCAAAACGCTCGAGACACGCATTGCAGCCTTACGAACCGAGGGACTCTTTCCATTGCCTGACCGTAACTATTCGGCCAAGTACATTTGGTTCCGTCGGTTGTCACAAAGCAAGACAGGGCGCACCCTGTTGTTTTATGCCATACAACACCTCAGAAGAGAACGATGAAGATACTACTCTTAGGCGAATACAGCAACGTACACAACACACTGGCGCAAGGACTGCGCCAGATGGGGCACGAGGTGTGTGTCATCTCCAATGGTGACTTTTGGAAGGACTATCCACGCGACATCGACGTAGCCCGCATACCTGGCAAGCTGGGCGGCATAAGGCTCATGCTGAAACTTTGGTCGCTATTACCCAAGATGTGCGGTTACGATGTGGTACAACTCATCAACCCCATGTTCTTTGAACTGAAGGCAGAACGGTTATTCTTCTTTTATCGATGGCTGCGACGTCACAATAGAAAAGTGTTTCTCGGAGCCTTCGGCATGGACTACTATTGGGTACATGAGTGTATAGAGCGGAAGCCATTGCGCTACAGCGATTTCAATATCGGCAACACCCTACGCACCGATTCTGATGCCATCAAGGAACAGCGCGACTGGATTGGCACGGCCAAGGAACGGCTGAACAAATACATCGCAGAAGACTGCGACGGCATCGTCACGGGTCTCTATGAATACTACGCGTGTTATCAACCTCTTTTCCTCGAAAAGACCCGTTTTATTCCTTTTCCGATTGCTTATATAGAGACGACTGGAAACATAGATTCGATAAAGAACCCCATCAAGTTTTTCATTGGTATCAGCAAAGGACGTTCCGCATACAAGGGAACGGACATCATGCTGAAAGCAGCACAGGACATAGCCTTGAAATATCCGCAACAAGTAGAACTGAATATTGCTGAGGGGCTACCCTTTGCTCAGTACCAGAAAATGATGGACGCCTGTGATGTCATACTCGACCAGCTATACAGCTACACACCAGCCATGAATGCCCTGCTGGCCATGTCGAAGGGCATTGTAGTCGTAGGGGGCGGTGAACCTGAAAACTATGAGATATTGGGAGAACACGAGCTTCGACCCATCATCAACGTCGAACCCAACTACGACAGTGTCTATCATGAGTTGGAGCAGTTAGTGCTGCTGCCCGAACGTCTACCAGAATTGAAAGGTCAGAGCATTGAATACATAAAAAAGCATCACGACTATATGAAAGTCGCGATGCAATACCTTGAATTCTGGTCTGAACAAGACCGTCATTAAGCCTCAGCAGGAGCTTCCTCGGCAGGAGTCTCAGCAGGAGCGGCCTCAGCAGCCTTGGCAGCTTCTTCTTCAGCCTTGGCAGCAGCCTCAGCAGCCTTCTTGTCAGCTACTTTCTTGGCAATCTCCTCGTTTACTTTCTTCTCCTGAGCCAACTCCTTGGCAGCAGCATCCTTCTTAGCCTTAGCCTCTTCGGCAGCGACCTTCTCAAGACCCTTCTGCTTGTCAGCCTTCCATGCGTCGAACTTCTTCTGAGCAGTAGCTTCGTCGAAAGCGCCCTTCTTGACACCACCACGGAGGTGCTTCATCATGTACACACCCTCACGACTGAGAATGTTACGAACAGTGTCAGTAGGCTGTGCGCCAACTTCTACCCAGTAAAGTGCACGCTCGAAATTCAAATCTACTGTGGCAGGATTGGTGTTAGGATTGTAAGTACCAATCTTCTCAGTAAATTTACCATCACGTGGTGCACGAGCGTCGGCGATAACGATGCGATAGAAAGCATAGCTCTTACGACCGCCGCGCTGTAATCTGATTTTTGTTGCCATAATTAAATGTTAATTTTGAATGTTTAATTTGAATTCCATGCTCTTATCTCGTAAAAGCGGGTGCAAAGGTACTCTTTTTTCATGAAAAATGAGAATTAAGAATAGAGAAAATTGAAGATACCTACTCTTTTTTAACTATTTTTGGGGATTTTGTGATTGGAATATAGAGAAAAATGCGTACTTTTGCGCTCTGAATCATGACAATGCCATCATTATCTATACTGATTCCGACCTTCAATGGTATATGCACCAAACTGGTTACCGACCTGCACGAACAGGCCGAACAGATTGGTATGGACTACGAAATTATTGTGGCCGACGACGGTTCTACCGACCAAGACACTATTCGAACGAACAGAAACATCAATGAGCTGTCCCACTCTCGATACATGGAGCAGCAACAGAATGTCGGACGGGCAGCCGTCCGCAACTTTCTGGCTCAACAGGCACAATATGACTGGCTATTGTTCATCGACAGCGATATGATTGTGTGTCGTCAGAACTACCTGCAGCAATACATCCGTCACACAACACCAAACGTTAATTCCTCTACACAAAATGCCGTCATTTATGGTGGTGTAACAATTGGCAATCTGGTGTCTGGCAATCTGCGTTCCATTTATGAAAAGAGTGTTGAACACGAACATACCGTCGAAAAGCGGCAACAGTCACCTTACCACGATTTCCACACAGCCAACTTCCTGATAAAGCGGGATATCATGCTCCAGCATCTTTTCGACGAGCGTTTCCACCACTATGGTTACGAGGACGTCATGTTTGGGAAACAACTGCAGCAGTACGGAATTGCCATCATACACATTGACAATCCGCTAAGTTTCGAGGTATTCGAGAGCAATGACGATTTCGTCAGCAAGACCGAAGAAGGTCTGCGCACACTCTTTCATTTCCGCCACGAGTTGCAAGGCTATTCACGTCTGCTGTCCACACTCCACACACCGCTTTCCCCACTTCTGTATCCCTTGCTGCGTCTATGGCATAGGATGTTCGGCGGCATAGAACGTCGTCATCTGACAGGAAATCGCCCCAGCCTATTCATCTTCAAACTCTATAAGCTGGGCTATTTCCTTACTCTTCACACACCAATTACTGGAATATCTTAAAGGCATAACCTTCGGACCGTAGCCATTCAATGGCCTGAGGCAGAGCTGTATGCAGTTTATCAATACTCTTCAAGGAATCGTGAAAAGTAATGATACTGCCATTGCGGGTATAGCGTTTGACGTTATTGAGCACGTCGTCAGCAGTCAGCCACTTGGAATAGTCGCGTGTAACCAAGTCCCACATGACAATCTTGAACTTGCGACTCAACCAAGCATATTGGCTCAGTCGCATCCAGCCGTGGGGAGGACGAACATAGTGACTCTTGATGTAGGTGTTGGCTTTCTCAACATTATAGCTGTACTCCTTGATGGTATGGGTAATGCCCATAATGTGATTATGGGTGTGGTTACCTACCTGATGACCTTCGGTAACAATGCGCTCATAAAGTTCCGGATACTTACGCACGTTGTCACCCACCATAAAGAAGGTGGCCTTGACGCCATAATGTTTCAAGGTATCGAGAATCCAGGGCGTCGCCTCGGGTATGGGCCCGTCGTCGAAGGTCAGATAGACGGCCTTCTCCTGACGGTCCATACGCCACAGCGCTTTGGGGTATAGCCACCGCAGCCACTTTGCTGGTTGCTCGATAATCATTTCATTCTTATCTCGTCGTTACGACATCTCGTTCTGCCTGTTAGTAGCCGAGATTACCACCTTTTGATTCATAGAGTGCTGCCAGCTGATTCAACTCCAGCAAGCGTTTCTCGGCCCATTTCTGGTCGAATGAATCGGCCAGGGAAATAAGCTGTTGCATGATGTAGAACTGTATAGCGCAGTCGTTCTCAGCCGATTCGAAGCGGTAACCATCGAGACTGCAGTACCAGCGCAAATACTGTTTACTATTCTTCCACAGGTCATTCATGATGGTGAGTGCCTCCTTCTTCTTATTCAACGAAACCCAGGCACGCGCCATATCCATTGAACCGGACGTGTAGTTATGACGGACATTGTATGCTGGAATCTGCTTATCAGTAAAGCGCAGCACCTCCTCAGCCTTCTTGTCATCTCCTTCGTCAATGAGTTCCAGAGCCAGCTTGGCCATGATGCGACGGTGAGTATAACACATGCGCATGACGGTTTCATCCAAATAGATGCCCTTTTGGTCAATGCCACCGAACTTAAAGCGGTGCATAATGTTGTCGTAAGTACGCTTCGTATCAAAGTTCTTGACGCCAATGATCGGCTTGCCGTCATGAGTGGTAGTGAACGGCGTGATACGATAGGCCAGACCCTCAGTGACGGTATTATCGCCCAGATTGATATAGTTCTCGTCGCCTACGGACACAGCAACGTAGATAGGCCGTATCCAGTTACATTCGGCCAACATTTCCAAAATCATGAGATCACCCTTGTACAGTGCATTCTTACCAGCCAGGGAAATGACCATCTTATCAGGGATGGAGTCGGTTGCCATCATCATGCCGCTCTTACGTACAGCCTCCTTGTCGATGGTCATATAGAGCGTGTCGGTAGGAATCATGTGCAGGTTTGGATTCTTGGAGCGTACCCAGTATTTGAGCACGTTCTTCAGCTCGAAGGGCTCGTCGCCGAACTGCTCGCGGGCCTCCGTGGGATTTTCACGATAGTGCTGCAGTACCGCTTCCTTCATGTCAGGTTCAACGGTGACATACTCGTTGGTGCCTGCACAATACTCGATACGTTGCCATGTGATAGGCAATGACGGAGAATCGTAGGCCGGACGGCGCATCTGGTCGATGTACCAGTCAGTCTGCAGGTAGCTGAGGTTGCACACGCGGGCATCGGTACGCACGCCTTCCACATCCTGGTTGTACCATAGTGGGAAGGTGTCGTTGTCGCCGTTAGTATAAATGATGGGGTTGTTCTCGTCCTGTAGTGACATCAGGTAGTTCTGGCCGAAGTCGCGGCAGGTATAGCGTCCGCTGCGGTCGTGGTCATCCCATGTCTGCGAAGCCATCTGGATGGGAACCAGCAGACACAGAATGCTAACGGCAGCAGCCAGTACCACTGGCGAGAGTGCCTTGAGCTTCTGGCTCAAGATGTCGATGATGGCTGCCACACCCATGCCACACCAGATGGCAAAGGCATAGAACGAACCTGCATAGGCATAGTCACGCTCACGAGGCTGCGAGGGTGTCTGGTTGAGGTAAATGACGATGGCCAGACCTGTCATGAAGAACAGGAAGAAAACCACCCAGAACTGACGGATACCCGTCTGGTCCTTGACATTGTTAAAGTGCTTGGCCAATGACTGCCAGAAGAGTCCGATAAGACCCAGTATGAGCGGCAGACAATAGAAGACGTTATGACCCTTATTCTCTTTCAGCTCATCAGGCAGCAGATCCTGGTCACCCAAGCGCCAGTTGTCGAGCCAGTCGAAGCCGGAAATCCAGTTGCCGTGTTCCAGTTCACCATTACCCTGCAGGTCGTTCTGGCGTCCTGCGAAGTTCCACATGAAGTAGCGCCAGTACATGAAGTTGCACTGGTAGGAGATGAAGAATCGCAGGTTCTCGAACTGTGTCGGCACCTTGACAGTAACCATCTCGCCACAGCGGTCGTACTGCGTTTCATAACCGTCTACACCACCCATCCAGCTCTCATACTGACCACGGTGGGCAGAGCTGTACATGCGTGGGAACAGCATGTTCTGGGCATATTTATACTCATCCTTCGTGCGGACAATGAAGTATTGGTCTTTCTCGTCGGCAGAAGCCTTCTCCTTGCGCTGCCAAACGGGGTCGCCCTTGGTCATGACGGGCTTGCAGTATTCGCCGTCCTTCTCCAAGGCCACTTGTGACGTGTAGGCCGGACCGTAGAACAAGGGACGCTGGCCGTACTGTTCGCGGCCGAGGTATTCACCCAGCGTAAAGATGTCCTCGGGTGAGTTCTGGTCCATGGGCGGATTGGCCGACGAGCGGATGACGATGAGTGCATACGACGAATAGCCAATCATCAGCATCAGCATGCAGAGCAGCGACGTGTTCTTGATGCGGGCAGTGACCAGCGGTTTCTTCTCGCGTTTGTAGCCCAGCACAAACCACATGATAGCCAAGACCACGATGCCGATGAATACCGACATCCAGCCATGACCGTAGAACGGAATGCCCAGCAAAGCCACCGCCAGGATGAAGGCGATGTTCTGCCGTTTCTCGTTGCGGTCGTTATAGGTTTCGTAGGTAGCCCACACAGTAATGCCGATGAGCAGGAAGATATAGATGATCTCGCCCGTATTGAACGGCATGCCGAGGATGTTGACGAAGAGCAGCTCGAACCAGCCGCCAACCTGCACGATGCCAGGCACGACGCCATAGAGCACGGCAGCCAGGATGACCACTGAGATAAACAGGGCGATGAGCGAACCCTTCAGGTCGCGCTTGGGGTCGTCCGTGGGGAATTTCTTATAATAGTACACGAGCACGATGGCCGGCAGACACAGCAGGTTCAGCAGGTGTACGCCGATAGAGAGTCCCGTCATATACATGATCAATACCAGCCAGCGGTCGGCATGCGGTTCGTCAGCATGGTCTTCCCACTTCAGGATAAGCCAGAACACGACGGCAGTAAAGGCCGAAGAATAGGCATATACCTCACCCTCGACAGCCGAGAACCAGAATGTATCGCTGAACGTATAAATCAATGCACCCACCAGTGCCGACGCCTCGATGGCTATCAGCTTACCCCATGACAGGTCGGCCAACGTCGTTGCCGCACGGAAGTCCTCCTGCTTGATAAGCAGTCGCCGCACCAGGTGTGAAATGGTCCAGAAGAGGAACAGGATGGTAGCAGCCGACAGCAGCGCACTCATCATATTGACCATATAGGCCACATGGCTGGGGTCGCTGGCAAACAGTGAGAACAGGTTGGCCGTCAGCATGAAGAACGGTGCACCAGGCGGGTGTCCGATTTCCAGTTTGTAACCAGTGGAGATAAACTCAGGACAGTCCCAGAAGGAGGCTGTCGGTTCAATGGTGGAACAATACACGATGGCGGCAATGGCAAATGCCAGCCAACCCATGATGTTGTCCACAAGTCTGAATTGTTTCATTGTGTCTATGTTTGTCTTTTACAATCTGCAAAGGTACTACTATTAATTGAGAATTGAGAATTGACAATTGAGAATTGAGTTTTTTTAACCAATAAACAACTGCGCGCCATAGACGAGCAGCACGTAGCGCAGGAATTTGCCTATCGCCATGCTGGTGATGGAAATGGGGATGTTAGCCCGCATCAGTCCTAACACAATGGTGATGGCTGAGCCAAGAACGGGGATGAAGGCAAAGAATCCCATCCATGCACCACGACCAGCCATGAAGCGCGTGGCACGGTCCAGGTCTTTCTGCTTGACGTGCAGGTACTTCTCTATCCATTCCAGCTTGCCCTGTCGGCCGACGAAGTAGTTGAACATGCCTCCCGCCACGTTGCCGATAGTGCCATAGACGATCAGCAGCCAAGGGTCGAGTCCGGCAGCCAACAGCCCCGTCATGACTGCTTCGCTGCTGAACGGGAAGAAGGAACCTGCTACGAATGCCGTGACAAGCATGCCCCAGTAGCCGTAACTGATCAGGAGATTGATGAGAACGCCCATAGGTTATAACCTGTCAATAACAATATGCCAATGATAATGACAAAGAAGGCCACATTGGTCATCTTAGTCGACGTCAGAGCCAGGAAATGGCCCAATAGCGGTGCTGTAAACACAAATAGCAGTCGCATAAGAGCATCGTAATGCTGAGGCTGCAAGACGAGAAAAACCATGGTGACCAACGTCATCCAGATGAAGAAATAGTAAAACTGCCGGATGCGAATCTTGTCATCGCTATGCTTTCGGATGAAATGGATGGTACCAATCATGAACAATATCAGGGTGGTGGCGACAACCAAGAGATGCTGGAAGGGCAACTGGGTGACATTGCCTATCGGCGAGAAGACCATTAGTGGTGAGAAATGATTGATCAGGGACATCACGTCACCTTGCCATAAGAACCATATTACAGCAAACCAATAGGGTGTCAGCAGTCCCAACAGCGAAGCACTCCACGTTCGCCAGGACAATGACTGAAGCTGCGCAAACATCAGCACCCACAGTATTGGCAAGAAAAAGAGAATATGGACAACTGCCATTGAAGCTATGCCAAAGAGTACGAATGCGTAGTATGTCATTCCTGACGCCTGCTTATCCTGATAGGTCATAAATAATAGGATGACGACTCCGATGAAGAAAGGTTGCATCACCGCTCCGCGCAATGACGGGAAAAGGAAACAAGCCATACACGACATGACCAGGAAGGCACAGCTTATCATACGGGAATAGATACGCGTAAGTGCATTGATATTGTTGAGTTCAACCATCAGATATGCCGAAACCACAAAACAGGCAAACTGTATCCACCATTGATGGGTCAACAGTCCGCATAACAGCCAGACACCCGCAGCACACAATGATGTGACGGGTAATGCCAACTTGCTCTCCGCGATTCTATTCTGTAACAGCTTTTTCAATTCCTAATTCTTATAGGTCCGCTCCGATATCACGACGGAAGTATTTGTCGGTAAACTGAATCTTTTGTGCTTCCTCGAACGACTTCTGCAATGCCTCGGCCTTGTCCTTGCCGTACGACGACACGGCAATGACGCGTCCGCCGTTGGTCACCACCTCACCATCCTTCATGGCAGTACCTGCATGAAAGACAACAGTGCGTACTGATTGTCCGATGCTACCGTCAACCGTTTCAATGCCACTGATGGGATAGCCCTTCTTGTAAGTCTGCGGATAGCCGCCGCTGACCAGCATGACACAAACAGCAGCACGCTCGTCAAACTCTATAGTTCGCTCATCAAGGTTACCTTCCGCAACACCTTCGAACAAGTCGACGATATCGCTCTTCAGGCGCAGCATGACGGTCTCAGTCTCAGGGTCGCCCATGCGACAGTTATACTCGATGACGTACGGCTCGGGGTTACCGTTCGGTGTATTTGTCCTGTTAATCAGACCGAAGAAGATAAAGCCCTTGTAGTCAATGTTTTCTGCCTTTAATCCTTCCACGGTAGGACGGATAATGCGGTCTTCCACCTTCTGCATCCACTCCTTCGTGGCAAAGGGTACGGGACTCACGCTGCCCATGCCGCCAGTGTTCAGACCCGTGTCATGCTCACCAATGCGCTTGTAGTCCTTCGCTTCAGGCAGAATCTTATAGTGCTCTCCGTCGGTCAACACAAAGACCGAACACTCGATGCCACTCATGAATTCCTCGATCACCACGCGACTGCTGGCATTGCCGAACATACCGCCCAGCATCTCCTGCAACTCCCGCTTGGCCTCCTCCAGCGTAGGGAGAATCAGCACACCCTTGCCGGCACACAGGCCGTCAGCCTTCAGCACGTAAGGGGGCTGGAGTGTTTCCAGGAAGGCTAAACCTTCCTGCACGTGTTCGCCGTCAAACGTCTCGTAGCGAGCCGTAGGAATGCCGTGGCGCTGCATGAAAGCCTTGGCGAAGTCTTTCGAACCTTCCAGCACAGCACCAGCCTTCGACGGACCGATAACGGGAACATCCTTCGTGCGGGCGTCCTGACCAAGGTCGTCATAAATACCCTTCACCAACGGGTCCTCAGGACCTACCACCACCATATCAATTCCCTGCTTGACTACAAAGTCCTTGACAGCCTCAAAGTCGTCAGCCTTCATGACAACATTTTCGCCACAGTTGCTTGTTCCCGCATTGCCTGGGGCGACATACAGTTTCTCACACTTGCTGCTCTGAGCAATTTTCCAAGCCAGGGCGTGCTCACGACCGCCACTGCCTAACAACAGAATCTTCATCTCTTTTCGTTTTTGCCTGCAAAGGTAGTAAATAATTGATAATTGACAATTGATAATTGACAATTTTTAGCGTCAGAAGCATAATTTTCAGTGTTCAATGATAAAAAAGGGTGGTGTGTCAAAAGACAAGATTTATTTAAAAACAACGGATTTCACGGATTTTTCAGATTTAAGCCTTACTGATTCAGTAACTTATATAATCCGTTCAATCCGTGTTCAAAGAAAAGGCACATCCTTCGTCGGGATGTGCCTTCGGACGCGTCAGGATGTGCCTTCTCTCGGTTGAGGATGTGCCTTTGCGCTGTTCAGAAGTGCTGTCTGTTGTTTTCCCGTTTCGTCAACCGTTTTGCAGGTGTAAAAAGAATACTTGTCAATCCGTCTGAAGTCCACTAACCCAGGAAAAGAGGCAACAAAACCAGAAAAGTAGTAAACCCACTCAGACAAGCCAAAGTTTTGACCGTATCACCGTATCGCCGTATCACCGTAACATCTGCTATTCTCAGATGAAAAGGTCAACGTATCCAGTACAAAGTCCACAAACCCGGGAAAAGGGACAACAAAAGCAGGAAAGCAGACAACCGGATCAGAGAGATAAGTCAACAGAATCAGTACGATAAACAGTAATTAACAAAACAGTAACAAAGACAAAAGGCAGGGTTAAACATTTATTTATATCTCTTTTGCCAATTGCATAAGGCGTTTGATTTCGTTGTCAGTAATAGTACTCTGCTCTGACTTATCGTAGATTGACAAGAGAACTATCTGCCCTTGTTCAGTCCGAACAATGACATCTGCTGTATACGTAATGACTCTTGCACCGCAGCTTTTGCCTTTTCCTTTTGAAGCAATAGCCATTCTGACTTTCCTAACGCCACCACCCAGATCTGTTCCTGTCAAAGGATTCTTGCGCAGCTCATCAAGAAAGTCTTTATAGTCTTGTTTAAAGGACGCGTAGTGTTTCGCCAAACGTTTTGCTTGGCGGTCAAACACTTCGATGGTCTTAATTTCAAAGCTCATAAAGCAACTCTTCGGCACTACGTGTTTTGACCTTTCCTTGCTTTATGCCATCAAGTTGTGAGAAGGCTTCGGTTAGTCCTTCTTTAATTTCTTGATCGCTCATGACCTCTTTCTTCTCTGGCTCTATCAGCTTTTCTGCCAGCCATTTGCGATTGCTTGCCGTAAGCG
Organism: Prevotella sp.; assembly: GCA_016286995.1. Taxonomy (GTDB): domain Bacteria; phylum Bacteroidota; class Bacteroidia; order Bacteroidales; family Bacteroidaceae; genus Prevotella. The sequence continues at coordinate 52,810 of JAEEVA010000002.1, forward strand.
AAAGCCCCTGGATATAATTCCAAAGGTTGTTCATTGATACTGCATTCATAGCCGTATATTATTATTTCCGCAGGCAAAGATACGAATAAGTGAGCAAAATACCAAAGGAATTGCGGAAAAATTGTTATTATGTTATTATGTCTTTCGAGTTACTTCGTCTTACAAGTTACTTTGTCTTAAACCCTCTCAGCCCATAGGCATCGAACCTATTTCTTTTCCGAAACTTTCTGGAAGGAGAATCCGGCCTGAAGGGTTGGAATTTTCCTGGAGAGCTTGATGATTGCCTGATTCGTCTTGGTGTCCTCCATCGCCCCAAACATTTTCAGTATGTTCAGCAATTTGTCGACATCTATGAGGAACATCAGCTTGTCACCGTCATGATGGGTGGTGACGTCTCCCGTCTGAACGTTGTTGATGCCCAATATCAGCTTTGAGTTGCCAACCATCCATACACCTTGCGCCTTATGACCAAGAACGTCGCGGACGAAGGTGCCGTTCTGGTTGAAGACATAGGTGCAGTTCTCTGAAGTAATATTACATTTCTCAATGTATTCGTTCAGCAGTTTCTCCAGTTTGTTTGCCACCGAATTACCAACCATCTTAAACAGCATGTTACCCTTGGTGGCATATATGGCGGGTTCCACATAGTGCCACTCGCCGACCATCTCTTCTGCGCTGGCCATCTTGAGTTCGAAGGCGTCCTTGACATTCGAGACAGCCTCCTTCACATTACTATTGTTTACGTTTGACTTCACGCTGTCAACCACAGTCTTTATGTCCTGTGCCTGAGCCGTATTTACTACTGAAAGGAGTAATAGCCACCAGAAAAAACTCACGATTCTCATTCGTTACTTATTTTTACAAATTATTGCCAAAGGGTTTGCTTCACTTGTACTTCTCGACACGGGCATCCTGGATAGGTCCTTGCCAGTTGAGGCCGAAGGCAAAGTCGTAGGAATGGCCGTCAGCATCCTGATAGCAGCGCATGTCGCGTGGCACGTCCTCCTGCTGCTCCTCGACGGTCTTCATGTCGGCAGGCATCTGCATGGGCAGGAGGGCTGAGGGCTCTGTCTTGCCACTGATGATGTCGAGCAGGGCCTGATGCTGGACGTTGAAGGACACGAGGATGGCATCGGCAGAGGGTTCAATCTCGGAGAGCACCACGGGGCGCCCAGTCTCAAGGATGACGATGACGGGCTTGTCGCCCATTGCCTTCTTGGTATCAGTCACCAGCACCATATCATCGCGGTTATAGGCCTTGACGGTCTTGCCGCGGAAGCTGCGGTTGGTGGTCTTCTCCATGGGATCGCCTCCTGCGACACTAACGGCACGGGCATCGCTGGCGGTATAGTCCTCATATTGCAAGCTGAAGGGCAGATAGCCGTTGCCGCCTCGCTTCACGTCGTCGTAGCTGAAGCCGAAGCCCGTGCTGGGTTCCTCGATGAGACAAATGGCGAAGTCGGTCTTATCAGGCGCATCCACCACCTCAAAGTATTTGCCGATGAGTTCAAGACTGATAGGCTCGACGGTCTTCTCCTCGGAGATGCCGCCCCAGGCTCCTGGGATAGCTGGGAAGTGACGCTTGGGCACGAAGACCTTCTTGCGGTCCTTCACGGGCAGCACGCTGTTTCCATGATTCTTGAGCATGACAATCGACCTGAGCTGTGCCTCGTAGCCCTCCTTCATGTATTCGGGCTTGCCCACAATCTTTGAGGTCTCAGCAGGGTCGAGGTAGGGATTCTCGAAAAGTCCCACACGAAACACGTTGAGCAGCAGTCGACGGGCTGACAACTCGAAGCGCTGGCGGGCACTCTCCTCGCCCTGCTCCTTCGCCCACATCTGATAAGCCTCGATGACGGGACCTATCTCGTTGTTACCGCCATATTGGTCGACACCAGCCTGCAGAATCTTATAATGACGCTCGGCCTCGTTGAAGGCCTCCATGCCCCAGGGCTTGCCGCCACGGGGACTGTCAAGCACGTTCATATCCTTCGTAATGCCCCAGTCGGTGCAGACCACGCCTTCGAACTTAGCCTCGTCGCGCAGCTGCTGCTGGATGAGCCAACGGCTGTAGCTGCCGCCAACGTTCTCGCCCGAGGGGTCCTGGTTCCAGAGGATGCTGTAGATGGGCATGACGGCCGAAGCCATCGAGGTGCCACCCTCGAGCTTGAAGGCGCCGTCGACGAACGAGCGCTTGTGCATCGCCAGATTGTTGCCTGGATAGACGGCATACTTGCCTGAGGCGTAGTGAGAGTCTCGCCCACCCTCCTGGGCGCCGTAGCCATACCAGTGCTTCACCATCGCGTTAACGCTCTTCATGCCCCAGCCCTTGGTTTCGGGTGTGGTCTGGAAGGCATCACAATAGGCGCGTGCCATATCGGTAGCGAGCTGGGGATCTTCGCCGAAGGTGCCGCTGAAGCGCGACCATCGGGGATCGGTGGCAATATCGACCTGTGGCGAGAGGGCTGTGGCGATACCCAATGCACGGTACTCGTCGGAGGCAATCTCGCCGAAACGGTACATCAGCTGGGGGTCAAAGGTGGCAGCCAGTCCCAGCGAAGTAGGCCAGAGGGATATCTGTCCGCCTGCTCCGGCGTTATACTCGGTGGTAGCCTTGGCCTCATGACGGGGGTCGGAACTGGTATTGGCAGGGATGCCATGATCGAGGCCCTCGACGAAGGCCTGCATATTGTTGTTCCACACAGCGGCGACGGCAGGGCTCTCGACACGTGTGACGAGGACTGCGCGCAGGTGGTCGGCAGCAAGGAACTTCTTCTGGTCGTCGCTCAGGTCGGAGGGCTTTGCCCCACTCTCCTCGTAGGACTTCCCGTTATAGGTGGATTCGCCAAAGCCCATACTCGGAATCATCGGTACAGCCTGATGACTGCTGTAAAGCATCAGTCCAGCTATCTCCTCGATGGAGAGCTGCGAGGCAAGGTCGGCAGCGCGCTCCTCTGCCGAGAAGCGCCAGTCCTCATAGGCGTCGAGCGAGTCGTTGTGGTTCAGGTCCTTGAAGGCGAACCCGTCTACCGTCAGCAGTTTCACACCTGATTGTGGCGAATAGCCCAAAGTGGGGCCTCCCTTCTGAGTGACCAACATAAACGAGTCGACCTGCTGCTCGGACCACTTCTGGCTGTTGCACGCCACTAGTGCCATAAGCATCATACCCACGGTCACCATCTGTACCATAGACTTTTTCATCATACTTTTTATTTGTTCTCTTTTGGGGGATTAGAGTTTCCCTTGTTCGCCGAGGTAGGAATCTTTGAAGCCGAGGAAGTATAGTACGCCGTCGAGTCCGATGGTATTGATGCTCTGTTTGGCATTGGCCACGACGCGAGGCTTGGCATGGAAAGCGATACCCAGACCGGCCTGAGAAATCATGGGGAGGTCGTTGGCACCATCGCCTACGGCAATGGTCTGCGCGAGATTGACCTTCTCGACCTGGGCAATGAGCTTCAGCAATTCAGCCTTACGCTGACCGTCAACAATCTCACCCACATATCGACCAGTCAGCTTGCCGTCGTCACCAATCTCCAGTTCGTTGGCATAGACATAGTCAATGCCGTACCTGCGTTGCAGGTATTCGCCGAAGTAGGTAAATCCACCCGAGAGGATGGCAATCTTGTAGCCACAGGTCTTGAGGATATTCATGAGTCGGTCGACACCTTCGGTGATGGGCAAGTGTTCGGCAATGTCCTGCATGACGCTGACGTCGAGGCCCTTGAGCAGGGCTACACGACGGGTGAAACTCTCCTTGAAATCTATCTCGCCGCGCATGGCACTCTCAGTGATGGCACGTACTTCAGCACCCACGCCGTTACGCTCGGCCAGTTCGTCGATACACTCGGTCTGGATGAGCGTGGAGTCCATATCGAAGCAGATAAGCCGGCGCATGCGACGGAACATGTCGTCACGCTGGAACGAGAAGTCGATTTCCATCTCTGACGACAGCTTCATGAGCTTCGACTGCATCTCCTGACGATTGGCAGGCTCGCCACGCAGCGAGAACTGGATGCAGGCACGGGTGTGCTTGTCGAGCTGCTTGATGCTTTTGCGGCCTGTCAGGCGCAGGATGCTGTCGATGTTCAGTCCCTGGTCGGCAATGATGCGTGTGGCGGCCTCTATCTGACAAGCCTCTAACTGTCGGCCCATGACCATGAGGATGTAGCGGTTCTTGCCCTGATGGCCCACCCAGTCTTCGTATTCGTCGTCGGTGATGGGCGAGAACATGATGTTCACACCCAGCTCGGTGGCCTTGAACAGCAGCTCCTTCATGGCAAAGCCCGACTTGGTGTCGTCGATGCGGATAAGGATGCCAAGGGATAGCGTGGAATGAATGTCAGCCTGACCGATATCCAGAATCTGGGCATCGTACCTGGCCAGTATCGCCATGATGCTGGCAGTCAGTCCAGGCCGGTCCTGACCAGTGATGCGGACTAATATCTGTTCTTCCTTCATAACTATGAACTATAAACTATGAACTGTGAACTACTTCAAGTAGTCTTCAAAATACTGGGTGATACGCTCATGAAGATGCACGCTGGCATGGCCCCGCATGTTGTGCTCCTCGCCAGGATAGGCGAAGAAGTCGGGTTGGGTGCCGGCCTTAACGCAAGTATCGAGGAACGACAGGCAGTGCTGTGGCACGACGGTGTTGTCGTTGTAGCCCGTGATGATCTGCAGACGGCCTTTCAGGTTGCCGGCCTTGTTGATGAGGCTGCTCTTCTCGTAACCCTCGGGGTTCTGCTGAGGCGTGTCCATATAGCGTTCGCCATACATCACTTCGTACCATTTCCAGTCGATGACAGGACCGCCGGCAACACCAACCTTGAAGACGTCGGGATAGTTCAGCATGAGCGAGATGGTCATAAAGCCTCCAAACGACCACCCATGGACGCCTAAGCGCTGCATATCGACATAGGGCAGGGTTTTCAGGAATTCCACACCTTTCATCTGGTCTTGCATCTCTATCTGTCCCAACTGGCGGAATGTAGCCTGCTCAAAGTCACGGCCACGGTTCTCGCTGCCACGATTGTCGAGGATGAAGAGGATATATCCCTTCTGGGCCATGTAGGTCTCCCACGAGCGGCTCTGCCAATGCCAGCTGGCCTCAACGTTATGAGCGTGAGGACCGCCATAGACATAAACTACAGTAGGGTACTTCTGGGCAGGGTCGAAGTTGTAGGGTTTTACCATACGGTAGTAAAGGTCTGTCTTGTTGTCGGCAGCCTTGATGGTACCACACTCGAAGATGGGTTGTTCGTAACCAGTCCATGGGTCGGAGGCTTGTAGTAATTGACAATTGAGAATTGAGAATTGAGAATTATGATTAGCTGAAACCCGAGATTTTGAACTTGAAACATCAAGCACACTGATGTTACGGGGCTGAGTGGGTGCAGAATGGTGGTCAAGCAGGAAATTGCCGGATGTCGACAGGTCGCCATAATGCACGCCATCGTCGACTGTCAGTTGCTTCATCTTGCCGTTATTGACATTGACGCTATAAATCTGACGGTGCAGCGGATGGTATTGATTGCCTTCAAAGATGATGCTCTTCTGCTTCTCATTAAAGCCCAACACATTCTGAACGACCCATGGGCCACTGGTCAGCTGGCGGATGAGCTTCCCTACCTTATTATATATATATAAGTGATTGTATCCGTCACGTTGGCTCTGCATCACGAATTTGTCGGAATCCCAAGGCAGGAACTGGATGGGATGCAAGGGCTCGACATATTTTTCGCTGGTCTCACGATAAATCTCTGACAGCCGCTCACCCGTCGTGGCATCGTAGCTCACCAGCCGGCAGTCGTTCTGGTCGCGGTTCAGCTCAAACATGTAAACGGTCTTGGCGTCAGGACTCCACGCGATATTGGTGAAATATATGGGACGGGTGTCGGCGACGGAATCGCCGGCCACGCTGCCGTTGGGGGTCTTAAGATAAATCGTCTTATCAGTGTTAATGTCATAAACACCCACCGTCACCACATGAGCATTCATGCCTGCCATCGGGTATTTATCTGGCTCATAGGTAGCTTCACGATGGTAGATATCCACCTGCGGATAGTCGGCTACCATGCTCTGATCCATACGATAGAAGGCCAGTCGCTGCCCGTCAGGACTCCAGAATGTGCCTTTGTTGATGCCGAACTCATTTCTGTGTACGGCAGATCCGTACACTACGCTACGACTGCCGTCTGTGGTCAGTTGGTGCTTATGGCCCTGACCATCAACCACATATAGCTGATGCTCTTCTCTATAGGCCGTCGCCTTAGACGCGCTGTTCCAGTCATTGTCTTCCTGTCCTGATATGCTGTCCTGCCATACGATTTCATGCGTCTTGAAGTTCAGCAACAGGAACGACTTCCTATTGCCAAGGGCCACCAACGGCTGGTCTGGATAGGGAAATGAAGCAGTATAAAGCATGCGGACATAATACATATCATCGCTCTTCAGCCACTGGTTCACTTCGTCAAGGGTAAAGAGCGATTGCTCTTTGCCGGTCTTTTTGTTGACGAGAAGGCACTCCTCCACGTCCGTTCGTACCAACTCATCACCCCACCACGTATACCATTTATTCTCAGGCATTAGGTTACGGTAGTTGTTACCACCGTAGTTGAGGTCTTCCAGCGTGAATAGTTTCTTTTCCTGAGCGCTCATGGGAAGAAGTAGCGGAAAAAGGAATAATAATAAGAACAAATGCTTAATCTTCATCATCGCCAAACCTCCTATTATTTCTTTTGAAGGATTTATTGAAATCTCTAGACCCTCTAGAATCTCTAGACCCCCTAGAATCTCTAGAATTTCTAGACCCTCTAGAATTTCTAGAATTTTTAGACTCTCTGGGGTCTCTCGAATTTCTGGAATCTCTCGGCTCTCTGGCTTTCCGCGGCTCTCGCTTTTCCAGCGAGTGGAACTTGAAGTCGCGGATATCGGCACCCTCATTCTCTTCCTGTTCATCCAGGCGTTTCTTGAATTCACGTTCTTTCTTGAAACGGTGCTTCTCGGCCATCTGTCGCTTCTCTTCCTCAGTTTTCACGGCACCGCCTTCTGAACGGAAGACCTTCATCTTTCCGTCAAACATCTGATACTTGCGGAACTCGCATTCCAGCGAACCATTGTACAAAGGTATCTTGATACTGGGCTTCAAGCCTATCTGGTCGAAGCACTCCTCGCGGTAGCTGAGCACCCAGGCATCATTGCCGGTAAACTGGTGTTTCAGCCGCTCGCCTATCGTTTTGTAGGTTCCCAACAGGTCAGAGGTGGAGATTCGCTCACCATAAGGCGGATTGGTCACCATGATGCTTTTTTCTTTTGGTTGTGTGAACAGCTTGAAGTCCTGCTCCGTCACAGTGATGTCGCTGGTCAGGCCGGCAGCCTTTACGTTCAGACGAGCTGTATTGACAGCTTTGATGTCAACGTCATAGCCATAGATATGATGATTGAACTCACGCTCCTGAGAGTCGTCATTATATATCTCATCAAACAAGTCGGCATCGAAGTCAGGCCACTTTTCGAAGGCATATTCCTTTCGGAACAGGCCTGGAGCCATGTTGTGGGCTATAAGGGCAGCCTCAATCAACAATGTGCCACTGCCGCACATCGGATCGATGAAGTCTGTTTCGCCATGCCATCCCGTCATCAGTATCATACCAGCAGCCAGTACCTCGTTAAGTGGTGCCTCGACCGACTCCTGACGATAACCACGACGATGCAAAGACTCACCACTGGAATCCAGACACAGCGTGCATTCGCTCTTACCTGGTGCAACATCAGCGATATGGATATGCAGTCTGATATCAGGGTTTGCAATACTGATATTCGGACGACTGCCAGTCTTCTCCCTAAATTGGTCGACAATAGCGTCCTTGACTTTATAGGCCACGAACTTAGAGTGTCGGAATTCCTCAGAAAAGACCACCGAATCGACAGCAAAGGTCTTGTCGAGCGACAGGAACTCTGACCAGTCGACAGTTTTCACGCCCTCATAGACATCGTCTGCCGACTGGGCGTTAAAACACTTGATGGGTTTCAGAATACGGATGGCGGTGTGTAGTTGGAAATTAGCGCGGTACATGAGTTTCTTGTCACCTGTAAAGGTTACCATACGGCGTCCAGGCTGTACGTTCTCAGCGCCCAACTGCGTCAGTTCATTGGCCAAGACAGGTTCTAACCCCATAAAGGTCTTGGCAATCATTTCAAATTGTTGTGTCATCGATGTTTCATTATAAATGTGGTGCAAAGTTACGAAATAATTCTTAATTATTTTTAAGGCAGCAGCAAATTTTTCACTTTTCATTTTTCACTTTTCACTTTTTTTTGTACTTTTGCCCCAACGTAAACAAATTTATAGCAATGGCCGTAACCTATAAGGTACTGCTCCTTACCCTCGAATCCATGTTCCAGCTGGACATCTTGGCATGGATTATCGGACTCCCGCTGCTGGTGGGAGCCGTTTGGTTACTGGTCCGCCAGTACAGGCAGTACCATACGTTACGCAACGAACTCGGCCTGCTGAAACAGGTCAAGCGACACTCCATCGAGTATGAAATGGTTATCAAGGCTATGAAGCTATGCATCTGGCGCATTGATGTCCCTACCCATGAGGTAACCTTCGACTGCGACTATCGCGACTTCACTGATAACTACACACCACCACAGCATGCCACGATGGAGGATGTTATTAACCAGATTCTGCCAGACTATCGGGAAACGATTACTGAAGGTTTCCTTAAGGTAATGAACGGTGAACAGGACGATTTCCACATGCAATATCAGATGACCGTTCCAGACAGCGACAAGAGCTATTGGAGCGAGGGTTTCATCACTATCGAGAAACGCGGGCTTGACGGCAAACCGCTGACTATCGTCGGCACATCCATGCGCATTGACCAGCAGAAACAGATAGAGCAGGCTCTGATGGATGCCGTATACCACGCCGAAGAGAGCGACCGTCTGAAGTCGGCGTTCCTGGCCAATATCAGCCATGAAATCCGTACGCCACTCAATGCCATCGTTGGTTTCAGCGAAGTATTGCCCATGGCCGAAGACGAAGAGGAACGCCAACACCTGGTAGGCCTCATCAGACAGAGCAACACCCAGCTGCTACGCCTGTTCGACGACATTGTCAGTATGTCGAAGCTCGAAGCCCGTGGCGGTGGAGAAATCAACAAGTCTTCTTTCGTGCTGAAGACGCTACTCATGGAATTACAGGAGAAGTATGCCGCCACAGCCAAGGAAAAGGGACTGGCCCTGCTGATAGAGATTGCCGACGACAGGTCGTTCATCAGTACCGACCGTGACCGTCTGCGTGAGATATTAAACCAATACATAAACAATGCCCTAAAATTCACCAAACGAGGACAGGTCACCCTGGGCTGTACCGACATGGGCGACAACTGGCGCATATGGGTACGTGATACGGGAAAGGGCATTCCTGCCAACAAGTGCGACGACACATTATTTGACCGCTTTGTCAAGGTCGACGAGTTCACACCTGGTACCGGTCTCGGTCTCAGCATCTGCCGTTCGCTGGCACTTACGCTCGACGGTACCGTCGGCGTCGAGTCCACACTGGGCATGGGATCCTTCTTCTGGGTCGAATTAAAAAAGGAATAGACACAAATGCTAATACAGTTTATCGTTAAACGTTTATCGTTCATCATTCTGCTTTTTTTCATATTGCCACCGGTTCAAGTCGTGGCACAGGAACACATCACCGGCTATGCCATCGACGACGTTACGGGCGACAGCCTCGGTTTTGTATCCGTACAGTATAAAGGGCAGAAAGTCAAGACCATCTGCGACCATCGCGGCTATTTCTCCATCCCCAAGCATGTAGGCTGGAAACTATCGTTCAGTGCTGTGGGCTACAAGACGCGTACCATCACCATCGAGAAAGGCACCCATCGCCTACTGTTGGCCCTGAAGCCCGACAACAAGATGCTGGGTGAGGTCACCGTCAAAACCAAGCGTAGTCGCTACAGTCGCAAGAACAATCCTGCTGTGGAACTCATGCGCAAGGTCATCGAGCACAAGAAGAAAACCGAACTCTCCCTGCGCGACAACTACCAGTACACCAAGTATCAAAAGTTGAAGCTGGCTCTCAACAACATCACGCCCGATATGATTACCGACCCTCAGTTTGCCAAGTATCCGTGGCTAACCGGACAGGTCGAGAAGTGTGATCTGACAGGTAAGCTCATTCTGCCGCTCAGTCTCGACGAGACCGTCACCAAGAAGATTTATCGCAAGACGCCGCATGCTGAAAAGGATATCATCATGGGTAAGAAAGCTACGGGCATCAACCAGTTCATCGAGACTGGCGATATTGTCAATGTCGGCAGTAAGGACATCTTCACCGACGTCAATATCTACGACGACCAGGTGCGCATCCTTCAGCATCCTTTCACTTCGCCCATCGGCAAAGGAGCCATCTCCTTCTATCGCTACTATATCGAGGATACGCTGAAAATTGACCGCGACTCATGCATCCACCTGCATTTCCTGCCCAACAACCAGCAGGACTTCGGATTCCGCGGCGACCTCTACATTCTCAAGGATTCGTCCTATCAGGTCAAGCGTTGCGAGATGATACTCCCCAACCAGACCGACGTCAACTTCGTAGAGTCGTTACGACTCATTCAGGAGTTCAGTCCCCTGCCAACCGGTGAATGGGTGCTCACTACTGACGACCTTGTAGTCGAGCTTGTCCTCTTCGAGTTCGCGCACAAGGGTGTTGCCATCCGCACCACCCGACTGTCTGACTATTCCTTCGACCCCATCCCAGATAAGTTGTTCAAAGGATATACCAAAACCATCCTCGACCCCTATGCCGAAAATCAGGACAACACCTTCTGGAAAGAGCACCGCACGGCAGGTATGACCCGCAGCGAGGAGCAGATGGACGGTTTCATCGACGGCATCCGCAGTCTGGGCTTCTACAAATATGCCCTCTTCGGTCTGAAGCTGGTCAGCGAGAACTTCATCGAGACCAGCGACAGCAGCAAGTTCGACATCGGTCCCGTCACTTCGATGATCAGCACCAACTTCATCGACGGAATGCGCCTGCGCTTTGGCGGTCAGACCACAGGACACCTGTCGCACCACCTCTTCCTCAAGGGCTACGTGGCACGCGGCACCAAGAGCCACAAGACCTACTACAACGCCAGCGCCGCATGGTCGTTCAACCACAAGCGCTATCTGCTCGACGAGTTCCCTCGCCACCAATTGTCATTCTCGTCCTCCTACGACGTCTGCTCACCGTCCGACCGTTTCCTCGAACACGACAAGGACAACGTCTTCACCGCTGCCAAGTGGACTACCGTCGACATGATGATGTTCTACAACCGCCAGCAGCTGGCCTACGAGCACGAGACCCCATGGGGGCTGCGCACCGTCATCGGTGTCAAGACCGAGAAGAACGAAGCTACTGCCAGTCTGCGTTTCACACCCCTCGACGCACTGTCACCCGCCGACATCTTCCATCATCCATCATCCGTTTTCGAAAACCCATCCATTCCCATCCGCACCACCGAACTCAAGGCCGAGCTGGAGTACAGTCCCAATGCTCTCTACTCCAACCTCAAGCTTCGCCGTGTCAAAATCAACCGCGAGGCACCCATCTTCAAGCTCAGCCATGCCGTTGGCATCGACGGTTTCCTGGGCGGACGCTACAATTACAACTACACCGAGGCCAGCATCTTCAAGCGTCTCTGGCTCTCCAGCTGGGGCCGCGTAGACCTCTATACCCGTGGCGGCATCCAGTGGAATCAGGTACCCTTCATCCTGCTCTGCCAGCCCACTGTCAACCTGTCGTATTTCAGTCAGAAGCAGTCCTTCAACCTCATCAATGAGCTCGAATTTATGAATGACCGTTTCTGGAGTGTTGATATGAACTGGGATATGCAAGGCAAGATACTCAACCGCATACCGCTTATCAAGAAAGCCCATCTGCGCGAATACATTGGAGCCCGCATGCTATGGGGCGGTCTGTCCGACAAGAACAACCCCACCCTGCCCCAGAATGAGGGCAATCACATCCTCATGGTCTTCCCTGAGAATTCGCGTATCATGAACCCAAAGATTCCCTATTGGGAAATCTCCCTCGGCATTCGCGGCATTCTCCGCTTCTTCCAAGTCGAGTATGTACGCCGCATGAACTATAACGACCGTCCTGGCACCACCAAGAACAGTGTCCGTTTCGGCTTCACCATGATGTTCTAAAGAAATGCTTAATTGTCTTCAGCAAAAAGGGGATCCTCGGGCATGACCATAATGGGTTTCTGCTCGTAGTCCTTCAGGAGCTTGTCGCTGACATACTGCTTATTAACCACTAGACGGAACATGAACTCGCGGAACCAGCTGGCTGTCATGATAAGACAGCCCGACTGTCCCCAGGAAGCACCCCATGAATTCTCGACCTTCCATTTCAAGGGTTCCCCATTGGCATCAAGGTCGACGGCCGTCAGCGTCATGGCATGCGTAGAGCCGCTGTCGAAAGTAGAGATGCGGTCGGCCTTATTCATTGTGAAGGTGGTGTTGAACAGCGACTCATAGTCGAAGTTCTGCAGGTCGCAATAGCCACGCTTACGGTCGAGCTGCTTGCCGACATCGTAGCTGGAATAGAGCTTACGTCCATCCTTCAGCGAAGCAATAGCCAGTGTCTCGATATCCTCCATGGGCAGGTTCAGGTATTTCCAGTTGTGGCCGTCGTAGGTATGACGGTCGTACTCTACTTCGTAGGTCTTGTAGTATTCACGGCGCGGGTCGTTCATGACCATGATGAAGGTGCCGTTGAGAGGACCGCCCACAATCTCCTGATAGAACTCCTTGGGAGTGTACTTCTTGGGGGCAGAGACGGCCTTGCCATTCTTGTCCTTGAAGGCGAATGTAAACTCCTTGACGGGCTCACCCAAGGTGATGACCAGCATGTGGTAAATCTCGCTGAGCATCTCGGTCTTGCGCTGCTGAATATCCTTGGCTTTCTTGCCTGCAGCCACCATGCGGCGCAGTTCAAGTCCCTGTTCACGCAACTTCGACTTGATGATGGCCGACATCTTCGATGTATTGTCTGCCGAGTAGGTCTCGGGCTGGATGGCCGAAGGTACCAGACCATACTTTTCTGCAAGGTCAGCGACACCACAGAAGGTGCCTCCATCGTTCAGCGGATAATGGAAGAAGAACTGTACGCGCTGGGCGTCGATAGGTTCCTTGGCGGTATCAATGACCCCCTGCAGCATCAGGTTGGCCTTCTCCAGCTGGTCCCAGAAGAAGAGGTAGTCCTGAGAGAGGTCGACGGTGAGGGAGTCAGTACGTTTGGTAAAATTAGAGCGCAGCACATTGAGGCCACTGAACATCCAGCAACGGCCAGAGGATTTCTGGTCGGTAATAGATTGCTTCTTGGTCTCCACACTGAAGTAGGTATCCAACTCTCCGGCAGTAGCCTGGTTCTTAGCCAGATTATCAATAGCATTGGCTGCCAGAGCATTGCGTAAGGCACGGTCAGAGGCCGTGGGAGCATTTTGTTGCTGTATCTGCTGCAGCATCTGCTGTGAGATGCCGCCATCCTTAGTCTGGGCACCTGTTGTCAAAACTGCTGATAACAGGAGGCATACGATGTACTGTCTCATTACGGTAGCAAATTATTCATTAAACATCCCCACCTTTAATTATATCTATCACTTCTTCTTGGTCGTCTTCTTAGTGGTAGTGGTTTTCTTGGTGGTAGTGGTCTTTTTAGGTGTCGTTGTTGTGGTGGTTGCGGTCTGCGGCTTATAATACCGCAGGGCTTCGGGCATCCAACCCTGAATCTGCCTGATACGGGTAGCATCAGAGGGGTGACTGCTCAGGAACTCGGCAGTGGTATTGCTGCTGGCTGCCGCCATGCGCTGCCAGAAACTGACGGCGACCTGCGGATCATAGCCAGCCATAGCGGCAAAGATAAGACCTAAATGGTCGGCCTCACTCTCGTGATTGCGCGAATAGTGCAGGTTCTGCAGGCTGAGTCCGGTACCCAGCAATTGCGAGCCAACGGCAACGGTATTGCTGCCGACACCTATGGCACTGGCTACGGCAGCACCAATCTGCAGACCATACTGCTGACGGTACTGCGTGCTGTACTGCTCGGCAGAGTGGCGGGCAACGGCATGAGCTATCTCATGACCCAGCACAATGGCCAGCGAGGGCTCGTCCTGGGTGACAGGCAGCAGACCCTCGTAGACGCAGATGAGTCCACCAGGCATGCACCAGGCATTGACATTCTGGTCCTGTACCAGATTGAACTGCCATTTGTAGTTCTGAATGTCGTCGGCCATGCCGTTGTTTCTGAGGAACGACTCGACGGCCGTGGCCAGACGCTGTCCGACACGTTGTACCATTGCCGTATTGGCGGCATTGGTAGAAGGCTTGGCCGTCTTCATATATTCATTGTACTGCTGGGTGGACAGGCTCAGCATTTCGCCGTCGCTGACCATCAGGTTCTGTTGACGTCCTGTAATGGGAACCGTCTTTGTCGTACCACAGCCAGCCAACAGCAGGGCAGCCATCAACGACAACAAATAAAGTCTTACCGTCTTCATCATCTTATCCTTTTTTATATCTCACATATTCCATCTACCATCTCACCTCTCTCCGATTCGGGTATAGGTGAATCCCAGCTCTTCCAGTTCCTCGCGGCTATAGATGTTACGGCCGTCGACAACGAGATGGCCACGCATCACCTTCTTGATGACATCCCACGAAGGCATGCGGAACTGACGCCATTCAGTCATTAGCGCAAAGACGTCGGCATCGTTGGCACATTCGTAGATGTCACGGCAGTATGTCACCTTGTCACCCAGACGGCGGCGGCACTCATCCATGGCAATGGGGTCGAAGACGCGCACGTTGGCACCATCGGCCAGCAGACGATCAATGACCACCAGTGCAGGTGACTCACGCATATCGTCGGTATCGGGTTTGAAGGCCAGACCCAGAATAGCAACGGTCTTGCCTTTGACGTCGCCCACGGCACGAATAATCTTATCATAGACAATGGCTTTCTGACGCTCGTTGACACGCTCAACGGCCTCGATGACTTCCATATGGTAGCCGTTGTCGATACCTGTATGCAGCAGGGCTTTGACATCCTTGGGGAAACAGCTGCCACCATAGCCGCAACCGGCATAGAGGAACTTAGGACCGATGCGCGAGTCACGTCCAATGCCCTGACGGACAGAGTCCACATTGGCACCGACACGCTCACAGAGGTTGGCAATATCGTTCATAAACGAGATACGGGTGGCCAACATGGCATTGGCAGCATACTTGGTCATCTCGGCAGAAGGAATATCCATGAAGATAACGCGGAAATTCTGGATGAGGAAAGGCTGATAGAGGCGTGTCATCACCTCACGGGCCTTCTCACTCTCTGTACCCACCACAACGCGGTCGGGCGACATGAAGTCCTTGATGGCAGCACCCTCCTTCAGGAATTCCGGGTTGCTGGCCACATCGAAGGGAACGTCCACGCCACGCTTGTCAAGTTCCTCCTGAATAACGGCCTTGACCTTCTGGGCCGTACCGACGGGTACGGTAGACTTGGTGACGAGAATGGTGTACTTGTTGATGTGCTGTCCGAACTGGCGTGCAACAGCCAGCACGTATTTCAGGTCGGCACTACCGTCTTCATCGGGGGGAGTACCTACGGCCGAGAATACCACCTTGACATCGTCGAGCACCTCAGTGAGGTCGGTCGTGAATTTCAGGCGTCCATAGCTCACGTTACGGCGAACCAGTTCCTCAAGGCCAGGCTCATAGATAGGCATCTCGCCGTTCTTCAGTTTCTCTATTTTTTTGGCATCAACGTCCACACAGGTTACATGGGAACCCATCTCTGCGAAACAGGTACCACTGACCAATCCGACATATCCGGTTCCTACAATTGCAATTTTCATAAGTGAATAAGTTAATTATTTAATAATATGTGTAAATGAATAGTATACTCTCTTAGTTCATGCCCAACAGCGACTTCAACTGACCTTCCTTATAGAGAATCCACACGGTGGTAATCAGGAATGCCAGGAAGAGGTAGATGAGTACGGACTTGACACGGGCAGGACCGGCCTTCTGGACAGGCACGGTAGCCGTCTGCAGATTGGTGAACGAGGGGGTTTCCTCCTGCACCTTGGCCTCGGCAGACTGCAGATAGTTAGCCAGCGTATTATAGGCGTTATACTTCAACTGCATGTCGTTCTCCAGGTCTTGAAGCTTGATGCGCGCAGTCTGGTAGATAACGTCCTGATTGGCGTCGGCATACTCGGCATAGAGACGACGGGCCTTCTCGTAACGCTCCTTGGCCTCACCATAAAGCTTGCGCGAGAATTCAAGGTCGATGCGCACCTTCTTGGTACGATACTCCGTAATGAAATCCTGCAGGTGATGCTGAACAGTGTCAGCCATACAAGCGGCAATATAGGGATCTTGGTCGACGACGGCAATGGAGATAACGAGCGTCTTGTTATCGACATCGCACATCACCCTCTTATCCATAGCCTTCACGATATTGTCCTCTGTCTTGGTCAGGCGGAAGGCGTCGAAAGGCCGTTTCTCGTCCTTGTCGCCTGGGAAGAGTGAGGCAAGGAGCCTGAAGGGAGCACCGGTAATGGTACTCCACCAGGGATGCTTCTGTTCCTTCAGCAGATAGTCGTAATAGGTCATCATGCGGGTACTGTCCTTCTTGTGGACAGGCACGTTGAACAGACTGACCTTGAAGTCGATGCTGGACATCAGCTCAGGATACACCATAGGATAGAGGGCCTCTGTACTACCCATAGCGGCACCTGTTCCCATTCTCAAGCCAAGGGTAGCGGCCATGGCACTGAGGGAATTCATGCTACGCGACATATTCAACTCAGGGGCGAGCTTCACCTCACAACGATAATAGTTAGGCAGTGAAAGCATGTAGATACAGGCCACGACAAAGGTGATGGCAAGCACCTTCTTGTAAAGGCGGACATGCTTCTTCATAGCAGCGAGGATGGCACGGAAATCGATGCTGCTCTCTTCCTCCAGCTGCTGTTGCTCTATGATAGTATTTTCCTGTTCGTTCATAGGTTATTTTCTCGTTAAATAAGTAATCATGGCTACGGTAGTAGCTGCTGATGACAACATGCTAGCCAAGCTCACCCACTCGGTAATCTTCCAGTGATTGATCTTACGCTTGCTGGGAACCACTATCTCACTACCCGGCTCAATCGTAGTCGAGGAGCTGAGCTTGTCCATCATACCGTTGGGATAGACGATGAAAGCCTTGCTCTTCTTGGCAGTCTCGGAGAAGCCACCGGCTCGCTTGACGTACCACTTGTAGTTCTTGCCTTCCACAAAAGTGATGGTATTGGGGAACTGCACGTCACCAGACACGCAGACAGTACCGTTATACTCGGGAACGTCAATGCGGTCACCCTCACGCAGCACGATATTGTAGTCGCTGGAGGGATCCTTCAGGGCCTTGTCAAGATTAATACCAATGGTATAAGTGTTGTCGAGTTCCATCTTGTTCCAGGAGATGGAGTCACGCTCAGCCTTCGACAGATTGTTGCGGACAGCATCCAGCACGGCAGTACGGCGCTGTCGTTCGTCGGCATTCATAACGCGGGTGAGTCGGGCTCCCTTCAGATAAGCATCGGGGGCAACGCCACCGGCCATCTCAATAGCATCGGTCAGGCGCAGGTTCTTTTTCTCAATGGTAAAGTTGCCTTCGAAGTTCACCTCTCCAGTTACGGTGATATTGCGTGGCATCACATAGCCTGGGCTGCGACGCACATGGACGACATCGTATGGCTCAAGCCTGAAGCCACGGTCGCCGGAGATAACCAGTCCTTCCTTCAGGTCGAAGGTGAAGGTCTTGGCAATGTCGCGTGTTTTCTTCGTGGAATAGGGGTCGCTGATGCGGCGACTGACATCGACACGGGCCAGTGAAGCACCGTCTCGCAGGCCGCCGGCCATGACGATGAGGTCCTCAATGGTGGTATTATCAGCATATTCGTAGGTACCAGGAACCATCACCTCACCAGTAATGCTCAGTATACGCTCCTTGCGCAGCTCTTCCTGAGTGGGGATGAATACGACATCCTCGTTCTGCAGGGGGACATCGGCAGTAGTACCGTTCATGATGCCCATGACATCAATGGGAATGACTTCCAACGTACGGTCGGGTTTCAGACGGTGAATGATAGCATGCTGTGTGAAGGCATCCTCAGTGAGTCCGGCGGCGGCCTCAATCAGGCTGCGCACGGAACTGACCTGACCGTTGAGATTGAACTGACCAGGGCGGAACACGGCACCCTTGATCTCGACCACATTCTCGTAACGGTTCAGGATGGCATCAACCGTTACGGCGTCACCATCATCAACCTTGAAGGAGTTCATGTCGAATTCGTCGATATTATGGACGGAATAGCGGTCGCCAGTCTGACGGACCAGTCGGACAGACTTCTTATAGGCATCGCCAGTATAGCCGCCGGCATACTTCAGCAGGGTACCCACACTCTCCGTATGGCGCATCTCGTAGAACATGGGGCGCTTGACGTTACCCGTAATACCCACCAGACACTCGTAGGGGCCAACCTGAATGACATCCTCGTCCTGCAGACGGATATTGCCGGCCAGACGGCCATTGAGGATATATTCGTAGATATCGATGACGGTTACCAGACGGCCTCCACGGAACACCTTGATGTTACGTAACGTACCCAGCTCACCAATACCGCCAGCCGTATACAGGGCGTGGAAAGCAGTGGAGAACGGTGACAGATGATAGGTTCCAGGAGTCTTCACCTCACCCATCACATGAACCATGATGCTACGTGTTTTACCCAGCGTCAGTCGCAGATTACTGCCAGAATAATGTCTGCCCAGCTTGCCGCGAATCTTGCTTTGAGCAGCTGCTACTGTCAGACCGGCAACCATGACGGGACCGACACCACTCAAAGTCACGGTACCCTCTGGGGAAACAATATATGTCATCGTCTTCTGGGAGTCACCATAGATGTCGACAACCAACTGGTCGCCAGCACCTAACACATAGTCGGTAGGTGTTGGCACATTCAGATTGGGCGAGAAACTCAGGGCGCGCTGGTTGAAGATGTCGCGACCAAATACGCGCTTACCCTGTGCGTCACCTTTCACATTCTGAGTGGCCTGTACATCACGCTCAGCCTCTTCGTGCTCCTTAGAAGCATCGGCATAAACCTCACCCGTCGTTCTCACACGCGCTGTTGTCACTTCTTGGGAAGAAGTACCGTCGCTGTTGCCTGTCATACGGTCGTTGGCCATTGACACGGCACCATCGGCAGCCGACGACATGCCACGGCTCTTAATCTGGGAATCATACTGATTTCGCAACCTGCGAATTTGTTCAATGGTCACTCCTCGCTGAATCAACTGTGTCACAATGCGCGACTGACTGGTTCCTGCACGAGTTTCACGGGCTATCAGCGCCAGCACGTCACTGTCAGACATCTGGGCAAAACTCCCCACAACAGCAGAGATACAGACTACCGTTGTTAATAGTAAACGTTTGAAATTCATATCTTTATTTTTACTTTTTTTATCTAATGGACGTGCAAAGGTACGAAAAAGTGTGGAAAACACAAAGAAAAAACGACTTTTTTATCAAAAAAGAGAGTCATCACCCTCTACGGGCAATGACTCTTCATCATGCATTTTGTTAAAAACTTTCTTATTTCAAACCACGGTTGATGAGTGTGATATTCAGCAGCATCACATATTTACGATACTGGTTAGCACTCAGGATGTAGTTCATGTAAGCCAAATCCTTGTTGATAGCATTGTCGACCATCTTCTGACGCTCTTCACCAGTGGCCTGAGCGGCAAACAGCAGCTCGGCGCTGAAGGTCTTATGAATCTCGGCAAAGCTCTCTTCCTGATCTCTCGACAGGCCGAGTACCTGGCTGAGCTTATTCATATTGACGGTCTTCAAATTGTAAGCTTCGTTCAAGTTGGCTGCAGTCTCATTCTCTGCAAAAGTCAGTGTCATGCTCAGCATGGCAACTACTACCATAAACAATCTTTTCATTTTGTTACCCTTTCTTTTTCTTTAATTAATAATATGTGTTATCCTTCAGTCATCAGTTTTTGTTCTGATTGACGGTGCAAAGGTAGGACAAAAATCAATACCCTCCAAACTTTTTAACAAATTGTTTGCGTACACAGGGGTATTTCTTGACCTTTATCAAAGAAACGGGCAATTCGTTGATTAAAGTCAATTTTCGGCGTTTTTCCCCTTTTTCTTTGGTGATTTAAAGACTAATTCGTACCTTTGTAGCCCTAAATGAAGAAAGAATAAAAGAATATAAAAATAAAAGAATAAAAAACATGGCAGAACAAAAGAATCAATTCATCTCGCTGAGCTACCAGCTATATATCGATGGAGATGAGGGACAGGAAATGATGGAAGAAGCTCCTGCAGAGCGTCCCTTTCAGTTTATCACAGGATTAGGAATCGCACTCGATGCCTTCGAAAGCCAAGTCATTAACCTCGCAAAGGACGACACCTTCGATTTTTCCATTCCCAAGGAGCAGGCCTACGGTGATTATAATGACGAACTGTTGCTGGAACTGGCTCGCGAGACATTCAGCTTCAACGGCCACTTCGACCACGAACACATCTATGAGGATGCCGTAGTACCCCTGCAGGATGAGGAAGGCCGTCGTTTCTACGGACGCATCGTTGAAGTGGGCGAAGAGAAGGTCAAGGTGGACCTGAACAATCCACTGGCTGGCGAGACGCTGTACTTCAAGGGCAAGGTGCTGGAAAACCGTCCAGCTACCATCAAGGAGATAGAACACATGGCCAAACATCTGGCTGGCGGCTGCGGCGGACACTGTGACGACTGTGGTGGCTGTAGCGACGACTGTGGCTGTGACCACGACCACGAGCATGGTGGTGGCTGTGGCTGCGGACACTGTCATTAAGAAGTAAGAGGTAAGAATTAAGAATTAAGAGGTGTCGCTTCGCGATTAAGAATTAAGAAGTAAGAAGTAAGAGGTGAATACGACAGGAAGGATATTCAGACTGACAACGTTTGGCGAGAGTCATGGCGAGGCCATTGGCGGCGTTGTCGACGGCATGCCGGCAGGCATAGACATTGACCTGGACTTCATTCAGCAGGAGCTGAACCGCCGTCGTCCAGGACAAAGCAGCATCACTACCAGCCGTCAGGAACAAGACCGCGTGGAACTGCTGAGTGGCGTGTTCGAGGGAAAGTCGACGGGCTGTCCCATCGGCTTCATCGTACGCAATACCAATCAGCACTCGAACGACTACGACAACATGCGCGACGTGTTCCGACCCTCTCATGCCGATTTTACTTATTATTATAAATATGGTACGCGCGACCACCGAGGCGGTGGCCGTTCCTCGGCACGCATCACCATCAGCCGCTGTGTGGCAGGCGCTTTGGCCAAGCTGGCACTCCGACAGGTGGGCATCAGCATCACGGCCTATACGTCGCAGGTGGGCGATATCGCACTGGATGACGACTACACCCAGTATGACCTGACACAAACCGAAACGAATGTCGTTCGTTGTCCCGATGCCAAGAAGGCTGCTGAGATGATACGTCTCATCGAAGAAGTCAAGGCAGCAGGCGACACCATTGGCGGCATTATCACAGGCGTCGTCAAGGGATGTCCGGCAGGACTGGGTGAGCCGGAATTCGGCAAGTTGCACGCCGACTTGGGCGCTGCCATGCTGAGCATCAACGCCGTCAAGGGCTTCGAATATGGCGAAGGCTTCCGCGGCGTCACACAGCGTGGCTCCGAGCAGAACGACATCTTCCTGCCCACATCTCATCCCTCACCTCATTCCCCTCACATCACCACCGCCACCAACCATAGCGGTGGCATACAGGGTGGCATCTCAAACGGTCAGGACATTTATTTCCGGGTAGCTTTCAAACCTGTTGCCACCTTGTTACAGGAACAACAGACCGTCGACAAAGATGGAAAAGCGACTACTCTGACTGCCAGAGGCCGGCATGACCCGTGTGTGTTACCAAGAGCCGTACCTGTGGTCGAAGCTATGACAGCAATGACTATTTTAGACCATCTTTTGTTGCAAAAAACGACGAAATTGTAATTTTTGGGGATGAAAATGCAAAAAAAGTAAAAAAATCATTGCAGTTTAAAACTTTTATACTATCTTTGCAAAGGCTATGAGGGTTTGTGAAAATCCTAGTACGCTTTAGTTAAGTCTAGTTTAGTTTTTGTGTTGGTTGAGAGCGGCTAATTAGCCGCTCTCAAGTTTTATAATGAACCTATTATTTCCGTTACTGATTGACAGCCATGCCGATTGAGCCAGTCGGCTATGCCGTCGCGCACCTTGATGGTGACGGCAGGATCAAGAAAGTTAGCCGTACCGATCTCGATGGCCGTAGCACCTGCCATCAGGAATTCGATGGCATCGTGAGCATTGCAGATACCACCCAAACCTACAACGGGAATTTTTACGGCTTTAGCAACCTGCCACACCATACGCAAGGCAACGGGTTTGACGGCAGGACCACTGAGTCCGCCGGTATTGATGCTCAGCAACGGCTTCCGCTTCTCAATATCGATAGCCATACCCATCAGCGTATTGATGAGCGACACGCTGTCAGCACCCTCAGCCTCCACGGCACGGGCTATCTCGGCAATGTCGGTGACGTTAGGCGACAGCTTGACTATCAGCGTCTTATGATAAGCCTGACGCACAGCCTTCACCACACTGGAGGCACCCTGACACGTCACGCCAAAGGCCATACCGCCATCCTTCACATTCGGACACGAGATATTCAGTTCGATGGCAGGAATCTTTTCTAAGGCATCGATGCGCGCAGCACACTCAGCATAGTCCTCGGGTGACGAACCGCTGACGTTGACAATCATATTCGTATCGATATCCTTAATCTGCGGATAGATATGCTCGCAGAAGTAGTCGACACCCTTGTTCTGCAGCCCCACACAGTTCAGCATGCCGCTGGCAGTCTCGGCCATGCGCGGATAGTCATTGCCCTCGCGAGGCTTCAGCGTAGTACCCTTGACGATGATGCCACCTAAGCCACCTAAGTCGACAAAATCCTGAAACTCAAGACCATAGCCAAACGTACCGCTGGCCGTCATCACAGGGTTCTTCAGCGCCAGAGCGCCAATCTTTACACTCAAATCTACCATAATAATCGATTGACGTTAAATACGGGACCTTCTTTGCATACGCAGACATTCATCAAACTTTCATCGGTTCTAACCTTCTCCACACAGCACAGACAGGCACCCAATCCGCAAGCCATCATATTCTCTAATGACGCCTCACAGTCAATGGCGTGTTCCTTGGCATAACGCGCCACAGCCTTCATCATGGGCGTAGGACCACAGGTATAGATACGGTCGAAATGGTCGGCCAACACGCTGTGATTGGTCACAAAGCCCTGTTCACCCATCGAGCCGTCCTCAGTCGTGACACACACGCGGCCAAACTTCCTGAACATATTGAGCTCCAGCAAATCAGCTGCCGTACGTCCACCTAACAGGAACGTCGGCTCCATGCCCATCTCATGCAGCATAGCACCCAGATACAGCATCGGCGCCATCCCTACTCCACCGCCGACTAAGAGACATTGAGCATTGAACATTGAACATTGAACATTGAGCATTGAACATTGAGCATTGAACATTGAAATCGTAAAGCCGTTGCCTAACGGCAGCACGCAGTTCAGCACGTCGCCAGGCTGCAGTTGTCCAAGCCTACGAGTCCCCTCGCCTATCATGGCCACCATGAGCCACAACTCATTACGTTCACGGTCTACAAAGTTAATGGAAATCGGACGACGCAGGAAAGTATTTGGGGAACCGTCCACACGCACCTCCACAAACTGTCCAGGCAGCATTTCAGGCAGTGGCAATTCCTGTGTCAACTTGATGAGCACATGCTTCTCGCTGAGCCTCTCTACGCCACATACCGTTAAATCAAGGATATACTTTTTCATTTCGACTGCAAAAATACGATTTTTTAAGTTCATAGTTCATAGTCCATAGTCCATAGTTGCAGTCGTTTAACATCTTTTAGCAGTGCCAATCAAAAAAACTATGAGCGATGAACCATGAACTATGAACTTTTTTGTACCTTTGCAGCCGAATTTCAAGAAACGAATTAACAACCATACGATTTTGAACATTATTAGCTTTACAAAAAACACCTTGACAGCCATTGTGCTGTTCTTTACCATGACCAGCTGTCAACGTGGCGACACTCATGCCGTCACACATCAGCCAGTAGCCATCTCACATCAGCCGTCAGCCACCCAAAGTCTGGAAATGAGCATGGACGTTGAGCGCGCCGTAGTCCTCGAACGCGTTAGGGACATCTACCGCCTCATCAGATCTGAGTACGTCTGGCGCGGCTACTCCTTCGACAACGATTTGTTCGACAAGTCATTCTGCACGAAGTCGTGGAACAAGCTGCTGATGGCCGTGCGCTGTAAGGAAGAGCAGACCGGTACGCTGTTCTTCGAAGTTAACTACTGGTCCATGACGCGTTATCCAGGCATTATTCCCACCTTCGATGAGTTCGAGATCCGCCATCTCGACATGCTCAGCGACCAGAAGCGCGCTTCCGTCTCCTTCACCGTCTACGAAGAAGACACCTACACCCCAGCCAGCATCGACCTGGTCTTTGAGGACGGGCAGTGGAAGATAGACAATTTCCACAACCTGCGATACATGATCAACGCCCGTAGTGCCATGTTAAGCTACGTCGCCAATACGAACGTCATCTAATAAACCCCGCCTCTCATCACGAGCAGCGGGGTCATTTTTGGAAGCGTTGTGCTTTGATGAGATGACAATCGTTCACGCATCGCAGCAAAAAAATAAAATAAATATATATGATTGCACCCAATCATCATCGTTGACATAGTAACAACCTTGTTTTTAGACATAGTAACATATTAACTTTTTTCAGACATAATAACATGATAACTTATATTTTAGACATAGTAACATATTAACATATTGTTATTTTGTTAATCTATCTTGTTCTCGTTATAAATATCTTGTTAATATGTTAATCTGTCTCTTCTACGTTAATTTGTCTTTAAAAACAAAGCCCCTCGACCCATCGCAGGCCGAGAGGCCCTTCTAACTATAAAATTCATTATGAAAATGGGCCCTGCGCACCTCGCGGTGCCGTGTTTTTGTTGGCCCGGGATTGATTTTTACTTAAATCAATAATTTACCTTTAACAAGCCTCGCACCTCGCGGTGCAATGTCATCGGCCTAAACGTTAATATCTCATTTAATAATCTTTCTTCATCTTACACCTGTTTTAGCCTTTTCAATATCGTTTAAGATACTGCCTTATAACAGATAAGCTTTTTGATTCAAATCCAAATTCAGTGAATTTACTGACCAAATTCAGTGAAATTGGTGACCAAATTCAGTGAATTTGCTTTGTAAAACGAGTCAATCCATATTGTAGTATGAATCGATTTACTCGCTACGGGTTTATTAATCACCGCCCAGAGGAACTGTACCCTCTGAGCGGTGAGAGTTATTTAATAGTCTTCTTCGTCATCATCATCTTCTAACGTAAAGTGGTGAGCACCCCATTCATCGGGCTTTCCTGTTGCGGTTGGTATCGGTGAATTAGCCAACATGCCTGTGGTCTTCATTACGATGACCTGTAATTCCGGATTAATATATTGCTTTTTCATATCTTCTTTTCTTTTAAACATGAATTACCTTAATTGTTCTTTTATCTTTAAACATGAATTATCATGAATCAAGCATGAATTTTTCATGAATTATCATTTGACAATCACCTTTTTGCCATTCACAATGTACAGACCCTTAGTGGGCTGAGAAACGCGCAGACCATTGAGGTCGTAAACGGGGGCGGTAGCAAATTGTTCACTATTCACTGTTACCTTTTCACTTACATCTGTGGTTTCTCCGACGTTCAGGAATGCAGGAGCGCCTTCGCCAGTGTTCACGTTATCTGCTGCGATGTATACGATGCCTGCTGCTGGAGCAGTAGCTGCATATGGGAAGAAGGCAACACCAGTGCCAGTCTTGTAGCCTAAGCGATAGCCGTCGACGTCGTTTGTGCCGTCAGTCACAGTCAGCACATTAGCGCCCAGCGTGGTAGCGCCCGTAGTCTTGGTCAACGTCATCTTGTGGTCAGCTGCCGAGGTTTTCAGAATGACAGCCTCACCGTGAGGAATGGCTGTTGCAGCCAACGGAGTCAGGTCCACCTGACCAGACGTTTCAGACTTGGCGGTGACATATATCTTCGTATTGGAGTCAACGAAGAAAAGCTTGTTTTTGCAATGATGAGTCGTGAAAAAATTCGCCCAACGGGTCAAATTTTTGAGCAGCGAAATCAAAGAAAAGCTTGTTTTTGCAATGATGAGTCGTGAAAAAATTCGCCTAACAGAAAATTTGATGCGGCAATTGCGGCAATGCGGCAATTGATTTCATAGAGTAATAATAAAAATAAAAATGTAATAATAATTAATACATTTACTTTTTTAATAAATCTATAGAATTTAAACGCCGCATTGCCGCATTGTCGCATTTTTCTTCCTCTGACTTTCATGCCAGTAAAGTCCCAGTTTACTGGCATGAAAGTCCGTACACAAGAATAATTTCTGGATAATTTCTGGTCATTTCTTTCCAAAATATACTTCTGGGGACTGCCTTTGCCGAACAGCCTCGAACATGAGAATGGCGGCACTGACACTGACGTTCAGGGAATCGAGGCGACCGAGCATGGGAATGCGGATGTGAGCGTCGGCAGCCTCGCGCCAGACGTTGGTGAGACCAGTCGATTCGGTACCCATGACGATGGCGGTGGCGTGGGTCATGTCGTAGTCGTAGTAGAGGTGGGAGTCTTGCAATTGGGCGGTAAGGATGGTGACGCCGTGCTGCTTGAGGAAGGCGATGCACTCTTCTGAGGTGCAGACGGCAGTGGGTACGCTGAAGACGCCACCTATGCTGGCCCGGATGAGGTTGGGATTGTAAAGGTCGGTCAAAGGGTCGCAGATGATGACGGCATCAACGCCTGCGGCATCGGCACTGCGCAGGATAGCACCGATGTTGCCTGGTTTCTCAACGCTTTCGAGGACAATGATCAGAGGGGATGATGTGAGATGGAAGATGGAAGATGGAAGAGATGAGAGTGAGTGGTCCCTGCACTTGACGACAGCTATCATACCCTCGGTGGAGCCACGATAGGCCATCTTTTCGTAAACCTGAGGGGTGACGAGGTGAGAGGTAAGAGGTGATATATTCTCTAATTCTCTAATTCTTGATCTCTCTGACTCGTTGACAAACAACTCGACGACTTCATAGCCGCATCCTACACAGTGCTCTATCTCTCGCTGTCCCTCGACCACGAAGAGGCTCTCCTCGCGCCGTAGCGACGACTTTTGCTGGAGGGCCACCACATGTTTCACTTTTGCGTTTTGTACGCTGGTAATCATCATTTCTTCCATATCCTCGGCAAAGATACGAAGAAAAATAAAAAAATAAAAAAATAAAAAAATAAAAAATTTAAAAAGCGAAGATATTAAAGGAATTAGAAATTAGGAATTATGATTTGCTAGAATCCTCAAATGCAGCGGACAAAAGTAATCATAATTCCTAATTTCTAATTTCTAATTCCTAATTTTCTTACAGCTGTGAACTGAATTAGCCTTAATTCCTGAATACGAGACCGTCGCCGAACTCATCGATGATGATGGGACGTGAGCGGTCGACCTCGTCGGATAGAATCTTGCGAGACAGGTCGTTGAGCACCAGGTGCTGGATGGCACGTTTGACGGGACGGGCACCGAAGTCGGGGTCGTAGCCCTCCTGAGCCAGATAGCTCACGGCGGCATCGGTAATCTCAAGCTGGATGCCCTGTGGTTCCAGCATGTCGGTGACCTTCTTCATCTGCAGGCGTACCACATCGGCTATCTGCTCCTGCGTGAGCTGCTGGAAGGTGATGATCTCGTCGATACGGTTCAGGAACTCAGGACGCATGGTCAGTCGCAGTTCCTCACGTGTGGCATTCGACGTCATGATGATGATGGTATTCTTGAAGTTCGCCGTACGGCCCTTGTTGTCCGTCAGACGGCCGTCGTCCAATACCTGCAGCAGGATGTTGAACACGTCAGCGTGTGCTTTTTCGATTTCGTCGAAAAGAATGACCTGATACGGCTTGCGGCGCACGGCCTCGGTCAGCTGGCCACCTTCATCGTAGCCGACATAGCCCGGAGGGGCACCAACCAGACGCGAGACGGTATGCTTCTCCTGATACTCGCTCATGTCGATACGTGTCATCATGGTCTCGTCGTTGAATAGGTATTCGGCCAGCGCCTTTGCCAACTCCGTCTTACCGACACCCGTGGTGCCAAGGAAGATGAATGAGGCGATGGGTCGCTTCGGGTCTTGCAGGCCGGCACGTGAACGGCGCACGGCATCCGAAACGGCGGTGATGGCTTCGTCCTGTCCGATGACACGCTTGTGCAGCTCCTCTTCCAGATGCAGCAGCTTTTCGCGCTCGCTCTGCATCATGCGGGTGACGGGGATGCCGGTCCAGCGGGAGACAACTTCAGCGATGTCGTCGGCGGTAACTTCCTCGCGAACCATCGCATTACCGTCTTGTGCAGATGCCAGCTGTGCTTGAATGGCCGTGATGTCGTCTTCCAGCATCTTCATCTTTGAGTAACGGATTTCGGCTACTTTTCCATAGTCACCCTCACGCTCGGCACGTTCAGCTTCATACTTCAGATTCTCTATTTCCTGCTTGTCCTGCTGAATCTTGTTCACCAGCTGGCGCTCACCTTCCCACTTGGCACGCATTTGTGTCTCTTGTTCCTTCAATTCGGCAATTTCTTTGTCCAATTGGGCAATCTTCGGTTCGTCACCCTCGCGCTTGATGGCTTCGCGCTCAATTTCCAACTGTGCTAAACGGCGCATAATCTCGTCCAGTTCTTCAGGTACGCTGTCGCGCTCCATACGCAGCTTGGCGGCAGCCTCGTCCATCAGGTCGATAGCCTTGTCGGGCAGGAAACGCTCGCTGATATAACGCTCGGACAGCTGTACGGCAGCGATACAGGCATCATCCTGGATACGTACCTTATGGTGGTTTTCGTAACGTTCCTTCAGACCACGCAGGATGCTGATGGCGCTGAGCTCATCGGGCTCGTCGACCATTACCGTCTGGAAACGGCGCTCCAGGGCCTTGTCCTTCTCGAAATACTTCTGGTATTCGTTCAGCGTGGTGGCACCGATGGCACGCAGTTCGCCACGAGCCAGGGCGGGCTTCAGGATGTTGGCGGCATCCATTGCTCCCTCACCGCCACCGGCACCGACTAGCGTATGAATCTCATCGATGAACAGGATGATGCGCCCATCGGCCTTCGTCACCTCGTTGACGACGCTCTTCAGACGCTCCTCGAATTCACCCTTGTACTTCGCACCAGCCACCAGCGCACCCATATCAAGCGAGTAGAGCTGCTTGTCCTTCAGGTTCTCAGGCACGTCGCCGCGTACGATACGCCCTGCCAGTCCTTCGACGATGGCCGTCTTACCCGTACCAGGCTCACCAATCAATATAGGATTGTTCTTTGTACGGCGCGAGAGAATCTGCAGCAGGCGTCGTATCTCATCATCACGTCCGATGACGGGATCGAGCTTACCCTGTCGGGCCAGATCCACCAGGTTCTTGGCGTACTTCTCCAACGATTGGTAGTTGTCGTCGGCACTCTGTGACTGCACCTTCTGTCCCTGGCGCAGTTCCTGAATGGCGGCGTGTAGCTCCTTTTCTGTACAGCTGGCATCCTTCAGGATGCGCGAGGCCGTGGAGTTTACGGTGAGTAGCGCCCATAAAATGGGCTCGCAAGAAACGAACTCATCGCCCATCTTCTGTGCCAGCTCCTGTGCACGTACCAGTACATTATTACTTTCACTTGAGAGATATGGCTGTCCACCCTGCACGCGTGGCAGGTGCTTGATTTCCTGGTCCACCAGCATTTCAATCTGCTGGGCGTTCACGCCGAGTTTCTGGAAGATGAAAGTCGTTACGTCCTTCGCCTTCTCCAATATACCTTTTAGGATGTGTACAGGTTCGATGACCTGCTGGCCGTTCAGTTGTGCCGTATTCACAGCCTGCTGCACGGCCTCTTGCGCTTTGATAGTAAACTTGTCTAATGTCATGGTTTTATCCTCCATTTTTTTGTTAATAATCTATCAGGTGGCGGACAAAGAGTGTGCCGAGGCTGGTGGCCGTGTCAAAATGGCGCATAAATATGCCTTTTTGGCACATGAGGCCGTTTGTCTACCATTGGTCTAAAAAAAGTGTATCAAGTGATTAAACCTTCAAATAGTTGTTGCGTCAAAGAAAGAAATGATTTCTAACCTATTTATTTCAACCAAAAGTAAAGAAACAATGAAGAAAGTAATGATGATGATTGCCATGATGGCAGTTGCAATGGGCCTGCAGGCTCAAACGAAGTATCATGATGTCGAATTGAACGAGGCCAAGGGTCCCGTCAAGAAGATTGTTGTCAACGTCATGGGTATGGACCAGACCATCAACTTCTCAGAGGATGGCAAAATGCAGCGCGATGGTTTGTCGGAAGCCGTGTACGATGAGAATGGTTACCTGCAGTCGTGCAAGATGACTATTCGTGACCAAGATGTTCCCGTCACCTATAAGTGGGAAGACGGTAAGCTGAGCAGTCAAACGATGGATATCATGGGACAGCAGATGTCGTTCAAGCGCACCTACAACGATAATGGTGCTCCTGAGGCTGAGGTGATTGATATGGGTGGCAATGAGATGAGTACCCCCTATACCGACTACAAGTATGACGATCACGGCAACTGGATTAGCCGTTCGGTATCAATGATGGGACAGACGATGACCCAGACGCGTACCATTGAGTATTACGAGTAGTCGTTTGGTGACAATACCATAAAAAGGGGCGGTTCTCCTGGTGTAAAGTACACTACGGGAACCGCCTCTTTTTATGGTATAGCAGGAAATGTTACATCGTGACCTCTACAGTGTGCTTACCGGCAGAGTAGGGGATGACGGTGCCATTGATAGGTGAACCGTCGAGCACGATTTGCTTCACGCCCTTCTGCGAGCCGTTGGGATGGATGGTAATCTCGTAGTCAGCATCGCGGAACTTACGGTTGACGGTGTAGTCGGTAGCGGTCTCGGGCAGACAGGGATCGATGCGGATGCCGTCGTAGTCGGGCTTGATACCGAGGATGAACTCCGAGACGGTGTACCACATCCAGGCGGCAGTACCCGTGAGCCATGAGTTCTTACCCTCACCGGGCTTGAAGGCATCCTTACCGGCTACCATCTGACAGTTGACATAAGGCTCCACTTTGTGCAGCGTCTGGTACTTCTCCTCGACATACGAGGGCAGTATCTTGGCATAGTGGCTCCAGGCGTCGTTACCACGACCAGCCAGACACTCGCCGATGATGACCCAGGGATTGTTGTGGCAGAAGATACCGGCATTCTCCTTGTAGCCCTCGGGATAAGAGCTAATCTCACCGTATTCGTAGATGTACTTGGTGAAGGCAGGATTGTTGAGTACCATGCCGTGCTCGCACTCTAAATACTTCTTACAGGAGTCGAGCGACTTGGCTACTAAGCCGTCCTCAGCACCAATCTCAGCCATCGTACACCAGCCCTGCGACTCGATGAAGATCTTGGCTTCTTCACACTCGTGAGAACCAATCTTGCGGCCATAGAAGTCGTAGGCGCGCAGATACCATTCGCCATCCCAGCCGTGCTTCTTCACAGCGTCAATCATGGCGTCAACGGCCTGCTGCATTCTCTCTGCTTCCGCAGAGAAATCGCATTGACCATTGACCATTGACCATTGACCATTGGCGAGTTTCTTGCAGAGGGCAACGTAGTCCTTACCTGTAACGACGAAGAGGCCGGCAATCATCAGCGATTCGGCCTTGGTGCCCTCGCTGACATTCTCGGTGGTCTGGAACGACTCGTTAGGATCCCACGAGAAGCAGTTCAGGTTCAGGCAGTCGTTCCAGTCGGCACGGCCGATGAGCGGCAGCATGTGAGGACCAAGGTTCTTGATGACGTGGTCCATCGAAATCTTGAGGTGTTCGAAGAGCGTCACCTCAGAGCCGGGCTGGTTGTCGAAGGGCACCATCTCGTCGAGGATGGAGAAGTCGCCTGTCTCCTTGATATAGGCCACGGTACCGAAGATGAGCCAGCATGGGTCGTCGTTGAAGCCGCCGCCGATGTCGTTGTTGCCGCGCTTGGTGAGGGGCTGGTACTGGTGGTAGCAGCCGCCGTCGGGGAACTGTGTCGAAGCAATGTCGATGATGCGCTGACGGGCACGTGGCGGAATCTGATGGACGAAGCCCACGAGGTCCTGATTGGAGTCGCGGAAGCCCATGCCACGACCTACACCGCTCTCGAAAAACGATGCCGAACGCGAGAAGTTGAACGTCACCATGCACTGGTATTGGTTCCAGATGTTCACCATGCGGTCGAGCTTGTCGTTGCCCGTGCGTACCTTATATATATTAAGGAGGGCATCCCAGTATTCGCAGAGTTCAGCAAAGGCCTTGTCGACCTTGGCGGTAGTGTCGAGCTCGGCAATGAGGGCGTGGGCCTTGTCTTTATTAATGACCTGCGGGGCAGAGAATTTCTTGTCCTGCTCATTCTCGATATAGCCCAGCAGGAAGACGAAGTCCTTCGACTCGCCGGGCTGCAGCGTCACCTCGATGTAGTGCGAGGCGATGGGGCTCCAGCCATGGGCGTGACTATTGCGTGGCTTGCCCTCCATGACGGCGTCGGGATTGGCAAACTCGTTATAGAGGCCCACGAAGGTCTCGCGGTCAGTGTCGTAGCCCTGGATGGGGGCGTTGACGTGATAGAAGGCGTAGTGGTTGCGGCGCTCGCGGTATTCCGTCTTGTGGTAGATGGTGCTTCCCTCTATCTCCACCTCACCGGTAGAGAAGTTACGCTGGAAATTCTCCATATCGGTGGCGGCATTCCACAGACACCACTCCACGAAGGAGAAGAGCTTCAGCTTCTTTACTTCAGATGATTCGTTCTTCAGGGTGAGCTTCTGCACCTCGGCCCACTTCTTCAGCGGTACGAAGAAGAGAACGCTGGCCTCGACGCCGTTCTTGCGACCTGTGATGCGGGTGTAGCTCATGCCATGACGACACTCGTAGAAGTCGAGCGGTGTCTTGCAGGGTTTCCAGCCCGGGTTCCAAACGGTATCACCATCCTTGACGTAGAAGTAGCGTCCGCCATTGTCCATCGGTACATTGTTGTAGCGATAGCGGGTGATGCGGCGGAACTTGGCATCCTTGTAGAAGGAGTAGCCGCCGGCGGTGTTGGAGATGAGTGAGAAAAAGTCCTCGTTGCCTAAGTAGTTAATCCAAGGCCAAGGGGTCTGCGGGTCCGTGATGACATACTCACGGTGTTGGTCGTCGAAGTGACCGTAACGTTTCTGTTGTTCCATTGTTTTAAATTTATAAATCTTTTATTCTTTTATTTTT
The DNA here is from genome assembly GCA_016286995.1 of Prevotella sp. GTDB lineage: Bacteria > Bacteroidota > Bacteroidia > Bacteroidales > Bacteroidaceae > Prevotella. The sequence goes on from JAEEVA010000002.1 coordinate 86,404, forward strand.
TTATTCTTTTATTTTTCAATCTTTCTCTATAAGGATGCGTGCGTCGACCGCTACGACATTGTCGGCATCAGCCAGGAGCGGATTGAGGTCTATCTCCTTGATTTCCGTGGCAAAGCGCAGGAGGGTGGAGAGGCGCACGATAATCTCGGCATACTTCTGTTCGTTGATACCCTTCTGTCCACGCGTACCTTTTAATATCTTATAACCACGCAGCGAGTGAATCATGGAATAGGCCTCGCCGTAACTCAGGGGTGCCAAGCCCGACGACACATCCTTCAATACTTCGACGAAGATGCCACCCAAGCCACAGAGTACCACATGGCCGAAGCGTGGTTCGTACTTTGCACCAATGAACAGTTCGGTGCCCTTAATCATTTTCTGCACCATCACTGCCGTGGCATCCTGTATCTGCATCATGCGGTCGAACTCAAGGGAGAGGTGCTCAGGGGTGCGGATGTTGAGAGCCACACCGCCCACGTCGCTCTTATGGACGGGTCCTACGACCTTGGCTACGACAGGGAATCCTACTTTCTGTGCAAAGGCCGTCAATTCCTCCTTCGAGGTACTCACCATCTCCGGCACAAGGGGGATGCCGGCGCAGGAGAGTATGTCACGGACGGTCTGTGGCGGTACGTAACCATTTTCCTTGATGCCAAGAATGATTTTGTGGAGTTGGGTAATGTCGATGCCGTAGAGTTGCACTTCGGGTGGTGCCGGCTTGGGTGTGCGCATTATCTGCGAAAGGGCCGTTGCCAGCGTCACCTCATCGCTGAAGTTCACATGCCCCTTGGTCAGGAAATCCGCCACCTCAGCTCCGGCAGTATGCAGGCTGGGTAGAACGGGGAATACGGGTTTCTTGCACTCGCGGATTTTCCGGTCGAGTACATCATAGGCCTCATAGAGTTGGGTGAGACCTGGTGTACCGTAGATGACGGCGATGGCGTCAATGTCATCGAACTTGTTTTCACAATAGTCGATGATGGTACCCAGCTGTTCGGCAGTTCCCGTAGCCAGGAAGTCGATGGGGTTGGCAACGGAGGAACCAGGGAAGAGCTTCGTCTTCAGCTCGTCGGCATCGGGGCCTTCAATATGAGGCACGTTCAAGCCACCTTTCGAGAGGGCATCCGTCAGCATCACGCCAGGTCCTCCGGCGTGGGTGACGATGGCGAAATTCTTGCCATTCAGTGCCGGCAGGGTGAAGATACAGCCTACGGTAGTCAGTTCCTCACGAGAGAAGCAACGCACAATGCCGGCTTTACGGAACAGTGCCTCGACGGCCGAATCAGAAGACGCGATAGCACCCGTATGAGAGGATGCTGCCCGAGAACCGCTTTCCGATGAGCCTGCCTTAATGGCGGCAATGCGACAGCCTTTCTTGATGAGATTGCTGGCATGGAAAAGCAATTTGTCGGGATTGGCAATGTTTTCAATATAAAGCAACTTCACCTTGGAGTCGGTGTCAGGGTTGAAGTGCTCGTCCATATACTGCAACACATCCTCAATACCGATTTGTTTGCCGTTGCCGATGCTCCACACACTATTGAACTGGAGGCCCTTGATAACGGCACTCTCCAAGATAAACACCGCTGTAGCGCCGGAGCCGCTGATAAAGTCAGCACCAGTAGGGTGCAGATTGGGGATGGGAAGTGTAAAGACACTATGGTGATTGCGGTTAAGCAGTCCGATGCAGTTAGGACCGATGAGGGCCGCACCATACTGTTCGCAGGTGTCGAGAATGCGCTGTTCCAACTCGGCGCCAGCCTTCGTCTCCTCGCCGAAACCTGCGGAGATGATGATGAATGCCCGTGTTCCCTTCTCCTTGGCCAGCAGTTCCACATAGTCAGGACAGAACCTGGCGGCAACCACCAGAATGGCCAGCTCCGTAGGCGGCAAATCCTTGACGTCGTTGAAGGCCTTGATGCCCTGCACTTCCTCTTCCTTGGGATTGACAATGCGCAAGGTCCCTTTGTAACCTCCACTGATGAGATTACGCACGATTGAACCACCTGGCTTATGTACGTTGTTGCTACCGCCGATGACGACGATGGACTGTGGCTCTAATAATTGACGGTTAATCATACGAGAACGATACTTTGAACAGGATGTGGTGAGATGGTTGAGTCTGGGAAGTAGTAGCCCAGCTTCAACACGAAACTGATGGGTGTGCCTTCTTTCACTTCGGCACCGGTAGGCTCTTCGTCGAGCATGCTGTCGAAAGTGCCGCCTACAGCTCCACGGATATGGTCAACGTAGGTCAGACCAGCATCTCCAATCGTAGCCAGACAGGCATTGATGAAAGGAAGCTGTGTGACGAGGAAGCGCTCTATGTTCGCTGCCAGCTTGACGATATCCTCGTTGTCACTGTCTATTTGGGGCTTGTCGCCATCTGTTGCCAGCCATTTGATGAGCGGTTGCAGCTCCTTGCGGTAACGGCGTAGCTCATAAATGCGGTCGTTAAGAGTCAGGAAAGCACTGATAGCTTCGTTATACACCATCATCTGCTCAGCCGATAGGCGACTTCCTGTCTCATCTGCCTCTTGTTCCCTTTTCTGACGTTTTTTCTCACGAATCTTGACAATGGCAGTAGCGCCTGCAGCAACAGCTGTAATACCTAGGGTTGCCAGCGCTGCCCATGCTGATTTTTTGTTTCTTAATTCCATCTGTTTTCGTTATAGTTTTGTAAGTTTCCTGCAAAGATAATAAATAATTGACAATTGACAATTGATAATTGATATTTTTTTAGTATTTTTGCCTTCGAAATGCGAAAAAGAGACCAACAGATACTAAAAATAGCCCTACCGACCATCGTTACCAACATCACTGTGCCGTTGTTGGGACTGGTTGATACTGCCATCGTGGGACACATGGGGAGTGCCGTCTACATCGGAGCATTGGCTGTGGGTTCCATGATCTTCAATCTGCTCTACTGGCTCTTTGGCTTTCTGAGAATGGGTACCAGCGGTATGACGGCGCAAGCACGTGGACGCCGCGATTTTCAGGAGATATCACACCTGTTGGTGCGTTCGCTGATGGTAGGTGGCATCATTGCCTTGCTCATCCTGTTGTTGCAAAAACCGCTGTGTCAGCTGATGCTGTGGCTCATCACACCTACTGCCGATGTCCGTCCGCTGGCTGTCACCTATTATACCATTGTGGTATGGGGTGCTCCGGCATCCCTATGCCTGTTCAGCCTGACGGGGTGGTTTATCGGTATGCAGAATACGCTCATTCCAATGTTTGTCTCTATCACTCAGAATGTGGTGAATATCCTGGTATCGCTGCTGTTGGTCTACGTGCTGCACATGAAGGTCGAGGGGGTGGCATTGGGTACGGTCATTGCACAATATACTGGTTTGTTGATAGCATTATTGCTGCTGTGCCATCACTATCGTAAGGTCATCAGCTTCAAGTGGGCCTCGTTGTCTCATCTTACAGATTTCACCGACTTCCTGCGTGTCAATCGCGACATCTTCCTACGTACGCTGTTTCTGGTGGCCGTCAATCTCTACTTTACCTCGGTGGGAGCCCGTCAGGGAGCTACCGTTTTGGCTGTCAATACTTTACTGTTGCAGCTCTACCTGCTGTTCTCCTATGTTCTCGATGGCTTTGCATTCGCTGGTGAAGCTTTAGGTGGCCGCTATTGGGGAGCACGCGATACCGTTGCCTTCCGCGATGTCGTACGCCATCTGTTCTGGTGGGGTGCCCTGATGACCGTGCTGTTTACGGCGGTTTACGTCATTGGCGGCCTGCCGTTCCTGCATCTGCTAACCAATGAGGCAATGGTGGTGGAAGCCTCCCGCCACTACGTCTGGTGGGCCTATCTCATTCCTGCAGCAGGTGTCGCGGCCTTCGTATGGGACGGTATATTCATCGGCATCACCCAGACGCGGGGCATGCTGTTGTCGTCAGCCCTTGCCGCTATGGTGTTTTTCCTGACAGCCACCCTCTTGTACAACCTGATGGGAAATCACGCATTATGGCTGGCGATGGTCCTTTATCTGGCCATTCGTGGCTTGGTGCAGACCGTTATCTATTGGCAAAGATGCTTAATAATTGATAATTGATGATGGACAATTGGCATTTATTTCGTAATTTTGTACCTTAGTAATTATATATGCGTATGAAACGGATAATATTGATCATGATGGCAGCGATGCTGCTCATACCTATGGGAATATTTGGACAGACATATCAACAACTCTGGAAACAGGTGAAGCAGGCTCAGGATAAAGACCTGCCGCAGACAGCCATCCAGCATCTGAAGCAGATTGAGGAAAAGTCTCGGAAAGAGCGTGCCTACGGACAATTGCTGAAGGCTATATTGCTCACTTCACAACTACAGGCCGAGGTGGCCCCCGACTCCCTGCTGCCAGCCGTTTCCCGACTGGAGGAAGAAGCCCGGCAGACACAGGATGAGGCCCTGAAGGCCGTCTACTGTTGTGTGCTGTCAAAGGTTTACGAGGATAATAGCCGTCAGTTGGGCGATGAGGCTGATGCTACAGCCCAGGCCTATCACCAGCAGGCCTTGTCAAAGCCTGAGGTGCTTGCCAGCGTGAAGGCGGATAGCTACGAACCTTTTGTCATCAAGGGTAAGGATAGCAAGACGTACTATAACGACGACCTGCTGAGCGTCATTGGTGCGGAACTTGATGACTGGCAACTTTTGCACCATTACTATACGAAGGCTGGCAATCGTCAGGCAGCCTGTTTGACGGGAGTATCGGCTTTCAACGATATTGCCGCCCTTGACTCGTTGTCTGAGGTTTATGGCGATCTGCCTGAAGCGTGTGAGATAGCCATCAAACGGTATGGCCTGATGGATGATGAGCACTATACACCTGCCCAGAAGGCCGACTACCTGCGTCAGTCCCTCAGGAAGTGGGGTTCATGGTCGCGAGCCAATGACCTGCGCAATTCGGAGAGTACCCTGACCCGTCCCATGTTCCAGGCTTTGATGCCCAAAGACGTGGCGATGCCTCTGGAGTCCCAGACCATCAAGCTGTCTTCCCTGCGCAACATCCAGCAGTTGACAATACGCGTTTATCAGACACCGTTGAAGGGCGATACTAAAATCAATCTCAACGACGAGAAGGAATACAAGAAGCTGAAGTCACAGCTGAAGGAGTTGCCGGACAAGTCGCGTACGCTGACCTTTGCATCTCATCCAGACTACGAGTTCTTTGAGGACTCGCTGGAACTCGCTGGCCTGCCTGCTGGCATCTATCTGGTGGAGTTCAATAGCCCCCAGGTGGCGACTGACCGTGAACTCTATTTTGTGTCAGGTGTGCGTCTGCTGTCACAGCCGATGCCTGAGGACAGAACACGCTATGTAGTGGTCGATGCTTCTACAGGACAGCCCATTACCAACGCTACCTTGCAGCTGTCGTACCGTTCGGGTTGGAAACTGCCTGCCAAGAAGGTGGACCAGGCTTGTGACATGCAGGGCGAGGTCGTGGTCACACATGATGACAGAATGCCCTCGGAGGTCTTTGTCTATACTCCTTCCGACAGCTATTGTCCGTCAGTCAACGGCTATGGTCGCTACTCTTATTATGAGCGTGAGTACGACAACGAACATACCAGCCTATTTACCGACCGTAGCATCTACCGTCCAGGACAAACGGTATATGTCAGCGCCATCGTATGGCAGGAACAGAGTGTCATCGACAATGTGGCTAAAGAGAATCGTGTGGTCAGAATGGAACTGCGCGATGCCAACTACAAACTCGTGGCAGAAAAGTCACTGACGACAGACCGCTTTGGTAAGTGCTCGACGGAATTTACCCTGCCTACAGGACTGTTGAACGGACGTTTCACCATCCGCGCCAACAATAGCAGCACCAGTTTCAGCGTCGAGGAATATAAGCGCCCGACGTTCCAGGTGGAGTTTCCGGAATACAAGGAATCCTATCAGGCCGGCGACACCGTTCGTGCACAGGGCAAGGCCATGAGCTATGCCGGTGTACCCGTTCAGGATGCGAAGGTCAAGTATACCGTCAAGCGTCGAGTGGCTTTTTGGTGGATGTCGTATTCCTGGTATTGGGGCGGTGGCTACTTTGGCCGAGGCCTACAAGAGGAAGTGCTGAAGGAAGGCGAGGCCATCACAGCCGACGACGGCACTTTCGAAGTGGAGATACCCATGTTGCTGCCCGATGACAACAAGTCCGCACGGATGTACTACAACTTTGTCGTTGAGGCCGACGTGACGGATATGGCTGGTGAGACGCACAACGGTACGATGTCGTTGCCGTTGGGTACGAAACCTACCGCCCTGACCTGTAACCTGCCACAACAGGTACGCAGCGACCAGTTGCCTGATGTGACGTTTTCACGTCGTAACGCAGCAGGCAAGGAGATTGCAGGTACTGTGAAATACCGTCTTGATGGTGGCAAATGGAAAGAGTGTGCCGCCAATGTTCAATGTTCAATCTTCAATGTTCAATTAAAAAGCGGTGAACACCGCTTAGAAGCCATCTGCGAAGCAGACAGCATTGACATGAAGTTCGTGGTCTTTGGGCTTGACGACAAACGTCCTGCCACTACGACCCACGACTGGTTCTATGTGTCGCATAGCCAATTCCCCAGCGATGGCACGCCTGCAACGATACAGGTGGGTTCCAGCGATCCCAACCTGCATATCGTCTATGCCATCTATGCCGGCAACAAGGTCGTTGAGAGTGGTGTTTTAAAAGAGAATGCTTCGCTGTATAATCGCAAGTTGAAATATCGGGAAGAGTATGGCAACGGCCTGTTGCTCAGCTTTGCCTGGATAAAGAACGGTGTATGCTATTCTCATCAGCAAACCATCACTCGTCCGATGCCCGACAAGAAGCTACGTCTGACGTGGGAAACATTCCGCGACCGTCTGACACCTGGTCAGCAGGAGGAGTGGCGCCTGAAGATTGTAAATCCTGACGGCACACCGGCTGATGCCTCGCTGATGGCGGTACTCTATGACAAGAGTCTCGACCAGATTAAGAGCCACCAGTGGTCGTTCTCACCCACGTCCTACTTGCCGCAGCCGTCAACATCGTGGCAGACCCGTTACAGCAACAGCCTGTCGTGGTCGGCCTACCAACCGTATAAAACGCCGCTGCATGTCAGCTATTTGGAATTCAGTCGTTTCGATGACAGCGTTTATCCACGCTTCAGTCCGTATAGAATAAGGGTTCGGGGGACTGGACGTTCTGCCAGACTCATGAAGTCGGCGGCTGTTGTAGAGGAAGCTGCTGCCGTTGGCTCCTTCGACGTGATGGGCAATGCAGAGAATGTGGAATTATCAGCACTTGCCGAGAATAAGGAGGTGCTGAAGGCCAAGGAAGTGGTAGCAGAGGACGAGGGGGCTGAGGCTGAGCCTCAGCATACGGAACAGGAGGTGCAGATGCGTGAGAACCTCAATGAAACGGCGTTCTGCTATCCCCTGCTGGCCACCGACGAACAGGGGCAGGTGGTGTTGAAGTTCACGCTGCCAGAGAGTCTGACCACCTGGCGCTTCATGGGCGTGGCCAATACGCCACAGATGCTGTATGGCAGCATCGAGGGTGAGGCTGTGGCCCAGAAGGATGTGATGATTCAACCCAATATTCCGCGTTTCATCCGTGTGGGTGATGAAGCACAGATCTCTGCCCGTATCTTCAATACAGGTGACAAGGCTGTCAATGGTAAGACGAAGCTGCAATTGCTTGATCCAGAGACGAATGCTGTTGTCTTTGAACAGGAACAGCCCTTCGCTATAGAAGCTGGCAAGACGGCATCGGCAACGTTTAATGTGCAGCATACAACGTTTGACACTTCCCTGCTTATCTGCAGAGTTTCTGCTGTTGGCAACGGCTTCAGCGATGGTGAGCAGCACTATCTGCCCATCCTGCCTGACAGAGAATATGTCACCAAGACCGTTCCCTACACCCAGCATGAGCCTGGTGTGAAGACCATCGATCTGACGAAGCTCTTCCCAGAGGGTACCACTCAGCAGAAGCTGACTATCGAATACACCAACAATCCTGCGTGGCTGATGGTTCAGTCGCTGTCGTTGGTGGGACAGCCGTGGGAACATAGTGCCATCGATCAGGCTGCCAGCTATTACAGTAATCTGCTGGCCAAGACCCTGCTCGACATGACCCCGCAGGCCAAGACCGTGTTTGAACAATGGAAGCGCGAACAGGGCGACGAGACGTCCCTGCACTCACAATTGGAGAAGAACCAAGAGCTGAAAGACCTCGTGTTGGTGGAAACACCGTGGGTGGCTGCTGCCGACCGTGAGCATGAACAGAAACAGCGCTTAAGTGACTTCTTCGACGAGAACGCTATCACCAACCGATTGGCTATGGCTCTTGAGAAGCTCGGAAAGTTGCAGAACGGCGACGGCTCCTTCTCATGGTATCCTGGCATGCGCGGCAGTACGAGCATCACGGTGGCCATTGAGGAGATGCTGGTACGCCTGAACAAGATGGTTGGCCAGCAGAACGACACCCGTCAGTTGCAGGACAAGGCCTTCAAGTTTATCGGCAAGGAGATGATTGACCTCGTGAAGGAGTTGAAGAAGCAGGAGAAGAAAGGTCATAAGCCATCGTTCCCGTCGTTTACGGCCCTGCGCTGGCTCTATCTGTGTGCCCTGGACGGTCGTCAGCTGTCAACGGATGTGCAGCAGTCCAACGACTACCTGATTGCCTTGCTGAAGAAGGATATCAAGAACCAGACCATCTATGAGAAAGCCCTTACGGCTATTGTTCTCTCCAAGCACGGAGAAACCAAGAAGGCCGCCGAGTATGTGCAGAGTCTGAAGGAATATACCGTGTTTACCGAAGAGATGGGACGTTACTACGATACCCGTCGGGCTTCGTATTCGTGGTACGATTACAAGATACCCACTGAGGTGGCAGCCATCGAGGCCATCCAGATGGTGACGCCTCAGGATGTGCAGACTGTTGACGAGATGCGCCGCTGGCTGTTGCAGGAGAAGCGCACACAGGCTTGGGGAACACCCATCAACAGCGTCAATGCCATCTATGCATTCCTTAACGGTAATAGCACCACGCTGACCACCGCACAATCCGCTACCGTCCTCGCCATCGACGGCTCACCTGTCGATATTCCACAGGCTACTGCCGGTATCGGCTATGTGAAGACTGCCATCCAGCAGCCCGAGGGTAAGACGTTTACGGCTACGAAAACCAGCGAGGGTACGTCGTGGGGCGCTGTCTATGCACAGTTCCTGCAGAAAACCAGTGAGGTGGAGCAGAGCAATAGCGGCATTACCGTCAAGCGAGAGGTGATGATTGCGGCAAAACCAGGCGAGAAGATGATTGCGGGTAAACCGCAATCCACGCTGCATGTTGGTGACCGCATCAAGATTCGCATTACCATCGACACCACGCGCGACCTCGACTTCGTACAAGTGGTCGACCGTCGTGCGGCTTGCATGGAACCTGTTCGTCAGCTCTCCGGCTACCAGAACGGAGCCTATGTGTCGCCCAAGGACTATGCAACGAATTACTATTACTACGGACTGGCCAAGGGTCGTCACGTGATAGAGACAGAATACTACATCGACCGTGAAGGCACCTACGAGAGCGGTACGCTCACCGTGGGTTGTGCCTACGCTCCTGAATATAGGGCTACAGCACCGTCGGTTACTTTAAAGGTAAAAGAGTAAAAAGGTAAAGAAGTAAAAAGGTAAAAGGTAAAGAAAGAGTAAGAGAAGATATGAAGCAAAACAATGTAAGAATCATGAGGGTGAATGGTATGGTAAGAGGCGTTTTACTGTTTTACCTGTTGACCATTCTTCCTTTATCTGTTGCTGCCCAGAAGCTCACGATTGAGAAAACAACGGTAGACATCGGACGCATGGGCTATCAGAAACCCGTGACGGCCGTCTTCGAATGTCGCAACAAAGGCAATCGCCGCCTGCGTATCGAGGATGTCAAGCCCGACTGCTACTGTACGACGGTAGACTTCCCACGGGGTGAGATTGGTTCTGGCGACAAGTTCCAGATTACGATGACTTATAATGGCCGTCAGTTAGGGCATTTCAACCATCAGGCAGCCATTATCAGCAACGCCTCGAAGAAGCCCGTCTACATCACGATGAAGGGTGTGGTGCTGGAACACTATGTCGACCTGTCTGCAAACTTCCCTATTGATATGGGTGACCTACGTCTCGACAAGAACGAGTTGGAGTTTGATGATGTCAGCCGTGGTGACCAGCTGGTGCAGGAGTTATACATCTATAACAATGGTACTTGCGACTATCATCCTAACTTGATGCATCTGCCGCCATATCTTACGGCAACTGTATTTCCTGAGCGGCTGACTTCGGGCGAGGTAGGCATTATTACGGTGACCCTCAACTCGTCGCTGTTGCACGACTATGGCCTGACGCAGACGTCTGTCTATCTTGCTGGCAATCCTGGCGACAAGGTGCGTCCAGACCACGAGATCGGTGTCTCTGCCGTACTGTTGCCTCCTGTCACGGGATTCACCGAAGCCCAGAAGCAGCGTGCAGCTAAGATGCTACTGTCGAGGGAACAGGTGTCCATCGACTTCGAGGGCAAGACTAAGAAGACCGAAATCATTGACATTACCAATACGGGACACTCCGAACTGGTCATCTCATCCCTGCAGATGTTCACCCCTGGTCTGCGCATCTCGCTGGCTAAGAGTCGTCTGTCGCCTGGTGAAACCACTAAGCTGAAGATTACCGCCATCCGCAACGACCTTCAGAAGGTGCGTACTCGTCCGCGCATTCTCATGATCAGCAACGACCCCAACAAGCCCAAAGTGACGATAGAAATACAAATTAAGAATTAAGATATGGAACATCCCGAGAACAGTTCAGAATATGCTGGCCTGCAGGTGAATAGCGGCGTAGAGCAACCCAGTATCATCAACCCCTATTTGCAGCGCAACCGCTTTCGTCGCCGTGAATTGACTGCCGGGGAGATGGTGGAAGGCATCGTGAAGGGTGATGTCACCATCCTGTCGCAGGCCGTCACGCTGGTGGAGAGTGTCAACCCGGAGCATCAGGCGAAGGCTCAGGAGGTCATTAACAAGTGTCTGCCCTATAGTGGTCGCAGCATCCGTGTGGGCATCAGCGGTGTGCCTGGTGCGGGCAAGTCGACGAGTATCGACGAGTTTGGCATTCATGTGCTGAAAGAGAAAGGCGGCAAGCTGGCCGTGTTGGCTATCGACCCCTCGTCGGAGCGTTCCAAGGGCAGCATCTTGGGAGATAAGACGCGCATGGAGAAGCTTTCGACCCATCCGGACTCGTTTATCCGTCCTAGTCCGACGGCAGGCTCCTTAGGTGGTGTGGCCCGTAAGACGCGTGAAACCATTATCCTGTGCGAGGCTGCCGGTTTCGACAAGATTTTCGTTGAGACCGTGGGTGTGGGACAGAGTGAGACGGCCTGTCACTCGATGGTCGACTTCTTCCTGCTGATTCAGCTTGCTGGTACTGGCGATGACCTGCAAGGCATCAAGCGCGGCATCATGGAGATCTGCGACGCCATCGTCATCAACAAGTGCGACGGCGACAATGTCGACAAGTGTCACATGGCTGCCACCAACTTCCGCAATGCGCTGCATTTCTTCCCCATGCCCGAGAGCGGCTGGCTGCCTAAGGTGCTGTGCTACAGTGGTTTCTATGGCTACGGCATTAAGGAGGTGTGGGACATGATCTACGAGTACATTGACTTCGTGAAGGCCAACGGCTACTTCGACTACCGCCGCAACGAACAGTCGAAATATTGGATGTATGAGAGCATCAACGAACACCTGCGTCTCTCGTTCTACAACAATCCCGTCATTCGCGAGCAGCTGAAGACCGCCGAGCAGACGGTACTGGCCGGTCAGCAGACATCATTCACGGCTGCCCAACGGCTGTTGGATACCTATTTTAAGAATCTATAGTTTCTATTCCCATCATAGAAAGACAATCATGCTTCAGATAGAGATTGACAACGGCAGCGGCTTCTGCTTTGGAGTGACCACTGCCATCCAGAAGGCTGAGGAGGAGTTGGCCAAGGGTGCTACCCTCTATTGCCTGGGTGACATTGTGCACAACGGTATGGAGTGCGAGCGGCTACGACAGATGGGACTCATCACCATCAATCACGACGATATGGTTCATCTTCACGATGTCAAAGTGCTGTTGCGGGCACATGGTGAGCCTCCTGAAACCTACGAGCTGGCACGGCGTAACAACATCGAGATTATTGATGCCACCTGTCCTGTGGTGCTGCAGCTGCAAAAGCGTATCAAACGGCAGTATGAAGCCCCTGTCAACCTCCCTGGAGAGGCTACTCACGGCGACGTTTCCATTGTCATCTTCGGCAAGAAGGGTCATGCCGAGGTGTTGGGACTTGTCGGTCAGACACAAAGTACCGCCGTCGTCATCGAGCGTTTCGAAGACGTGAAGAAGCTTGACTTCTCGCGCGACATCTACCTGTTCTCGCAGACCACCAAGTCGCTCGATGAGTTTCATCGCATCATCGACTACATCCAGCAGCACATCGAGCCAGGCGCAACCTTCAAGAGTTTCGACACCATTTGCCGCTCTGTGGCCAACCGCATGCCGAACATTTCGCAGTTTGCCTCGCGTCATGATCTCATCCTCTTCGTCTGTGGCCATAAGAGTTCGAACGGCAAGGTGCTTTTCAACGAGTGTCTGCGTGTCAATCGTAACAGCCACCTTATCGAAGGTCCTGAGGAAATCGACCCTGCCTGGCTTGAAGGCATCGAGACGGTAGGCATCTGTGGTGCCACCAGCACGCCCAAATGGCTCATGGAACAGTGCCGCGATGCGTTGTTGAAGTAATCTCTTTCTTACTGGAAAACAAAACATAGGAGCGGAACCACTTGATTCCGCTCCTATTCGTATTCAGTCTTTCTGATGACTTCCAAATCGTCTCGATTACTTCTGAATCATCTTCTTGCCGTTCTGGACCACTACGCCCTTATAGCTCTCAGAAACCTTCTGACCAGCGAGGTTGTAGATGGCGCCAGTGGTAGTGGTGGCAGTCGTAGTGATGTTCTCAATACCAGTGTATTCGGGCAACGCATTGTTGATAGTAATAGCGAAGAACTGGAAACCGTTAGAAGGAGCCAATACTAAATCACCATCGCTTTCTACGTTGAACTCTGTTTCAAACATAACAGCAGTCTTCTCGTCACCTTCGCCTTCAGTCTGATTAGGAATAGAAGCCTTGTCACCATTAACAATGACAATTTGTCTGTCGGAAACACCAGCACCTTTAAGTCTCAATCGAATGACGTCATTTTTTGCAAGGTTGGCAATCTTTATCGTGATTGCACTACCGTTAATAGCAAAGTATTTGCCTGGAGCGATGCGAATCCTGTCTTTGTCGAGACCAGAATTGTTGTCTCTTGTAAATGCAAGTCCCTTGGTGATGTCTAATTCTTCACCGTTTGCCTTGATTGCGGTGTAAACATTACGTTCTGTTAATGTAACTTGATTTGACCAGTATTTGTCATCGACAAAAGACCATGTGGCTTCATCTGCAGCCAAATTTGCTGCGTCGGCACTAGACAACTCGCTTGTGAAATTCCATGTGGTTGCTGGGGTTGGATCAGCAGGCTGGACACCACCACCAGCTTGTGTAAATGCAATCTCGTAGAAGTGACCATTGTCTGAAGTGTTACCCTTTACAATAATTTCATAAATCTTAGAAGCATCCAGCCCATCGACCGTTAAAGCGGTAATTGTATTCGTATCATCTGTTTTAGAGGCAACTTCAGTGTCGCCATCCATTACGGTCATGATAACTTGACGTTCTGTCTTCTTGCCTGATTTTCCAAGTACACTTACGCTAGTGATGTTTGTTACTTTGAATGAATAAGCTTGGCTTGCTTTCAGAGCTGCAGCACGATCAGAAGCATTGCCGTCATTATCCAGCAGACCATAATATGCGCTTCCATTAAAAACACCAGTAGCTTCCCATGATACTTTAGAACTACCAGAGCTAGTGTAATAAGTAACAAAACCTAATCCGTTTTTGTCAGGCTGACTCTGTAGGGATGACTGGTATGCTGCATACGCTGAAAGAACAAGAATCTTCTGTTCTGCGTCATACGAATAGAGCTTGGTGCAGTTCTTTAAATCGATGTTGTCAAGAGTTGCATACTGTGCAACATCCAGATATGCATCTGTAGCAGTCTGTGCATTCACGCCAACGGCCATGAGAGCCATTGCGATAAGGGTAAAAATTTTCTTCATAAGCGTTTTGTTTTAATTATTTGTTAGTAAGTTATTTAATCTAGGTGCAAAGATAGGAACTATTTTTGAAAAAAACAAATAATTGGCAGTTTAATTTTACGAAAAAGCACGCAAAGGTTTACGGACAAAGATGCGGCCATTGCGGCCGTTGCGGCCGTTGATTTCATAGAGTAATTATAAAAATAATAATGTAGTAATAATTAATACATACACTTTTTTTAATATCTCTATGGAAACATCGGCCGCAACGGCCGCAATGGCCGCATTTTACTTCCTCTGACTTTCATGCCAGTAAACTGGGACTTTACTGGCATGAAAGTCCCAGTTTACTGGCATGAAAGTCAGACACCAGCGGACACGAACTTAGCGCACGGTAATCTCGCCGGAACCATAACAACGGTGATGGTCAGCATCGTAAATGACACAGAACTGGCCGGGAGCGACGCCGTGAATGGGGGCAGCGGCATGCACCATGTACTGACCCTTGCCAGTACGTTCGAGCGTGGCGGGCAGAATCTCTGGTGTATGGCGAATCTTTAGCGTGACAGCACATGAGGGCTGTTCGCTTGGGCTGTTGGCAGGCGGCAGCTGGCCGTTGATGCTGTGGAAGTCGCGGATGGGGAAGTGCTGGCAGTAGGCTGTCTGCGGGTCGTAGCCGTGTGAGACGTAGATGATGTTTTGCACGATGTCCTTCTTGACGACAAACCACGGACCACCGCCCAGTCCGAGACCCTTGCGCTGTCCGATGGTGTGGAACCAGTGACCCTGATGATGGCCGATGATGCGGCCTGTCTCCAGTTCCACGACGTCGCCCGTCAGCTCACCCAGGTAGCGCCGCAGGTATTCGTTGTAGTCAATCTTGCCCAGAAAGCAGATGCCCTGTGAGTCGCGCCGGTGGGCAGGGGCCAGATGTTCGCGCTCGGCAATCTGGCGCACCTCGTCCTTCATCATGTGACCGATGGGGAAGAGGGCTTTCTCCAGCTGCCAGCCGTAAATCTGCGCCAGGAAGTCGGTCTGGTCCTTTACGGGGTCGGGGCTGGTGCAGAGCCAGAAGACCCTCTCCGTCTCCCTTTGTTTAGGGCGAGTGTTAGAAGCCTCCCCTGAACAGGGGAGGTTGGAGGAGTCTTCCTCCTTTGTGGCGTAGTGGCCAGTGGCAATGAGGTCGTAGTCGTGGCCGCGCTTCTCGTGGAAGGCACCGAACTTAATCAGACGGTTGCACATGACGTCGGGGTTGGGGGTCAGTCCCGCGCGTACCTTATCCATCGTGTAGCGCGTCACCTGGTCCCAGTATTCGCGATGGCAGTCAACAACCTCCAGCCGGCAGCCGTACTTGTGACTGACAGCTGTTGCCATTTCCAGGTCCTCCTCGCTCGAGCAGTCCCACTCTTCCTCTTCCTCAGGGCCTATTTTAATGTAAAAGCAGTCGGGCTGCAAACCCTGTCTCACCAGTTCATATAGCACCACGGAGGAGTCTACACCGCCACTAAGCAGCACAGCAATACGCTTATCGTTCAGATTCATGGGTGCAAAGGTACGAAATATAGTTTATAGTTCATAGTTCATAGTTCACAGTTCATAGTTAAAGATGCTTAAATGTTAGCAAAAAAACATTGTGGATTGAAATTAAATGCATATCTTTGCGCTATCAAAATAATATCATTCTGATTTATGGTTATGGAAAAGAAAGAGTTTAAGTTTAATGGAAGTGTATTGAACGGCTTCGTCATGCTGTTTGTTACTTTGATCTTATTCGTGGCTTCAGTCATAGGCATTGTTTTCAGTATTATTCAGTTGGATGAATCCCACGGTGCTTGTGGCGGCTGGTTGATGGGAGGCAGTGCGCTGCTATTGATTGCCGATGTTGTCTGTATGTGCAGTTTCCTGCAACTGGAACCCAACGAGGCCAGGGTTATCACTTGGTTTGGTAAGTATAGTGGCACCTTTGGAGAAACCGGATTCTATTGGATTAACCCGTTCTATGGTACGAAGAAAGTGTCGCTGCGCGCCCGCAACTTAGACGCTGAGCCCATCAAGGTGAACGACAAGACCGGTAATCCTGTCATGATAGGACTGGTGCTGGTGTGGAAGTTGAAGGACACCTATAAGGCTCTGTTTGAGGTTGATACACAGACAATGGCTGCCGCTCCCAATACGGTAGGTTCTGACACGAAGGGACTGATGAAGGCACTGGAACAGTTTGTACGTGTTCAGAGCGACGCTGCCCTGCGTCAGGTGGCTGGCCAATACGCCTATGATGATGAAGACAACAAAACAAATGAGCCCACATTACGCTCCAGTGCTGATGAAATCAACGAACAGCTTGAGCAGAAGCTCGACGAGCGTTTGGCACTTGCCGGCATCGAAGTTGTCGAGGCACGCATCAACTATCTGGCATACGCTCCTGAAATTGCTGCCGTCATGTTGCGTCGCCAACAGGCTTCAGCCATCATCACCGCACGCGAAAAGATTGTAGAAGGTGCTGTTTCAATGGTGAAGATGGCTCTTGACAAGCTGTCCTCCGAAGGCGTTGTTGACCTGGATGACGACAAGAAGGCAGCTATGGTCAGCAATCTGCTCGTGGTTCTCTGTGGCGACGACAGTGCCCAGCCAGTGGTCAACACAGGGACATTGAATCATTAAGGAATAAGCTATTGTAGTTAAGTAAATATTTATTGATTTATTAAGTTTATAATGCATGGCAGAAAAGACGACAAAAAGTTTTATTCTGCGCGTTGACGTCGAGATGATGAACGCAATTGAGTCGTGGGCTGCGGATGAATTCCGCAGCACCAACGGCCAATTACTGTGGATTATCACTGAAGCCTTGCGCAAAGCGAAGCGTCTGCCAAAGAAAAAGGGACCCGTAACAGACAACAATTCTCATTCATAAAAATCGCGAAGCTTAATAGGCTTCGCGATATTTGTTTTCATCTTTGTCGTCGAGCATCGAGAGGTACGACTGGTAGCGACTCTGGGCGATGTAGTGGTCCTCGACGGCCTTCAGTACGGCACAGCCAGGCTCGTGGGTGTGTGTGCAGTCGCTGAAACGGCACTGTTTGGAGAACTCGAAGATTTCTTTGAAGTAGCTCGTCAGTTCCTCGCGTTCCATGTCGAAGGTGCCAAAGCCCTTGATACCAGGGGTGTCGATAAGGAATGAGGAATGGGGAGTGAGGAATGAGGAATGATGAGTGAGGGGAATCATTTCGCTGAAGGTGGTGGTGTGCATGCCCATCTGGTGGGCGTCGCTGATGTCAGCCGTACGCAGGTTGACGCCAGGCACGAGACGATTAATGAGCGTCGACTTGCCCACGCCGCTGTTGCCGCTGAGCAGGGTAATTTTGCCATCAAGCAGGGACCGCAGCTCCTCCACACCCTGTCCTGTCACCGCCGATATGGTGCGACACTCGTAACCTACGGTTTCATAGAGATTGACAAGCATCTGCTGATAGTGCCGCTCGTCGTCTGAGAGCAGGTCTACCTTATTAAATATAAGGATGACGGGAACCCGATAAGCTTCGGCAGATGCCAGGAAACGGTCTATGAAGGTCGTCGAGGTCTCGGGCTTGCTGACAGTCACGATGAGCAATGCCTGATCGACGTTGGCAGCAATGATATGGCTTTGCTTCGACAAGTTGATGCTCTTGCGGATGATATAGTTACGGCGGTCCTCAATGGCTGTAATCCAGGCTGTTGGCTTTTGGCCGTTGGCTATTGGCTGTTGGCTGTTGGCTGTTTGCTGTTGGCTGACCTCCACACGGTCACCAACGGCTACAGGATTTGTACTCCGAATCCCTTTGATTCGGAAATTGCCCTTCATCTTACAATCAAGTAGCTGGCCATCGTCTGTCAGGACGGTGTACCAGCTTCCTGTATTCTTTACAACAAGTCCCTGCATTGGCAGTTAGCCGTTAGCTTTTAGCAGTTAGCTTTTAGCAGTTAGCAATTGGCTGTTAGCTCTTAGCCAAAAGCCAAAGGCCAAAAGCCAATAGCCAATTAAACAGTCATGATTTCCTTGTTCTTGGCCTCAATGAGGGCGTCGAGCTTCTTGATCCACTTGTCGTGCAGCTTCTGCAGTTCGTCCTCAGCATCTTTCTCGTTGTCCTCGGAGAGTCCGTCCTTGATAGCCTTCTTCAATTTGTCCTTGATGTCGCCACGCACGTTGCGTACCTCCACCTTGGCCTTCTCGGCAATCTTGTTGCACTGCTTCACCAGGTCGCGACGGCGCTCTTCGGTGGGCTGGGGGATGCCCAGACGGATAATCTCGCCGTTGTTCTCGGGGGTGATGCCTACGTCGGAGTCCATGATAGCTTTCTCGATGTCACGAATCTGCTTGCGGTCCCAGGGCTTGATAGCGATGGTACGGGCATCGGGTGTCGACACGTTGGCAACTTGGTTGAGGGGTACTTTCTGTCCGTAGGACTCTACTCTCACACCACTCAGGATGGCCACGTTGGCACGTCCTGCACGGATACGGTTCAGCTCTTCTTCGAGGAACAATGCTGCCATTTCCATGCGTTCCTCAGCGGCGGCTAATGTTTGTTTTACGTCTATCATAATCTTGATATTTTAGGGTTTCTGCCGTCAAAGGTACGAATAAGCGAGGAAAAAACCAAAGAAAATAGAATTTTTTTTGTTTTTTCGAGCGAAAGTACCTTCACCACGGGTGAAAGTTAAGAATAAGCGAGGAAAAAACCAAAGAAAATAGATTTTTTTTTGTTTTTTCGAGCGAAAGTACCTTCACCAAAGGAGAAAGATACAAATAAGAAGGGGAAAAGTAAAATAATTTTCGAAAAAATTTGGATAATGTGAATATTTTTCCTAACTTTGTGGGCAATAATCCAAAACTGAACCTGAAAGTATGCGTTTACAACCCCATAGATGGTTAATCGTTAGTGTCCTGTTGCTGGTGTCATTGGTCGTTTGTGCCCAAAGAACAGGACTGGAATACGTGTTCAAGCCCGACCGTATCATTTCCTATTTGGTAGCAGTCTTCCTCATTGGTGTCTTCCTTCTGCTGTTCCTGAATTTTGTCTATCGTTTCCGTGAGCAGGATGCCAAGGTTAGTAATGAACGTCAGAATCAGCGTCTGACTCACGTGCTGCGGACGGGAAACCTGCAATTGTGGATATATAATGTCCGTACACAACACTATTTGCTGTTGTCCGAAACGGGCGAATACAGCCACGACTACAATCCCATTGAGTTCTCCCAGCTCTTTGACCGCGACGACTTTGAGAAGCTTCGCAAGGCCATTTTCGAGATGAGTGAAGGGAAAAAGACCTCGGACTTTGTCGAACTAAAAGGTATTCGTGATTCAGAGGATAAGGTGCATTACTACGAAATGACCCTGTCGGCGGATCACGGTAAGCGGCACCGGACGATTGAGAGTATCATCTGCCTGCAGCACGACGTCACTGACGAGCGCATCAGGAAGGAGAAAGTCAGCAAGACGCTGATGCGCTTCCACACGGTGTTCAACTCGTCGCTCGTCGACATGATCTACTATGACAAGGACGGTGTGTTGCGCGATATCAATGACACGGCCTGTCAGGCGTTTAACTTACCCAATCGTCAGTTTGCCGTTGACGGACAGTTCCTGCTGAAGAACAATCCGATGTATGCCGGCATCGATTTCGATAAACTGGAAAATACCCGTACGACGTCGCTGGTAGACTTCGGTAATTACACGGATGAGGTGTACCAAACAGAGAAACTCGGACTGAGGGGTAAGATGTACTATGAATCGACCATCAACCCTATCCGTAATGATCAAGGTAAACTGGAGGGCATATACATGTCTGGCCGCAATGTAACGGAAATGGTGGAGTCGTTCCATCGCCAGAAGGAGGGAGCCCGTCAGCTGAGGGATGCCACGAAAAATATTCGTGAGTATATTGACAACATTAACTATGCTTTGCGCGTCAGTGATGTCCGTCTGGTGAACTACAATCCCTCAACCTTTACCCTGGAATTGTCGAATACTATTGGCGGTTCCCAGCTGCACCTGTCCCAGCTGCGCTGTATACGACTGGGGTCGCCCCGTTTCCGCCGAGCCATATCGAGCGTGTTGAACCGCATGGACCATCGGACAGAGCTCCCCTTGGAGTTGAGCATTGAGACTGAAATCCGTGACGAGAGGCGGCATCCAATATGGTTGCAGTTCAATATGGTGCCGATGAAAGACGAGGAGGGCAAGATAGAACGCTATTTCGGACTGTGCCGTAACATGACGCAGATGGTGGAAACAGAGCACCGCTTGAACCAGGAACGCGAGAAAGCCCATGAGGCAGAGCAGTTGAAGCAGTCGTTCCTGACGAATATGAGTTATGAGATTCGTACGCCTTTGAACACAGTGGTGGGATTCGCCGAATTGTTTGAAGCTGATCACGACGAGGCTGACGAAGCCCTGTTCGTCGATGAAATCAAGCGTAACTCCAACTCGCTGCTCTTACTGGTCAATGACATTCTCTTCCTGTCGCGCCTCGACGCCAATATGATAGAATATAATAAGGTGGAAGTCGATTTCTCCCTGTTCTTCGACAGCTATTGTCAGATGGGGTGGAGTAGTGTCAGTCCTGAGGTAAAGACCATCATTGAGAATCCTTACGAGAGCCTGATGGCCGAAATCGATTCTGAGCATGTGGGCATGATTATCCAGAAAGTGTGTCAGCGTGCGGCCAATTCCACAACGCGTGGTACCATCCGTGCGAAGTACGAGTATTTTCATGGTGCCATTACTATCGGTGTTGAAGATACTGGAGCAGGTATCTCACAAAGCCAGTTGGACAACATTTTTGAACGTTACGTCAAGGATGACGGTGATGAGAACGGACGGACCGGCCTTGACCTGCCGATTGTGAAAACACTGGCCGAACAGATGGGCGGTACGGCAGAGATACAGTCGGAGGTCGGTAAGGGTACCACCGTCTGGGTTACCATTCCCTGTGAGGTCAAGAACAAGGTCAAGAGAAGCGATATCCAATCATTATAATAGCAAACACATATGGTACAGTCATTATATTTATTCTCATTCACTGACTTGGAACTGCAGCCCCTGACAATGCTGTTGCTAGTGATTGTCGCCACGGTCTTTGTCATCATGCTCATCAGCAATCGTGTCATCTTGCGCCGCGTGCGCCAGCGTATGTCCCATTCAAGGCGCATGTCCCAAATCATGGAGGATGCACTTGAAATCAGCCATAACGACGTGGTACGCTACGATTTGCACGACCGACACATCTATACCCTTTACGGCACACTGTTCCCACAGCAAGGCTTGTCGCTCGACGACTGGGAAGCCCATGTGCATCCCGACGACCTGGAAACCATCCTGGTCCGTTTCCATAATATTATTTCACGTAAAGAGGCCCGTGCCGAATTCTACTACCGCTGGAACTTCAACTTTACGGGTAAGACCCCTCGCTGGGGCTATCTGCATAATGTCAGCGTGGGTGAGTTCCTGCCGGGCATGGCCCGTCCCATCAGCATCATCAGCACCCTGCGCGACGATACTGACTTGCGGCAGGCTGAGCAGGAAGAAAGCGACCTGTCGGAAAACTATCACATCATTTTCGAGAACTCCATCATCGGACTCTCATTCTACAGTCCTGACGGCTGGCTGCTTCATTCCAACAAAATGATGCGTGAAATCTGTCACTTCGACAGCAATGAGTTCGATGCCTATTTCTCGCAGACCAACCTGTTTGATGACTCACCCTTCCGCGAGTGCTGCAATCCCGACAACCTGGAGGAACTGTGGATCTGCCACCAGAGCGTTGTACCAGAACGAGGCATTCACGACTATCTGGAAACCCGATTGCATCCCATTCGTGACGATCAGGGAAAGCTGATTTATATTGCTATTGCAACCCGAAACATTACGGAAGAGCGTGAGCTCTATTTGCAGGCTAAGTTGAACGATATAGAGATTCAGAAGGCCAACGAACTCATCAAGAGCTATGAGGCTGAGCTGAACTACATGATGGAGAACTGTGACATGCAGGCATGGCGTATCTCTTTTGACAAGAATACCATAGAGTATTACAGAGGATTGAATACCGTTGCCTTCAGCTGTTCGCTTGAGGAGATGCAGAATCAGTTCGTTGAGCAGGATGATCCCGTTGTCAAGAGCATAAGCAATCCTCGCGAGTTCTTCTTGAAACCTGTAACATGGATTGGTAAGGTACATTCTGTCTTCTCGCATGCAGACCACGACGCATGGGTTCAAATCAATTCTGTTCCTGAGTACGATGATGACGGTCAGCAGATAGGTTGTTTTGGTATCTGGCGTAACATCACCAAACTCATGTCGAAACAAGAACAGCTGAAAGCCGAGACTGAGCGGGCCCAAAACTCCGTGCGCCAGAAGTCTGTATTCCTGGCCAATATGACCCACGAAATCCGCACGCCGCTGAATGCTATCGTCGGATTTACCGACTTGTTGCAGGCTATTGAGTCGCCTGATGACAAGAAGGAGATGGTGCGTGTGATTCACAACAACTGCGACATGCTGCTGCGACTCATCAACGATATTCTGCTACTGTCCACTGCCGATGCCAATACGATGGAGATTGTGCCTTGCGACGTTGACGCCGCCCACGATTTTGAGCAGAATAGCCAGACGCTGGCACAGCGTGTGCAGAATCCTGGTGTACAGTTCATTGTTGAAAATCCGTATGAAGTATGTAGGACCCGTCTCGACAGTGCCCGCATGCATCAGGTACTCACCAATTTTGTCACCAATGCCGTTAAGTACACCCAACAGGGACACATTAAGGTTGGCTATAGGATAGAAGAGCGCAATGGTCAGAATGGTCTCTATGCCTATTGCGAAGATACTGGAACAGGTATTCCCAAGGACAAGCAGGCGGCAGTGTTCGAGCGCTTTGTCAAACTCAATGACTACATACAGGGTACCGGTCTCGGCCTGTCAATCTGTAAGACCATCATCGAGCGTTGTGGCGGACAGATTGGCGTTGATAGCGAGGAAGGAAAGGGTTCCACCTTCTGGTTCTGGATTCCAGCCAATATAACGGAAGTCAAAGAGAAAACAGTTCATAGTTTATAGTTAATGGTTCATGGTTAATGATTCACAATAGAATATACATTTTTCTTTTGGTGCTGACACTCAGTACGACATCACTGGCAGCACAGGAAGAAAAGGCTGACAGCGTCAAAGTTTTTACTGATGAACATCCTTTGGTATATGAGGATGCATGGGACTTGTGGCCTTATGCCTTTCTGAACGATGCCGGTGAACCAGTAGGATTCAATATCGATTTGTTGAAGCTTATCTGCAAGGAGTTGAATATTCCCTATCGGGTCAAGCTGAAACCCACGAAGGAGGCTCTGGAAGACCTGAAGGCTGGACGAGCTGACATCATGTGCGGTATGGACGCTCATTTCCATAATGAGTATGGCCAATACGGCAAGGCCGTCATCCAGATTTTCACCCATAGTATAGTCCATAAAAAGGACGATCCGACATTCATCAAGACCATCGATGACCTTGCCCGTCATCGTGTTATCGTTCATGGCGGCAGTTTCAGCCACCACCTGATGATTCAGAATGGATGGGGCAACAATGCCATACCCTACGACGATATGCAGGAAGCTGTACAATATGTCCATCGGGTAGAAGACAGTCAGATTGTCTGGAACACGCTGTCGCTGAAATGGTTGCTCCGTAAGTTCCAATATGACGACCTCGAACTCTCGCCCGTCAATATTCCTCACGGCGAGTATAAGTTCATGTCGAACAATCCGCAATTGCTGGAGCAGTTCGACAAGGCTTTTGCCTTTCTGAACTCGACAGGTCGTCTGCAGCCCATTCAGAACAAGTGGTTCTATCCTGAACGCAAAGAGACGGGACTTCCTTCGTGGATATGGCGGCTGGTCATTGCCATGCTGATCATCATTGTTGCCTTCCTGATATATTATGCTGCCTTCCGTATCTATGAGAAACGTATGACGAAGGATGTGCGCCAGTCAAACAGTCGTCTGTCACTCATTCTTAACACCAGTAAGGTACATATCTGGCTGTTCAATATCGCAGAGCGCACCGTCAGCCGTCTCGACAACAAGGGTAATAAGGAGACGATCCCCTTGTCGCCGAATTTTTTTCAGTATTATATGATTCCTGAGGACTACGAGATGCTTTGTAGCGTTCTGCAACAGTTCGCTCGTCAGGAAAAAGAAAAGGACACGCTGGAGGTCCGTTGTACGAGGGGTCACAATGAAGGGATATTTACCTTTTCCGTAAATCTCTCTGTGCTGCGACGTGGTCGTAACGGTCGTCCCTCTGTCATCATCGGCGCTACCACCAATGTGACTAATGAGCGACTACGCCTTCAGAAGCAGAAAGATGCCATGTTGCGCTATCAGGCTATTTTCAGTTCGGCGATGGTCGACACCGTATCGTATGATGAGCACGGTATCATAGATAACATGAACGAGAAGGCATCTCGAGCCATACCAGGTGGCGTGGAGAAGGTCATTGCCTCCAGAGTTCCCATTCAAAAGGTTCTGGGTGACGACAGCATCACTGAAGACAATATGGAATATACCTATCTGACTCAGATATATAAGTCGCCTGACGACGAGCGGCCCTTGAACCGATTCCTGAAACGTGATGAATTGTATTATGAGTTGCAGTTGGTACCCGTCCGTGATGACAACGGAAAGTTGCTGGCCATCTATGGCACTGGGCGTGACGTCACTGAGGTGGCCAAGTCCTATTCCCACTTGCAGAAGAATATCGTTGAGCTGGAAAAAGCCAATGAAGAACTTCAGGACTATGTCCGCAATATCGACTATGTGATGCAATACGGTGGCGTGCGTATGGCCACCTATTCTCCCGACACCCATACCCTAACTGTCTATAGCGAGATTAACCATGTCCAGCTGCAGCTGACACAGACCCGACTGCTGACTTTGGCTGACGATGAGTCAAAGAAGACTGCTCAGCGTCTTCTGAAGACCATGGACAACCGATCGAATACGACGGTAAAGGATAGTGTCAAGTCGACGTTGCGTACCAAGGGTGGCAGACGTCTTTGCCTGTATTTCTCATTTGTTCCGACTCTTGACGAGAAGGGGCATGTCAAGGAATATTTCGGTATGGTCAGAGATATTAGCGAAATCAAGGCCACCGAGGAGCAACTGTCTCGTGAAACCGTCAAGGCTCAGGAGGTGGAGACACTGAAGAATGCCTTCCTACGCAATATGAGCTACGAGATTCGTACACCGTTGAATGCTGTGGTAGGCTTTGCCGAACTGTTTGAGCAAGAACACTCAGAAGACGATGAACGTCTGTTTATCCGTCAGATTAAAGATAGCTCCGAGAAGTTGCTGAAGCTTATCAATGACATTCTGTATCTCTCACGCCTCGATGCCGGAATGATTGAGTTCAATAAGAAGCCTATCGACTTTGCCGGCGTTTTCGAGAGTCGTTGTCGTGCTGCCTGGCGAAGCTATCAGCAACCAGATGTCAGCTTTGTGGTTGACAATGCCTATGAACGCCTCGTCCTCGATGTCGATGTTCAGAATCTGGGTATTGTCATCGATCAGATTGCCATCAATGCAGCTCAGCATACGAAGTCTGGCTATGTCCGTGCCCGCTATGACTATAACGGTGAAGAGCTGACGGTAGCTTTCCAGGATACAGGCTCCGGCATTCCTGCAAGTAAGGTGAAGGGCATTTTCGGCCGTTTCTTCACTACCGATGGCGTCGGCTCAGGTCTTGGACTGGCCATTTGTCATGAGGTGGTTGAACATTTGGGTGGTAAGATCCGTATCAAGTCGGAAGTCGGTAAGGGTACTATCGTTTGGGTGTCTATCCCGTGCAAATTCATTGAAATCATCAGGAAGTAAAGGATATGAAGCATACAAGATTATTTCTCCTCTTAGCCTTTTTGCTTGGGTTGTCTATAGGAGTTTCCGCTCACAAAGACTTCCCTCAGTATTCTAAGGAGCAACCGCTGGTGATTGTTTGTGACTGGGACTTCCGGCCTTTCGAGTTTCTTGACAGCGAAGGTCATCCAGCAGGCTATAACGTCGATGTGCTCGACATGATTTTTGACAATCTGGAGATACCCCATAAGTTCGTGATGCAGGAGTGGCACGTTGCCACCACCATGTTTGAGCGTCGCGAGGCTGACCTCATACATGCGCTGTTCTTCTATTATAAGGGACATCCCTATGTATCGACGCATAAGTACATCAACTACTACAATCTGAAAGCAGCCCGTCTTATGGATGTACCGCCCTTACGTCAGCTTCATGACCTGACCCGTGAGGACACGGTGCTGGTCAAGGAGGACGACTATGCCGCCCTGACCCTTGCTGTGATGGGCGATACCACCTTCGTCACCGAATACCACTCTCCCAAGGAAGGTCTGACGGGCATTCGTCATGGACAGTATAAGTATTACATCTGGGGGGAGATGCCCCTGATGCGCAAAATAAAGGAATTGGGCCTTGACAGCATTGCCCTTGACGATGTTGACATCCCGGCAGGAGAGTTGCGTATCATCGGCTATGATAAGGATCTGGTCGACATTATCGACGACCAGTACACGCGTCTTGAACAGGCTGGTGACCTGCAGAAAATCTATGACCGCTGGTTCCATCCCGAGCTTGAGCATAACGACACCTCGCCAGTGGCTCTGTTTGTGTTGGCTGCTCTGGTGGCTGTCATCATCTTTGTGTTCCTGTTAATCCATTTTGTGACACGACGTGTACGTGCTGCCGTTCGGCAGCGTTCTGATCTGGGACAAATGATGAACCAAGTGCTTAATATGGGTGACTACGCTGTAGTGGAATGGGATATACAGACCAATACGCTTCGTAACAAGTATGGCCACATGATGCCATTCGACAGCATGAACCCTGAAGACTTCCTGAAACGTATGTCCGCAGAAGAGGCCGCACAGCTCCATTCACTCAACAAACAGATGCTTTCAGGAGCCATCAGTCATTTTGACATGCACCTGAGTTTGAATCATAACACCCCTGAGAATCCTGTCTGGAAAGAGTATTATGGTAATGCCATCATCGAGAAGGAGAATGGTAAGCCCCGCTATGTCGTGTATACCACTAAGGACATCACTGCCGAGATGGCCGAGGAGCACCATGTCCAGACCCTTGCCAGCAAGTATAAGAATATCTTCGATACCAATCTGGTAGCCATGTCGCTATACGATGCCAATGGCCATCTGCTTGAAATCAATAAAAAGATGCGAGAACTCTGTCAGATTACCAGCGATAACGAACAGCTCTTCAAGTCGACATCGCTCTTTGAATTCCCCAACATCAAGGGCATCTATCTGCCTGGTTCCAAACATGTCATGCACGTCTGCCAGCATCTGTTTGAACCGACGCTGAATCTTGACAAATACATTGAGTTCCGCATCTATCCCGTCTTTGCAGACGATGGCGTCCTGGTGTATTACATCGTTACTAACCGCGACATCACCGCTGAGCGCGATATGTATTTTGAGCTGCGTAATCACGACCACCAGCTGCATGTCACCAACGAGACCATCAAGCGCTATGAACAGCAGCTCCAGTACCTGCTTGAGGAGAGTCAGATGTATATCTGGTACTACAGCATCAATGACAACCTCATTAAAATGACACGTTCGCCAGGCGAAGTCATCTATACCCAAAACCTCAACGAGTATGTAGAGTCTATCACCGAAGCGTCGCGCACAGATGCCGTAAACGCCATTCGCAAAGTCCTGCAGCAAGGATTGTCATACACTACCATCCTGCTCTTCGACTATACCCCAATCGACCCTCTCCCCACATGGTACTCCATCTACGGCGTTCCTATTTTCGACAAGGATGGTAAGATCAAGGAATACTTCGGGTTGGCACGTGATATCACCAACCTCATGAAGGCTCAGGAACAGCTGCGCATAGAAACGGTACGCGCCGAGGATTCCGGACGTCTGAAATCAGCCTTCCTGGCTAACATGACGCATGAAATCCGCACGCCGCTCAATGCCATCGTCGGCTTTAGCGGATTGTTGCAGATGGTCGATACCGAGGAAGAACGTATGGAGTTTATCCGCATTATCCGTAACAATTGCGACATGCTGCTCCGACTTATCAACGACATCCTCGAGGCCTCTAATATGGGTCAGGCCATTACTATCAAACCCGAGCCTGTCGACCTTTCATTGGTGTTCAACGATATCTGTCAGACGCTGGCACAGCGTGTTCAGGAGCCAGGTGTGGAATTCCTGACAGACAACCCATACGACAGCTATCCTGCCGTTCTTGACAAAGGTCGTCTGCAACAGTTGCTCACCAACTTCGTCACCAACGCTGTCAAGTACACCCACCAGGGACACATCAAGGTGGGTTACTTCCTGCAAACGAGAAATGAAAGAGGTAAAGTGACCGATGACGGAACTGGCAGACAGGGCATCTACTTCTACTGCGAAGACACAGGCGCCGGCATCCCCAGCGAGAAGCAAGATTCTGTCTTCGAGCGTTTCGTTAAGCTCAATGACTTCGTACAGGGTACCGGTCTTGGCCTCTCTATCTGTAAGGCCATCGTCGAAAAGGCCCACGGCCAAATCGGTGTCTACAGCCGCGGCGAAGGTCACGGCTCTACCTTCTGGTTCTGGCTACCCACCCCTTAATAATTGAGAATTGAGAATTATGATATGTCTCAAGGCGGTAATGTCAGTGAGAAATCTCAAGACGAAAAATCCGCGGACAAAAGGTAATCATAATTCTCAATGCTCAATTCTCAATCAGAAAAACAGGGTTTTTTCGAGCCAATAGACGAAGATACCTGCCAGATAGCCTACAAAGACTATCCACGTAATCTTCTTCATATACCAGCCGAAGGTCAGCTTTTCCAAACCCATCACCACCACACCGGCGGCAGAGCCGATAATGAGCATCGAGCCACCCACACCGGCACAGTAGGCCAGCAGTTGCCAGAAGATGCCATCCACGGCCAGGTCACCTGCTGCCTGTACGGGATACATGCCCATGCATCCGGCTACCAGCGGCACATTGTCCACAATGCTGCTCAGTACACCGATGATACCCGTCACTAAATAGTGGTTACCCTGGAAGGTTTCGTCCAATCCCTTACCCAGCATGGTCAGCACGCCTACTTCCTGCAGCACAGCCACAGCCATCAGAATACCAAGGAAGAACATGATAGTTGACAGGTCGATCTTCGTCATGATGTCTGAGACGCGCTTCGCCATCGTGTCATCCTCTGACGTGTTGTAGTGGAATATTTCCGTCACCGTCCACAGAACGCCCAGCACCAGCAGAATACCCATAAACGGCGGCAGGTGCGTCAGCGTCTTGAAGATAGGAACGAAGACAAGGCCACCTACGCCTAACCAGAAGATGATGTCGCGCTGGGCCTTCGTAAACTGGCTCACGTCAGCCTTCGGCAGGTTCTGTTCCTTGTCGAACTTCCCGCTCAGATGCAAGCTCAGGATGAAAGCAGGAATGAGCATCGATACCAGCGACGGTATAAAGATTTCTGTGATGACTCCCTGTGTGGTGATGACACCCTTGATCCACAACATGATGGTCGTCACGTCACCGATGGGTGAGAAGGCACCACCCGAGTTGGCCGATATAATCACCAGTGCAGCATATATCATGCGGTCGCCACGGCTCTGCACCAGTTTCCTCAGCACCATAATCATCACGATACTCGTTGTCAAGTTATCTAGGATGGCCGACAGGAAGAACGTCATAAATGCCACACGCCACAACAGTTTCCTCTTTGAGCGTGTCTTCATCGTGTCGCGCACAAAATTGAAGCCACCGTTCGAGTCCACTATCTCCACAATGGTCATGGCGCCCATCAGGAAGAACAGTGTACCGGCAGCATCACCCAAGTGGTGCTCTATCACCTCAGCAATATGGTGTATCACCCCACCATCCGTAATAGCCGGATAATACTGTGCCGGACCAAACATCAGCAGCGTCCAGCAACCCACACACATCAGCAGCGCTATCGCTGCCTTGTTCACACGTGTCACACTCTCTAAGGCTATGCACAGATAGCCTATGACGAAGACGGTGACAATGCCAATCGTTAATGTACTCATATCTTTAATATATTAAATATGTTATAATTGATGTCCGTGTCGTACACATCCTCATGGTCATGACTTTTGGTATACTTCACCACATGAAGCGTCACTGGCAACACCATGATTTCGTACAGCGTCTTCAGCGTCACCTGCGAAATCATCAGCGACGGCATCTCCTCCCAAGGAATGACGCCTCCCAGCGCCAGCGGAAAGAAGATGATGGAGTCCGTCAGTTCACCGAACACCGTACTCCAGACCGCACGAGCCGAGAATTTTCTTGCATAGTTTCTGTCCTGTTCATCCTTCACCTTCGCAGCCAGCTTCATCTTCGACATCACGTAGGCATTGATGAACGAGCCTGCTATGAAGGCGATGAACGATGCCAGCGTGATACGCGGTGCCAGTCCGAAAATGACGTGGAAACCCTCGTCGCCATGCCAGTACGGCGCTCCTGGAATCCAGTCGGCTATGGCACCGAAGATGACGAACAGGAAGTTCATGGCAAATCCCATCCAGATAAGCATGCGTGTACGCTGATAGCCCCATACCTCACATACCACATCGTTGATGATGTAGCTCACGGGAAACACGATGATTCCCGCTGTCAGGTTCACGGGACCAAACGACAGCTGTTTCGTCTCCAACACGTTTGCCGTTATCAGACAAACACAGAACAGCGTGCCGAACAGCATAAACAACACACTGACTTTGTTACGATTCTCTTGTTCCATCTGTTTGTTTTGTTAAAGGGGGGGTAGCAACTACCCCTGTTTTTAAGCGCCTGCAAAGGTACGAATATCTTTCAACTATAAACCATGAACCCAGAACTTATGCAAATTCCTTAAGATACTTTAACTATGATGGTTTTTGTGATGACGCTTCCAGTAGTTATACGTCATCAAATAAAAAGAGATAAAGAATGATAGAATACTATTTTGCTGTTGATCTGGGTGCTACCAGTGGGCGTACCATCATTGGTAGCCTGACGGACGGACGGCTGGTACAGGAAGAGATAACCCGTTTTCCCAATAATCTTATTGAGACGGGTGGTCACTTTTATTGGGATATCTATGCCCTCTATTTTGAGATGATTCGTGGATTGAAGGAAGTGGCCAGACGTGGCCTGACTATCACGTCTATTGGCATAGATACATGGGGGGTCGACTTTGTACTTATCGGTAAGGATGGTGCTATCCTGCGCAATCCGATGGCCTATCGTGACCCACATACATTTGCGGCTATGGACGATTATTTACGTCAAGTATTTTCTCCACGCAGCGTATACAACATCACTGGCATCCAGTTCATGAATTTCAATTCGTTATTCCAGCTGTATGCTATGCAACAAGCAGGAAATAGCGCATTACAGATTGCTGAGAAGGTGCTGTTTGTACCCGATGCACTGAGTTGGATGCTGACGGGAGAGGCTGTGTGTGAATATACTATTGCGTCCACCTCACAGTTGCTCGATCCACAGACGGGCGACCTTTCAGATGAGCTCATTGAGAGCATCGGCATGAAACGTAGCCAGTTTGGGCGTATGGTACAGCCTGGTACACAGATTGGCGTACTGACAGAAGAGGTGCAGAGGATGACGGGATTGGGTCCTGTCCCTGTGGTTGCCGTTGCTGGCCACGATACCGCCAGTGCCGTGGCCGCCGTGCCTGCCAAGGATGAAGGTTTCGCTTATCTTTCAAGTGGAACATGGAGCCTGATGGGCATTGAAACACAGCAGGCCATCATCAATGACCGAAGTTACGACCTGAACTTCACCAACGAGGGTGGCATAGATGGCACCACGCGTTTCCTGAAAAACATCTGTGGCATGTGGCTCTACGAACGTTGCCGCAAAGAGTGGCCCGAAGAGATTCGTCAGCTGTCGCATCCGGAGTTGCAGGGGTCTGCCATGCAGGTAGAGGCTTTCCGTAGCATCATCAACCCCGATGACAAGGTCTTTGCCAACCCCACTTCGATGATTGGTGCCATCCGGCAATATTGCAGGGACTCTCATCAACCCGTACCAGAGACGCCTGCTGAGATATGTCGCTGCATCTTCGATTCCCTGGCGCTGAGGTATCGGCAGGTGTTTGGGTGGTTGCAGGAGTTTATGAGGCCCGATACTGATGCATCGGGAGTGGTGGCAGCGAAACCGTCGAGCACCATCAATGTCCTTCACGTCATTGGCGGCGGTTCACTGAACAAGTACTTGAACCAATTCACCGCCGACGCCTGTGGTGTCGAGGTACTGGCCGGTCCTCAAGAGTGTACTGCCATTGGTAATATCATGCTCCAGGCTAAGGCTACCGGTATTGTTGCTGATGTTTGGGAGATGCGCCGCATCATTGCCAACAGCGTCGACACGGTGGCTTATCATCCCACAGGCGACAAGGCTGCATGGGATGTTGCTTATGAGAAATATTTGAAAATATGTAAACAGTTTAATTAATAGTAAGTTGTAAATCGTCAAATAAAAATAATAATTATGGCAAAACCATTAGTAGAAACCAAAGCAAGGGTAGGAGTCTTCAGCATTGCGTTGCAGGCATACCTGCCACAGTTCCCTGGGCTTGTTCCTGAGTTCGAGGCCCAGTATGAGGCTTTTAAGAAGACGCTGCCCGATACCATCGAGATGATCGACGGTGGTATGGTGACCACCAAGGAGCAGTCGATGGCTGCCGGCGACAAGTTCCGTGCTGCCGATGTGGACCTCGTCATTCTGCAAATGCTCACCTATTGTACCTCTTATAATATGTTGCCCGCCGTGCGTGACCTCGACGTGCCCGTGGTCATCGTCAACCTGCAGAAGAAATTGGCTCCCGACTATGCCAAGACGGATATTCCCACATGGCTGGGCGAACTCTATGCCTGCGGAGCCATCGGAGAGATGGTCGCTGACCTGAATCGTGCAGGGAAGCGCTCTGCCGTCATCACCGGTGTCGTCGAAGGTGGCGACCCAGCTTGTCAGGCTGAGATAGAGGACTGGTGCCGAGCAGCTCAGGTACGTCGCCGTTTCCGTGATACTAACATCGCACAGATTGGCCGTCCATACCCTGGTATGATGGACCTCTACATCGACGAGACCAACCTCTACCATCGCATGTACGTCTATACCAAGCAATTCGACTGGGAACAAATGTGGGCCATTGCCGACAACATCACCGACGAGGCAGCCATCCATGGCAAGGCTGAGGACATTCTTGCTACCTTCGACATTGAAGGCGGCGGTACCGTTGAGAAGGTTTGGGATATGGCGAAGTATGTCGTTGCTTTTGAGCAGTGGGTCAAGGATGAGAAGCTTGGCATGATCGCCTCTCACTATGCTGGTTTCGCCCAGGGCGTCGCCGGCAAGCTCGACTCCATGCTGATTCCCGCTTTCTCTATGCTTATCAAGCAACATACCGCTTGCGCCGTTGAGGGCGACATGAAGGTGGCTATGGCGATGAGCATTCTGAAGACCATCAGCGGCACAGGTACGCTGGCCGAGATGTACTCCATCGACTTCCCCAAGGATATCTGCATCATTGGTCACTCCGGCTCTGGCGACTACGACATCTCGCAGGCTCACAAGCCTACCATGAAGATTGTACCTGTGTTCCATGGCAAGACCGGTGGTGGCTACCTCACCCAGTTCTATCCTCCTGTAGGACCTGTTACCTACCTCGCCATTACGCAGGACAAGAACGGTGTCTTCAAGTTCGTGGCTGCCGAGGGCATTAATGAGGAAGGTCCCATCTTCATGTTCGGTGATACCAATATGCGTACGAAGTTCTCGCTGTCGTGTCGTGAGTTCGTCAACAAATGGAGCGAGGCCGGTCCCACGCACCATATGGCTGCCGCTGTGGGCCATCATATCGACACCATCCTGAAGGTGGCTAAGATATTTAATATTGAGTGTGATGTCGTTTGCAGATAAGGTTATGGCAAATTCTGGTTCTTTGAAGAGCACGATTGCCGTGTCTCTTACCAATTATCTCGATGCTGGCGCCATCGTGGCCGGTGCATCAGGCTTGACTTTGTGGCAGAATTATCTCGGACTCTCGGAGGTACACCTCGGCTGGCTTAACTTCATCTCGGCTAACTGCCTTGGTGCCGCTGTCGGAGCCATCATCGGCGGTTTCCTGGCTGACAAGTACGGGCGTAAGTTTATATTCACCTATAACCTCCTGGTATATATGACGGGCGTGCTGCTAATCATGCTGAGTGTCAATTTCCCCATGCTGTTAGCAGGATTCCTTGTGACGGGCATCAGCGTTGGTGTCGGCGTTCCCGCCTCGTGGACCTACATCTCAGAGTCGTCAGAAGTCAACAACCGTGGCCGCAATATCTGTATCTCACAGATGTCGTGGGGCATCGGCCCTATGGTCATCCTGCTTTTCGGCATGCTCTTTGCTCCGGGCGGCTATTGGTTCGGTAACGTGCAGAGTGTGGCACAGCTGTTCCTCGGGACAGGTGCCACCATCGAGGCAGTCAACGTCTTCTCATCACGCATCGTCTTCTTTTCGCTGTTCGTCGTGGCGTTCATCGCATGGAATCTCCAGCGCCAGTTACAGGAGAGTGCGGAGTTCACTGCCCAGCAGTCAGAAGAGAAGACAGCTGGACTCATCGACAATATCAAGGTGCTGTTCCAGAACAGCATCGCGGTGAAGACCGTCTGTTTCCTGGCAGGCATCTACCTCACGTGGAATCTCGTGGCTTCCGTTATGGGATTCTTCCAACCACACATCTACGAGACAGCAGGCGGTGTCAGCAACGAGCAAGCTAACTGGATGAACTTTATTCAGTGGGCTATCATTGTCGGCATCACGTTCGTGACGTCGAAGCTCATCGATAAGACGTCGCATAAGGCTATCTATACTTTCGGCTTGCTGGTGGCCATCTCAGCTTGGCTCATCATCGTTACCATTGGCGTCAATGGTCCCGTCGGCCTTTGGTCGTTCGCTATCCTCTGGGGCATCCAGGGCGGTACGTCGGTACAGATTTTCTATGCTCTTTGGGGTAGTGAGCTTTTTCCTGCCAAGTTCCGTGCAGGTGCTCAGGGCTTGATGTTCTTCATTGTGCGTGGCCTTTCAGCCGTTTGGGGACTCGTCTTTACCTATATCTATGGTGAGAATGGCGAAGGCTTCACCATCGCAGCCTACTGCATGATAGCCCTGCTGGTTATCTCGCTCGTTGTGGGCTTCATTGGAGCTCCGCTTACCCGTGGCCGTACTCTTGAAGACATTACGAAAGAAAGATACGGTTCTGTCGCCCCCTAAGTTAGGGGGCTATAGGGGTCTGAACAGGCGCAGACTTCCGAGGCATATAGTTATAACTAATAAAAAGGTCTGAAAACGCTTGTTCAGACCCCCAACCCCCTAACTTAGGGGGCTCAGAATATGGAAAAGAGTATATTAGAAGGCCGCGAAGCATTGAAGGCGGTAGTTTATCAGATTGCCGAGGTAACAGGTTACCTGTGGCAGAAAGGTTGGGCAGAGCGTAACGGTGGCAACATCACCGTCAACGTCACCGAGTTTATGGACGACGGATGCAAGGCGCTGCCCCCCATCTCGGAAGTGAAGCAGATTGGTATGGTGCTCCCCAAGCTGAAAGGCAAGTTTTTCTATTGCAAGGGCACTGGCAAACGCATGCGTGATTTGGCCAAGGAACCTATGCAGAATGGTAGTATTATCCGCATTCTGGATGACTGCGCCTCATACGTGGTGATTGCCGATGAACCCGTAGTTCCCACCAGCGAGCTACCGACCCATCTGGCTTTGCAGAACTATCTGCTAGAAACAGGTTCCTGCTATAAGGCAACGCTACACACGCATCCCATCGAGTTGGTTGCCATGAGTCACATTCAGCGCTTCTTGAAGGGCGACGAGATGACGCGTGTGCTGTGGTCGATGATTCCAGAAACGCTGGCATTTGCTCCCCTTGGTATCGGTATCGTGCCTTATGCCCTACCGTCCTCGGTAGCGCTTGCTGAAGCTACTCTCGAACAAATTAAGACCCACGACGTGGTACTATGGGAGAAGCATGGCACTGTGGCAGTCGGTACGGATATTATGGATGCCTTCGACCAGACTGACGTGCTCTGCAAGGCTGCCAACATCTACATGTGTGCTAAGGCTATGGGGTCTGAGCCCGACGGCATGACCGAGACACAGATGAAGGAAGTTCAGGACGTGTTCCAGTTGCCGAAGAAACGGCCTTGTTAGTCAAATCATGAACTGAGTCCACTTTAAACGCTACTTTTTAAAGTGGACTCAATCATTTAGCACCTTTTTAAAGTAGCCTCAATCATTTAGAAAGTAAAAAAATTAGGAGTATCTCACGACACTCCTAATTCCCTTTTCTAACTAACTTATTATCAACTATTCATTACTCATTCTTGCTTTTGACGCTGCAAAATTACATGTTTTTCTGCCTTCCTGAAACAAAAAAACGTAAAAAAAGCACGTAAACGTTTGCGAATTCACTAAAAAATCGTATCTTTGCGTGTCTAAAACGATATAAACTATGGCTAACAGAAAGCAACATCGTACTTCGTTGAAGGATTTGGCCCGCGAATTGGGGGTCAGCATTGCTACGGTCAGTAGGGCGCTACGTAGTTCGCCGGAGATTGGCAAGGATATGCAGGAACGTGTGAAGGCGCTGGCCAAGAAACTGAACTATCGACCAAATCCCTTTGCCCAAAGTCTGCGTAAGGAGGCTCCTAAAGTGATAGGTGTAGTGGTGCCTAATCTGGTGACTCACTACTATGCTGCCGTATTGGACGGAATTGAGGATGAGGCACGTCGGGCGGGTTATAGCGTCATCAGCACCAATAGTCATGAGAACTGTGAGGATGAGGCGCGTGCTATTGACAACTTCCTCGGGTTGCACGTGGAGGGTATCATAGCCTGTTTGGCTCAGAATACGACGGACTATCAGCACTATGAGGAGATTGCTGAGATGGGCGTTCCGCTGGTGTTTTTTGGTAGGACGTGTCTGACGGACCGCTTTTCGAGTGTGACGGCGAATGGCGATGAGGCAGCCCAAATGGCTACGCAGCATCTGATAGATACAGGCAGTCGTCGCATAGCGTTTATCGGAGGTCCTAATCATTTGGACATGGTGCGCCGTAGGAAGCATGGCTATCTTGAGGCGTTGCGCGAGAATCGCATAACCATTGACCGCGAGCTGGTGGCCTGTGGACAGATAGACTATCAAGTGGCGTTGGAGGCTACCCGTCGTCTGCTGGACTTGCCGTCGCCACCTGATGCCATTCTGGCGTTCAACGACATCATCACCTTTGCTGCCTTTACGGCCATCAAGGACCGTGGGCTCCGCATTCCTGAGGATGTGGCGCTCATCGGCTTCACGGACGATGCCCATGCTGCATATGTGACGCCCCGCATGTCGGCCATCGAGGACCAGTCGCATCTGATGGGTGTGACGGCCTGTCAACTGCTGTTGAAGAATATCGCTGGCGACACAACGGTTTACAAGAAGATTGTACCCCAGCAGCTGGTGATTAGGGAAACGTCGAGTAAAAAAATTAAGAGTTAAGAATTAAGAGTTAAGAGTTTAGAACTTTGAACTATGAACTATGAACTAAAAAAAATATTGTCTATAGCGCTGCTGATGACCAGCTGGCTGACTTTACCCTTGTCGGCAGCCGATCATGAATCGGAAGACCTGAGTGTAGTACGAAGTGCTGATATGAAGTTCCGCAGGCTCGATACCCGCGACGGCTTGTCGAACTCGCAGATTCTTTCCATCATGCGTGACTCCAAGGGTTTCGTGTGGATTGGTACGCCATACGGTTTGAACCGCTATGACGGCTATCGCTTCAAGACCTTCTATTCGGAGGTGAAGGACACGATGACGCTGCGCAACAACTATATTGACGAAATCTACGAGGCTGGCGACGGACAGCTGTGGTTGCGCCAGGGCATGAACTACACCATCTTCAATCCACGTACTGAGAAATGTGACCGTCATCCGGAGCGCATCCTGGCCAAGATGGGCGTGAAGGGCGGTGTGGAGCGCATCTATATCGACAACGAGAAGAACTACTGGGTGAAGACCTTCGATGAAGGCTTCTGGCATATTTACCATGATGGCTCCAAGCAGAAACAGTTCCCGTTCGGCTATGGTGACCAGGAGTTCAATAACGACATCGGCATTGCTGGTTTCATTGAGGATGGTAATCTTCTTTATGTCACCTCCAACAACGGCGATGTGCTTTGTTTCGACAAGTCTGCCGACCGTATCGTGTGGAAAAACAATTTCCTGCACGAGCAACAGATTATCAACAACCAAGACTGCAAGCCACGTGTCGACACCAATGGCAACCTGTGGCTGATTTCCTTGGGTGTTGCCCATATCCTGAACACGAAGACCAATACATGGCATCATTCTGCCCAGGAGGCCTTACATGCCTGGGGCTACGAGAATGTGCCTGACGAGATATCCCTTTGGGATATGCGTACTGACAACGAGGGCCGTTTGTGGTTAGCTACCGACCACGGAGGTCTTTTGGTTGCCGACCCCAAGGAACATGTCGTCCGACAGTTTCTGAACAACAAGTTCGACGAGTCGACCATCTCCGACAATACCATCCGTGTCCTGATGCGTGACCAGTTAGGACGTATGTGGATAGGTACCTATTCCAATGGACTAAACCTCTATTCCGGCAGTCTCTCCAACTTCGTCAACATCGAGCTGGGTAATATCAATACCATCTGTGTCGACCGTCAGGGCTTCTGGTGGCTGGGTACCAACGATAAGGGTATTCTGCGCTACGACCCACGTACCCAGGAACAGGTGGTCTATAGCCGTGAGAACAGCGGTTTTCGTTCCAACACCATGGTAGGCTCTATGGCTGCCCGTGATGGCTCCGTATGGTTCGGAACCTATGAAGGCGGCATCATCCACATCAAGAACGGTCACGTCACCAACATCCTGGCATCAAACGACACCACGGGTCTGCTGACCAACAACGTCTGGACGCTGTGCGAGGACCTGTGGGGCAATATCTGGGTGGGTACGTTAGGTGCCGGTGTGCAGCGCATCGACAAGCATACAGGCAAGATGCGTACCTTCCGTATTAGTAATTCCCGTCTGCCCAGCGACTACATCAATCTGATTCAGCGTACCAAGAAGGGTTGGATGTATGTGGCCCATTCCCAATATCTGTCCTGTGTTAATCCGAAGACTTTCCAGATATTCAACTTCAATATCACGAAGAACAAGGACGACGTGCCTATTACCGAAAGCGGTATCACTTCGTTAGAGGACAGTCGTGAACTCATCTGGCAAGGTTCTACACAGGGTGCTACCATCTGGGACCGCAAGGGTGGCCATGTCTATTTGCTCGACATGAAGTCGGGACTCTTCGGTTCTACGGTGAACAGCATTGTCGAAGATGCCAATCATACCATTTGGCTGTCTACCGACCACGGTGTGTCGAACGTCGTTCCCCAGAAGCAGGAGGACGGCACGTGGAGCTTCGTGGTACGTAGCTACAACAACCGCGACGGTTTGCAGGACGGTCCCTACAACCAGCGCTCCATGTGCTGTACCCCCGACGGTCTCATCCTCGTGGGCGGTCAGGGTGGTCTCGACGTCATCAATCCCAAGAACATGGGTAAGGGCCGCATCCGTGAGGTACCCATTTTCAGCGGCCTGCAGATCTTCGACCAGGACGTGAACGTCGGTCAGAAGTTCGACGGGCGTCTCATCTTGGAAGAAGACCTCAACGACTGCCGTGAGATTACCCTGAACTACAACGACCAGTTTACCATTCAGCTGGCCAGCTCCAGCGGTGAGATTCATAACCGTTCTCGTTTCGTATATCGCTTGGAGGGCTTTAACGACAACTGGGTGAAAACCTCTGAGGTGAATCCCAACATTACCTATAACTCCCTGAGTGCCGGTGACTACAAGTTGCGTGTCCGTATGCTGAACGACGACGGAACCCTCGGCGAGGACGAGAGTGTACTTGAGATTACCATCCGCCCGCCCTTCTGGCGTACCAGTTGGATGATGTTGATCTATATTTTGCTCATTGCCGCTGCTGCCTGGTGGTGGCGCAAGTGGTTCCTGAAACGTCATGCCGAGCGTGTACGTGCTCAGCAGTTGCAGATGGAGACTGCCAAGATGCAGTGGATGAGTGAGATGCGCCGGAAGATGCAGGAGGAGAATGCTTTTGCCAGCGTTTCGGAAACAGCCCCCGTCGAAGAGGCACAACCACAGATGGCGCTGACCCTCGAAGACTTTAATCTGGTCGACTTTGTCAAGGAGTCGTGCAAGCAGTTCGCTGCCGGACCGTTGGGCTCCAGGGCTAAGGTCAGCTGTCGCTCGATGGTTGACGAGCTGCTCATCAGTGCCGACCGTGAAAAGATGACTCAGCTGATGGACATCATGTTGGGCAATGCCGTCAAATTCTCGCCCGGTGACTGCCATATTACCGTCAATCTGGGTCGTGGCGAGGGTGACCGTGCCCTGATGCAGATTGCCGACAACAGCATCGGTATCCCTGAAGACAGTAAGGCTACCGCTTTCGACCCGATGATAGGCGAAGAGGGCATCGGCCTCGACGTTGTGAAGAATATTGTCGTGGCTCATGGTGGCGACATCCGTCTGGAGGACAATCCTGGCGGCGGTACCATCTTCTTCATCAGCCTGCCCGTCCATCCCGAGCCGGAAGTAATCGAGGCCGAGGTCATTGAGGGGTAGCCTCTGTAATCTCTATAGTCCCTATAGTTCCTATAGTACCTATAATATTTATAACAACTATAAAAATGATGAAATTACTAAAAACAATCATGACGAGTGTGCTGTCGTTGACAGCAATAACCCTGATGGCTGCCGACAACATGGTCAATGGGCAGCAGGTGACTATCCCCGTCAGACAAGTCAAGGCCGACGGCCCCCGTGTGGTGCGTCTGCAAGTGGTGAACGACAACATTATCCGGGTACAGGCGACGTCGGAGTCGCAGCTGCCTGAGAAGCAGAGCCTGATTGTGGTCAAGCAGACGGCAAAGCCCAAGTTTACCGTCACCGACGGTCCTACGGTCATCGTCAAGGCCAAGAACGTGGAAGCCCGTGTCGAGAGGCAGACGGGGCGTGTGACATTCTACGACGCCCAGGGCAAGCAGTTGCTGCGTGAAGCCGAGAACGGCAAGACCTTCCAGCCCTTCCGTGTCCCTGACCGTGAGATTGGCGTCGACATTGCCAAGGTCAACGAGGCTCAGAAGAATGGACTGTCGTGGCGCCTGCTCTTCGACCAGAACAACAACGAGGCTCTCTACGGTCTGGGTCAGCACCAGTCTGAGGAGCTGAACATGAAGGGCCGCAACGAGGACCTCTTCCAGTATAACACCAAGGTCAGCGTCCCCTTCGTGCTGTCTACCCGCAACTACGGTATCCTGTGGGACTCCTACAGCTACTGCCGTTTCGGCAATCCTAACGACTACCTGCAGTTGGGCAGTGCCTTCAAGCTCTACGACAAGCACGGCAAAGAAGGACATCTCACTGGTACCTATATCGACAAGAACGGTCGTAAGCTGGTGCGCGACGAGGACTCCATCTACTACGAGTTCGACTGTCCCGCCGCTTCCGAACTGGCCAACCGTACCGAGCCCGGCGGCATCAAGAATCTACCCAAAGGCTTCCAGCTTGAAGGCGCCAATGTGACCTACGAGGGCTTCATCGAGGCTCCGTCAAGTAGTGTCTACCACTTCATCCTCTACTATGCCGGATATATCAAGGTGTATATCGACGGTCAGGAAGTGGTGCCTGAGCGATGGCGTACAGCCTGGAACCCCAACACCTATAAGTTCATGACCCTGCTCGAGAAGGGACGCCGTGCCCAGCTGCGCATCGAGTGGCAGCCCGACGGTGGTGTCAGCTATTGCGGTCTGCGCGTTGCCAAGCAGATTGGCGAAGAGCAGTACATGCTCAGCATATGGAGCGAGATGGCTCGCGATATGGATTACTACTTCATTGCTGGAAAAAATGCCGACGAGGTCATCAGCGGCTACCGTACGCTGACCGGTAAGGCTCCCGTCTATCCCAAATGGGTGCTGGGCTTCTGGCAGAGTCGTGAGCGCTATACCACTGCCGACGAGATTACCGGCACGCTGGCTGAGTTCCGCAAACGCCAGATTCCCTGCGACAACATAGTGCAGGACTGGAACTACTGGAAGGAGGACCAGTGGGGCTCGCATCAGTTCGAAGCCTCCCGTTTTCCCAATCCGCAGGCTATGCTCGACGACGTCCACAAGATGGGTGGCCGCTTCATGATCAGCGTATGGCCGAAGTTCTACTGTAATACCGCCAACTACAAGGAACTCGACAGCAAGGGCTGGATGTACCATCAGGCTGTCACTGACGACATCCACGACTGGGTAGGTCCCGGCTATGTGGGTTCGTTCTACGATGCCTACGATGCCGGCGCCCGCAAGATGTTCTGGCGTCAGATGGACGAAAACCTCTATACCGGCCTGAGCAAGAAAGGTCAATGTTCAATGGTCAATGGTCAATGTTCAATGGTTGACGCCTGGTGGATGGATGCCTCCGAACCCAACGTCCGCGACTGTACCCCCATGTGGTATCGCAAGGCACTCTCCGGACCCACGGCCCTTGGCACCTCGACGGAATACTTCAATGCCTACAGCATCGTCAATGCCGACGCCATCTACAACGGTCAGCGTTCCGTCAATCCCAACCAGCGCGTGTTCTTGCTTACCCGTAGCGGTTTTGCCGGCGAACAGCGCTACAGCACCGCCACGTGGAGCGGTGACATCGGCACCCGTTGGGAGGATATGCGCGCCCAGATGACCGCAGGTCTTAACTACTCCATGTCTGGACTGCCCTTCTGGGGTATGGACCAGGGCGGCTTCTGCGTCGAAAACCGTTATGTGAAGGCCCAGCAGCTGTTCAATCAGAGCGGCCAGGAGAACGAAGACCTGAAGGAGTGGCGCGAGCTGCAGGCCCGTTGGAGCCAGTTCGGCTGCTTCATCCCTCTGTTCCGCGTTCATGGCCAGTGGCCTACCCGTGAAATCTGGAACGTCGCTCCTGAGAACCATCCTGCCTACAAGTCGTTTGTCTATTATGACAAGCTGCGCTACCGCCTCATGCCTTACCTCTATTCCATGGCCGGCTGGGTACACCTCAGCGATTACACCATGATGCGCGCCTTGGCAATGGACTTCAACGGCGACCGTCAGGTATTCGACATCAAGGACCAGTGGATGTTCGGTCCTGCCTTCATGGCCTGTCCCGTCGGCTACTACAAGGCTCGCAACCGCTCCGTCTACTTCCCCAAGGCCAGCGGCTGGTACGACCTCTACACCGGCGAATACATCCAGGGCGGTCAGACCCTCGTGGTCGATGCCCCCTACGAGCAGATGCCCGTCTACGTCCGCGAGGGCAGCATCATCCCCTACGGTCCTGAGATTCAGTACACCGACGAGCGTCCTGCCGACCAGCTGACCATCTATGTCTATGCCGGTCGTAACGGCCAGTTCCAGCTCTATGAGGACGAAGGCACCAACTATAACTACGAGAAGGGCAAGTACACTACCATCGACCTGCGCTATGACGATGCCGCCCGTACCCTGACCATTGGCCAGCGCAAGGGCCAGTTTGCAGGCATGCTGAAGAGCCGTACCTTCCGCGTAGTCTACGTCACTAAGGACGCTCCCCGTGCCCTCGACTTTGAGCCTGCCGACGCCAAGACCGTCTCATACAAGGGTACTCAGGTTGTAGTCAAGCTATAAATGGTCATTTACAACGGAAAGATA
This sequence comes from Prevotella sp., assembly GCA_016286995.1. Classification (GTDB taxonomy): domain Bacteria; phylum Bacteroidota; class Bacteroidia; order Bacteroidales; family Bacteroidaceae; genus Prevotella. The sequence continues at coordinate 130,494 of JAEEVA010000002.1, forward strand.
TGTCAATCGTTAAGCTACAGGGTGAGAGTGAGAAGAGCCGAGGAATCCACTATGAGTTGGACTCCTCTGCTCAGCCCATTGGCGTAGGTGGCATGGGTCAAGTGTTCAAGGGCATCTGTGTCAATGAACACACAGGAGCGACACGGCCTGTGGCTATCAAATTCCTGTTCGACGACTTGCCGCCGCAGGCCATTGAACGTGCTCACCGCGAGGCTTCTATTCAGTTGCGCAACGACAACCTGGTGGAGATGCTTGGCTTCATCGAGATTGCCGACAGAACTTCCTATGGGGAAGTCAAGATGCGTTACCATGTGGTCAGTGAATTGCTGAGCGGTGTGTCGCTGTCTGCTTTGCTTGAAGGAAGAACGACAGACCGTGATGGCGTCAGGGTTCCCTTTGCAGAGCAATTGCTTGCTGACTATCTGAACGACCGTGAGCATTTTGCCTGTACCATGGTCATCAACATTCTTTCCGGACTGATGGCACTGCACGATGCGGGATATATCCATCGCGACATTGACCCGTCGAACATCATGATAACCAGCGACGGCCATATCAAGCTCATCGATTTCGGTATCGCTAAACAAATGAAAGCGCTGACGGAGAGTGATGAGGGACTGACTGTGGCAGGAAAGTTCATGGGCAAGCCGGAATATGCTGCTCCTGAACTGGTGTTAGGCGATGTCAAGCATCAGAACCGTACGACGGACATCTATGCCATGGGTATCCTGTTATATCAGCTTGTTGTGGGACATACCCCGTTTGAGGGACCACGGCATGACATTCTTGAGCAACAGCTGAAGTCAAAACTTCCCCTTCAGGCAATCAAGAATAAAGCCTTGCGCAAAATCATAGCCACAGCTTGTGAGAAGAAGCAGGATTTGCGCTATCAGACTATTTCTGAGATGAGGGTTGCCCTTGAGGCCATTGACCGCAAGCCGAAGGGCTCGCCATTGTCTAAGAAGCCATTGCTTGCTGCCGTTGTCGCTGTTGTCTTGGTGGCGCTTGCAGGCATCCTTTACTTCCAAAGTCAGACACCTGAGCCAGATAAGGTTGTAAGGATGGAAAGTCCAATAGCTCAAGTCCAACAGTCAGCATCAAAGGAAGAAGTTAATTTGTCGTTAGAGGAAGAATCCAAGCCTGCCTCTCAGGAAGCGTCCAATCCTGCCCCTCAGGAAGACAGTAAGCCAGCGCCTCGGGAAGAAACCAAGCCTGTGAAAAAAGAAACGAAGCCTGCGCAAAAAGAAGTTTCTAAGCCTGCGCCTCGGGAAACACCAGCAAAGGTGACATCTTCTAAGGGAGCTTTAGGCTATGCCTCATGGACTGGTAGCATACAGCATGGAAAACCTGTTGGTATTGGAACAATGGTATTTACAGCCTCAAAGTCAATACGTTGCAGTAATGGCAAGACAATTAATGCCCAAGCGGGCGACAAGATAGTCCAAGCAGAGTTCGATGAAGACGGACGGTTATATCTGGGAAAATGGATCAAGACAGATGGACAGACAAGCATTATTACACCGTAACATAGGTATCAGACATGCTGTTGCTGTCTTGTGCCTACTGGTAATACCCTTGAGTGTTACCTGTAGGGACTATCGTACCCAGACCCTGCGAGCCGCTGCCATGAAACTGGGCGTGGAGCATGAGATTGATCTGGCATCATCAGGATCTACTTCAACCATTGTCCTTTCCTCTGGTCAGTCCATCGTTGTGAGAATCAGTGAAGAGGGGGTGGTGGAGCATATCGGTTTACCACTGTTCAGCGACATCATGCGTCAGCAGCAGCCTTTGCCGGTATACGATTGCATAGAATATGCAGCCCTTGACCGTAGTCTGATTCATACGGAGAATGACCTGCTGCTACAGAAGATACAGCTGTTCAAGGGTTCGTGGAAGACCATCAGCACTATCGGGCCGGCTGACGAGTGCAGCATCATGCTCAGGGATGAGAAAGCTTACCAAGTGGTGTGGCAGCGTGACGGTCATGAATTGGTCAACATGGCCATTCCTGTTGACTATGAGTTGCTTTCCCTATCGAGCCGTCGCGAGTTAGAACGGACTTTTGTTCGTGACATTCTGCGCCACCCTGACAAGGTCCAGTCGGACGTTCTTCTGGCGTCTGCGCCACAGCTGGCCAATGCCACCATGTGTCTTAAGATGGTGTTGAGTGATTATAGTCAGCAAACAATCGACATCTCCGTCCGTCAGTGGGTTGCCTACTGCGAACGTCAGGGATGTACACCTTATTATATCAGTGACGACACGGAAGGAACGGTTGCCACGAGTTATCTGCATATGCGCAATCAGGCTATGGGATATCATCACCTGCTGGAACTCAGTTGTCCTGTGGCAGAGCTGGATAATGCCGAACCCAAGCTTCAGGGTAAGGCTCATTTGTTTATTCCCAACATTGACGGCAACAGGATGTATGGCAGCGAAGAAAACCTAAAGGCAAACAGAAAACGGTTCAGATAGTTGGATAGTTTGAAAATAATAAAAAAGTCAATACAATGAGATATTTGATAGCAATACTGACATTCCTCACTTGCATGAACACCCAAGTTCGTGCACAGCAAGCAGTGAGATTCGTTATTACCGACGGATTGAGCGATACACGTCTTAAGAACACCATTGAGGATAATGTGTCGCAATTCCTGACCACCATCAACAGGGCAAGGGAGTACGACGGGAATCTGCAGTTCCGAGGGGTGAGAATCACCGACAATGCCGTACGGTCGTTATCGCTTCTGTGGAATAATCTGCATTTCGTTTGTGAGGATAAGGCCATCTACGAACACTGCAACACCACGGTGAACGGCTATCAGGTGCGCAACATAGCCATTAAGGTGATTCCGGTTATTGACGGCTACGACGGAGACCTCGAACGCCAGCTGACCATCAGTCTGAGCCGTCAGGGCGAGATTACGGGAGCACGTATGGCGATGGCCAACCACGTGTATACTGACATCATCAAGAAAGGTGACGCCGTAGACATGGCACGTCGTGAGGAAATCCTGAAATTCGTGGAAGACTTCCGTAGCCATTACGACGAGAAGGACATTGAAGCCTTGGACAAGGTGTTCAGCGACGAAGCATTGATTATCACGGGAACCGTAGTCATGAAGCGTGACAACAAGGGCGACCAGCCCAAGATGCGTCCGGAGATAGTCTACCGTACACAAAACAAACAGCAATATCTGTCTAGGCTAAAGCAGACCTTCAGAAACAACAAATACATCAAGGTGACGTTCAGCGACCCCGAGGTGGTGAGGTCGAAGAAAAACCCTAATTTCTTTGGCGTTACGCTTCATCAGCACTGGAAGTCAGACAGATACGAAGACGACGGCTACGTGTTCCTGCTGTGGGAATTCTACGACAACGACGAACCGCCCATCATCCATGTGCGTACCTGGCAACCGGACAAGATGGCCGGCGTGCCGACACCCAAGGAGGAAATCATCAACATCCTGGATTTCGAGATTCCGGCAAAGAAAAGAATGACTCAATAATTAATAACTAAAACAATAAGTATGATGAAACAGCGATTTTATTTCTCAGTCATCCTGCTGATGCTGTCATTGACGGCATTTGCACAGCAGATAGAGGTGAAAAGGTTTGGACTGGCCAATCAGTTCATTGCTGCCGCCGACCGTATTAACGACTACGACGGTGACCCGTGTGCCGTCATCAAAATCCAGGGAGCCAAGATCGACAGCGTTTCGGGAGCCTTCGAGGTCAGGAAGTTCGGTGCTGAGGTGTGGGCCTATATGACTGATGGCGACCGCAGACTGACCATCTACAAGCAGGGCTATGAGCCGAAGAGTGTCGTATTCAAGGACTATGGCGTCGACGACGTGAAGGGTAACAAGGTGTACCTGATGACCCTCTTTGCCCCAGAACTCGTCAAACAGAAGCTCTTCGTCGGATTGCACGGTGGCGTGAACTTCTCCACGGCAGGACTCGGAGTAGGTTATGGCAGTGCCAAGTGGGTAACAGGATTCCATATCGGAGCAAGTGTCACCTATAAGTTTACTGACATCTTCGGCGCTTCAACGGGACTGTATTTCGCTACGAGAGGATACAAGTATTCTGACGTGAATATCGTCAACGAAAAGGGTGACTTCCAGTTCCTGGACATTCCCGTGATGGCATTGCTGCATTTCGATCTTTCTGATGCCGTTGCCTTGCAAATCCAGGCCGGTCCCTATTTCAGCGTCAATGTCGGTGGAAAGGTTACGGCAGATTTCCCATGGACCAGCGAGAAATTCTCTGACAAGTATTCTGCTTTCCAAGTAGGTGGTCAGGGGGGCTTTAAAATGATTTTTGCCAAACATTATGCCATCGGTGCTGACTATCAGCATGGCTTTGGTAACTATGAAGGCAAGACCGTCAGTGTGAATGTCGGGTATATTTTCTAAACAAACCATCATGACGATATGAAAACAACATCTCTTCTGAAAGTGCTGACAGGACTGTTGGCAGTCCTCCTTTTAGCAAACTGTGGCGATGACTCCTCAGGTGAGGGGCCGACATTGACCGTCTCGCCAGGAGCCATTGTCCTTGACGATAGCGGCAGGGGAACCCTGACCGTCAATTCCAACACCCAATGGACCGTCAGGTCTGCCGACTCGTGGCTGAACTGCTCACCGGGCGGAGCCACTGGCGGTTCTCAGGTGACTCTTACGGCATCCATCAACAATACGGGCAGTGACCGCTCGACAGTCCTGACCTTTACGGACAAATCGAATACGAAGACCGTATCCGTCACTGTCACACAGAAACCTGCAGGAAGCCCGGAACCAGAACCTGAAGCTTCACTGACCGTTAGTCCGACAACTCTGAGCTTCACTGCTGACGGTGGAAGCAATAAGTTTACCATCACGTCGAATGTATCCTGGATGGTGACCACAAGTGAGACTTGGTGTACTGTCAGTCCGACATCAGGCACAGGCAATAATGACAATGTCAAGGTGACTGTTTCAGCCAATTCCACCACTACCAGCCGTAGTGCTACCATTACGATAACTGGAGGTTCTATCACAAGGACGATTCAGGTCACTCAGGATGCAAAAGGCTATACGCTGTCGGTTAGTCCGACGTCCCTGTCGTTTGCTGCGGCAGGCGAGACAAAGAATGTCACCGTGTCATCCAACGACTCTTGGACGGTAACGTCTGACCAGACATGGTGTACAGTGTCGCCATCATCTGGCAGTAACGACGGAACGGTGAAAGTAACGGCCGCTGCCAACAGCTCGTCAACCAGCCGCACTGCAACTGTTACTATCAAGGGACAGAATAGTGGTAGCAAAACGGTAAGCGTTACGCAGGAAGCAGGATCGTCAAAGCCATCGTCAATAATGGTGTTGGGAGAATTCTTAGAGAAACCTTTCGGCTATGTGGAAGGTGTGAATCTAAAGACAGACTCGTATATGAGCCTTAGGAATAAGTTAGCCGCCATGTTCACTTTAAGAGATGACTCAAGTGATCCAACACATGTTGAGAGCCTGTCTATTTACTCAGATGACAATGAAATACTGAAGGACTATACATATTGGGGTGTTCCATGCACTTACCTATATGTTGGCGATACTATGAGATATTATTCTTTTAGAATAACAAAAGACAAACTCTCAGATCCCTATCCTACTTTTAAGAGAATTGTGCAAGACTTCAACAATCTGGGCTTTTCAATGACTTACGAGATTGTTACCGAAGGTAGTACTATAGCTAAAAGTAATATGGTTAACGATAGTCAAGCCAGATATTGGTTTGCACTCTTTGATTATACTAACAATTATACTTTTGCTATCTATATATACCCCCAATGAGCACAATGGGTCACAGACCATTTGTGCTAAGGGATAGTTTAGTGTAACGTTAACTGTCTGCCATCAATGCATCTTTGACGTAGCAAGCAGGGAGTTTATACGTAGCAAGCAGGGTTGAAACACGTAGCAGGCAGGGCTGAAGCACGTATCAAACAGGGTCGAAGTACGTAGCAGGCAGGGACTTTGCACGTAGCAAGCTACCGTTTGCGTACGCCCGAACAACCGTTTGCGTACGCCCAAACGACCGTGCGCCTATACCCAAAAGCAGAGAATCGATTTTGGTGGTATTACTCCTTATGAAGCATTTCCAAACGTACGGGACCTATTAGGCCGGAGGGGGTGAGTGTACCCATGTTCTGCGTGAGGCTTTTGACACCATAGAAGGCTACAGGTGTAAAGCTGTGACCCTCTACGTCGGGCTGACCATCACCGATGATGCGGTTCACCCAGGTATTCACAACCTTCACCTCGATGGTGTTTTTACCGGGTTTCAATTTACCTTCGAAGTTCACTTTGTACGGGGCTTTCCACAGGAAGTCCACATGTTCGCCATTGATGAAGATGTCGGCCATCTGTCCCACTGCGCCCAAATCGATAGACAGACCTGCGGGGAGATCTTTCTTGGGAAGGGTGAAGGTGTTCTGATAGGTGGCGGTGCCTGAGAAATACTTCACATCGGGTTCGTCAGACTCCGTCAGGGAGGAGAGCGTCTGCCATGTGCGGATGCCTTTGGGAGCGTCCTGACCTTCGAAGGAAACCGTCCACGGACCATTGAAAGCAACTTCGCCAGCAGGCTTCAGGGGCGCGGGTTCTGCTATAGGCGCGGCGGCAGGATCGGCCACGATGAACAGGGCGTCATCAGCTCCCAAATGCAACTTGCCATTATGCAGCACACCATAAACGGGCTTGCCGTTGACGGGATTCATGACGGTGAGGGTGCCCTTGGCGTCGCGGAGCACGATGTCCGTATCCACTTCCTTGCCGCTGAAGTTGCGCACCCAGTAGATGTTGCGGTTGCCGTCCACACGGTGTACGAAGCGTATGCCAGGAACGGAGCTTTGGAAGTCGGGCGCCACGCCGGAGTGCTTTAAGCCATCGGCCACGCTGCCAGTCCAGACATTGCTGCGGTTGGTATGCCAGATGTCGGCTTTTAGTTGTTCGAACTCCTTGGCATTGTCACAGCGCCCAGCCATACTCACAGGCTCCTTGCCAATGAGGAATACGCCCTCAGAGACCAATTGATGCAGTTTCCGAAGTACTTCTATGCTCATATTCTGCGCGTGTTCACCCAGAGCGATGACCTTGTAATCCTTAGCCGATATGCAATTGAGCAGGGCATGTGGACTACAGAAATCATAGTTATAGGTGTCAGGGACATCGGGCAGGGCTTTGCCGTATGCTGAGGCAATGTTGGTGTCCTCGCCATAGAACCATAGCACATCGGCCACATTGCGACCGGCCTGCAGATAGTAGCTGCTGCGGGCCAAGTAATCTAACCAGTATTTGGCATATTCCGCCCACGTCTCATGGCGACTGAACCACTGGCCAAAGATCAAGAGACCCAGACCGGGACGGAAGTCGTCGGAGGGCTGGTGGGCACTCTCATGGATGAAGAAACGGTTAAGACCGCTCATCAGGGCCACGTCGGCCACCTCCTTCAAGTTGCCGGGATACCAGGTGTAGGCACCGCCCAGCATGCCGTTGGTAGTAAAGCTCTCGCCAGCCACGATGTTCTGTCCGTAGATATGCGCCGTTGATGCCGACTCACGGATATCGGCCTGATAGGCGACGCTTTCCGCTGCATCTACCGTCCAGATGGCAGCCATCGGTACGGTGGCAGAGCGCTTGGGATCCATGCCGTCGCCCACGAAGGTGCGGGCGTTCTCATGACTTTCCGTATAGCGGCCCTTCATCCCGTATTCGTGGAGGATGTCGTTCACACGGTCGTAGTTGGCGGCAAAGAGTTCGCCGATGGTTTCGCGCCAGTCGAAGAGGAAGTCTTCGGTGGCCTTGGAAGAGCCGATAATCTCTCCGGTGAGGGCGGGTAGCCATAGTCTTAGGTCATAGCCTCTGGCCATCTTGAAGGCCTGTTCCATCTTGGGTGTCCACGTCATGTGCTGGGCTTCATAGCTGTCAATCATCAGATACTGGATGCCGCGTGCTCCTAACAGACCGTTGGCAGCATCCTTATACATATCTAAATAAGTATGGAAATAGCGGTTCCACGCATCCGCATCCAGTTTGTCCACCTCCAGACCGGTGGCTTCAGGCGGAGCGGGGTGGTTCTGCTTGCCCGTGAGGGAAGCACCGAAGCGGTAGATGCGCCATTTGCCGGCAGGGGCTTTCCACGTCAGGACACCATCCTTCACCTTGTCGGTCAGGTCAATGGTCTCCTGCACTGGGGCTTCCGTGGTCGGTGTGGGAAGCTGTAGCAGGTCTCCGGGGGAGGCGAAGCCGGCCTTCTCCTCGGCGTGGTTCACCTTATACACTGTATTCAGTTTCCACTCGTGGATGGGGGTACCGGTGGGAATCACCACCTGAGCACCATAGTAGATTAGGCTGTAGTCCGGCTGCGGATTGATTACCTTCAGACGGAAGTGCTTGGCGGTAGTTTCGGGGATGTCCACGGTAATCTGTGTCAGATTGGAAGAAGGCACACGAATCACCTCCGTCCACGTGTTGCCGTCCTGACTGCACAGCAGCGTGTTGTCGTAGGTACGATCAGGGTCGAACTGTCCCTGCTCCTGTCCGCCCACCAAGGTGAAGGAACGGATGGTCACGGCCTGCGGGAAGTTGTACTGTATCCAGGCGTGGGTGCCTTCTTTGTTGAGCGCCAGTTCAGGGCCGTCATTAATGTCGCCGTTGGTGAGCTGCTCCACAGTGAAGTCTCCACCACTGGAAGTGATGGTAGCACCAAGTTCCTGCATACTCTTTTCTGCCTCCGGCACCCTTACTGCCACCACAGCAATGTCCTGATACCACTGGGGCATCTTTTCAAACACGGGCGCATAAATGCCGGCGCTTACGTTCTGGAAGCGGCCGATGGTCTTGTACGGCTCGGGTAGCGTCAGCGTCTGACTCTTGCCGTTACCTTTTACTTCTAATGTGCGCCATGTAAGTTTCTTCATCGCATCAGCAGGCACCACCCAAGGGCCACCGGTGCTGCTCCAGCCAGGAGCAGAGGCAATGCCAACCTCCATGCCCAACGAATCCGCCAGATGAATGGCGTAGGCGAAGTTCTCCTTCCACGCATCACTCAGATACGGAGTCTGTGGCACCACTGGCGGCAAACCCTGCATCATCGAACCACCGGCGTCAAACTGGTGGAATCCGGCAATGCCGATACGGTTCATCCATTCCAAGTCCTTGCGGATACCGTCTTTGGACGTGTTACCATTAATCCAGTGCCACCACACATAAGGGTGAGCCTCTTTGGGCGGATTTGTAAAACGCTGGTCTTGTGAATTTGCAGTGACGCAAAGGAATGCACAAATAATAGTTGCTAATAGGCCTTGATAACGATTCATAGGTTTCATGCGCTTTAAGTTAATGATAGTTGCAAAGATAGTAATAATTCTGCAATTATCCATCATTTTAATCAGAAATCTTTCTCATTTAATAAAAATGGTTTGATTTCGCTGCTCAAAAATTTTCTGTTATGTTGAGGACATAGCACAGCTGTAAGTTATTACCCGGAAATATATTTTGGAAAGAAATGACCAGAAATTATCCAGAAATTATTCTTGTGTACGGACTTTCATGCCAGTAAAGTAGGACTTTCATGCCAGTAAACTCGGACTTTACTCCGAGGAAAGTCAGAGGAAAATGCGGCAATGCGGCAATGCGGCGTTTAAATTCTATAGATTTATTAAAAAAGTAAATGTATTAATTATTATTACATTTTTATTTTTATTATTACTCTATGAAATCAATTGCCGCATTGCCGCAATTGCCGCATCAAATTTTCTGTTAGAGAATTTTTTCACGACTCATCATTGCAAAAACAAGCTTTTCTTTGATTTCGCTGCTCAAAAATTTGGTTTTCTCAATATTAATTCGTACTTTTGCTGCGTCGTTTAAGTGAAAACGACAAGAAAAAGACATTTTAACGCTCTAATTCCAGACCGAATCACCACCTCGAAATGGATTGTTGAGCTAACAAGTATATTGGAGTACGCACCCCAAAGTGCGGACTTCCCATAGTACTTGTTGGGTTTGTGGTGAACCTGGTCTGGATATGGTCGGGTTCGCACTTCTTTTTTATATATAAGGTTAGTACGGACTTTCGGATTGGAAACCTTTTAGTTATTAACTTTATAAAACAAAACAATTATGAAAAGAACTACTTTATTAAAAACAATGTTCCTGCTATGCGCCCTCGTAGCAGGCAGTTCGAGTGTGTGGGCAGTAACTAAGCCTTGGTCTGGAGACGACCCCTCAACGACCTTAAATTTACAGACGATTACTTCATCTACTATGGGTACATGGAATGGTACTACTTCATGGTACCTTGATGATGATTACCTAATTGTATCTGGTTATGAATCCTATAAGAGTGTTAGTAATCAAACTTGGATTACCCAAGCGTCAGTAGGTTCAAATCAAGACACATGGGATGCCTCTGCTCCATTTAAAGGTTCAAGTTATTATACTAATAAGTATTATGCCACTATACAAGCAGGTCGCTATCTATTGTATAAGGTGACAAATTTAAAATCATTAAAAGTTTACGGAAAGAATAATTCCACGAGTAAGTATTTGGATATTTTTATATATACAAAAACAGGCAATGATTATACACAAGTAGAGGAAATAAAGTACACTGCTGATAATAACGTGCATATTTGGTCGAGTACTGAAACATTATCAGCATCGGAAACATATTACATATATATAAAAGGCGTTGGAAGTAGTAATAGCCGTGTATTTGAAGTGGCTTTTGAGAGGAATTCTTCTTCTGATCCATCTTCAGCGGTCGCTTTTGACGACACCACACCCTCTATCTCGTTTCCCAACCAGACAACATATTCACAAACAGCAACTACAGCAACTGGTTATACTGGTACAGTAATTTATACTATAACTGATAATACCGCTGGTGCAACGATTGAAGGAAGTACAGTAACAGTAAAACAGGAAGGAAGCGTTACAGTAAAGGCTACTGCTCCTGCTGTGTCAGGTTGGGCAAAATCGGAAGCAACTTATACATTGACTGTTACAGATACACGTAGCGACAATGGATTGAGTTACGCTACTGCAACACAGTCGGTTGCGGTAGGTAGCACATTGAGTGCACCAACATTAACAAATCCCAATGGACTTGCCGTCACCTTTGCAAGTGACGATACTGGTATTGCAACGGTTGATGCCAGTGGCAATGTAACTGGTGTGGCTATTGGTTCCACAACTATTACTGCAACATTTGCTGGTGATGAAACGTATAAGGCTGGTAGTGCTTCTTATACCATTAATGTAACAAGAGGTAAAGAATTAGGCGAGTTGTTATATGAGAGTGTCAGTACATATACTAATACCAATGATGGTACAACAGCACTAACTGCATCCAATACATACTTAGACTCTGACCGGTGGTCTTCTTTCTCATATGTGTATCCTGGCAAAAAGATATCAGGAGATTCTGATGGCCACTTGAAGTTTGGTAATAAAGATAATGCTGGTACTGCTGTAACAAAATCATTAGCTTTAAACGGCAATGCAACTCTAACATATAAAGTGCAACGTTATGACTCCAGCAATACTGGCAACTTGAAAATTACAGTATCTGGTGCGACCGCTTCAGGAGACGTTGATGTCACGGGTACTGCCAATTGGGTAGAAAAGACGGTAACCATTACAGGCGGAAAAGGTAATGTCATAATTACTTTTGCAACTACTTCCAGCAACAATCGCATTCGTGTAGATGATATTTTACTTATACAAACAACAGCAGTTGCTACTATTTCTGATGCCAAATATGCGACATTCCATAATGGTTGTCCGACAGACTTCAGCAATACTGGCATTACAGCCTATACAGCTACTGACAACGAGACTTCTGTAAAACTGAACGAGATTGCTAATGGCCAGGTACCTGCCAATACTCCTGTAGTGCTGTATAAGGAAGGTGCTGACGGCACGGCCATCAATGTTCCTGTTATTGCTTCAGCTAATGCTGTTGGAGATAACGATTTGCACGTGTCCGACGGCACAACGGCGACAGCAGATCAGGATATCTATGTGCTTTCGAAGAAAAACAATGTTGTCGGTTTCTACAAGTGGGGTGGGGATGTTTCGCTATCTGCCGGCAAGATCTATCTGAAGAAAATAACTACTGGCTCACCCGAATTCTTGGGCTTTGGCGATGCCACTGCTATTGAGAAGATTGCTAACAGCGAAGAGCCAGCAGCTAATGGCCAGTATTACAACCTCAATGGTCAGCGCGTGGCTCAGCCCACTAAGGGTCTCTACATTGTGAATGGTAAGAAGATCATAGTGAAATAATTCATGATTAATTCATGTTCAATTAATGGCAATTTCTGTTTAAAGAAAAAAGCTTAGTTAAGATTATTTATGTTTAAAAACAAAGAAGATATGAAAAAGCAATATATACAGCCCTCTATAGAGGTGCACAAGATTCAAACTATGGGTATGTTGGCAGCATCTAGCCTGTCAAAAAATAGCGACACAGTTACAAATGAAAGTGATGTCCTTGCTCGTGGTCTCGATTGGGACGACGAGGACGAAGAAGACTGGTAAATAACTCTCACCGCTCAGAGGGGACAGCCTCTCTGGGCGGTGATTAAAAGTACACAAAAAGAACCGTCCCCTTTGTGTACTCGAAGCAAATAAATCGATTCATACTACAATGTGGATTGACTCGTTTTACAAAGCAAATTCACTGAATTTGGTCACCAATTTCACTGAATTTGGATTTGAATCAAAAAGCTTATCTGTTATAAGGCAGTATCTTAAACGATATAGAAAAGCCTAAAACAGATGTAAGATGAAGAAAGATTATGAAATGAGATATTAACGTTTAGGCCGATGACAATGCACCGTGAGGTGCAAGGC
>JAEEVA010000052.1 GCA_016286995.1 Prevotella sp.
AATATCGCCTTCATATGTTTTGCTAGTTACTGTTACATTGCCACCGTCTATCGTGATAGGGCCGTTGACATCTCCCCATATGCCACCACCTATACCGGCACTAACAGTCCAATCGTAGTTATTACCTTCAGCAAATACAATTCCGCCATGTATGGCTATCGCGCCGCTATGACCACCCTTTTGCGTGGCATCAGTATAAAAGCCAATGCTTACAACAAAAAGGATATTATCGCCAACGGAATAGTACTGACCACAGCCTCCGCCAATGCCGGCACCTCCAGAGCTACCATAGGCTTGTACCTGGCCGTCATTGATGACCACCGAAGTGCCACTGCCCAAAAAGCCTCCACCAATGCCGGCACCACAATTACCACTGTGGGCATAAACCTTTCCGCCGTTGATGATGATGGGCCAACCGTCGCGGTTCTGACCGCCACCGATGCCCGCCCCGTAATCTCCGGCTTCGGCCGTGATGTCACCACCATAGATATTGATGGTGCCGGGGTGGTTGTTGTTCTTGCCGCCGCCGATGCCAGCTCCACCTTCTGCCCCTTGGGCAGTCACCTTGCCACCGTAGATGGTGATTTCCTTCATGCCGGAGCCGTCGCCGTAGCCGCCACCGATTCCAGCGGCATACTTGCTGGATTCTTTTATGCAGGTGGCCTCTATCTCACCACCGTGGATGTAGAGTTTGCCGGCTTGATAGTTCTTGTTGCCGCCGATGGCAGCCTTGTCGTGATGCGTCTCAATGGCAACGAGTTTGCCCATCGTTCCCTCCGTCTCGCTCTGGGCGTAGATGGTGAGCTTGGCATCGGTGTTGATGCGGATGCCCTGCTCAGCAGTCAGCGTACAGCCATCTTTCAATATCAGGTGCACGTCGCCGCTGATGACGATGCGCTCGCCGTAGCTGAATGTTGAGTTCAGCACATACCAGCCGCTTTTGAGGTTGTCCTCATCGCTGTCTTCCAGCAGCGTGCTGGTGAGCACGGTAGGGCTACTGGCAGTTCCGTCCTCATGCTTCGTAATGGTCTTGCCATCATCGTTCACTGTGTAATAGATGTAGTTCACATCCTCTGCCCATGCCCCCTGTACGAGTGTGCAGAGCAGGGCGAGTGTCATTAAAATCTTTTTCATTGACTTGTACTTAGTTTGTTTTTTCTATATCCTCTTTATAAAAAGAAACCAATTATAATTTGGTTGCAAAATTACGAAGAATAATCCAAGCCGCCAAACAATCTGACTTTTTTTTACCTGAATAATTCATAAGGACATAAAAAAAAGAAGCATTTTTCTTTGCCATGTCGACAAAAATTAGTACCTTTAAGTGCTTTATTTACAAGGTAATAAAAATAAGATAAACAGCTACAACTCAGCGATGAGAATACCTCTATGAATTATACAGGTTAATTCGTTGTTTAAAGAAAAGGCACATCTTTCGTCGGGATGTGCCTTCGGACGCGTCAGGATATGCCTTCTCTCGGTTGAGGAAGTGCCTTCGCGCAGTTCAGGATGTGCCTTTGGACGCGCGAGAGAGTTGATTATTCAGACACTTTCTGGTAGTGACCCAGCGAGGGGCGCTTGACCAGATGGTACTTGCTGAAGAAGTTGCCGAGGTAGCGCTCGGCGGTCCTACGATTCATTCCCAGTTTTGGTGCCAGTTCAAGACACTCGCCTGTTGTGAATGCATCGGGCAGTTCACGGAAGAGGGTGATTTCCTGCTGTGTCATCTTCACTGCCGTGAGCTGTGACGAGAGGTCGTCGTGGGGCAACAGGTTGGTGAAGACGTGTGCGGTGTGGTTGACCAGCGTTCCGATGATGGTCATCACCGTCTGGTAGTCGGTATCGCTGCAAACCAATACCTGAGTGTCGTCGGAGAGGTATGGCTGCCGTTCGAAACAGCGTAAGACGGTGAATACCATCATCATGCGGAAAGCCGACAGTCCCAGTCGATAGACGAAGGCGTCGAAGTCCTCGCCATAAAGTCCCATCTGTTCGGGCAACAGTTGCTTGAAGTGGTCGTCGAACCGTGCCTCCTGCTCACGGGTCAGCGTGAACTGTATGGGGTGGTCACGGCGCTGCTGAAGTGCATGGTACAAAGCCAGATACTGCTTGCCGACCTCGTAAATGCGGTCGTCGAGCGGTGTTTCACAGCCCGCAAAGGGACTGCGCCACTCGTGACCGCCCTTCAGACAATAGTACAGGTAACGGTTTGCCAGTCCGTTGGCTACCTCCTTGCCGGGCATCAACAAAGGTATCTGGCCGGGAGTACAGGTGAGCAGCATGGCCACGCGGGGATGGTCTATCGACACGTGCTCCTTCTCTGTGCGGCGCGTATAAGTGATAGGTTCGTGATGAAAGGCCTTCCTGAGACCATCTGAGAACTGCCCGAACTCCTGTCCCATGGCCTGCGTCAGAGTATCGGCTTCCGACTCGTGAATGACGCCCCACTCACCATTGGCGGCCAAATCGTGATATAGTCCCGTGGCCGAGCTGTTGGCAGCAAGGAAAACCGAACGGTACTCCGGCTCCTTGGGCTGCTGTTGCTGCTTGCGCTGCTGTGGGGGGAGTGCTGCTATGTCGGCCACCTGCTTCTCGTACTCCGCCTGTTCGATGGCCATCTGCTGCCGAATCTCATACTCGATAGGCATCAACAGCTGGCGGCAGGCCACAATCTCACCCTTTCTGGCTCCCGACGGGGCATTGACGAGCTGGTAAAGCGGTGCATAGACGCGCTTCTCGCCATAGATGCCATAGACGTTGGGCATCACACCCGAATAGTCGGTCGTTGCCGACAGCAACAGCTTGTCGCGGTCTTCCGCATCCTGCCGCATCTCGACAGGCTGGCGCAACAGCAACGGCAGCGATGACGTTTCCAGGCGGTCGGAGAAGGTCTCGGTAAATGTCAGGGCAGCACCCTCGGGAGCCTCCGAGTCCCGCAACTCCCGCAGTCCCGCACGGCATCCTTTTTCTTTATCAAAAGATCCGTTCACATCACCTTGATAATTATTAATTGATTGATTATTAATGCCTTGACCAGCATCAGACATTCTCTTTCCTTCTCCATGCACGTTTTCGGAGAAGCCGTGCGGGACTGCGGGAGTTGCGGGAAATTGGCGGCTGATGGCCGAAAGGTCGACACCATTCCGCTTAGCCATATCATAGAATGTGGCGATGGTGGTACGACCGTCACGCTTCGACAGGCACTCCAGCCACTTCTTCTCGCAATCAGCTTCGCGGTACTTCACCGACTGAGCACACAGCTGGTGGAAGATGTCGCGACCGTCCGAGCCAAGACCGTCAGCCAAGGCAAACCCCAACTTCAGATAGTCGTCGTACGACTCCGCGATGTTCGCCCCCCGACTAATCAGCTCCTCACAAACGGCCTGCGCTCTTTGGAGGTCGGTCGAAAAATCGGCCGTCGTCATGTTACCTACCTGACCGCCCTGAGGCTGGTCGTTTATTGTCTCAACACGGGGTTGAGGGTTGCTGGAGGGCTCACTCTGAGCCCATTCCAGCGGATTGAAATCCATGTTTTCCATACTATTAATTATATACAAAAGTTTTCAATTAAATCAGTTCTCAGATGCACCAGCGGGTCGTGGCACAGGAAGCAGGCTCTCGACGGATTGGCACATTGCTTATCCACCTGGTGGTCGGTCAGCTGGTACTGCGACATCAGGAAGTTTCTCACAGCCTGGAACCACGTGCGGTGGTCACACTTCGCAAGGTCAATCTCAATCCACCACTTCAGCCCGTTGCCACGCGGTGAGCGGAACGCCATGACGGTATTGAACCGCGGGTCGTCAACAAGCCGCCATTTCAACTGTTCTACCGCATCGGTCTCCTTCGTGGCCGCATTGTAGCACTCCGGCTTGAAGTAGTAGAACACAGGATTTACCTCAGAAATTGGACACAGGTCATCCAAATCCATACAAAGAAGCCTTGAATGCGAAATCAGGCTGGCATCGTTGCAATAGCTGAACACCCCTGACGGTGTCACATACTGCAGCCGACTACCCTTGTAGGTGCGCTGCTGGTCCTTGTCGGCAATAGCCCTCAGTTCGACCGTCTCAGGCTTAGCCTCCGGTGAGCGCAGGTACTGGTACACCCAAAACGGATCAACCGTCGCAGCCGGCACTTTGTTCGTTATCGGAGCTTGGAAAAAGCTCATCTCAAAATTACTATTCGTTGTCATGATCGTTACTTCTTTTTTTTGTTCTTGAAAGTGGAACACGCCCACCTTATATTATTATAGGAAAGACGTGTTCCAGGTTTACTGAATCTCAGAAGAGCGGTTCAAGCTTATAGCCATTGATAACCGCAAAGTTCCCAATGTGACGATACAACTCCAAGAGTACATTGTCGACATGAGGCAATCCTGTCAAATGACGTCCATTTCCGGTGCAAAACATCAAGATGTTATCCACCATCACGTTCACCAGCCCTTTACGGAAACCTCGCAAGCCATCCGTCACCTCAAAGAAGAGTTCAGGAGGTACCCAAAGCGGCAATCCCTCGACCAGTCGGGCACAGCACTCAGGGTGCAACCTATACCGGCTGGTCTGGTCATCCATCACAATGTTCAGTTCTCGCGTCTGGTTGCTGTTAGAAACAGCATAATTATTTCTTTTCATTTCCTTTTTTCATTTAGGAAACAAGTGGTCACAGGTATACCTTGCTGACGGTTCCTGTTTTGCCACCCCTTCATGATAAGCACGCAGCTTCGTGCCTGAGAAGATGCTGCAAAATTAGGCAAAATCCCTGTAAATCAGAAAGTTGTTGTTGACTTTTGTATGCGGTTTAGATGGTGTGTTTTAACCCTGTTTTGACTCAACATTCCAAGGTTTTGACCATCTAAATATCTGTTTTTGCCAGTGATGGTCTCATCTTTTGACCTAATACCTTATTTGCCTGGTCAAAAGACAGTATAACTATTGACTTTATAACACTCAAAAGATGGTCAAAAAATAAGGACTGGCATCAAATGAGCCAGTCCTCAGGACAGTATTGATGGGCATAAAATAATGTTAAAAGTTATCTACAAAGACATCCAAAGCCACATTAAACATCTTTTGAAGATTATTTGTTTCATCAATACCTACGGATGCAAGCTTTACTCTTTCTGCCTTTATAGCACCAATCCGGGCAACTTTTTCAAAGCGGCAGTCAGGAGCCGAAAGTATCTTATCAGTAACGTATTCCAGCCATACTGATTGGCTGCTGTTTTCATTAACATCACACCAGATGAATAGACGCATCAAGAACTCTCCACATACTACGCCTTCCTGCTTTTCTATCTTCATGTCCTGTTTGGAAAGATCCAGTTCTGAAAGATGCTCAAGCAGTGTCCTAACGCGCATTACGTGCTCCTTTCGTTCCTTACCCCAAAGAAACAACTCTCTCTTATCAAGACCAGCCATGTCAGCATCATAAACAGCTTTACAAATTACATAGTCGTTCCATTCGTCAACATTTAACATGTGGAACAAGTCGGCTATCATTTGCTGAGCATCCTCGGCATCCTCGATAGTCTTCAAAATGTCGTTATCAAGATTGGCATTCGACTCTTTTAGTCTCCTTATCACAGAACGATTGTTACGGAAAGTCTCCTCAAAACATTTGTCATAAACTTCATTAACCTCCTCTATGTGCTCACGAAGATAGTTCTCACGTGCTATCACATCAAGACAGATAGTTACATTATCCTCAGCTGTATTCAGGTAAGAGATTAGTTCTTCAAATAGCAGCATGACAGTTTTACCATAAAGGTCAGTACCGAACATGTCTTTGGAATAAGGTCCTTTCAGCAATGGCGTGCGCTCAAGGACCATAGGAGCATCAACATCGGCAGGCAGCGCCTTATTAGACCTATAGCAAAACTTGATTACGGCATCGGTGATACCTTTCAAAGTGCTGCGCATCCTGTTCATGGCTGATTCAGCAGTAGTAAAATACTTGTTGTGATTGGTTGCATATTCTTCATTGAACGTAGCTTTCCATTTATTAAGACGAGTGTTCTCCAATAAGGCATAACTATGACTGTTGCGTATCTTGACGGTAAAAGCCATAATAGCTTCTTCATCCCATTGCTTTAATTTCAGACCATATAGAAAACGGTCAACATTAGCCTGCGGAAGAGAGTTGTCTAAAATCTGCAGTGATTCCTCGGTCTTGTCTAAGTGTTTCTCTAATACCATAATCCTGAATTCTTAATTAAACTTATGTTTAAGACTGCAAAGGTACAAAAAATCCCGTTTCGTCGATGGAAACGGGATAAGAAAAATATTCAAAAAATGTTAATGGGCAGAGGTAAGCTATTCTTTTATGTTCATCTAACACTATCGAAACTCGGGTATTTACTTAGAAGTCATCGTCGCTTTTTTCCTTTATTTTCAATGCAAGAGCTGTAACGGTATTATCTATAGTAGTTGGAACCATTGGAGCATATTTTTGTGCTGCTTTCTTTATTTTATAGTCACCCTTGTAATTATAGACAGGCAAGAAATCAGTTAATGGCATACTATACATACCGTGGCCATCACCATCCCATTGGAATGACATGCTTGGAACTGTCATTGTCAATTGTACTTTACCATCCTTACAACGTACTTTCAAAGTAAAATCGGCATATGTATCCCATCCATACAACATGTTCGCTTTGCCGTAACCCAAGTAAATTTTGCCTTTATATACTATTAGCCCTTCATCTTTATCCTGTACATCTACATTTGCTTTAGAGCGCGACTGACTGCCTGCCCAATCGCTTAATACTTCAAGAGCACGCACATATATCTGTCCGGCAGTCTTGTCGTTTACTTCAACTACTTTTTTCTGTTCATACACACCATTTGTAAGAACACTCTCTTGCGCATAGGCATTCATAGCTATCATCAATGCAACAAATAATAATACCTTTTTCATTGTTATAATATTAAAGTTATCGATTACCTTTCATTCTATTATGAGTCTTACACAACATCTGACAATTCTCGATAGTGGTAGTACCGCCCTTACTCCAGGCTGATACATGGTCGGCGTCCATTTCTTCAGGTTTCCAAATTCGATGGCGGTTGGCTTCATGGCCTTCTGCACAATAAGGACAGTTACTGATGCCCTCTGCTTTAGCTTTATCGGTCTGTTGCTGATACACTTTGCGCATGGTAGGTTTGTCAAACAGGCGGACGTTCAGCAGTTTTGTATCCTGACAACCGCCAAGCACATACTCAAAGATGCCGCGTCGGTTAGTCACATAGTCATCATGCATCAGTTCCAGAACCTTTGCCGACAATTCAGAGTGGTTCAACGGCAAGTGATGGAAACGCTCATAGAGTTCGCCCCAATTCAAGCCTTGCATTTCGTCATAGACATCATCAAATTTCGAGTCAGCCCATTCTATCACCGTGTTGAAGTAGGTCTTAATCTCGTTGATGTTCTCATCGCGACGATGGGCGGACATGTAACCATCTACGTTACCTTTGCTCACCCATTCCAATGCCGTTGCCAAGAACTGCTGACGATTAGCTGGTCCCTTCACATACGATTCCCATTTCTGAATGTTGGCATTCTGAGAATTTGAAAACTCTTCCTTGCATTTCGTGACAAATGGACCGCTATAGATAGCATTCAACTCCTCCTGGTGATTGAGTGGAATGCCAGCAATGTTGATAGTCTTAAACCATTCTTTGATTTCTTCCTCTGCATGTTCACCTTCACCTTCGCAGATATAAACCAAGAGTTTCGTCTTGAGAATCTTCTGCTGAAGTCCTTCATCCAGTCCGTCGAATATCTGTTCCAAGCCGTTTATCTTTACGGCAAACTTGTTTTTCACGAAACGACCAAGCGACGTAATACGCTGCTGACCATCGAGCACTTCAAGTTCGGTTTCCGTAGGACCAAAATCTTTGTTTCGGTTAAAATAGATTAGTCCCAATGGATAGCCTTTCAGTACCGATTCTATCACAGCCACGTCGCGTTTGCCGTCGGCATAGATGTAGTTACGCTGGTAGGCAGGCTGGATAGTCAGCTGACCTGATAATCCATGAAGGCCTTTCCCCTCCAGCTCGTTATATTCAAACCCGTCGCAAATTTGCTCAACGGTGTAGATTTTTAGTTCTGTCTTCATTGTGATTGTTTTTTGCGGATTAGTATTCTTTGATAAACTACTATGGCATTTCCTTGTGCATCTAAAACATAAGGATTTTGAATACGCCACGTCTTATCTTGCTTCTTATAAAATGCAGCTCGATCTTTTGACGGCGGAGTATAAAAATTACATTCTGTCTCACACCATTCAATGTCACCACCTCTCCATACAATATCGAACTGTTCTGGACAATATTTATCCATGAATGATATAGGAACTCCCATCACTCCATTATAATCATTAGGTATAGCATCTGTATAAGGTACATCAATAGCGTCAAAATTGTCATAGTGTTGATATTGTTTATTTTCCCTAATATCTTTATGCTTGCTATGTTTAAAATTATCAGCCATAGACATTAATTTTAAGGGCTGATGTCGTCGCCCATGATCTATATTTGTGTACCAGCAAGAATTTCCTAAACGAGTATAATTCCCAATATACCCTAAGCGCTCTGCTTTTTTCTTATCACTCTCTTTAACCAAAGTGCCTTCAGGAACACCAAATACCATATCAGTAACAAATCCTGTTGCCCCAAGCCAGGCAATGTTCTTTTGAAGAAGTGGGAATACTTCACGATATGTGATAGCATTCATATTACCTATAATGATGAACTTCTTGTTTGCTTCCATTATCCATGCGAGGAACTCCCTAAACAGTGAGAACGGCGGGTTAGTCACAATTATATCTGCCTCGTCTCGCAGTTTCCGAATCTCCTTGCTACGAAAATCTCCATCACCCTCCAGGTACTGCCATTGCAAATCGTCAATATTAATTCGGTTGTCACCTGTCACATCACGTTCAAGCACGAAAATCTTGCCGTGTGTCTTGCTCTTGTCGTTGTCGAAATATGGCTGTGATGTCTCAAAGAGCGTTGGCTGGTACGGCATCTTGTACTTCTTGCTTTCTGGTGCATAACTGGTGGAGATGAGTTTATTCAATCCCAACAGTTCAAAGTTCTGAGCAAAGAACTTGGTGAAGTTACTCCATTCAGGGTCGTCACAAGGTAGCAGCACCGTCTTACCACGAAATACATTTGGGTCATAATCCAGATAGGCATTGATTTCCTTCTGAATGTCCGCATATTGTGTGTAGAACTCGTCGTTCTTCGCAGTCTTTGCATTTGCTAAGTTCGTATTTGCCATTTCTCGATTGATAGTTTTAAGTTCTGCATCGACTATCAATCACGCCAAGACGCAAAAGGCGTGATGCACCTTTTGCGTTCAGCAAGAGGCAGCCTCGCATTGGTACCTCCGTCTCACTTGTAATGCACCACACCTATGTGTGTGCATCGCTATACCAAGTGAGAGCAGAGGACTCTGTACGAGTCACCTGTCACATATTATCTGCGAACTTGTTATACCAATTAAGTTTGCGAGGCTTTTTGGCTGAACGCGAAATAATAGCGAATGCTTTCATTAGTCCGGATTTCTCCCCGAACCGAGGGCAAAGATACAAAAAAATCCTGAGACTCCAAAGGAATCGCAGGAAATTTGTCTTTTTATGTTAATCTGTCTTTGTTTTACCTCTCTTTCTCAGCCCATAGGCATCATCAGTTTTTGAGGGTTATACATTATTTCTCCCACTCGTCCCAATCGGTTTCTTCGAGGAGATTGATTATCTGTCCGCGAAGCGGGCGAAGGTCATTCTTTATGACATCAAATACATCATGAGGATTTACCTGATAGTAGCCATGGACCAAATGGTGGCGCATACCAGCAATCACCCTCCAATTAACTTGAGGGTGGGCCGATACAAACTCGGGGCTCAACTTGTAGCAAGCCTCTCCTATGACCATCGTATGATATACCAGACCGAAATAAACGATTTTATCCGATGTCAATTCATCGAATGTCATTTTCTCGGCACGTTCTAATATCGTGTCGATAGCGTACAACATGTGCTCCAGTCGGCCTTTGTCTCTAAGCGGCTCTCTCATAAATCAGTTTTTTATCACGATTGACACTATCGGCTATCCACGGGAAAAGCATCTCATCTTCTACCAAATCCACTTTTTTGCCTAGCAAGTCCTCCAAGGCTAAATGCATTTCACTCAGTTTGAAAAGACCGATAGACTGGCTTCTGTCGTAGACAACAAGAATGTCGATATCGCTGTCTGCACTCTGGTCGCCACGGGCAAATGAACCAAAAAGCCATGCTTTCAAGACGGGTTGTGTCTTGAAATACTCGGCTATCTGCTGTGTCATCATTTCCGTATTCATAGCAGTAATATTTTCCTGTTTCCGACGGCAAAGATACGAATAAGTGAGCAAAATACCAAAGAAATACTCTCTTTTTTTTAATCCCTGCATTATAGCCGCCCCTTATCAAGGTGCTCTAAATCTTTGTTTTTTTTCGATTGCAACGCCACACTCTGATTGCGAAGCCACACTCTCAAAGAGAGAACCTTTAGGTCAGAGAACGAAAGTATCTTCTCCAAAGGAGAAAGATACGAAAAAATCCGCAACTCCCAAAGGAATTGCGGAAAATTGTTATTATGTTATTATGTCTTTCGAGTTCTGTTATTATGTATTAAGTACAAAAAAAACGGATTTTGTTTTGTATTGTTCTCGCTTATTCGTAACTTTTCGCTTTGCGAGAAGTTATTTTCGCTCGACAATATAAACAAAAAAAACGGATTTTGTTTTGTATTGTTCTCGCTTATTCGTAACTTTGCCAGCCAAAAAGAACAATAATGAGTGACATGAAAAAGATTGTAATGATGGTTGTCGTGCTGGCAATGAGCATGGCAACGATGGCTCAGGGACAGAATGAGCAGGTGACGAAGATCAGAAAGAAATATGCCGAGGCCAAGGAAATCATAGCTTCGAAGCAGAAGGCTGAGATACCGCTGGACGAAACGGAGGTCACAAGCAGCTATATGGCCCCAGGAGCCGGTCCCATCAAGGACGTGACGCACTATTTCTATGATGCCGATTTCGACGAGAACCTTGGCAGCTACTTCTACACGCCGTATTTCATCACCCGCAAGTTCAATGTCGGCGCCACGGACTACTACGAGGAATTCCTGTTCGACAAAGACAATCTGGTGTTCTATTTCTGTAAGTACGAAGGCAACGAAATACGCTACTACTGGGGTGAGAACGGTTTCTTCCATGAGGCGATCAAGGGTCAGCGGGAAATGGACGAGGTGTTTGCATTGCGACTGGCCAACGACCTGAAGGAAGCGTTCAACAGGCTCATGAACAGGGAATACTAGTTTAGAGTGAAGAGTGAAGAGTGAAGAGTGAAGAATTAAGAGTGAGGAGTTAAGAAAATGAGTACAGTGATTTATCCTTCGCCCATTTTCGGGCCTATACATAGTCGGCGACTGGGCATTTCGTTAGGAATCAACCTGATGCCTGGCGACGGTAAGGTGTGCAGCTTCGACTGCATCTACTGTGAGTGTGGCTTCAACGGCGACCACCGCCCTACCCTGCCACGTCCTACTCGCGAGGAGGTGGCCCAGAAGCTGGAGCAGCAGCTGCAGAAGATGGTGGCTGATGGTCAGCTGCCTGACGTGCTGACATTTGCAGGCAACGGCGAGCCGACGTGCCACCCGCACTTTGCAGAGATCATCGACGACACTATCCGCCTGCGCGACCAATACTGTCCGCAGGCCAAGGTCAGCGTGCTGTCAAACTCGACGATGATTCACCGCCCTGCCGTACACGACGCGCTGATGCGGGCGGACAACAACATTCTGAAGCTGGACACCGTCGACCCTATATATATTAATAAGGTGGACCGCCCCACAGGCGCCTATGACGTCCATGCCATCATTGAACGGATGAAGGCGTTCAACGGACATATCATCATTCAGACGATGTTCATGAGGGGTGCCATCAGCAGTGCCGACGGGGTTTCCCCATCGGAGAATCTCTCCGTCGACAATACCAGTGAAGAGTTTGTCGGTCCTTGGTTAGAGGCTGTCAAGGCGATTGGTCCGCAGCAGGTGATGGTGTACACCATCGACCGCGAGACGCCCACGCAGGGATTAGAAAAAGCCAGTCGCGAACAGCTTGACGCCATCCGCGACCGTGTCATTGCCGCAGGAATACCCTGCACGGCCAGTTATTAATCCGTATCGTCTACGAAGTCTATAGTCGGTATCATCACTGTTTTGTGATGATGCCGATTTTCGAGTTACGCAGGAACTCGATGATGTGACGGATGAAAGGACCGTCAGGCACCTGTTCCTCAATCTGGTTGACAGCATCGAAGAGCGCCGTCTTGCCATGGAACACCAGTCGGTAGGCATTGGCAATATGCTTCAGCGTCTTGTCTTCGACACCATGCAGCTGTGCTACCTGCTCATTGACACCACCATACTCACGCTTCCTGGTACAGATGATATACGGCGGAACGTCCTTCGAGAAGGTCGTACCAGCCTGTATCATAGCACCCTGACCCACGCGGGTCTTGGCATTCTCGATGACACTGGACGAGAAGATGACACCATCCTCAATCTCGCAATCGCCGGCAATCTTCGTGCCGTAGCCGAACACACAGCAGTTGCCGACCTTCGTGTCGTGCGAGATGTGGGCACCCTCCATGAGCACATTGTCGTTGCCCAGCACGGTCTTTCCGCCATGATGTGTGGCACGGTTGATGACCACATTCTCGCGGATGATGTTGCCATCGCCCAGAATGCACTCCGACTTCTCACCGCGGAACTCAAAGTCCTGGGGCAGAGCACCGATGACGCTACCCTGGTGCACCTTATTCTTCTTACCCATGCGCGTACCGTTCATAATACTGACGAAGGGGAAGATGATGCAGCCATCGCCGATTTCTACGTCGTCCTCAATGTAGACGAAGGGGAATATCTTACAGTTGTCGCCGATTTTCGCCTTTGGGCTGATTTCGGCTCTTGGGGAAATTTCACTTGCCATAATATAAAATTGAAGAATTGAAGAATTGAAAAATTTTACTTCCCGCCTCCGCCAAGAGCAGTGTACAGCGATACCACCGACTGCATCTTGTTGAAGTCTGCGGTCACCTTGTTGAGCTGGGCAGAGAGAAGCTGGTTCTGAGCGGTGAGCACCTCCAGATAGCTGGAGCCGCTGCTCTGATACAAGGCACGGGTGTCCTCGACATTCTTGGTGAGCACCTCGACGCGCTGGGCTTCAATCTTCGAATTCTCGTCATAGCCACGATAGTTGACTAGGGCGTTCGACACCTCGTTGCCAGCCTTCAGGATGGCGTTCTGCCAGGTGTTGAAAGCCTGCTCGTACTGCATCTTCTTCACTTTCAGGTTAACAGTCAATGCACCACGCTGGAAGACGGGCTGCGTCAGCGAGCCGAACAGCGAGACAAGCCACTTGCCTGGATTCAGGTTGCCGTTGTTGTTGGTAAAGGCGGCAGAGGCTCCGATGGTGATGTTCGGATAGAACTGTGAACGAGCCGTCTGTACATCGTGGAAGCACGATGCCAGCGACATCTCGGCATTATGTACGTCTGGACGATTCTGCAACAGGGCCACACCGACACCTGCCGAGAACTCAGTGGGCAGCGACTGCTGGTCGAGCGTCGTGCGAGGAATCTGCTGTCCCTGCTGTCCGATGAGCAGGCTGAGAGCATTCTCCGTAGCACGAATCTGACGGCGGAAGTCGTTGGCCTGCGTCTGTGTCGACAGATAGGCAGCCTCAGCACTCTGCACACTCGTCGAGCGCATGCGTCCTAAGTTATACTGCAGCTTCATCATATCCCACGTTTCCTTGGCCATCTTACCCATCTCCGTCACGATGCGCAGCTGTTCGTCGAGCATGAGCAGCGTGTAGTAACTGTTGGCAATGCCGCTGACAACCTGTGCACGCACGGCCATCTGGTAATCCTTCATGCCCAGCAGCTTCATCTGCGTGCTACGCTTCTGCGACAGGATGTTGCCGAAGAGATCCAGCGTCCACGATGCCGAAATGGGCAGCGTGTAGCTCTTGGTAGTTACCGACGGGTCAGTATACAAGGTGGCAATGGTTCCCATAGGACTCTGTTGGCCGATGTTCACGGCAGGCAGGAATGCCAGTTTGGCAGCCGTCAGCATGGCTTCGTACATCTGCACGTTCAGCGCAGCATTCAGCAGGTCGGCATTACGCTCCAGTCCTTGCTCAATGAGTGCCTGCAGCTGGGAGTCAGTAAACACGGCGCGCCAAGGCATGTTGCCAAACGATGCCGTATCCTGCACGGCCAGCGTGTCGACGTCACTCACCACGTCGCGAATCAATCCTGTCGTCTCAACGTCAGGACGCTCGTATTTGTTGTATACACCGCAACCAACAAGCAGCAGAGCTGCAATGCAAAAATTAAAGAATTTAAAAATTATAGATTTATACTGCTTCATAACTGTTACATTTTTACATTTTATAATTTTTACATTCTCTTTACTTCTCCAATTCATAATCCACAGGACGGTGAGCATACTGTGCTATCTCAGTCGAAACGTCAGGATTCTCCTCCTCACCCTCGAACTTCATGGGCGAGAACTTCTCCTGCAACGACTGGAAGATGACAAACAGTCCAGGTACGACGATAATCTGGAACAGCGTACCCAGCAACATACCACCTACTGCGGCAGCACCCAGCGTCTGGTTACCATTCTTACCTACACCCGAGGCAAACATCATAGGCAACAAACCGATGACCATTGCCAACGACGTCATGAGGATAGGACGCAGACGGGCTGCTGCACCGAGGATGG
>JAEEVA010000053.1 GCA_016286995.1 Prevotella sp.
TGATGCAACAAATGAAATCAGATACTGCCAAGCAGGTAATCGACGCCTTCAGCCTGTCGGTAGAGTCGCACCGCAACGGAATAGCACCTAACGACGACCTGACCATGCTAGCTATCAGGTGCCTAGGATGATCTTTTGCCTTCTTTTAATAGTTTTTTACCAGATGTACTGGTGAAATTGCAATTTATTTGTGTATCTTTTTGTTAACAAGTTGTGAAATTTTCTTAACGATTTTGCAAAAATCGATTCGTTGCAAATAGGTGTACGCGCGGTACGCGCCTTGTGTGCGCGAGGAACGGCGAAAAAGTCGCTTGCATATATCAAAAATAGTTCCGAACTTTGCACCGTCGAAACTGATGTACTTGGCACTAACTCCGAGAGAACGGCGCGCAAACTTGAAGAGAACAGGCAGGTAGCTCCGAGCCACCATGCCGCCAGCACTAAGAATTAGACCAAAATTAACTTTATGTCAAACTAATTGTAAAATTCATTATGGCAAAAAATCAAATTCAAATCCGTCTGGGTATGCGCCAGAACAAGAACACCAAGAGCGCTGCCTATGGTAAGTATTATCCCGAGGTGATTCACCCCGAAGCCTTGTCGACCCGCGGTCTGCTGGAGCACATCATGAGCCACGGTCTGGGTTATCCCCGTGCTATCGTGCAGGGTGTGTTGACGCAGCTCTCTGAGTGTCTGGTTGAGCTGATGATTCAGGGTCAGCCCGTGAAGTTGGACGGCTTCGGCACGTTCAAGCTGAACGCCATCAGTGATGGCGGTCAGGTCCCCGAAGACCTTGCAGGAATGCATCAGCCGCTCGATGCGCGCTCGATGATTCAGGGTCTGAAGCTGGTTGTCATTCCTGACAACAGCGAGCTGGACAAGCTGACCTCTACGGCCAACCTCGACAAGGCCTCTCTCACCATCGACTCTGTGCTGGAGTCTAAGACTCGTACGAACAGCAAGGGTAAAACCGAGACGTACACGTCAGTCACCGACCTGGAGACTTGGCGTCAGGCACATCCCGTAACCAATCCCTAATGGTTAATGAGTTATGAAGAAGCGCATGATTGAGATAGCGGTGAAGGTTTTAGTAGCCGCACTCACGGCCTTCCTCACGGCCATCACGACCACCAGCTGCATGGGACGGGGTCCTATCGACGCTCTGGCGTTGATGTAAAGAGATTGTTTTCAAATCGTTGTTTTCTGCTAAAAACGCTGACCTGCTGGCCAGCGTTTTTTTGATATGTGAATAGTAACGAGTAACGAATAACGAATAACGTTAAGCGACTTTTCTTATATCTTTAAACTTAACTTTTAATCTCTACGTTTTACATCGAAACCACTGCCTCTGAGAAATAGTTGTCGCGCATCTGGAAGTGACCGCCATCTATTGTATTTCCTGGGCATTGATGGAGGAAATCTCTGTCGTGGCAGACGATGGGCTGTCTCCCTGCTCGATTTCGATGTTCTCATACTTCCAGTTGCCCACTACCCTGTTGCCGTTATTCGGGTCGATGGCTTGGTAGGTGATAGCATAAGTGCCTTCGGGGATGCTTTTCCTTGCCACTTCGTTCACGTTGTAAGAACTCCGGATGGTAGTGAAGACGGGTGCATTGGTTCCTTTCTCGGAGAACTCAGACTGCTTGTATATCTTGATATTACCAATGGTGTATGCCGATGCAGCGTTCTTCAGTGCCACGATACCCCACGGCGTGCGGTCGGGTGCTGGCAATGCCTCATTGTGAGTGAACCAGCCGTCTTCGGCTCCGATGTAGCCGTTGTAGGTCCTCTTGTTGCCGTCGTACTCCACGGCTCCACGCCAGTGGTACCACGAGGCGAAGACGGGCTTGACGCGCACGCGCAGCTTAAAATGTGTGGCCCGATTGTCGTCCACGCCGATGGAGCTGTTGCGGGGCACGCGCCATATCCACGCCGTGCTGGCGGAGAACTCGGTGTGTGTGATGGCGGGGAAGTTGACGTTGGTCTTCTGCTCGCTCTCGTAGTCGTCGTCGGTCAGCTTGACATTGTTAGTCCAGTAGCGGAAAACGGGATAGACGGAGGATGTGTTGCGCTCATACTGTATGGACTTGAGGGTATAGCTGGTCTCACTGGACCACTCGAGACTGAAGCCTACGCTGGCTTCTGCCTTGGGGCCTTCGCTGCCCACCTCGCCGGTGACGGCGCCGTTGAGCCCCCAGCTGAATCCTTTGGAGTAGGATGTCTCGGAGTTCTCATTGTCGGGGATAGGGTGCTGGTAGTATTGAATGCGTTCTTCGATGGACTGTCCATTGGCATCTAGCAGTTGGTACTCCACGTCCATGCTGTCGAACCAGTAGGCATAGATGCGGCATCTGCCCCAGTTGAACATGCCGCCAGGCCTTGAGCTCACTTCCCAGAGGGGCTTTATGTGCGGGGTGATTTCGCTCTTCACCATGTAGTAGTCGCCCGCCTTGTTCTGTCCGTTGCCGGAGAGCATGTAAGCCGAGCTGACCCAGTACTTGATGGTGACGGTGCTGCTCTTGCTCCATGCGTATTTCTCGATGGTGCGGTTCAGGCAGACGGGCATGTCTTTGACGAAGAAGTAGCCATCCTCCACATCCAGCTTCATGTCGGCTGTGTCTCCGCTGCGTGTGAGGGCTTTGCTTAAAGCCTGTTTGTTTATCTGCAGGTCAATCTCCTCTATGAAGTCAACAAACGGGTCGAGGCGGGCTTGGAAGTAGTTTTCGTTTTGGTCTGCATCGTTGTCGTAGAGCCATAACGTGTTGTCTGTCTCTGTTTCATTAGGGTGCTGCTCATGGTAGTCCTTGATGGCTTGCTGAACTTCCTCCGAGAGTTCGGTGGCCTCCTCAGGGTAATTGCCGTCGAAGGGCTTCTCTTCGTACATGGTGTAGTGCTTCTGATACTTGTTGTAGGCATAGAACACCTCTTCCATCTGTTCGTTCTCGGAGAAGAGTTCGTCCACGTCGAAGTCATCGTCCCAATAGCCTTCCTCGTCGTCATCATCACTCAGGTAATCGCCCAGGGCCTCGAAGTTAAGTTCGGAGGGTCGCATCATGACGATGAGGCCGCCGCGGTTGTAGAAGTCGCCCAGCTTGTCGATGTTTGCCAAGGCTGTGCTTTGGCTGACGAAGGCCACCTCTGCTTCGTCCAAGTTTGTTGTCTGTTTTGGGAAACGCTGGCGCAGGACGCTCTGGAAGTCGGGGTCTTCATCCTCAATTCCCGAGATGAAGGTGAGCTTATCTGAAGGCTCCCACTCCTCCTGCTTCTGGCGTTCGATATCGGAAATGCTGTTGTTGTTCTCCGGGGGAACTACATCGTCGTCGTTGCTACGGCATGATGTCATCACACTTGTACTGCAGATGGCCAAGATTGCTGCCATCGTCCAAATAAAATACTTTTTCATTTGTTTGTTATTTACCCTAAATTCCGCAACACCCATGACCCTTAGAAATTGTCGCGAATCTTGGCGGCAATGGTCTGGAACTGCTCCTCGGTGAGTGACAGCTTCGGGCGGCGAAAGTCGGCGTCGGCCTCGGTCTGCATGGGAATGAGGTGGATGTGGGCATGAGCCACTTCCAGACCGAGCACCACCTGGGCAACCTTCTTGCAGGGGAAGGCCTTCTTGATGGCGATGGCCACACGCTTGGCAAACTGCTGATAGCGGGCCAACTCGTCGTCGTCCATGTCGAAGAAGTAGTCGACCTCACGACGAGGAATCACTAATGTATGACCCTCGACCAGGGGATTGATGTCGAGGAAAGCATAGAACTCGTCGTTCTCTGCACACTTGTAGCTGGGAATCTCACCGGCAGCAATCTTTGCAAATATATCCATAACTATAGAAAGTGAACTAATTATGCAATTGAAATGTTCTCGATGCGCAGCTTGATGGTGCCACGAGGAATGGTGATTTCCACCTCGTCGCCAACCTTCTTGCCTAACAGGCCTTGGGCGATGGGCGTCTTGATGCTGATCTTGCCGGCACGCAGGTCGGCCTCGTTCTCGCTGACGATGGTGTAGCTCATCGTTGCCTTGGTGGTCAGATTGGTCATCTCCACCTTGGTCAGAATCTGTACGCTGTCCGTGCTCAGACGTGACGTGTCGACCACCTTGGCATCGGCAATAGTGGCCTTCAGCTTGTTGATTTTATCCTCTAAGTGAGCCTGGGCCTCCTTAGCGGCATCGTATTCACTGTTCTCACTCAGGTCGCCCTTCTCTCTCGCCTCGGCAATGGCTGCAGAGGCCTTGGGGCGTTCTACCGCTTCCAAACGGTGCAGTTCGGCTATCAGGTTGTCGTAGCCTTCTTGTGACATGTATGCCATAATTTTTTTATTTTTTTATTCTTTTATTCTTTTATTTTTTTATTTTCTTAGTTTTCGGATGCAGAAAAAAGAAAGAATCCCGACCTCGTTCGTCGGAATCCCCAGCTCTTATCATGTCTTTTATCGCTTGCAAAGGTAAGCATTTAAAGTGAAAAGTAAAGAGTGAAGAGTGAAAAATTTCTCTAAGGGTCCCAAATTTAAGGTTTTTTATAGAATGGTAGCAGCAAATTCTTCACTCTTTACTCTTCATTCTTCACTTTTTCTTCGTACCTTTGCAGAATGAATCAGAAGTTATTAGTCACAGGGGCCAGTGGTTTCATTGGCTCGTTCATTGTGGAGGAAGCCCTCAACAGGGGCTTTGAGGTGTGGGCAGCCATGCGGCGCAGCAGCTCCAAGCAGTTCCTGCAGGATGAGCGCATTCACTTCATCGAGCTCAACCTCTCATCGGAAGAACAGCTGAAAGAGCAGCTTTCCGGCCACGCTTTCGACTATGTGGTACATGCTGCCGGCGTCACCAAATGTCTTGACAAGCAGGACTTCTTCCGTATCAATACCGAGGGCACGAAGCATCTGGTACGCACTCTTATGGCCTTGCAGATGCCTCTGAAGCGCTTTGTCTATATCAGCTCGCTCAGCATCATGGGTGCCATCCATGAACAGCAGCCCTATACGGAGATTCGTGAGGACGACACGCCACAACCCAATACGGCCTACGGCAAAAGCAAGCTCGAAGCGGAGCAGTGGCTTTATGGGGAAAATGAAAAATTAAAAATTAAAAATGATAAATTATTCCCCTGCGTGATTTTGCGGCCTACGGGTGTTTATGGTCCTCGTGAGCGCGACTACTTCATGATGGCCAAGAGCATCAAGGCACATAGTGACTTTGCCGTGGGCTATCGGCAGCAGGACATCACTTTCGTCTATGTCAGCGACGTGGTGCAGGCCGTATTCCTGGCCATCGAGAAGGGACAGACGGGCCGGGCGTACTTCCTCAGCGATGGCGAGGTGTACCAGTCGAGCACTTTTAGCGACCTGATACGCAAGGAGTTGGGTAATCCCTGGTGGATTCGTGTCACGGCACCCATCTGGGTACTGCGCATCGTCACCTTCTTCGGCGAGTACATCGGCCGGCTGACAGGCAAGGTGACGGCACTGAACAACGACAAATATCATATTCTGAAGCAGCGCAACTGGCGCTGTGACATAGAACCTGCCCGCCGTGAACTGGGCTATGAGCCACAGGTGAAACTTGAGGAGGGCGTCAAACGAAGCATCAGATGGTACAAGGACAACGGTTGGCTGTAAAAGGCCTGATGGCTGCCGAATGGGTGGTGATGGGCTACACGCTGCTCACGCTGGTGTGGATGGCCGCATGGTGGTCGCAACTGACCGACGCCACGGGCATGCTCGTGCTGCGGGCCGTCTGGCTGGCAGGCACCCTGTTGCTGTGGTGGCTTCATGTTTCAAGTTCCAAGATTCAAGATTCAACTGCGGGCGGTAGCCAATTTTTCACTTTTCACTCTTCACTCTTCACTCTTCACTCTTCACTCTTCACTCTTCACTCTTCACTTTTCACTTTTCTCCGCATCATCTTCCAGCTGGCCATGCTCAGCTTCTGGTACCCCGACCTCTACGAACTGAACCGCATGCTGCCCAACCTCGACCACCTCTTTGCCAATGCCGAACAGCAGCTCTTCGGATGCCAGCCGGCGCTGCTCATGGCTGATTGGGCCCCGTGGCCGTGGTTCTCTGAACTGATGTGTGTGGCCTATCTCAGCTACTTCCCGCTTATCGCACTGGTGACGCTCTACTACTTCTTGCGATGCCGCGAGGAGCTGCAGCGTGCCTTCTTCGTCATCATAGCGTCGTTCTTTGCCTATTATATCATATTCATACTGCTGCCCGTCACCGGTCCACAGTTCTACTATCCTGCCGTCGGTGTCGACCAGATTGCCGCAGGCCACTTCCCCGACCTCGGCCAATGGTTCATGACACACGGCGAGCGCATGGCGGCACCTGGCTGGGACGGTCCATTCCACCATCTGCTCGACAATATGCACGACGCCGGAGAACGGCCTGTCGCCGCATTCCCCAGCAGCCACGTCGGCATCACCACCGTCCTGCTGCTACTCGCCCTGCACACGCGCTGCCGCTGGCTCACGGCACTCGTCGCCACGGGTCTGCTGCTCATGTGCTTTGCTACGCTCTACATCCTCGCCCACTACCTCGTCGACGTCGTTGCCGGCCTCGTTACGGGCGTCCTGTTCTACTACGTATTTAAAAGATTGAACATTGACCATTGAACATTGACCATTGAACATTGAACATTGAACATTGAACATTGACCATTGAAGATTGAAAAATTTCTTTGGCCTAAAGGTGCAAAGTGTGGCACGCAATGCTACCGCCTGCAGTTGAGGAGTCAAGCATATCATAATTTCTAATTTCTAATTCCTAATTTCTAATTTCACATATGAAGGTCATTAATTTCTCAGAACAGAACAGCGTCATCAACCAGTACATGGCACTGTTGCGCGACAAAGCGTACCAAAGAGGCCGCCTGGTCTTCCGTCACAACATCGAACGCGTAGGCATGATGATGGCCTACGAACTGTCGAAAACCCTCGATTACAAGCAGAAGACGGTTGTCACACCGCTGGCATCCATCGACATGTCGCTACCCAAGGACGACATCGTGCTGGCCACCGTGCTGCGTGCCGGACTGCCGTTCCATCAGGGTTTCCTTGACGTCTTCGACCGTGCCGAGAGTGCTTTTGTGTCAGCCTACCGCATGTACACCAACCGCGAACATACTGAGGTGGGCATCCATACCGAATACATGGCGGCACCGTCGGTGAAGGGCAAGACACTCGTCGTCGTCGACCCCATGCTGGCTACGGGTGGCTCGATGGTAGCAGCCATCGAGGCTCTGCTGAAAACAGGTAAGCCGCGCCGCATCCACGTCTGCTGCGTCATTGCCGCACCCGAGGGCATCGAATTCGTCAAGAGTGTGCTGCCCGACGACTCTATCATCTGGTGTGCTGCCATAGACCCAGGACTGAACGAACACAAATACATCGTTCCTGGATTCGGCGACTGCGGTGACCTCTGCTATGGCGAGAAACTGTAATACATATTTATATATATAAATGTATCTGCAGAAGATGAAAGAGAAAGTGACAATTGTAAAGGTAGGAGGCGCTGTGGTCGAGGATGAACAGCAACTCTCACAGCTGTTGCGCGACTTCAGTGCCATTGAGGGCCGTAAGGTGCTGGTTCATGGCGGTGGACGCAAGGCGACGAAGATGGCTGAACGACTGGACATAGAGACGAAGATGGTGAACGGGCGGCGCATCACTGACGGCGACATGCTTGAGGTGGTGACGATGGTGTATGGCGGACTGGTAAACAAAAACCTCGTAGCCCGTCTGCAGGCCAATGGCGTCAATGCGATGGGTCTTACTGGTGCTGACGGCAACGTCATCCATAGCCATCAACGCCCGCCTGTCGTGGTCGACGGTTCTCCTGTCAACTTCGGATTCGTGGGCGACGTTGACCGTGCTGACGGCCAGATGCTGAGCCGCCTCATCGAGGCTGGCATCACCCCCGTAATGGCACCGTTGACGCATGATGGCGAAGGACACATCCTGAACACCAACGCCGACACCATCGCTTCGGAGACGGCCAAGGCGCTGGCAACCTTGTATGATGTCACGCTGATTTTCTCATTTGAGAAAAAAGGTGTGCTGAGCGACCCAGCCGACGACGACAGCGTGATTCCCGTCATCACGCATGCCGACTTTGAACGCTATAAGTCCGACGGCACCATCAGTGGTGGCATGCTGCCTAAGATAGAGAATGCCCTCAGTGCCGTCGATGCTGGTGTTAGCCGCGTCATTATCACGCTGGCTACGGCCATTGACGGGCAGCACGGAACGGTGATAAGAAGAGGTAAGAATTAAGAAGTAAGAAGTAAGAGGTATCGCTTCGCGAGTAAGAAGTAAGAGGTAAGAGGTAAGAATTAAGAAGTGATTAGTTTCCAGTCCGATATCCTGCCGCTGAAAAACGAACTGTATCGTTTGGCGCTCCGCATCACCCAAAATCCTGCGGAGGCGGAGGATATTGTGCAGGAAACAATGATAAAGGTCTGGAACAGACGCGACGAATGGGAACGCATAGAGTCGATAGAGGCCTTCTGCCTGACCATCTGCCGTAACTTGTCGCTCGACAAACTGCGCCGCATGGACAACCAGGTGGAGTCGCTCGATGGCAGCATTGACCCGCTTGACAACAGAGTGACGTCGAACCCCGAGGAGCATGCCGTACAGCGCGACCGCGTTCAACTGGTGCGCCAACTCATTGACCAACTGCCAGAGAAACAGCGTAGCTGTATGCAACTGCGCGACATGGAGGGCAAGAGCTACCGCGACATTGCTACCATCCTGGGAATCAGCGAGGAGCAAGTAAAAATCAACATCTTCCGTGCCCGCCGAACCATCAAGGAACGATTCTTTAAGATTGAACATTGACCATTGACCATTGACCATTGACCATTGACCATTGACCATTGAACATTGACCATTGAACATTGACCATTGACCATTGAACATTGACCATTGACCATTGACCATTGACCATTGAGGATTGAACTCTTGGAGCAGCGAGAGCCATCAAGCTTGCTTGTTTGGCCGAGTCGTGACAATAGTCAACGAAGTTAACATTGAAGATTGAAAAAGTTAAACTCGAGCATATTTTTTTCTTTATATCTGTAACTTTTGCGTTTAACAAACGTCTTATTCATAGAGAACCAAACAAAATAGTGATGGATTACAAGTACATTGAACAGCTCTTGGAGCGCTATTGGGACGCAGAAACAACCCTCGAGGAGGAGAACATTCTGCGAACATTCTTCAGCCAGCAGGACATACCGGCTGACATGGAGATGTGGCGTCCGCTCTTCGTCAACGAGCAGAAAGAGGTGTTGGGCGACGATTTCGATGCCCGTATCCTGGCTAGGATTGGTCAGAGCGAACAGACTACTACCACCGTGACGGAACATCCTGCCGTTGTCAAGGCTCGTGAGGTGAAACTCACACAGCGTCTGATGCCGCTCTTCAAGGCTGCTGCCATAGTGGCCATCATCCTCACACTGGGTGGTGCACTACAGGCACCGTGGGACTCCACATGGGATGATCCACGCGACTATGCCAAGAATCTGCAAGAGGCTGACACCATAGCGACGGTGAGTCCTATTCAGGCAGAGAACATGGGTGACATAACTGCCGACAGCACGCAGGTCATAACGGTGACGCCAGCTAAAGACTAAGACAATATTAATGCTTTCTCTATAAATAATCATGTTTAGTAAAACACGCAAAAAGAAGAAACTGTGAAGTTTCAATTCTCTCAAATTTTTCATTACATACTAACGTAGAGCGGGCTGCCATCTGTAACGACAGAGGCAGCCCGTTCATTTTCTACATTTATTCTATAATTACACTTCTTGAACTCCTTCCTCCGCCCGTTTCATCCAGAGATTCAGCTGATAGAGAGCCGGCAACAGGATGAGCAGGGAAAAGACGATGGCAAGTATCACGTTTGTGTTGTTGCCCATGAACATGTCCGACAGCTTCATGTCAGGATCTGGGAAGAAATGATACAGCACGAAAGCTGCGCTGTTGTTGGCCCAATGGTAGGCTACGCCAGGCAGTATGCTGCCCGTACGCCAGTACATCCAACCCAGGAACAGGCCGATCAGAAAGGCGTGGGGCATCTGTACGGGATTCATGTGGACAAGGGCAAAGAGCACGGCAGAGATGATGATAGCACCCCACGGTGAGAGACGTGAACTCTTCAGCAGTTCCTTTAGAATGGCACCACGCATCACGATTTCCTCAGACAACGGTGCCAGCAGTCCGATGGCCAGATAGCCTACAGGTTTTCCAAGTAATGCCTCAAACTCGTTTTCAGCCCAGTTAGGCAATTCCGGCATCATTTCCTGCAATGCCGCCGACGGGATGAGTGCACCTAATGCTGCCACCACGCTCCATGCCAGCACCGTCCAGGGACGGGTGCGCAACCACCGTGGCGACACCTCTGCCCAGCGCATCAGCAAGAATATGGCAATGGTGATGATACCCACAACGACAGTAATGGTTACCATACGTGTGGCAGTGACGTCGCTGTTACCGGCAATCAACTGCCACAGTCCTGCCACTACGCCACCCATCACAATCTGGATGGCCATGAATACGACCAAATAAATAAATGCTTTTTTCATAATATTTCTTACCTCTTACCTCTTAATTCTTCTTCTACTTTCCTTTCATCTTCCTTCAGCTGGGCAACAAGGGCCTCAGGACTGTCGAAGCACATTTCCTCGCGCAGTCGGCAGACAAAATCGATGGTTAGCGGCTGGCCATACAGATTACCGTCGTAGTTCAGCAGATGAACCTCCAAGGTTTGCGAATGATGTCCGAAGGTCGGGCGCGTTCCGATGTTCATCATGCCATCATAACAGTCTATCCTGACAGCATAGACACCTGCCGCAGGTATCAGCTGGCGCTGGTCGTCGGGCTGC
Organism: Prevotella sp.; assembly: GCA_016286995.1. GTDB lineage: Bacteria > Bacteroidota > Bacteroidia > Bacteroidales > Bacteroidaceae > Prevotella. The sequence continues at coordinate 10,903 of JAEEVA010000053.1, forward strand.
ACATTGGCCGTAGGGAATCCCAGCTGTGTGCCGACATGCTCACCATGCACCACACGTCCCGTCAGCCTATAATATCGACCCAGACATTGAGCCGCCCCATCAACATTGCCCTGCAGAAGCTGCTGACGGATGTGCGAAGAAGAAACAGTCAACTCTTCACAGCCCACTTTTAACATTCCACTTCTAAGCACCGGCAGCGCAAAGACATTGATGCCCAGTTCCATACCGTAGTTCACATAGTCGTCAAAACCCTCCTCACGGTTATGGCCGAAGCGGTTGTCATAGCCCGTCAGCAACGTGGTGACACCATAGCGTTCTTTCAGTACATGTGCCATAAACTGTCGGGCAGTCATGTTTTTCAACTGATCGGTGAATGGGAGTACCTCAACGTAGTCAATACCTGTCTCACGAATCAGCCGCACCTTTTCGTCAAGCGGTGTCAGCACCTGCTCCTGACGTGGGGACTGGTCGAAGGTGATGCACAGCGACGGCACACCCAACGTCTGCGCCTGCTCCACCACGTGGCGTAGCACAAACTGATGGCCCAAATGGACACCGTCAAACATACCTATCGTTGCTACCATGACCTCTTACTTCTTAATTCTTACTTTCCTAAAAATCTCTCCTACCCACAGCACTGGCGACGTGCCGAGGATGATGTACAGCCACGTTTCTGCAGACAACGGTACTGTGCGGAACATACGTCCGCCAAAAGTAACGATGAGCCATTGACCACCCAGCACCAGTGCAAGTACCAGTAGGAATCCGCGACAGGCCCATAGGCGTCGGAAAGCAGAGTGACACGAGCCCAACGTCTTGGCATTGAACAGGTTCCACCATTGTAGCATGACGAAGATGCAGAAGAAGATGGTCAGTTCCGTGGGGTCGACACCCGCGACGCGTTCGAAATACCACAGCAGGGCAAAGGTGATGATGAAGAACAGCCCGCCAATGATGCCGATGCCCCACCGCATGCCACGCGTGATGATAAAGGCCTGTTGCGACCGTGGCGGGTCTTGCAACACCTCGCGACTGGGTGGCAGCGAAGCCAGCGCCATGGCCGCAAAGGTATCCATAATCAGGTTTACCCACAGTATCTGCGTGATGGTTAGCGGCATCTCCGTACCCACGAAGGCACCAAAGAGTACCAACAGCAGGGCCGTCACGTTGACAATGAGCTGGAAGAAGATGAAACGCTGGATATTCTTATACAGCGAACGGCCCCACATCACCGCCTGTACGATGCTGCGGAACGAGTCATCGATGAGCGTGATGTCACTGGCCTCCTTGGCAACACTGGTGCCTGAACCCAACGACAGTCCCACATGGGCACGGTTCAGGGCTGGGGCATCATTCGTACCATCGCCGGTCACAGCAACTACCTCACCACTCTGTTGCAGCAAGGCCACCAGACGCTGTTTGTCGGCAGGACGTGCTCGCGACATTACCTTCAGGTCGCGAACCACCTTCAGGGCATCCTCGTCACTCAATGCCGCAAACTCTGCTCCCGTGATGCAATTCTCCTTACTGGGATTGAGACCACATTGTCTGGCTATCTCCATGGCAGTGGCGACGGTATCGCCTGTGACAATCTTAACATCGATGCCAGCCTCATGACACTGACGGATGGCAGCAGGCACCTCCTGGCGCAATGGATCGCTGATGGCAAACAGCGCCACTAGTTGGTCGCCTTCTGCTACTGCCAGTGTGCGCATGGCGTGGTTCTGCCATTCTAATAGTTGCTGCTCTGAGGCTTTGCGCTCGTCGTTTGTCATGATACAACGGGCCATGATGACCTCCGGTGCACCTTTTATATATACGGTGTCACCAATCGTCGTCGACATGTATTTGCGTTCCGTCGAGAACGGTTCACGGGCTGTAATGGGGTTAGCTTCACGCATCGTCTGGTAGTCCACGCCTTGTGCCACCAGCCACCGCAACAGCGCCTGCTCCGTAGGATTACCCACGTCCGTCGTTGCCGTCGTGTTCAGCGCAATGGCCTTGTAGAGGACTGAAGGCTGAGGGCTGACGTCTGAACATCTTCCATCATCCATCATCCATCTGACATCACTCACTGTCATGCGGTTTTCCGTCAGCGTACCCGTCTTGTCCGTACAGATACATGTCACGGCACCCATCGTTTCTGATGCCTGCAGTTTGCGCACTAGGTTGTTCGACTTCAGCATGCGCCGCATGTTCAGTGCCAAGGCCAGCGTGACAGCCATTGGCAGACCTTCGGGTACGGCCATGACGATGAGCGTCACGGCCATCATGAAGTATTTCAGCACCACCTCCGTCATACCGATATAGTCGGTGGTATGCCATAGTGGATTACTCAGAATGTCGTGTACGAGAAAAACGAGGAATGACGCCATGGCCAGCCCCCCACCACCCTTGCTGATGAGTCTTGCCAACTGGCCGAGCTGGATGTTCAGAGGGGTCTTGATGCCACTCAGTTCCGTAGCCTGACGGGCCACATGACCAATCTCCGTATGGTCGCCGACAGCCGTCACCACATATAGTCCCGTACCAGCCATCACCATCGACGAGCGCAGCAGCATATCCTTTGGATATGTTCCATGCTCATCTGCTTCATACATATTAGACCCTTCGCCTTTAAAGTTCCCCTCGCCCTTTGGAGAGGGGTCAGGGGTGAGGCTTTTCGTCGTTATAGTCTCTCCAGTCAGAGAGCTCTCGTCCACCTGCAGGTCGGTAGCCTCGATTAGCGTACCGTCTGCAGGTACCTCGTCGCCCGTCTCAACCATCACGACATCACCTACCACCACTTCTCTGCGAGGTATCTCCATCACTTTGAAATTGCTCCCTTCGCCATAATAGTCCCCCTCGCCCTTTGGAGAGGGGTTAGGGGTGAGGCTTCTTAATACCTTCACGGGCTGTTCTTCGCCTATCTGCGTCAGCACGTCGAACTTACGGGCGGCGTCGCGCTCAAAATAAAAACCGACGGTTGTGGCCAGGAAGATGGCAGCAATGATGCCCAGCGTCTCAACATAGTCGTTCTTTACCACCGCCAGCACCAACGACACAATGGCTGCCACCAACAGGATGCGCACCATCGGGTCCTCATATTTCTCTAAGTACAGCCGCCACATGGAGGGTCGCTGGGGTGGTGTCAGCACGTTCTCACCATGCTGTTCCCGCGACGCCAGCACCTCCGCGGCAGTCAGTCCTTGTCTTTTTTCTTTCATTTCGACCACAAAGGTACGAATTTCTTCCTCTAAACAGGCCTTTTTCGTTAAAAAATGGAGCGTGGAAGCAAATTTTTAATTTTTAATTTTTAATTTTAAATTTAATTTTGTACCTTTGCCGCCGATTTGCTAAAATCGCCGGACTTGTAGCTCAGTTGGTTAGAGCAACAGACTCATAATCTGGAGGTCCCAGGTTCAAGCCCTGGCTGGTCCACACTGAAAATCAGTAACTTACGAACAGTCGAAGGTTGCTGATTTCTATTTTTGCGAACAATTTGCGAACAAAATGATATTTCATGGAACATTGTGCATACCTCCTGAAGGCTTTTGTATCTGCATTTTGTTCGCAAAATCCTCGATTTTTTGTTCGCAAAGCGTAAAAAACTCCTTATTTGTATCTTATTTCTCTAATATTTTCGTACCTTTGTCGCTGGATTTCGCATTCGTGTGATACCCAAAGACATTGTGGACAAGAGAAATGGCGTTCGCTATCTCATTCAAAGACCTCGAAATGTAGGAAGTTTCAAGGAATAATAGTCAGAGAATAGATAAGGTGAACGTTCACGTTATAGCGTGGGCGAAACTTATCTGACTATTATGGCACTTCCTACAGCCACGAGGGAAAGATATGGGTTGTTCACGCT
>JAEEVA010000054.1 GCA_016286995.1 Prevotella sp.
GGTCTCCTCGAAATAAATCTTGCTGATTTTTACGTGAGTGCCGGCAGGTGAACCGCCGAAGTCGAAGAACAGACGGATGGCACTGGCATCGATGCCCTCCTTCAGGGTAGCACCATCCACTTTGAAGATGAACGGCTCGTCGCCTTTCACGTCGTGACGTCCCTCGCAGAAGAAGTTGGTGTCGCCAGAGTCAGTCAGCTTGACAGTGACACCGGGGCAGTCGTTGTCGGTCTCCATGACGAAATAGAAGTTGTAAGCCTTCTCAGCGCTGGCCGTGAGCTTGGTGTCAATATGGAACTGACCCTGCCACTGACTGCCACCCATGCCCTCGGGCAGGGTAATCTCGTATGTGTCGCCGCTGTGGGTAGCCACGGGCTGAACGGGCAGCTCGCCCCAGCTGTCGTCGGCAAACCAGTAGCCGAAGTCGCCGAACAGGGTGCCGTCGTCAACGCTACGCCACAGGTTGCTGCTGCTCTCGTAATCCCAGTCCATGACGGGAACGTCAGGATTGTCGGGGTTGTCAGGATTGTCATAGGGCGGCTTGGTGCCGTCGTCGTTGGCATGGTCTTTCAGTACGATGTTTGAGATATTGATATGTGTGTCTGCCTGACAGCCGCCAAAGTCGAAGAACAGGTTGACGCGCTCCATATCGATACCCGGCATGTCAGCCTTCCAGAAGATGTAGTCCTGGCCGGCTTTCAGGTCGATGCGGTCAGCAAAGTAGAACACGTTGTCGTCGCCGTCCATCACTAACTTCACGGTAGCTCCGTTGAGGTCCTTGTCACTGTTCAGAATGCACGAGAAGTCGTAGTTCGTAGCGGCATTGGTTGAGATGTTTGTGGTCTTGAAGGCCACCTGTGCCTGCCACTGGTCGGTAGTGGCCGCGGGCAGTGTAATGGTATAGTCGTTGCCTGCTGCCTCGAAGCCGGGATCGGCAATCTGTGACCAGCCGGGAGCGTAATAGAAGAACATGCTGAAATCAGCATTCTTCCACATGTTGAAGTCGCTGTTGGCATCGAAGCCATTCCATTCCTGTTCAGCCTCTTCTGAGGTGAAGATGAAGTGCCAGGCAATGGTTCCGGGATTGTCGTAGACCAGCACCAGTTTCTTGGCTGTCAGCGTCTCGATGCGGAAACGGGGATTGGCATACTGACTGTTGTCGCTGATATAGGGGAACACGGTGTTGGGAGCCAGCACGATGTATGTGCAGCTGTTGCCCTCGCTGTCGACACCCGGCTCAAAGTTCCAGGCAGCAGTCTGGTTGCCCAGGGCAACGTCGATGTCGGCGGTGGCACCCTCGGTATTAAACTGTGTTCCATAGTTCACGTATGTCAGTCCGTCGGCTCCGGCATCGTAACTGAACGTGCCGCCTTTGGCATTGTCGGCAGTAAACGAGATGCGGTCGTCGTACATACCGGTGCCCTTCTTCTCGTCAGGGCCAGCCGACCACCATTCGGTACCGGCGGTTCCCGAGGGACCACATGCCAGGTGACCTGCCTCTTTGTTGGCGAAGCGCCACTCCTTGCCGGTGATGCGGCGGAAGTCGGCAGAGTAGTCGATGATGGTGTTGTCGAAGGTGTACTGCTTCTTCACGCCACCCTGACTGAAACCGTTGCGGTTGCCTAACTTCAGTTCTACGGTGTGGGTGCCGGCCTCGCTGTTCTTATAGCCTACCTCCTGCAGGGTAGAATACTGAGTGCCATCCAGAATCCAGACGGGATAGATGCCTGCAGCAGGAGTATAGCTGGCGGTCATCTGGTTGGTTTCCTGGTCTACGCTGATTTGGAAGTCTACTCCGTTCATCGTCGGTATGCCGTGGGGGTCAGCGCCCTCGAAGCTGTCGGGCGAGCAGGCTGTTGCTAAAGGCAATAGGGCGAGGAGGCAAAAGGGTAAGCCCTTTACCACTCCCTTAACCTTATTATATATCATCGTTTTCATATTATTTAATGTTTAATCTTTAATGTTTAATGTATAATGTTTAATACTCGTTCTGCTTCAGTGTCGGGTCGGCATCGAGCTCGCTCTGGGCCAATGGGATGTGCTTCTTGCTGGCACTCCAGGTGTTGGTCCTGTAGCCATAGCTGTCGGGAACGAGTACGGTAGAGGCCTTCTGTGTGGCACCGCTGATGCCCTCGGCACGCACCAGGTCGAAGTAACGCTTACCCTCGCCACAGAATTCCAGGTGGCGCTCAGTCAGGATGTCGTCGATGGTGACACCGTTCAGTGCGGGCAGACCGGCACGGGAACGTACCTCGTTGACGTAACCGGCGGCTTCCGACATGCTGCCACCCGTCTGCAACAGCAGTTCAGCAGCGTTCAGCAGAGTCTCTGCATAGCGGTATATGCGCTTGTTGTTGTTATAGTTCAGGTTCTTCGACGTAGGACAGTCCTTGTTGTTGTCCGACTGCGGACGATACTTGCCATGCCAGATGTGTGTGTCCTGATAGCGCTCAGTATAGCTGTAGGCACGCAGGTCCCAGCAGGTGACATCGCGGCGCAGGTCGCCCTCGGCATACATGTTGTACGTCTCAAGTTTCATGGGCAGGAATCCCCAGCCGTCGTTACCGCCGTCCCAGCCTTCGCCGCCACCCCAGCCGTTGGGTGAACAGAGTGTGGGGAACACGGTGCCGCCGGCATTCAGGGCTGCTGTGCCCCAGTCGCGCTGTGCCTGGTCGTCGTTGTAGTTGATCTCGAAGATGCTCTCCGGGCACCACTCACCACTTTCCTGCCACAGTTCTTTGAAGCTGGGATTCAGCGAGTAGCTGCCGTCGGCAATAATCTGCTTCATCATGGAGAGAGCCTGCGGATAGCGGCTGCTGTCGTTCTGGTACATCACCATCTCGGCATAGAGCATGTAGGCGAAGGCCTGGCTGACGCGTCCTGCCTCGGCATTGCTCCAGCGCATGGGCAGCACATTGGAGGCAATAATCTCTTCGAGCTCGGGCAACAGCAGGTTGTAAATCTCGTCGGCTGTCAGCTGAGGAGCGGTATAGGGCAGAGAGAGGTTCTCCAGATAGAAAGGCACATTGCCATAGTAGTGCCATAGAATGTTATAGTAGTACACACGCAACAGACGTGCCTGCATCTCCATGGAACGGCGGAAGCTATCATTGGCATGACCTTTCCAGCCGGCATATTTGATGGCATCGTTGCAGCGCTTGATGCCGCTGTAGAAGTCGCCCCAGAGCGTTGCCAGCGTATTGTTGCCGTCGCCCTCGAAATTGAACAGGCGGTGCCAGTGCTGGTTGTCGGTATTGTTGCTGCCGCCTACCCAGAAGTCGTCACCCATGATCTCGCCGTCAACGGTGAGGTCGTTATAGGCTGCGTTGTCCCAGTCGGGCCAGTGCAATGGTGCGTAGGCTGAGGTGAGGGCCTCGTTGAGGGTTTCCTCGGTGGTATAGTATTCTTCGAGGGGTTCACCCGTAGGGTTCTTCACCTCCAGAAAATCATCGCTACAGGATGTTGCCAAAGGTAAAAGGGCAATAAGGTAGAAAGGTAATACCTTTACCAGTCCCTTGACCTTGTTGTATATCATCGTTTTCATAATATTTAATATTTAATGTTTAATGTTTAATCTTTAATCTTATAAAGAAACGTTGAATCCGAGTGAGAAGGTGCGTGCTTGAGGATAGACACCGTAGTCAACACCCGTATATTGCGTATTGTGCTTCTGTGAGTCGTTGTCCCAGCCTGCACCGATTTCCGGGTCGAAGCCCCAGTACTTGGTCCAGGTGAAGAGGTTCTCGGCACGTACATAGAGGCGCAGACGGCTGATGCCGGCCTTGTTGGTCAGACTGCGGGGCAAGGTATAGCCCAGCGAGATATTTTTCAGGCGCAGATAGCTGCCGTCGTGGATATACATATCGCTGCATACCCAGTTTTTCGAGTCGCCAAGGGTAGGCACACTATTGCTGGTACCTTCGCCCGTCCAGCGCTGCAGCACCCAGGTAGGATAGTTACCCGAGGCGATGTCCTGACGATAGGTGGCATCGAACACGTCGACACCGCTGACACCTTGGAAGAAGACGCTCAGGTCGAAGCCTTTCCATTCGGCGTCGAGGTTCAGACCGAAGGTCCACGAAGGAATGCCGTTACCGATGTTGGTACGGTCGTCAGAGTTTATTTTGCTGTCACCGTTGGTATCAACAAAGCGGAAGTCACCGGGCTTTGAACTGGTACCATACTGGCTGTTATAGCTGTCGGCCTCTGCCTGGTTCTGCAGGATGCCATTGGTCCTGTAGCCATAGAAGAAGGGGAAAGGCTGGCCGTTCTCAGCACGTGTGCCGCCGTCGCTGAACTGGCTGATGCCGTAGTTCAGGAAACCAGTATCGTTACCCAGGTTCTTCAGCTCGTTCTTCAGGTAGGCAGCATTGCCCTTGACGGCAAAATTGGCATCGGCAATGTTCCACTTGTAGCCAAGCTCGAACTCCCAGCCACTGTTCTTCATGTCACCGACATTGGCCAGAGGACGGGCTTCACCGACGTACGAGGGAATAGGCATCTCGATAATCATGCCGTTGGTTTTCTTGATATAGTAGTCGACACTGAAAGTGAGCTTGTTGTTCCAGAAACCTAAGTCGATACCAAGGTCGGTCTGCTCGCTCTCCTCCCATTTCAGGTCTTCGTTTGCCAGACGGTTGGCCTTCGAGCCATAGACCATCGATGCGGTCTGTCCGAAGTAGTAGTTGCTTGAGCCACCCATGGCCGTCAGAGTAGTATAGGCAAAATCACCGATGTTATCGTTACCGTTCTTACCCCAGCTGGCACGCACCTTCAGGTTTGCCAGCCAGTCGCGGGTATTGGCCATAAAGTTTTCGTTCATAACGTTCCAACCTACCGAGAATGAGGGGAACGTACCGTATTTGTTGTTAGAACCGAAACGGCTGGAGCCGTCACGGCGGATGGTAAACTGAGCCATATAGCGCTCGTCGTAGTTATAGCTGAGACGGGCGAAGAGTGATGACAGACGATGCTCCGTGTAGGGACCGCCCCAGACGCCGACGAGACTCTTGGCACCTGTCACCTTGCCGTCGCCATCGGTAGTCAGTTCCAGGTCACCGCCAGTGGTATAGTTGATGCTGGGCTTGTCAGTATTCACCAGATTCCAGTGTGAACCGCCCAGTTCGTCACCCTTTGTCTTGAGGGCACTCTGGCCCAGCACTACACCGATGGTGTGCTTGCCGAAAACCTTGTCGTAGGTCAGCGTGTTCTCCAACTGCCACGTTGTGTTGTTGCCCTTGTAGGCAACAGCCTGCGTATGGTCGCTGTTGTTGTTGCCCGACAGATAGTATTTCTGTAATGTAGCACCTTCGTAGCCCCAGAACGAGAGTTCGGCACTGTAGGTGAAGTGGTATTTCAGATTGTCGAACAGTTGCAGGTCTAACGAGAACTTCGGCATGAATTTATGGCTCCAGTTCTTGTTAGGATTGCCGTGCATCATGGCGATGGGGTTGTTCTGCTCCTGATAGCTGCCTACAAAGCCGGGAATGGTATAGGGATTGCCATTGCCATCGTAGTAGAGGTCGTAGGCTGAGTAGCGGTTTATCATGTCCTTTGCCTGCTGACCCTTCAGTGTGACGGGCAATGTGGGAGCCAGATAGAGGGCCGAGCCGAGGGGAGAACCCCATGTCGAGTTGGCATCAATACCGGTATTGTGAACACGCATATAAGAAAGGTTCGCGCCTAAGTCGAGCTTGTTCAGGAACGAACGCTCCTGAGAAGCATCAAGAATGTTGAACTGGTTATTCGAACGGATGGTCAGACGGTCGTAGTTCGACTGGCCGTAGTTACCACCCACAATACCGTCCTGCGAGAAGTAGCCTAACGACAAGTAGTAGTTGATTTTCTCAGAAGCACCGCTGACACTCACGTCATGCTGTACAATGGGAGCATTGTCGTTAAACAACAGGTCCTGCCAGTTGGTGCCGAAACCGGTAATCTTGTCGCCATTGGCATCAACCAGATTGTAGGGGTCGGCATAGAGGGGAGCCATGCCGTTCTGCACATAACGCTCGTTCTGCAGGATGGCATAATCGGTGGCACCCGTTACGTCACGCTTTTTCCAAGCACTCTGCCAACCATACGAGAAGTTATAATTGATGGAAGCCTTGCCCACCTTACCCTTCTTCGTCGTCACCAAGATGACACCATTGGCAGCACGGGCACCATAGATGGCACCAGAGGCAGCATCCTTCAGCACCTCAATACTCTCAATATCAGATGGGTTCACACTCTCCATACCATTCTGGTCAGTGGGCATGCCGTCGATGATGTAAAGGGGTTCAGAGCTGTTGATAGTACCGATACCACGGATGCGAATCATCGACTTGGCACCAGGCTGACCAGAGGCAGAAGTAACCTGCACACCAGCAGCCATGCCCTTCAGGGCATCCTCGGCACGCAGACGGGTCTTACCATCCAGGTCGTCGGCACTCACCTTAGCTATCGAGGCCGTCACAACACTCTTTTTCTGGACACCATAGCCGATGACCACCACCTCGTCAAGCACCTTCTGGTCTGACTGCAACACGACGCGAAGGTTGTTGGCTGCCTTAACCTCCTTAGTCACATAACCAATGTAGGACACTACGAGCGTTGAACCCTCATCGACAGTCACAGAGAAGTTTCCGTCGAAGTCGGTAGCAGCACCATTGCTGGTGCCTTTCTGTACGACAGAGGCTCCGATGACGGGTTCGTTCTGGTCGTCAACGACCACACCCGTGTAGGTCACCTTCTGCGCAAGAGCTGTTGCTGACACCATCATGAACGACAGCAACACGAATAAAAACTTGCTTTTTCTCATACTTAAAATAGTATTATTATTAGTTAATGATAAATGATCTGCACAAAGATCGAATTCCGCTGCAAAGGTATGACAAATTTTAATGCACAAGAAAGCAGGGCAACTGAAAAGTGGACGATTATACAGGTCGCAAAAAGTCAAACCGCTAATAATCAGTCACTTAACATTTACCCTATTTCGAAAAAGAGTGGATATTATATAGAGGTGTAGAGTTAACAATTATCACCCCAAAGTACCCAAAAACCAACAAATCTTGGCAGCTTTTATTCCCGTGAACGGTAGATACGCCAGCCGACGGTTGCCACGAGAATGCTCATCAGAGGACTGATGAGATTGAAAAAACAGTAGGGGAGATAGGTGAGGGTGGGGACGCCGAGAACTGTGGATTGCGTCATGCCACACGTGTTCCAGGGAATAAGCACGGAGGTCACGGTGGCGGAATCCTCACACGAACGGCTCAGCAGGCGCGTCTCATAACCTTGACGGCGATAGACCTCCTTGTAGATGTCGGCATTGAGCACGATGGAGATGAACTGGTCGCCAGTGGTGATGTTGAGGAAGATGCCCGTGCCGACGGTCGACGATACCAAGCTGACACGGCTGCGCACGAAACGTACGATGACCTGCGTCAGACTCTCTATCATGCGGCTGGCTACCATCGCTGCGCCGAAACACATGGCGCAGAGTATAAGCCAAATGGTGTTGAGCATGCCGGCCATACCTCCTGTCGAGACAAGCTCGTTGAGTGATGCAAAACCTGTGTCAACGGCTGTGGCACCATAGAAGGTGATGGCGAGGCCCTTTATCAGATGGACCGTTGAGTAGGGAGAATTGAGAATGGAGCTGGAGCCTGTGGCTATTTCGGTGAGGATGTGTGGCTGGAGGACGAGGGCTACGACGCCTGCCATTATTGCCGACAGGAAGAGAACGATGAGCGAGGGTACCCTTCGGGCAATGAGCACTCCCGTCAGCAGCGGCACCAACAGCGTCCATAGCGAAATGTTGAACGTCCTTTCAAGTCCTTCGGTATACTGGCCCACCTGCAGATCTGTGCCTGCACCATTGTCCAGTCCGGCAAAGAAGAAGATGACGATGGTGATAAGGAATGTCGGCGTGGTAGTCAGCATCATGTAGCGGATATGCACGAAGAGGTCGGTACCCGTTGTCGACGATGCCAGGATGGTGGTGTCGCTGAGCGGTGACATCTTGTCGCCGAAGTAGGCACCGGAAATGATGGCACCGGCCGTCCATGCCTCTGATATGCCTAAGGCATGGCCTATGCCCAGCAGGGCGACGCCGATGGTGGCTATCGTGGTCCATGAGCTGCCTGACAATAGCGATACCAACGCACAGATGATGCATGCCGACACGAGGAAGAACTGTGGCGACATGACCTGTATGCCATAGTAGATGAGGGTAGGCACGATGCCGCTGATCATCCACGAACCTGACAGCATACCCACACACAATAATATTAATAAGGTGATAGACACGTCGCCCAGCGTCTTCTTTATTTGGGCCTCAAAGGTCCGCCACGGTACGCGATAGATGCCCATCGAGATGCACACACAGACGGCCATACCCATCAGGAGTGCAATCTGGCTGCCTCCGCTGAGCGAGTCGCTGCCAAACAATGTGATGACCACGGCCAGAAAGCTGATGAGCACTACTATCGGAATGACTGCGACAAGTGGGTGTGGTATCTTCATGCCTGCAAAGTTACGAAATTTTCTTTGTTTTTTTTCTTTTTCTTATTTTTTTTGTATTTTTGCAGCCATGAACGAATGTATTACTACTATCAATGACATCGTTTGGGGCTATGTGCTAATAGTTATTCTGCTGGGCTGTGGCCTTTGGTTCACGTGGCGCATGCGCTTTGTGCAGTTCCGCATGGTTGGCGAGATGCTGCGGCTTTTAGGCGAGTCGGCAACGGGACTGGGCGACAAGAACGGGCGGCATGTGTCGTCGTTTCAGGCCTTTGCAGTCTCGGTGGCAACGCGTGTGGGCACAGGCAATTTGGCCGGTGTGGCTACAGCCATTGCCTTGGGTGGTCCCGGAGCGGTGTTCTGGATGTGGGTCATTGCTTTGATAGGCTCGTCTACCGCCTTTGTGGAGTCTACGTTGGCCCAGCTGTTCAAGCAGCGTCATAGAGATTCGTTCGTAGGCGGTCCAGCCTATTATATTTGGAAAGGTATGCACTGCCGCTGGATGTCGGTGGTGTTTGCCGTATTGATTACCGTCACTTTCGGTCTGTCGTACAACTCTATACAGTCGAACACTATTTGCGACGCCATGGAGAAAGCCTTCGGTTGGTCGCCGCTGTAGCAATCAATTTGATTCTTATGAAGTTCACAATTTGAGAATCTTTGCATGTTCCGACGCTATTGTCTCATTTGCAGGAGGAAATTTGGGGTGGGCTGCATATGTTTTGATAAAAGTCGCTGAGAAATTGAATTGGATTATATACTCTGAAAATAGTTTTGAATTCAGTGGAGTAAAACTCATTAAATCCTTGGCAGAGGCCGATTCAAAACCTGTTGTTATATCATCATCAAAATTAAGCCCCGAACTACATGAAAAATTAGAGTCAGCAGACAATTGCATTATTAACTATAAGTTGTCCAAAGAGGAATTTCAAGAGCTTTTTGGCGATGATATTTCCAAAAATAATATTGAGTCGGTAAGCAAAGCTATTAGTGAAGAACTTCAAAAAAAAGAGAATAGAATTCCTGTCCTGTATCATGGAACAGATGCCAGAATCATAAATATATCAAGGGACGAGAGAGATTTCTATTTTGAATGTTGCCGTGCTGTCATTGAATATTTTTGGGGAGTCCTAGAATCTGACTTTTCCACCTTTGAGACAAAAAAAATTACAGTGGATGGCAAGGTAAAAACTACCAAAGCTCGTAAAATAGAAAGGTATAAACCAATATTTGAATCTCAGGAAAAGTTGGAACTTTACAACAACTTAATAGAGAAGATGTGGATGATAGACAGTTGGAAAAATGGGAATGAACAATACCAATACGGTGATCTATATCTAACATCAAGTAAAATGAAAGCAATGGACTACGCAGTACGTTCATTTGCTGGTGGTGAATTGGGACTTATTGCTCACCGTCTGCTTTTGTCAGCAGAAGTAATTGGCTTGGAAATTACGAATCTGGATGAAAAAACAAAAGTCGCAATTGATACTGTACGCTCTTTTGTGTCAGAACAACATGGAACAAGCCCAGTTATAGTAAAAGTTCCAGATATTGATGTTAATTATTTAAGTTCCGATAAAGGAGAACGGATTGAATGGATGACTGATCACTTTGCTCATCAAGATTTTCGTTATTTAAAGGAGATTACATTAAGTTTAGAAAATGCAGAATATATTAAAATCAACAGATAGCCAGTGGGAAATCCGCGAGGAACGACCCACTCAGGCGTATTCCTTTCTCCGAGGTTCGTTTCATTGTTTTGGCCGGACTTTCATGGAGCCTTTAGGAATTAGATACGATAATTATTCCGCGATGTCCCCGCACCCTCTGCGAAGATCGTGCGGTTTAAGAAAGAAACAAAAATAAAACATAGAAGATTATGGAAGATATAAAAACTATTCTTGATAGTATCAAGCAGCATACTACGGCAGAAGCAAATGCCAATGCTTCAAATAGGACAGTTGGTCGTGGCCGGATTAACCGGTTGTAAGTATTCCAAGGCCGTTGACGGGCCTGGTATGGAACGTGATTCGGCTGACGTTACGGCTTTAGACTCAATGAAAGATTCAGAGCTGACTTATGCCAATATGGCCGGTATATACGATGATGAAGGACAGGAAAGCCGTATCAGTCTGAATACGGACGGTACTGCCTCGTGGTGTATGATAGGAAGTCTTAACTATACGGAATATACCTATAGGATTGAGGGGAATACCATCTGCATGAAAGCCAAGGGAGTGGACTCAGAGGAGGAATGCTATGAGTATGATCCAGATACCCGGACTTTAAAGAACGAGCAGGGTGCCGTCTACTTCAGGCAGGTTGTAGAATGATACAAATTTTTGGGCAGTTTTGATTATAGCAATGAGTAGCATCGTCATCTCCATATGTTTATCTTCAAACCCCTCCATCTTCAGTTTCTCCTTGCCTTGATTACAAGCATAGTTCGGCCACGAAGGCATCAATCGCCTCTTCGGTGAAGTGCTGCATCACCACCACGTGGGCCAGTTTGCCGCCGAAGCGTGCGTCCTCGTTCTGCGCCAACTGGTACTTGTGCGCCAGTTCCGGCGATGGGCATCGCATAAATACCGTGTTGCTATATTCGTTTACCCATGAGGGATAGCCTGCTTTGTCGAGCTGCTGCTTCAGGTAGGCCGTCAGCTCCATGATGCGACGGGCCTGACGCGTCCACCCTTCGGCACCTACTTTCTGGACAACCCACCAGTATTTGAGTGGCTGGATGGGGTCGCGCGAACAGTTGATCATGCGCATGTTCTTGTTCAGATAAGGTACGTCGAAGTCTGACTGGTTGTCATATACCTCACGTGTGCAGATGAAGAGTCCGCACGGTGAGTCGATACCGAAGAACTTATGGCCGCTGACGGCAATCGACTCAAAGCCCATCTTCTTGCTGCTCACCAGGTGGCGGTGCTCTGTAAACGGCAGGTAGCCGCCAAAGAGCGCAGCATCTACGTGGCGATAGACGGCAGGCAGTTCGGGGTGACGGCGGAGCACGGCGTTCAGTGCTGGCATGTCGTCGATGGCACCCTTGAAAGTCGAGCCCATGGCATAGACAACAAGTGCCGGCCGCGAGGTGTCGAGCTGCTGTTCCAGTTCCTCGGGTATCATGCGCCCCATGGTGTCACTCTTCACCAGTCGCGTCTCAAGGTTCTGCAGGTGAGCCAGTCGCATGTTCGAGTAGTGGGCCTCGTCGCTCACATAGAGTATGGGGGCTTGTCCAGTCTTATGCTTCAGGTAGTTGGCACCAAAGTAGATGCCGTGGTTGTTGCCGTCGGAGCCGCTATGAGTAATTAGTCCCCACCTGTTGTCGTCGTCGAAGTCGTAGAGGGGTGCGAAAAACTCTATGACCTCGCGTTCGAACACTTGTGACGACACCTCCCAAGGTGTGTCGGTAAACGGGTCGCCGGCATTATTCAGGTTCATCAGGTTAATTCCGGCAGCATAGTACCACTCATAAAAGTCGCGTAGCGGCGAGACCTCGTTAAAAGGATATCCGAAATACTTCGGTAGCGTTTCACGCCATATGGTCACCCATTCATCCAGTTTGGGGTATCCTGAGGTGACCTTTTTCATGCTTTCATCAAATAATTCTTCTTGTTTCATATGTCGCTGTTTCATTAGTTCTATAACCTGTTTTCGCAAATTTTAATTGCAAAGATAGTGATTATCGGTGGATTTTCGTTACTTTTGCACCCACTTTTATGATAGTTTATGATGAGCAGCATCGTTATTGCCATATTCCTACTGAGCATCGGGGCCAGTTTCGTGCAGCGGACCACGGGATTCGGCTTTGGCATCTTCATCATGACGATGCTGCCGTTCTTCCTGCCGACATACGGTGAGGCCACGACACTTTCCGGCCTGTTGGCCATCACTACCTCGGCAGTCATTGTCTGGCGGTTGCGAAGCTAAGAACATCAGGGACAGGTGAGTGACATGGCAGATGTTTGATGGTGCTCGACGAACATAGAGAGACGATTGCTACTGAAGGGACGCAAGAAGAGGGAATAATATTTGTCTAAGACGTAACATTTCCGTTTTTCTCCTACTATAAATATAAATAAGGTGAAGAAGTTAGGTGGTTTCAGAAATAATGTGTAACTTTCACCCTTGGTGAAGTTACTTTCGGTCGATAATACAAAGAAAAACAAGTTTTCCTTTGGTATTTTGCTCGCTTATTCGTAACTTTGTAGGTCACATTGACGCAATAGATAAGGTCATTAAGTCACTTGTTAACGAAAACTTATAGAATATGTATATACCACCATTCACAGTAAGCTCTGAGGCTATCAACCTGATAGCGGAGATCTCAGGTCAGATAGAACGCTATGCCATCCGTTTGGAACAAGAGGACGGATTGCGCCTTCGTAAGGTAAACCGTATCAAGACCATTCATTCGTCACTGGCCATCGAAGGAAACAAACTGAGCGAAGATCAGGTGCGCGACATCATCGATGGTAAGAATGTGGTGGCACCTGTCAAGGAGATTCAGGAGGTGAAGAATGCCATCAAGACTTACGAGATGTATCCTTCGCTCGATGCTTTCAATGAAAAGGATCTTCTGAAAGCTCATGGTGTGATGATGCAGGCATTGGTGGATAATGCTGGGCATTATCGACGTGGAGGTGTGGGTGTGTTTGGCGAGAAAGGACTGGCGCATATGGCACCTCCTGCAGATCGTGTACCTATGCTGATAGGTGATCTTTTTGATTGGCTGAAACATTCAAAGGACCATTTGCTTATCCGTTCCTGTGTATTCCATTTCGAATATGAATTTATACATCCATTTATTGATGGTAATGGTCGCATGGGGCGCCTATGGCAATCGCTGATATTGGGTAAGCTTCATCCATTGTTTGAACATCTGCCAGTAGAGAACATGGTATATAGTAATCAGCAGCAATATTATGATGCTATCACAGCCAGCACAAATGCAGGTCAGTCTGGACCTTTCATTGACTTTATGTTGAACGAAATCTATAAGACGTTGAAGTCACACCAAGGAGACCCCTTGCCCGATAAACTGCACGATAAAGTAGCCGATAAAGTAGCCGATAAAGTGGCCAATAAATCGGCACAGAAGGTTATGTTATTGCTGAATGAGAATGGACATCTGACGCGCGAAGAACTTGCTGAGCGTATAGGTCTATCGTTAGGTGGTATCAAGAAAATCATTAACTCTTTACGTGAGAATGGATTTATAGAACGTGTTGGCAGTAACAAAACAGGCTATTGGAAAGTAATTCGTGTATAATCCGTACATAATTCGTGTATAATTCGTATATAAATCGTACATATTTTAAGCGAACTTTAAGTAGGGATTGTCGTTTAATTCTTTTGAGCGCAGTCGTTTAGAGGACAGTTATGTTTTATTGTCGCACCACACGTCCTATTTTTGCTGCTTTTACAGGTTTAACAGTCCCCTGAACATGCGA
>JAEEVA010000055.1 GCA_016286995.1 Prevotella sp.
GTTCACTCTTCGACGCTAACCAGACCATGGTTTCTAAGATTGGTGACGGCAACTCTCTCGTTCAGGTTGTTGCTTGGTACGACAATGAGAACTCTTACACTTCTCAGATGGTTCGCACCATTAAGTATCTCGCTGAGTTGAAATAATTGATGATTTAAGTCATTATTTATAAAAAAATGCCGTCCGATTTTGTCGGACGGTTTTTTTTGTGTACCTTTGTCCCCAATAAATAAAAACTTAACCAATAAGCGCAGATGGGAAAGTTCTCGTATTCAAAAGGCTGTGGCTGTCTGCTTGTGGCCATTGGCGGCGCAGCAGTCGTCTTTGCCGTGTTGTTGGCCCTTGGTTCCATAGTGGCCGATGACCAAGCTGGTGATAAGAATCAGGCAGAGTGGGAGGCTTATAATGCATGGACGGCACAACTCGACTCTATGGATGACCAGACCTTGGCAGACTCGTTGCGCGAAACCCGTCAGCCTCCCATTATCCGACAGGGTGGCTTTGCGTCCCTTTTCGGTACTTTGATGGGACTCGGCATCATGTCGGTGGCCACTATCCCGCTGGCAATAGGTGGTTTTCTCCTGTATAGGCACAGACGACAGGAACGGCGGCGAGAACAGGCATTAATGGATTTGAATGGAAATGATAATACTTGAATGGTATGGATGTGAGTAGCTTAAAAGAAATGACGGGCAAGGTGTTCAAGGGCTGTGGCTGCTTGAGCATTGGTTTCGTGGCGTTGTGCATCATCGTGGCAATCTTTATGGATAATGATGAGAAGAAAGAGCCCGCTGAAGAGCCCGTACAGCAGGAACAGGTAGAAAAGAAAGACTCCGTCATCGTGAACCAGCCGTTGGAGGGTGATCCTTATAAGGAACTTGACGAACTGATAGGTCTCACTTCTGTCAAGGAGGAGGTTCGTTCACTGGCAAATTTTGTGAAGGTACAGAAACAACGCGAGGCCAAGGGCCTGAAGACTGCCAAGGTCTCGTATCATTTGGTGTTCTATGGTTCTCCAGGTACTGGTAAGACCACTGTTGCACGTATCGTAGGACGTATCTACAAAGACCTCGGAGTGCTGAAGAAAGGCCATACCGTCGAGACCGACCGCGGCGGACTTGTGGCTAAATACATGGGTCAGACGGCACTGAAGACCGATACAGTCATCCAGCAGGCGCTCGACGGTGTACTCTTCATCGATGAGGCTTATTCGCTTGTCCCTGAGAGCGGCAACGGCAGCGACTATGGACAGGAAGCCATCTCAACACTGTTGAAACGTATGGAAGACTACCGCGACCGTCTGGTTGTCATCATAGCCGGATACAAGGATGAGATGCAGCGCTTTATCGACTCCAACCCCGGTCTTCAGTCGCGTTTCAACCGATATATCGACTTCCCTGACTATACTGGTAGCGAGCTGGCTGACATCTTCAAGATGTATATGAGGAAAAATCAATACACCCTTGCCCCTGATGCCGAGAGTTTCCTAAAGGAACGCTTCGACTATGCTGTGGCTCATAAGGACCGTAATTTCGGTAATGCCCGCTATGCCCGTAATGTATTTGAGAAAGCTATTCAGCAGCAAGCCAACCGCTTGGAAGGCCAGTCGGACCTGACTGAGCGCCAGTTGACGGAGCTCACCATTGAAGACCTCCAGGGAGGATTTTCGTCAAGAACAAATATCGGACAATAAGATAGAAGAATATGAAAAAACTATTGACAATCATCTTTCTTTGTCTGAGCATTTTGTGCAGTGTGCAGGCTCAGACCATTCTGAATGGTTCCCAATGGTGGGACGGCTCTGTGCTCTATACCGCCAAAGTCAACGGCAACAGTGTGACGATGAATGGGGTCGGTGAACACGAAGGCGGTTTCATCTTCCATCTGACCAAGTTGGAAGGGAAGGAGGGCGAATACATCCTCACAGGCGCGGAAACAGAGGCTATGGCCCTTCGAGCCAAAGTGGGGTGGAGGGTGCAGTATATCCGCCAGGACGGCATGTATTTTCTTGCCATTCGCAAACCCAATGGTGATGCCGTTTGGCAAATGACACTCACACCGGATGACCTGAGGAGTAGTCTTGCATTCGAACAATATCTGGAGAAACAGCCTGTCAGTGAGCAGCTGTCCAACTGTCTGTTGAACACCACCTATCTGGCTCGTTTCTCGAAGGACGAGCTACGACTGATGCGCAACGAAATTCTGGCCCGTCACGGGTGGAAGTTTCAGTCGAAGGACTTGCAGGAGCATTTTGGCAAGCAATCCTGGTACAAGCCCGGCAACAACAATAACGCCATCAAGCTCCATATCATCGAACAACTCAATATCCAACTCATCAAGAGCGAGGAAACCGTACCCGATGAGGAACGTGGCTATCGTGACTTTTCCAGTGGCCCGGAATACAACAGCGAACTGCGCGCACTGGTGAACGGCCAGGAAGGCCAGTTCCCTGGAGGCCTGGACGATGACGGACGCGGTCCTGACGAAGTGGATGGCGAAGCATATTATAGTGTTACCAACGAGAGCGAATTCATTGCGGCAATGGGCAGCAATCGTACGGTGGTAGTGGCTGCCGGTGTCCATCTGAATCTCTCACGTGTACTCGAAAGAGAAGAGATGTTCCGTAATCAGCCCGGTCGCCGTTGGGCATCGATAGCCAGCGACTTCATTGGTTCCGAGCCGTTGGTCATCAGTGAGAGTGAGACTGACGGACAACAGCTGGCTTTGGTGAACATCAAGAACCTAGTCATCAAAGGTGAGAGAAATTCAAGCATTGAGGTCGACCCGCGTTACTCATACTGTATCTACTTCATCAATTGCGAAAACTGCGAGGTACACAACCTGACAATGGGACATACCGAGGGGGGCTACTGTTCTGGCGGTGTAATTGGTGTGAAGGGCGGACGCATGTTCCTGGTGAAGGACTGCGACCTTTACGGCTGTGGCACCTATGGTCTCGACCTGATGGGAACCTCCGATTTCAGCCTATTCAATTCGAACATCCACGACTGTACTTATGGCATCATGCAGTTGAGAAACAGCACGGCGGTGATGTTTAATCATTGCGACTTCTTCAACAACCGTGAATACACTCTTATCGAAGGCATCAACAACCAGGGCTTGACGTTCAACGACTGTCGGTTCTTTGCCAACTGGGGTGATGCGCCGCTCTTTGGAATTGAGCAGACTTTCTATCTGAACGATTGCATGATATATCATCCTACGGAACGTCTGGGAACCATCAACAATGCATCACAACAGAACTGTAAGTTCTTTGCCAATCCGTTCGACAACAGCATCCAGGGCCGTGACTTCGGCCCCAAATAATAATAAGGTATGTGTATGAGAAAAGTAGCATTAATAGTTCTGTTGCTCGTCACAGTGATGACGGTACAGGCACAGGGGAAAGAGTTTGAGAGCTGTCCGCTCGATGTGATAGACAAAGGCTGGCCCACCAAGACCATCGACAATGTGATTAATGGTAGCTTGGGCATCATGTTTGAAAGCTTCAACCGTACGTGGCCTACATGGATGGGGGGTGCTATTTGTGAGACGATGGAGCAAGGACTTGCCAAACGGGTGCTTGATGAGGAAACGTCACTTGTTGTCACCGTGGACACCAAGAACGGTTATGTGGAAATCGACGACGGCGGTACCGACGGCGCCTATATGTCGGCCTGTGTTTGGAACCGCAGCAATGGCCACAAACTGTTTGCCGTCCGAATAGGAAAGCCCACCGATCCTTGTCTGGAGTTTGTCTGCTTCTACGACTACGATGCTCAGAAAAAGACACTTACCCCAGAGCCTGATATTCTGAAAGGTTATCGTTGGAGTGACAAAAAGACTTTCACGCAAATCTTCTATCATTTGCCGAAGACGGGTAAGACCCTGCTTGTTGACGAGTGGGGTGATAATGGCCCTGTGCAGCACACCTTTAATTGGGACGGCATGAAACCCGTCTATGCAAAAACCGCACCGCTGGAATTCAACGATGGAGGCAATATCGAAATCCCTGTCAATTTCAAAGGCAGCACTCCCAATATCAAGGATTTTGTTACCGCCCTGCTCTCGGGTGAGGATTCCGATGAATCGCTGAATGGGCTGAAGATGAGTTGGGACTTGTTCCTCAACGGCATGAAACAAATGCCTGGCGACGATATCATGGTCGACGTCCAGAACGGCTACATGGGCTACGAGTCCGTCGACACCGATAGTGAACCGAAGAACCGGCTGGTCATCGAGTGCTGCTACTGGAATTATGCTGACAAGCGCCATAAGCTGGTGGCCATCTCCAACGACCTGTTTATCGACGGAAAGGCTGTTGCTGGTCAGTACACAGGCATTGAATTCTACATCTACGACAATGCTACGCACAAAATGAAACATGTCTATTGGACAGACTTCGGCCCGGATATTGACACGCCTCCTGGCGCACAGGCCGTTTCCCACTCCTTGCCACGTCAAGGTAAGACCATCGTCTATTCCTATCCGATTCCATCTGGTAAGATAGAAAAGCGCTTTACATGGAACGGTACAAAATTCATGCTTGAAACAAAATGAAGAAACTGATGATGATAGCCATCTGCGTGATGGCAGTGATGATGGGGTGTAAGCAGAAAGGCCAAACAGCTTCTGCTGACGGCAGCGATTCGCTGAGTGCAGTCGTCGACAGTATCATTGAAGAGAACGATACCACGCCGATGCCGATGTTCCTTTTTGGTAACGACGGTAAGTATATGCAGATGCTTTACTGGAGTAATCTCGAAGAACCCGATAAGGAAGAATATGAGAAGTCATGTGGCACACTCGACGGATTTGACGAGTGGCATAATCATTGGGTTCTGCAGGAGATGTTCCGTCGCAATGCTGCCCAGTACACGAACTTGCTGACCGATGACGGTATGGTCAAGGTGAAGTTCGTTGACGAGGTGTTGAAGGACCCCGACGGCAATACCCCCAGCATTGGCGAGATTCATGGGCGCGACGACATTCCTTCGCTTTGTGCCCGTTTTGAATATGCGAATGCCAAAGATGAGAAGGGCGAGAAGGGTGGTGTCATTGTCACCGACAGCTATCTGAAGACTCGTAAGCGCCTCGCTATCAAATACGACCAGTCGGAATGGGACAAACCCAAACCGTTTCCTGAATCTGTCGTCAAGCAGTTGGAGAAGAAATACGGCATGAAGGTCGCTGGTATGCGTCTTGGTGCCACTATCGGTGACTACATTTGGGGCAAGCTTCAGTTTGAGGGCGAGTACAAGGATGCTCCCAAGGACAAGTATGATGCCGAACGTAAGTTTGCGCTGGCCCTCGACGTTCTTGTGAAGGGTGACGAGGTGTTTGCCTACGAGGAACTGGGGCATTATGACGAGGGCTATGGAAGCACCTGGAATGCCGATGATGATGGTGAGTATGTGGGCTGCAGTATCATGGCGGCCTTCGAAGGCCCCAAGGGTCTTGAACTCTTCTACAGTCGTAGTGCTCCCGAGAGTATAGCTGTCGGTATGTTTTACCAGCGCGATGGTCAGCTCATCCAGCATAATTACGAGACTTATCACTACCTGATTGACGAGGAACCTCCCGTGTGGCAGAAAGATGCCCCTGAGATGTAAGATGCAAAAAATGATTACCATACTTGGCCCGACGGCCAGCGGGAAGACACCGTTGGCAGCGTCATTAGCAGCAGCCTTGCCACGGGTTAATGGCTGTGTCGGCGGTGAGATTATCTCTGCTGACTCGCGCCAGGTGTATCGGCGGATGGATATTGGAACTGGCAAGGACCTTTGCGACTATCGTGTGGTCAGCGGCTTGCCCGCCGACACGCCTCCTGTCAATATCCCCTATCATCTCATCGACATCTGTGAACCGGGTACGAAATATAACCTGTTTCAGTATCAGCAGGATTTCTTCGACGCTTATACGGACATTGTCAGCAGAGGGGTGACGCCGATACTATGTGGTGGTACGGGCCTGTATATTGAGGCGGTGCTGAAAGGCTATCAATTGTCACCCGTACCACAGAATCAGGAGTTGCGTGACAAACTGGAGGGCAAGTCGCTCGACGAACTGACACGAATGCTGGTGGAGCTGAAGGCCAAGAACGGCTCGACGATGCATAATAAAACCGATGTGGACTCCTGTCAGCGTGCCATTCGGGCCATAGAGATTGAGACTTATAACAGTGAGCACCCCTTGCCCCTACGTGAGCTGCCGCCAGTACCATCGCTTATCATCGGGGTAGATATCGACCGCGAGGCACGTCGTGAGAAAATCTCCCGTCGCCTGAAGACACGTCTGGAAGAAGGCATGATTGACGAGGTGAAGGGGCTGATGGAGGAGGGTATTCCTGCGGAAGATCTTATCTATTACGGACTGGAATACAAGTTTGTTACAGAATACATCTTGGGCCGTCTTACTTATGATGAGATGTTTACACGCCTGGAGATTGCCATCCATCAGTTTGCCAAACGGCAGATGACGTGGTTCCGAGGCATGGAACGGCGTGGTTTCACCATTCATTGGATTGATGCCCTGCTGCCAATGGAAGAGAAAGTGACGGAAATCCTTGAAATGTGGAAGAAGTGAGATGAACTATGAACTATGAACTGAATAATCGATGGGGCATTTTGTATTGCCCTAAGAGCGGAAAAGGCAAGCAACGCGAGAAGATTCAGCGTGTGCTGGATGAACGCAAGGTAGAGTACGACTTTGTGCAAAGCGAGTCGGTGGACAGTGTAGAACGCCTGGTGACCATGCTTATCCGTAACGGCTATAAAACCATTGTCGTGATGGGTGGTGACTCGGCACTAAACGATGCTGTAAACTGTCTGATGAAAGAGGAAAAACAAGTGCGCGACGAGATAGCGCTGGGGGTTATACCAAACGGTGCGGTTAACGACTTTGCCCGCTATTGGGATTTCAAGGAGAGTAATGTAGAGCAGACCGTTGACTGGCTCGTCAAGCACCGTGTTCGCAAAGTGGACGTCGGCTGCATCCGTTACCAAAACCAGCAGGGTGAGCAGTGTCGGCGCTACTTCCTGAACTGCGTGAATATCGGTCTTATTGCCGATATCATGAACTTGCGCCGGCAGACACGGTCATTTTTCGGCTCACGAACCCTGTCGTTCATCGTGTCAACCTTGCTCATGATTTTCCACCGAATGGACTACAAGATGCACGTTCGCATCAATGCTGACGAGGTGAACCGCAAGGTGATGACGATGTGTGTGGGTAGTGGCCCCGGTTATGGTCAGACCCCCAGTGCCGTACCTTATAACGGTATGCTCGACGTGTCGATGATCTACCATACGGAAGTGATGCAGATTCTGGCTGGTCTGTGGCTGTTGGTGACAGGACGTTTTTTGAACCATCGTGCCGTACATCCCTACCGTACACGAGAAGTGGAGGTTATCGAAGCCAAACATGCTCTGGTGGGTGTTGACGGTCGCCTGTTGGGTACGCCGGCGGGCAGTTATCGCATCACCGTCGAAGAGGAAGTTATCAATTTTCTGATACCCGACTGAGGAAGCTCATAGTTAACAAATCATAAAGTTCAAAGTTCAATGCTCAAAGTTCAAAGAAAAAATCGTAACTTTGAGGAAAATTTTATGTATCCTAAAACAAATAAATAAAACCTGAAGTAAGGAACTATGAGTTATTTACGATTTGAAAAAGCTGTAATGACCAACTTAGAGGAGTCGCTACGTCGTGAATTTCTTCGTACGAACCGCTCTGGTGCTTACAGCAGTTCGACGCTTGTCGACTGCAATACGCGTAAGTATCACGGTTTGCTCGTTGTTCCCGTGCCTGAACTCGACGATGAGAACCACGTTCTGCTGTCGTCGCTCGACTGCACGGTGATTCAGCATGGCGCAGAGTTCAATCTGGGACTCCACAAGTATCAGGGAAACAACTACAGCCCAAAGGGTCACAAGTACATCCGAGAGTTTGACTGTGACGTCGTTCCCACCACGCTCTACCGCGTCGGTGGTGTGTTATTGAAGAAGGAAGTGGTGTTCCAGCACTACGAGGACCGTATTCTCATCCGCTATACGCTGGAGGATGCCCACTCGGCTACCACTTTGCGTTTCCGTCCGTTCCTGGCATTCCGTAGTGTACGCCAGTTTACGCACGAGAATTCTACCGCTTCCCGCGAGTACCATTCTGTGGAGAACGGTATCAAGACCTGCATGTATGCCGGCTATCCCGACCTGTATATGCAGTTCTCTAAAAAGAACGAGTTCATCTTCCAACCCGACTGGTATCGTGGCGTGGAGTATCCAAAAGAGCAGGAGCGCGGCTATGCCTCGAACGAGGACCTGTATGTGCCCGGCTACTTTGAGATGAACATCAGGAAGGGTGAGAGCATCGTGTTTGCTGCCTCTACTTCGGCTACCAAGCCCGGTCAGATGAAGAAGATGTTCGACGATGAGGTTGAAGACCGCGTGCCACGTAACAGTTTCTATCACTGTCTGGTAACGGCAGCCCATCAGTTCCACTTCCGCGATCGCCGCAGTGGCACTATGGAGAAGATTGACAAGAAGGACGCCCGTTACCTGCTGGCAGGCTATCCTTGGTTTAAGGCTCGTGCCCGCGATACGTTCATTGCTGTACCAGGTCTGACACTGGCTATCGGTGAAATTGACTATTTCGAGATGGTGATGAAGACCGCAGAGAAGGCGCTCCGTGAATTCATGGAAGAGAAGCCTCTGTCTGGTAAGATCTATGAAATCGATCAGCCTGACGTACCCCTGTGGGCTATCTGGGCTATCCAGCAGTATGTCAAGGAAGTCGGCAGAGAGCAAGGCTACAAGATGTACGGCAAGCTGGTAAAAGATATTGTGAAGTACATCCTTGCTGGTGGTCATCCCAACTTGCGCTTGGACGACAACGGACTGCTCTACGTCAACGGTCGCGATAAAGCCGTAACATGGATGAACTCCACGGCTAATGGACGTCCCGTCGTACCGCGTTCAGGCTATATTGTTGAGTTCAACGCCTTGTGGTACAATGCCCAGAAGTTCTGTGCTTCGTTCGAGGCAGAGTTTGGTGACAAGAAACTGGCCGAGAAGCTGGAGAAATTGTCAGAAACCACTAAGGAGTCGTTCATCGGTACCTTCCTCAACGAGTATGGCTATCTGCTCGACTATGTCGATGGCAACATGATGGACTGGAGCGTTCGTCCGAACATGATCTTCCCCGTGGCCTTCGACTACTCACCGCTGTCTCAGGACCAGAAGAAGAGTGTACTCGATGTCTGCACCCGTGAGCTGCTGACACCCAAGGGACTGCGCTCGCTGTCGCCCAAGAGCGGTGGCTACAATCCGATGTATGTCGGTCCGCAGACACAGCGCGACTATGCCTACCATCAGGGAACGGCATGGCCTTGGCTGGGCGGTTTCTATATCGAGGCCTGCCTGAAACTCTATAAGCGCACCCGCCTGTCGTTCCTGGAGCGTCACATGGTGGGCTATGAGGATGAAATGAACTATCATGCCCTGGGCACTATCAGTGAACTGTTCGATGGTAACCCGCCCTTCCACGGTCGCGGTGCCATGGCCTTCGCCATGAACGTTGCCGAGATTCTTCGCTCACTGAAGCTCATGGAGAAATATTCGTATCAGAAATAAATAAGGAGGACGCACTATGAAAGTATTAATGTTTGGATGGGAGTATCCTCCTCACGTATTCGGTGGACTGGCCACCGCCAACTATGGTATCTCGCAGGGTCTTCATGCACAGGGCGATATGGACATCACGTTGTGTCTGCCCAAGCCCTTCGGTGATGAAGACCGCTCGGCGTGCAACATTGTCGCTATGAATGCCGTGCCTATTGCCTGGCGCGACGTGTCGCCTGACTATGTTCGCGAACGGGTGGGCAACATCATGGACCCCGACTTCTATTTCCGTCTGCGCGACCACCTGTATGCCGACTTCAACTACATGCACGTCAATGACCTTGGCGCCATGGAGTTTGCCGGCGGCTATCCGGGCAACCTGCACGAGGAAATCAACAACTATTCGATTATTGCCGGTGTTGTGGCTCGTACGCTTGACTACGACATCATCCATGCTCATGACTGGCTGACCTATCCTGCCGGCATCCATGCCAAGCAGGTCAGTGGCAAACCCCTGTGCATTCACGTCCATGCTACCGACTTTGACCGTAGTCGTGGTAAGGTGAATCCTACTGTCTACTCGATAGAGAAAAACGGTATGGACCATGCCGACTGCATCATGTGTGTGTCAGAGTTGACACGCCAGACGGTCATCAACCAGTATCATCAGGATCCGCGTAAGTGCTACACGGTTCACAACGCCGTGTATCCGTTGCCCGATGAGTATCAGGCCATTCCGCGTCCCGACCATACCGGTAAGGACAAGGTGGTGACGTTCCTCGGACGTATCACCATGCAGAAAGGTCCTGAGTATTTTGTCGAAGCTGCCAATATGGTTATCCGCCGTACCCGCAACGTACGCTTCTGCATGGCAGGTTCTGGCGACATGATGGACGCCATGATCCATTTGGCCGCCGAGCGTGGCATTGCCGACCGTTTCCACTTCCCGGGCTTCATGCGTGGTAAGCAGGTGTATGAGTGCCTGAAGGATTCCGACGTCTATGTGATGCCTTCCGTTTCCGAACCTTTTGGTATCTCACCGTTGGAGGCTATGCAGTGCGGCACGCCCTCGATTATCTCGAAGCAGTCCGGCTGTGCTGAGATTCTCACTAACTGCATCAAGGTTGACTATTGGGACATCCATGCCCTGGCTGATGCCATTTACTCTATCTGTGCCAACGAGTCGCTGTTCACCTACCTGAAGGAAGAGGGTAAGCGCGAGGTTGACCAGATTACGTGGGAGAAGGTCGGCGCCTGGATTGCCACCCTCTATAAACGCACTTTAGGCTGGGAACAGTAATTTAATTGATAATTGATAATTGAAAATTGATAATTATGAAAACAATTTGTTTATATTTCGAGATACATCAGATTATCCATCTGAAGCGCTACCGTTTCTTCGATATCGGTACCGACCATTATTACTATGATGACTACGAGAACGAGCGTAGCATCACCGACATTGCCAATCGCTCGTACATGCCGGCCCTGACCGCTATCGGCGATATGATCAAGGAGCATGGCGACTATTTCAAGGTTGCATTCAGCCTTTCTGGTACGGGCATCGAACAGCTTGAGTTCCACGCTCCGCAGGTCATCGAGAAGTTGCAGGAACTGAATCAGACTGGTTGCGTCGAATTCCTGGCAGAGCCTTACAGCCACGGTCTGAGCTCACTGGCCAATGAAGAGACCTTTGCGCTTGACGTGAAGAAGCAGGCTGCCAAGATTGAGGAGCTCTTTGGCAAGAGACCGACCGTAGCCCGCAACTCATCGCTGATCTACAGCGACGACATTGGCGCACAGATTGCCGCCATGGGCTTTAAGGGCATGCTCACCGAAGGTGCTAAGCATGTGCTCGGCTGGAAGTCTCCACACTATGTCTACAACTGTAACATGGCTCCCAACCTGAAGTTGCTGTTGCGCGATGTTGAGCTGTCTGACGATATCTCGCTGCGCTTCAACAATCCTGACTGGGAGGGCTATCCACTGTTTGCTGACGCATACATTGACCGCATTGCCAGCCTGCCGGAAGAGGAGCAGATTATCGGTATCTTTATGGAACTGTCCGCACTGGGTATCGCACAGCCCCTGAGTTCCAACATCCTCGACTTCCTGAAGGCACTGCCTGCCTGTGCCAAGGAGAAGGGCATCACGTTCTCGACACCGACTGAGATTTGCATGAAGGTGAAGAGCGTCGGCCAGATTGACGTACCCGACACCCTTAGCTGGGTTGACGAAGAGCGTGACTGCTCATGCTGGCTCGGTAACGCCATGCAGCGTGAGGCCTTCAATAAGCTCTACAGCGTGGCCGACCGTCTGCGCATAGCCGACGATCCGCGCATCAATCAGGACTGGGACTACCTGCAGGCTTCCAACAACTTCCGCTTCATGACGACCAAGCCCTCCAATGTAGGACTCGACCGTGGCATCTACAGCGGACCGTTTGATGCTTTCACTAACTATATGAACATCCTCGGCGACTTCATCAACAGAGTCAACGCCCTCTATCCTCCTGAGATTGAGAACGACGAGCTTAACGCCCTGCTCACCACCATCCGTAATCAGGGTGATGAGATTGAGATGAAGGACAAGGAGATTACCCGCCTGAAGGCACGCCTCGAAAAGCTTGAGCCGAAGAAGGATGAGAAGAAAGCTGTTCCCAAGAAGGCTGCTCCCAAGAAGAAAGCAGAACCGAAGAAGGCTGCTGAACCAAAGGCAGAAGCTAAGAAGTAGATGCGTTTTCTCTCAGTTCTTTCGATAATCTTAGGGACGGTTCTCGTGATGCTTTTTGCTCACGAGAATCGTCTTCGTCATAATGACAGTGATAAGGTCGTCCTCGACACCATCACCGTCCGTCATATAGGCTTTGACGGTCAGACCCACGAAGGAGTCATCGTCTGCAACCACACCATCGCTGCCGACCTGACAACCATCTTTGCCGAGCTCTACCGTCAGAAGTATCCCATCGAGCGCATCCGTCCTATCTCCGACTACGACAACGACGACGAACGCTCCATGCAGGCCAACAATACCTCCTGCTACTGCTACCGACCCATTGCCGGTACCACGAAACTGTCGAAGCATGCCCTCGGACTGGCTATCGACATCAACCCCCTCTACAATCCCTGTGTGCGTCGTCGCTCTGACGGCACCCTGCTCATCCAGCCTGCTACCGGCAAGCCCTATGCTGACCGTTCCCGTTCGTTCCCTTATAAAATCACCAAGCGCGACCTCTGCTACCGTCTCTTCCTTCGCCACGGTTTCCGTTGGGGAGGCAGTTGGCGCACAGTCAAGGACTATCAGCATTTCGAAAAATAAAAACCGTTCACGGAAGGAAAAAAATGAAAGTTGTTGTATCGCAAGAAATAGAACAGGTGTGTCCTGAGTTTGTAGGAGCTTGTGTGGAAGCGCAGGTTGTCAATACACCCTTCAACGATGACCTGTGGCAAGAGATAGAGGCACTTGGTACGAAGTATCGTGCAGAATTGACTACCGAGTCGCTCAAGGAAATGACGAGTATAGCAGCCACGCGACGGGTGTATAAGGCTTGTGGTAAAGATCCGTCACGCTATCGTCCTGCCTCTGAGGCTCTCATACGCCGTGTGTTGCAAGGGAAGGAACTCTATCAGCGTGACACCCTTGTCGACCTTGTCAACCTGGCATCTATCGCCTTCGGCTATAGCATCGGCGGTTTCGATGCCGACAAGTTCGTTGGCGACACGCTGACCCTTGGTATCGGACGCGAGGGCGAACCCTATGAAGGCATTGGTCGTGGCATGATCAACATTCATGGTCTGCCTGTCTATCGCGATGCCGATGGTGGTGTTGGTACCCCTACCAGCGACCATGAGCGTACAAAGATGACGCTTGACACCCGCCATCTTCTGGTGCTTATCAACGGCTATGACGGTAACGAACAGCGGGTACGTCAGAACGCCGAATACATTTTGTCACTGCTCCGCAAATATTGCCAGAGCAACGGTGGCTCATACTATATATATAAATAGGTATGACTAGTATTAATACAACTTAAACCCCGCCTCTCATCACGAGCAGCGGGGTCATTTTTGGAAGCGTTGTGCTTTCGATGAGATCACAATCGTTCACGCATCGCAGCAAAAAAAAATAAATATATATGATTGCACCCAATCATCATCGTTGACATAGTAACAACCTTGTTTTTAGACATAGTAACATATTAACTTTTTTCAGA
>JAEEVA010000021.1 GCA_016286995.1 Prevotella sp.
CCATCGGCCGCACCTTCGAAGAGGCCATTCAGAAGGGCCTCCGCATGATTGGACAAGGTATGCACGGCTTCTTGGAGAACAAGGTTTTGCAGGTGCCCGACATCGACAAGGCGTTGCACGAACCAACCGACAAGCGCATCTTCGTCATCAGCAAGGCCATGAAGGCGGGCTATACCGTTGACCAGATTCACGAATTGACCAAGATTGACAAGTGGTTCCTGGAGAAACTCAAGGGCATCGTCGATACCGACAACGAACTGCAGCAATACAGCAAGGTGGAGGATGTGCCTGCCCAGTTGTTGCTCGAAGCCAAGCAGAAAGGCTTCTCCGACTTCCAGATTGGCCGTGCCCTGCTGAAGGGTGAGATGGCCGAGGAGGCAGAAGAGGAGATTCTGCGCGTCCGTGCTCAACGTAAGAAGTTGGGCATCGTGCCAGTGGTCAAGCAGATTGACACTTTGGCCGGCGAATTCCCGGCACAGACCAACTACCTCTACCTCACCTACAACGGTGTGGCCGACGACATCGACTTCCCCGAGCCCAAGGCCGACGACATTCACAGTCAGGCGGTTATCGTCCTCGGTTCAGGAGCTTACCGCATCGGTTCGTCCGTCGAGTTCGACTGGTGTTCGGTCAATGCCCTCACCACAGCTCGCAACCAAGGCTACCGTTCGGTGATGATCAACTACAACCCAGAGACCGTCTCGACCGACTACGACATGTGCGACCGCCTGTACTTCGACGAGCTGTCATTAGAGCGCGTGCTCGACGTCATCGACCTGGAGGCGCCGCGTGGGGTCATCGTGAGCGTGGGTGGACAGATTCCCAACAACTTAGCTATGAAGTTGCACCGACAGGGCGTACCCGTGCTGGGAACATCGCCCGTCGACATCGATCGTGCTGAGAACCGCGACAAGTTCTCGGCTATGCTCGACAAGTTGGGCATCGACCAGCCTGCATGGCGTGCGCTGACATCATTCGACGACATCAAGGAGTTCGTCAGCGAAGTAGGCTATCCTGTGCTCGTTCGTCCTTCTTACGTGCTCAGTGGTGCTGCCATGAACGTTTGCTACGACGAAGAGGAGCTGCACCGTTTCCTGAATATGGCTACCGAGGTTTCGAAGGAATTCCCTGTGGTGGTTTCGAAGTTCATGACTGAAACGAAGGAGATAGAGTTTGATGCCGTTGCCGACAAGGGCGAAGTCATCGAGTATGCCATCTCTGAGCACGTCGAGTATGCCGGTGTGCACTCAGGCGACGCCACGATGGTATTCCCTGCCCAGCACATCTACTTCTCTACCATCCGTCAGATTAAGAAGATTGCCCGCAAGATTGCCGCCGAGCTCAATATCAGCGGTCCGTTCAATATCCAGTTCCTAGCTAAGAACCGCGAGGTGAAGGTTATCGAGTGTAACCTGCGCGCCAGCCGTTCGTTCCCCTTCGTTTCGAAGATTCTGAAGCGTAACTTCATTGAGACGGCCACGAAGATCATGCTCGACGCACCTTACCAGAAGCCAGAGCGCAGCGAGTTCGACATCGACCGCATCGGTGTGAAGGCCAGCCAGTTCTCGTTTGCTCGTCTGCAGAATGCCGACCCCGTCTTAGGTGTCGACATGAGCTCTACCGGTGAGGTAGGCTGTCTGGGCGACGACCTGAACGAAGCCATGCTCAACGCGCTTATTGCTACGGGCTATCGGCTGCCGAAGCCTGGTCGCGCCATCCTCATCTCAAGTGGTGGCGCCAAAGGCAAAGTCAGTCTGTTAGAGCCTGCTCAGCAGCTGGTGAAGAAAGGATACAAGGTCTATGCCACTGGCGGTACGGCCAAGTTCTTCAACGACAACGGTGTCGAAGCAACACCCGTCGCATGGCCTGACGAGGAAAGAGCGCTTGACGGTTCACCCGTCGAGAACGTGATGGACATGATAGCCCGCCACCAGTTCGACCTCATCATCAACGTGCCCAAGAACCACACCAAACGCGAGCTGACCAACGGCTACCGCATCCGTCGTGGCGCCATCGACCATAACATTCCACTGATGACCAACGTCCGTCTGGCCAAGGCTTACATCGAAGCATTCACGGCCCTCAACGAAAGCGACATCAAGATCAAGTCATGGCAAGAATATAATGCTTGAGCATACATCGACATCTATCATCATAGCCGTACATGACCGGGCTGAGGCGCTGGAGAAAAACCTGCCCCTCTTTATCACGACAGCCCGCGAAGCTGGCGCACAAGTCATCGTCGTCGATGACATGTCGTCTGATGATACGCCAGACGTGCTGAAACGCATGCTGACAGAACATGCCGATGTGCTCTACACAACCTTTCTTCCACGCTCGGTGGTGCCAAATCCCAGTCGGCTGAGGCTGGCATTGTCTGTCGGTACCAAAGCCTCGAAGGCTACACACATCGTACTGGCCGACATCAATCGTCCGCCATGCTCGGCAGAATGGCTAAAAGGACTGACGGAAAGTCCAGCTGCCTTGGTCTATACAAACCGTAAGAACGACGACGTCGTGCATGTTCAGGCTACGGCCCTCGACAATCTAAGCAACATTATCCTCAAGGCTGAACGCAAGTCAGGACGGGGCCACAAAGGCAAATTCATGAAGCGTCGCCGCGGACTGTACGATGCCGTCGGTGTGGAGCGCCAACACGTCTTCGAAGCCATCCATCTTTTCGACCAGCCCGTCGGTTTCTGGAAACTGACAGGACTGCGTCTGAAAGTATGGTTATAATATAGTATCATACATATTATTACTATGAGGGTTCTGCATTTCTATAAGGACGACAACGGCATGATAGCCCGGCATGTGAACATGCTGAGTCAAACGGGACATTGTGTGACCGAAGCAGAACAGGCACGGACACTGCTCGGTGGCGGAAAGTATGACATTCTGCACCTGCACGGTTGCTGGCGCAATTCGTCAAAAAACATCGTCAAGATGGCCCTGCGACAGGGATGCCGACTGGTGGTGACACCTCACGGTGAACTGGAACCTTGGGTACAAGAAGAGAACCGCTGGCAGGAGAAGCTGCCAAAGCGTCTGCTCTATCAGCGTGACATCATCCATGCAGCCTATGCCGTCATCGTACAAGGACCGATGGAGGCGGAATGCATGAAACGCTTAGAGTGGAACCCACGTACGGTGGTCATACGCAACGCTGCCATCACGCAGCTGACCTCAGCACAGGAGATGGTTCGACAGACACAAGCCCTCTACCAGAAAGTGTTGGACTCCAACCCTCTGGAGCTCATGGGCGACAAACTACGGCTGACGCTGAAAGCCATCATTGCAACAGGTATTACTAACGACCGCCGTTGGCTGGAGTCAATGGATGACGAGTTTTCAGAAGCCGTCACCCCACCCTCGAACGACGAATGGAGACTACTGCTACTCTATGCACATCAGGAAGACATCGTCACCACGCTGCAGCGCGGCATACGCATATTAGGTCTTGATGCCCCCGAGTTGGACGTTGAGAATATTCCTTGTTTCCTGCCTCCCGACTATCAGGCGGCGGAAAGCATCGGAAAGACTATCGGTAACGAGTTTGCAACAGAAAACGAGCGGTTGTTAGCTACCTTCAAGGTCATACGCAAACTCACCGCCAACAAACAGCTGAGCATCAAACATCTGGTGGAGCTCGACAGCGAACTGCGCTATCACGGTTGCGAAGAAGAACTGCTGGCTGACGACCTGAAAGAGCGACACATGTGGAAACTGGCCTCACGCGTCATGCAGCTGATGACTTATCGTACAGGACTCACCGAAGGCTTCATGCCCGTACCACCCATCGACGACCGTACGACACGCTCCCTATTGCGGCAAGTCGACAACCGCCTCAAAATCTGACACTATTATTAAGATCTATCAATACTAAAAAATCTATAATTCCTATACAAACTATGAAAGAGACTAACCGGGACATGCATTATCTGCAACTACTGGCGACATCATTCCCAACGATTGCAGCAGCATCAACAGAAATCATTAACCTGGAGGCCATTATGAACCTGCCCAAAGGTACAGAACACTTCCTGGCCGACCTACACGGAGAAAGTGCGGCTTTCAAGCACGTACTGAAGAACGCCTCTGGAAACATACGCCGAAAGGTGAGCGAGCTGTTCAAGGGTGACATCCGTGAATCAGAGCGCCGCGAGTTGTGTACACTCATCTACTATCCCGAAGAGAAGATTCAGCTCATTAAAGAATCGGAACCCGACATCGACGACTGGTACCACATCACTATCCACAGGCTGGTAAGCGTCTGCCGGGACGTGTCATCGAAATACACCCGCTCGAAAGTGCGCAAGTCGCTGCCACAGGAATTCTCCTACATCATTGAAGAACTGTTGCACGAACGGACCGACGACATAGACAAGGCAGCATACGTCAGCGGCATCGTAGACACCATCATCTCTACTGGACGTGCCGACGACTTTATCGTAGCCATTTGTAACGTCATACAACGCCTGGCCATCGACCAACTGCACATCCTGGGCGACATCTACGACCGAGGACCTGGGGCACACATCATTCTCGACACCATGCAGCAATACCATTCTTGGGATATCCAATGGGGCAATCACGACATCCTTTGGATGGGAGCCGGAGCAGGCAACAATGCCTGCATCTGCAATGTGTTGCGACTGTGTCTGCGCTATGCTAATCTGACGACTATAGAAGAAGCCTACGGCATCAATCTCGTACCGCTCGCCACCTTTGCCATGGAGGTGTATCACGACGATCCATGCGAGGAATTCATGCCTAAGCTGTTGAAAGGCAACACGATGGAGGAGAAATACATTCGACTCACAGCCCAGATGCATAAAGCCATCAGCGTCATCCAGTTCAAGAAGGAAGCTCTGATCTTCCACCGCCGTCCTGAATGGCAGATGGAGGACCGTTGTATGCTGGAACACATCGACTACGAACGTGGCGTGTGCATCATCGACGGCAAGGAGTACGACATGCGTTCATGTCATTTCCCCACCATCGATCCCAAGAATCCAAATGAACTGACACCCGAGGAATATCAGCTGATGGAGAAACTACACCACTCGTTCCGTGTCAGCGAGAAGCTGCAGAAACACATCAAGATGCTACTGTCTCACGGATGCATGTACACCATCTGTAACCAGAACCTGCTGTTCCATGCCGCCATACCTCTGAATGAGGACGGCAGCCTGAAGGAGGTGGAACTCTACAAGGGAGAGAAATACTGCGGAAAAGAACTGATGCACAACATTGGCATGATGGTACGTGCCGCCTTCGAGAGTGATACCGATCAGGAACTGCGTCTCTTTGCCCGCGACTACTTCCTCTATCTGTGGTGCGGAAAGGACTCCCCCCTGTTCAATAAATCAAAAATGGCGACTTTCGAGCGCTATTTCCTGACCGACAAGACGACCTTCAAAGAAGAGAAAGGCAACTACTTTCAGCTACGAGACAACGAAGAAGTCTGCGACCGCATACTCGATGCCTTTGGCATTACCGGCCAGAATCGTCATATCATTAACGGCCACGTTCCCGTTCACGTTGCTAAAGGAGAGAACCCTATCAAGGCCAACGGCAAGCTGATGGTCATAGATGGCGGATTCTCTGAGGCTTACCACTCTGAAACAGGCATTGCAGGCTATACGCTCGTCTACCACTCGCGCGGTTTCCAGCTTGTACAACATGAACCGTTCACTTCAGCCAGCGATGCCATCCAACGAGGCATCGACATCAAGTCGACCACACAGTTGGTAGAACTCTCAGCCCATCGTATGCGCGTGGCCGACACTGATATGGGACAAGAGCTCCGTTCACAGGTCGAAGATTTACGTCAGCTACTCTATGCCTATAGACACGGCATCCTCCAAGAGAAAAAATAATAGAATGTTGTTGAATGTGTAATGCAAACCAAATTCACTGAAATTGCATACCAAATTCACTGAAATTGCATACCAAATTCACTGAATTTACTCAGCAATTACGGTTTAATGATTACCTATGATATATAATGTCATCGTTTCACTTGGTTCAAATACGCTGCCCGCAGCCCACATACAGTGGGCCTGCGAGCGGTTGCTTACCACCTATGACGATGTACGCTTCTCGCGCAAGCTATGGACAACCGACATCAGGGGGAACGACATCTGGTACATAAATCGTCTGGCCACGTTCCGTACTAGTCTACTGTTAGCTGATTTAGAAGCTGAACTGAAAGCCATCGAAAGTGAAACCGGCCGCAATACTCATCAGGTGACCCTTGACATCGACGTGATGCAATATGGCGACCAACGCTATCATTTGAAGGACTGGCCACGGCCATATATCCAACTTCTTCTTCCTGACATCGAACCGTAAAAAAGAGCAAAAGGTAGTCTTTTTGGCGAAAAATATATTTTTTTTCACTTTAAACTATAATTATTGCACATTTTTTTTGCAAATGTGCAGAAAAGATATTACCTTTGCACAAAATTTTGAAATTTGTGCAATGAACGACATACCAAGTTTTAACTCCTACATCGAATCGACGATTAAGGACAATTGGCTGCTCGATGCGCTGACAGACTATAAAGGGGCTACTTTGCAGTATCACGATGTAGCCCGCAAAATTGAGAAGCTGCACATTATGATGCAAGCTGCGGGAATCCAAAAAGGGGACCGCATTGCTGTTTGTGGACGCAACTCGGCTCACTGGGCTGTGGCTTTCCTTGCCACGCTGACCTACGGAGCCGTCATCGTACCTATTCTGCATGAGTTCAACGGAGAACAAATCCATAATATTGTCAACCACTCAGAAAGCCGTTTGTTGTTTGTCGGCGATTACGTGGTAAATATGATTGACGAGAAGCAGATGCCAGGATTGGAGGGAATCTTTAACCTGCCTGACTTCTCGCTTTATGTTTCACATAACGAACAGTTGACTGATGCTCGCGAACGCCTTAACGAACTGTTTGGACGCAAGTATCCCAACACTTTCCGACGTGACAACATCCACTGGCATCAAGACACTGCCGAAGAACTGTGCATGATCAACTATACCAGCGGAACAACAGGTTATTCGAAGGGTGTTATGCTACCATATCGGGCACTGTGGGGCAATGTCGACTTCTGTCAGCAGAAGTTGGGTACAAAGATGCCAAAGTTCTCGCGAACGCTGAGCATCCTGCCTATGGCTCACATGTATGGCATGGCCATCGAGTTCCTGTTTCCTTTCTGCTCAGGCTACCACCTTTTCTTCCTGACACGTCTGCCGTCTCCCGCAGTCATCGCCGAGGCCTTCAAGGAAGTGTGTCCCGACGTCGTTGTAGCCGTACCGCTCATCATAGAAAAAATTATTCGGAAACGTGTATTCCCCAAAATACAAACTAATGCCGTCAAACTGATGATGCAGATGCCCGTTGTCAGGGATAAGGTGAAACAGCGCATCTGTCAGGAAGTCTATGCGGCTTTTGGCGGCAAAGCATACGAAGTTATCGTGGGCGGTGCACCATTGAACCAGGAAATAGAACAATTCCTGAAAAACATCGACTTCCCTATTACCGTAGGCTACGGTACGACGGAATGTGCTCCGCTCATTTCATACAGTGACTATCACGACTTCGTGCCAGGCTCATGTGGCACCCCATTGCCCTGTATGGAGGTGAAGATTCTTAGCAGCAATCCGGAACATGTGGAAGGTGAAATTGTCACACGCGGCACCAATGTCATGCTAGGCTACTACAAGAATGAAGAGGCTACCCGTCAGGCTATTGACGAGGATGGTTGGTATCATACAGGTGACTTGGCCACAATGTCAGCAGACGGCCATATCTTCATTCGCGGGCGTTTGAAGAATATGCTTTTAGGCGCTAACGGCCAAAACGTCTATCCTGAGGAAATCGAGGATAAGCTCAATTCGATGACGATGGTCAGCGAAAGCCTAATCGTACAGCGAGGAGACAAACTCGTGGCACTGGTCTATCCCGATATGGACGAAGCCAAGAGTATGGGATTCACCCACGACGACCTGGAAAATATTATGGAGGAGAACCGTACCGAATTGAACGGTAGCTTGCCAGTCTACAGTAAGATTCAGACCATTGAACTGCAGGAGAAGGAGTTCATGAAGACCCCAAAAAAGAGTATCAAGCGATATCTCTATCATTAAGAGTTAAGAAGTTTAGGAGTTAATCAAAATAAGGTGTTATGGAAAACTACCCATGTTTTAACCAAATTATAGAGCAGAGCATCATCGACCACTGGGACATGGATGCGCTGACAGATTACAAGGGTGCAACTCTGCAATTTCACGACGTAGCCCGCAAAATTGAGAAACTGCATATCTTGTTTGAAAACAGCGGTGTGCAGAAAGGTGACAAGATAGCGCTCTGCGGACGAAACTCCAGCCAATGGGCTGTAGCATTCCTGGCAACCCTGACTTACGGGGCCGTTGCCGTCCCAATACTCCATGAATTCATGGCCGACCAGATTCACAACATCGTGAACCACTCGGATGCCAAGCTACTCTTCGTGGGTGACCATGTAGCTACGCAGATAGACCCGATAGCTATGCCCCATTTAGAGGGAATCATCAACAACCCTGACTATTCTCTCATGGTGTCGCGTACTGATAAACTGACCTACGCTCGCGAACACCTCAACGAGCTATATGGCAAGAAATTCCCTAAATATTTTAGAAAAGAACACGTACATTATTATAAAGAAGCGAATGGTGAAGAGCTGGCTGTCATCAACTACACCAGCGGTACAACGGGTTTCTCCAAGGGGGTCATGATTCCCTATCGCGCTCTGTGGTCGAACTACGACTTTGCAGAACATGTGCTGGGTAAAACCATTAAGACCGGCGACCGTGTTATCAGCATCCTGCCGATGGCACACATGTACGGCATGGCTTTCGAATTTATCTTTGAATTCA
This sequence comes from Prevotella sp., assembly GCA_016286995.1. Classification (GTDB taxonomy): domain Bacteria; phylum Bacteroidota; class Bacteroidia; order Bacteroidales; family Bacteroidaceae; genus Prevotella. The sequence continues at coordinate 8,915 of JAEEVA010000021.1, forward strand.
TGCACGGCTGTCATGTCTACTACCTCAACCGCATCCCATCACCGGCTATCATTGCTCAAGCCTTTGCCGATGTAAAACCGAAAATCATCATCGCAGTACCTTTGGTTATCGAGAAGATTATCCGAAAGAAGGTATTTCCCAAGATTCAGAACAATCGCATGCGTCTGCTTCTTTCCATGCCCGTCATTTCAAAAAAGGTCCGCGATAAAATATGCCAGGAAGTGCTCAAAGCCTTCGGTGGTGAACTCTACGAAGTCATTATTGGTGGTGCTGCTTTCAATCAGGAGGTCGAGGCATTCCTTAAGCGCATTGAGTTCCCCTACACCGTTGGATATGGAGCCACTGAATGTGCACCTATCATCTGCTACCGCGACTGGCATACCTTTGCACAGGGGTCTTGCGGTCAGGCTGCTCACCACATGCAAGTCAGGATTAATTCCTCCAATCCAGCAGATATTCCAGGCGAAATACTGGCCAAAGGTCCCAATGTCATGCTAGGCTACTACAAAAATGACGAGGCAACTAATGAGACTCTCGACAACGAAGGCTGGTACCATACGGGCGACTTAGGTACTATGGACTATGACGGCAACGTATATATCAATGGACGTTCCAAGAATATGCTACTCGGTCCCAGTGGTCAGAATATCTATCCTGAGGAAATTGAGGATAAGCTTAACTCGATGACAATGGTCGTGGAAAGTGTCGTGGTTCAGCGCGATAACAAGCTTGTAGGACTAGTCTATCCTGACTACGATGAAGCTAAGAATATGCGCTTCAACGAGGAAGACATCCGTAACATTATGGAGCAGAACCGCAACCAATTGAACGAGCAGTTGCCTGCCTATGAAAAGATTACCGAAATTGAAATCCGCAAGACAGAATTTGAGAAGACTCCTAAACGCAGCATCAAACGCTACCTATACACATAGAGCCCATCATCATCTGACATTTCCCTTCTTGCTGACCGTCATTACTTTAATTCGTAAGGACCGGTAGCACTGTTTCGTTTCAACACCTCAAGTTGTAAATCAACACCAGGAATGATGCCATGGTCTCGTAGAATGCTCTCAACCGTTTTGCGAGCCAACTCGGGATGGTTGTTTTCCTCGCTAAGGTGACAAAGCCACACATGTTTAAGCTGTTCGCCCATGTTTTCAGCAATGGTATAGCCACATTTCTTATTAGACAGATGACCACTGTCACTCAAGATACGAACCTTGAGGAATTGGGGATAAGGACCATTCTGCACCATTTCTTCGTCATGATTAGCTTCTATTACCAGATAGTGGGCACGCATAATATATGACTTCATTTCGTCAGTCACCGAACCAGCATCGGTAATTATACAGAAATTGGTTCCTCCTGCTTCAATAAAATAACCTACATTGTCACTGCTGTCGTGAGGCACGCCAAAAGGGGTTATCTGGAAATCACCAATCTGGATGGTTGTCTCTTTTTCCAACACTTTCACCTTATCGGCCGTAACCTTCTGAGTGACACAGTAGTTACGGTTTATTCCCACATGCACTTCATGGGTGGCATAGACCGGGACATTATAATCATGGCTAAATGATCCGACTGATTTGATATGGTCAGCATGGTCGTGTGTAACCAAAACATGATGAATCTGAGAAAGGCTGACCCCAAATAGTCGACAATCTTTCTTCAGTCCGCGAAGCCCCACACCAATATCTATCAGCAGCGCGTCAGTTTCTGTTGCCAGCCAGTAGCAGTTTCCGCTACTACCGCTTCCAAAAGATATAAACTTTAGCATACTTTATCCAAAATTGTCTGCAAAGGTACAAAAAAGTTAAGAGTTGAGTATGGGGTATTGAGAGTTTTTTTGTAAAATGTTGTTAAATACAAATAACTATAAAGTAAAATTCGTATATTTGCAGCCAAAAAGAATACTTATTACATCATGACGAATCATCTGAAAACCTTACTTGCCCTGCTGTTCATGGGAACTCTGATAGCTTGCGACAATTCTAACAGCGAAACGGAACAGGTTGCCACACGATGGGCTCAGGCTTTTTTTAACTACAACTTCCAGGAGGCTCAGCAGTATGTTACACCTGAAAGTGAACAATGGCTACGCTTTGCCGCTTCGAACGTGACACAGCAAGATATTGATGCACTGAACAATAATGAAGGGGCCACAGTTAGCATAGATGGCTATTATCCGGGAACTGACTCGACAGGTATCGTTTACTTGAATGTTGAGAACTATCTGCAAATGGACTCCATTGGCAAAGTCGGTACACGTCGGCAGCATGGAAGTTTCCAGATGATGCTGGTAAAACGTGACGGGAAATGGAAGGTTAGAATGGAAGGCCTACCGCGAAATGAAAGGCAAAGTCGCGACTAAGCTTTGGATAAACGATTGGAAAATGTTCGCGATGATTCTGGTATGCAGGATTGACAGCCTTCATACCCATGTCGAAACGTACGATAAAATAATCGAAATTAAAGCGGAATCCTAAACCGTAGCCGGCAGCCAACTGATTCCAAAACTCATTCAATTTAAACTGACCACCTGGTTGGTCATCATAATTACGTAGTGTCCAGATATTGCCGACATCAACAAACAATGCGGCACCCAGTTTCCAAAACAAATGGGCACGGTACTCAAGATTGACGTCAAGTTTCATATCACCAGTCTGGTTGATAAAATCGAGGGTTCCACTCCGCCTGATATAGTTGCCTGGACCCAAGGTACGCACACTCCATCCACGAACACTGTTGGCACCACCTGAGAAGTAACGTTTCTCGAAAGGAAGAATCCTGCTATTACCGTAAGGATAGGCAATACCGAAGCCAACATGGAAAACCAGTTGGTTGTTGTAGGCCAGCTGGAAATTGCGCGTAAAGTCAACATCACCCTTGACATACTGTGCAAAGGCAATATTACCTACCGTGTATTGCCCGATGGAATCGCGGTGGAAATCGAACAAATGGGCAAGAGCATTTAAGAGATTACCTGAAGTCTCAACATTCGTCTTTATAGCATAGCGTCCATTGTTGTAGCTGTAACCAAGTCCCATCTTCATGATGAACAAGTCCATGTAATTATACATGAGGATAGAATTACGCGAACCAGTGTCAGAAAGATATTCTTTACGGAAGGTTTCACTAATCCAAGGCATCGACACAAAATTCAAATCAAGCACATCGAACTGATAACGGTCAAGCCGATTTGGATTATTCCATTTATAGCGCCACGACACCGAGAACACACGTCGGCGGAATTCTGGACGATTCTGCAAGTCATAGACCAACCCAACTTCACTACTGGTATTAATACGGCCTCCGAAGCGATTGTTAAGGAAAGGGGCAATAAAGCGAGGAAACGACAACTTGGTCTGTAGACTGTACTCCTCAAAATTACTATTGCTATAACCCTCTAAGCCCTTAATGGCTTCGAAAGCTGCACGTAGTTCGATTGTCAAGCTCTCGGAGCCGCGAAACAAGTTTCGGTTCAAATAGGTTAGCGACGCAGCGGCCCCCAAGTCACCAGCCGTATTGGTACCTTCAGGCTGAAAAGAGATGCTTGATGGCTTATTGGTGCTGATGGCAATATCGCAATCGAGCACAGTGGTGTCCGGACGTTCTTTAAAATTGATATTAGTATAGCGAACAGCTCCCAAACGTCCAAAGTTGTTATATGTCTTTTGGAGATCGGCAGCAGAATAAGGCTCACTCTCTTGGATATAAGTATTGTTCTGCAGCACTTTAGGACGCAGATGAATGACGGAGTCGTCTACACTGCCGCTGGCAAAACGCACATTGCCCACAGAATAACGTGCATGTGGAAGATTGTCAATATCACCTTTACGATAACGGTGAAGCACCAGTGTCAGGTCTATGTCGTGAGTACCTGACACAGAATCAGCCCAAAAGCTGATATAGTCTTTATTGAAACGGTAGTAGCCCTGGTTGGTTAGCAGTTGAGTGATACGCTTACGTTCGGCATCAAGATTCTCCACATTGAACATCATACCGCTATGAAGGCCACGATTCTCGAGAGAATCAAGCTGCAACAAACTATTAATGGCTGAATCCTGAATGATATAGTCCACATTCCGGATATAGAAAGGCTCATCGGGGTGTAGCACGTAGGTGGTGACAATCTTACGTCCCTTAACCGTATTCATGACATCGACACTAGAATGCAGGAAGCCTTTGTTTTGCATCTGTTGTTGAATAGCCTGCATTGACAGCTCCGTCTGTAGTGAATCATACAGCACTGGTGGTTCACCGATGGCGCGTAATGTGCGATTGATCCATCGGGTCGTATCACGTCCTGAAAGAGAATAGGTACGAAGGGGTATCTTGACGGTTGAAAACCAACGGGCATTTCCCCGCTGACGCAGAAAGGCTTTCATTTCCTCAGGCTTGACATGTGGATTCTTAGGTTCTACCATAAGCTTGACACGATCAAGCAAATACTCACCCTCGGCGACATATTTCGTCTCCGAGCACGCTGCCAGCATGAGAACCGTCAGCAGAACAATGATGAGTCGTAGCGTCTTCATTTTGGAAGTGCAAAGATACAAAAAAATATGAATAATGCATGATGAAATACGAATTATTTATTACCTTTGCACCGTTTTTTATTACATACGCATGAACAAACAGCAATTCTATCAGTGCAAAGCCATCCGCTTCCGTCAGTTTACGCGGAAGGGATATGCCCTTTTTGCCTGTCTGGGACGCGTTGTCACCATCGGTGTGCTAAGCGTAGCAACCCTGCGCGCCGCTGCCGTTACCACACCCGACACGCTCAGTGTGGTTGGTGGTTTGTCTGCCAACATCCCCGACGACGACTCCCCCGACAAAGAGGCGACCCTCGATGACATTGAGGTGACGGGCTCACGCGCTCCGCTTGCCCTTGGACAAGCAGCCAGAATAGTAACTGTACTGACGCGTGAAGATATTCAGGCGGCGCCAGTACAAAGTATTAACGACTTGCTGAAAATGGCCGTAGGCGTCGACGTGCGACAGCGCGGTCCTCTCGGTAGCCAGACTGACATCGGCATACGAGGCAGCACACACGAGCAGATTAGCATTCTGCTGAACGGTATCAACATCTGCGACCCGCAGACAGCCCACAATGCTTTCGACCTGCCTTGTGACATCAGCGACATCGTGCGCATAGAAGTGCTGGAGGGACCAGCCGCCCGCGTGTATGGCACATCGTCGTTGGTGGGAGCAATTAACATCGTTACAAAGTCACGACACACAGGACAAAGCTTGCGCATGGAGGGTGGCTCGTTTGGCTATGTATCAACGGCAGGACGTGTGGCTATCAACAGCCATGGCCTTTCAGCGAACTACACACGCAGCGATGGATATCAGCGAGCTAAGTCGGGAGCGCTGAACAGCGACTATCATGGCGGAAAGGTATTCTATCAGGGTGGCTACGATGGTGAACAGATACAGTTGAACTGGCATGCGGGTTTAAGCACGAAGGGATTTGGTTCGAACACGTTCTATAGCGCTAAGTTTGACGAGCAATACGAGAAGACGACAAAACTCTTCACTGCCCTAAAAATCAATGTTCAATATTCAATATTCAATATTCAATGTGCTACCTACTGGAATCGCTCGTACGACAAATTTGAACTGATGAGGAATGACGAATCGAAAGTACCTTTCAATCACCATCGGACAGATGTCTTTGGTATCAATCTGAACAGTTATTTCGACTGGATAGCAGGACGAACAGCTTTTGGCGCAGAATTCCGTAATGAAGATATCATAAGCGGTAATTTAGGAGAACCGCTGAATGAGCCTCACGGTAATTACAAATACGGCCTGAATCGGTCAAACCTCTCATTCCATTTGGAGCATAATATCTTGCTCAAGAAGTTCACCTTGTCTGCTGGATTCATCGCTGTTAAGAACACATGGAATGAAATGCCGTTCACCATCTATCCCGGTATCGATGCCAGTCTCAGAATGGACAATCACTGGAAACTATACGCATCATATAACACATCGCTACGCATGCCATCATTCACGGAATTGTACTATAGCGTTGGTGGACACAAAGCCGATAAGCATCTGAAAGCAGAAGAGTTACGAGCTTTGGAATGCGGCATAAAATACTACTCACGATGGTTGACGGCTCAAGCCAGCATCTTCCATCATCATGCCCGCAACATGATAGACTGGGTAATGGATACGAGAGAATCCGAGCCAATCTGGCAGAGCGTAAATCACACAAAGGTAAACACCTTTGGGCAAGAAGTCAGCATCAATTATCAATCGTCAATGATTAATTGTCAACTTGCTTATTGTCATCTCCATCAGCAAAAGCAGGAAACAGAATATTTACAGTCGCAATACTCACTGGAGTACCTGCGTCATAAGTTAACCGCTCAGTTAAGGATGCACTTGACGAAAAGTATTGACCTGACATTGTACTATCGCTGGCAAGACCGCATGGGCTCTTATACTACTATAGAAGGCAAAGTAACAGACTATCATCCCTACTCCGTTGTTGATGCCCGATTGGCTTGGACCAAGGACACCTATTCTATTTATATAAAAGGGAACAATCTGACAGGTCATCGATATGTGGACTATGGCAACGTGCCACAGCCCGGTTTCTGGATAACAGGTGGTATGAAGGTGATTTTGTAAAATCGGCCTTACATTATTATATATAATACGCAAAAAAGACTTAATTTTTCACTTTCCACTTTTCACTTTTCACTTATTATTTGTATCTTTGCAATCGTTTTTGAGAATTATTTCATTTATTATAAACAAAAGCATTATGACAATTAATGAATTCAACTTTGCCGGTAAGAAGGCAATTGTACGTGTAGATTTCAACGTACCCCTGGACGAGAATGGTAAGATTACTGACGACACCCGCATCCGCGGTGCCCTGCCCACCCTGAAGAAGATTCTGGCTGACGGCGGTGCTGTCATCATTATGTCACACATGGGTAAGCCCAAGGGCAAGGTAGACATGAAGAAGTCACTGGGTCAGATTCGTGAGGCCGTAGAGAAGGCTCTCGGTGTTCCCGTAGCTTTCGCTCCCGACTGTGCTAAGGCTGCTGACGCTGCTGCTGCTCTGAAGATGGGTGAGGCTCTGCTGCTCGAGAACCTGCGTTTCTATCCTGAGGAGGAAGGAAAGCCTGTTGGTGTTGAGAAAGGTACTCCCGAGTTCGACGAGGCTAAGAAGGCTATGAAGGCCAGCCAGAAGGAGTTTGCCAAGACATTGGCTTCTTATGCCGACTGCTATGTGATGGATGCCTTCGGTACAGCCCACCGCAAGCACGCTTCTACCGCTGTCATCGCCGACTACTTCGATGCTGACAACAAGATGCTGGGTCTGCTGATGGAGAAAGAGGTTCAGGCTGTTGACAACGTACTGTCAAACATCAAGCGTCCGTTCGTAGCCATCATGGGTGGCTCGAAGGTTTCTTCTAAGATTGGTATCATCGAGAATCTGCTTGGTAAGGTCGATAAGCTCATCCTCTGCGGTGGTATGACCTATACTTTCGCTAAGGCCCACGGTGGTGAGATTGGTGACTCTATCGTAGAGCTCGACAAGCTGGACGTTGCTCTGGGTGTTGAGGAGCTGGCCAAGAAGAATGGCGTAGAGCTCGTTCTCGGCAGCGATTGTACAGCTACCAACGGTCTTGACTTCGACACCATGACTGTCAAGGCTGGTGCTGAGATCATCACTTGCCCGGCCAACAACGTTCCCGCAGGTTTCGAGGGTGTTGATGCCGGTCCTGCTTCTCAGGAGGACTTCCGCAAGGCTATCGAGGGCGCCAAGACCATTCTGTGGAACGGTCCCGCAGGCGTTTTCGAGTGCGACGCTTTCACGGCAGGTTCACGTGCTATTGGTGATGCTATCGCCAAAGCTACTGCCGAGGGTGCATTCTCTCTGATTGGCGGTGGCGACTCTGTAGCTTGTGTCAACAAGTTCGGTCTGGCCGATCAGGTTTCTTACATTTCTACCGGCGGCGGTGCTTTGCTTGAGGCTATTGAGGGCAAGGTACTTCCTGGAGTAGCAGCTATCAAAGGTGAATAACCTCTGATAAGGTGCATCAAATGCAGCTATCAAAGGTGAGTAGCCTCATGACAAGACAGCTTCATAATAGCAGACGAATGGCAACAGCAGGACTGTTTGCCGTTTGTCTGCTATTTCTTTCTCTCACTATGCAAGCTCAGGAATTGCAGGTGAAAATCAACATCAACAGCCAACAGGTGGAAGGCGCCGACAAGAGCATATTCGAAAACCTGCAGCAGACGTTGCAGCAGTTTATGGACGACCGGCAGTGGACGGAGCTGCAGTTCCAGAAAAACGAACGAATTGTTTGCAACTTCAACATTACCGTCGTTAAGTATAATAAGGCTGAGAACCGCTTTGAGTGTACAGCCATGATTCAGGCGAACCGTCCCGTCTACAATTCTGCCTATACCACGACCTTATATAATAACAAGGACGCTGACTTTAACTTTGAATACGCACAGTTCGACCAGCTGAACTACACTGACGAAGTCATTGGCAACCAGCTGACGGCACTCATGGCCTACTATGCCTACCTGATTATCGGTCTCGACCTCGACAGCTTCTCTCCACTCGGAGGTACCGACGTATTACAACGTTGCATGCAGCTCACCAACAATGCCCAGGATTTGGGGTTCACTGGTTGGAAAGCTTTCGAGGACAGCCGTAACCGCTTTGCCATCATCAACGACTATCTGGACGAGGCCATGAAACCTTTCCGCCAGTTGCAGTATGACTACTACCGCACCGGTCTCGACGAGATGGCCAACAATGCCGAGCGTGGTCGCACCAACATCACCACAGCCCTTGAGAATTTGAAGAAGGCCCATGAGGAAAAGCCCTTAAGTCTATTACCACAGATATGGACAGACTACAAGCGCGACGAACTGGCCAACATATACAAGGGTAAAGGTACACAAAAAGAAAAGGAGTCTGTCTACGACATCCTTTTCAACATCAATGCTTCCCAAAACGATGCTTGGGAGAAAATCAAACAATAATTGACAATTAATAATTGACAATTATGCTGAAACAACTATATATCAAGAATTTTACGCTGATTGACGAGTTGGACATTGCGCTGCACCCAGGTTTTTCCGTTATTACTGGTGAAACAGGTGCGGGCAAGAGTATCATCTTGGGCGCCATCGGATTGCTTTTAGGACAACGTGCCGACTCAAAAGCCCTGAAGCAAGGTGCCGACAAGTGTGTCATTGAAGCACATTTCGACCTGTCGCGATACGATATGGTTCCATTCTTCGAAGAGAATGAGATAGAATACGATGCCGACGATACTATTATTCGCCGTGAACTGACCGCTGCAGGCAAAAGTCGTTCATTCATCAATGACACCCCCGTACCGTTGTCGATGTTGAAGGAGTTAGGCGACCGTCTGGTCGACGTCCACTCCCAGCATCAGAACCTGCTGCTCAACAAGCAGGACTTCCAACTCAGCGTGGTTGATATTCTGGCACACGACAGTCGTGAGTTGACGGCCTATCAGCTGTCTTTCACTGACTACCAGCAGCAACAGCGCAAACTTCAAGAGCTAAAGGACGACATAGAGCGCAACCGCCAGAATCTGGACTTCCTGCAGTTCCAGTATGAGGAACTGAGCAATGCCGGTCTGACAGCCGGTGAACAGGAAGAGCTGGAACAGCGTAGCGAAACAATGGAGCATGCTGAAGACATCAAGACAGCACTCTATGAAGCCGATCAGGCACTCTATAGCGAAGAGTCAGGAGCCGTCGGTCAGCTTAATACAGCCTTACATGCACTTAACGGCATCAGCCGTATGCTGCCTCAGGCCTCAGAACTCAGCGAACGCCTTGAGTCCTGTCGCATTGAACTGAAGGACATTGCCGACGAGGTCAGCCGATTATTGGAACATACCGATTTCGACCCATCCGAGCTCGACCAAGTCAATAACCGACTCGACAAAATCTACGAACTGGAGAAGAAATACCATGCTGACAACGTCGAGGAACTGATTGCAAAGCGTGACGAATTGCATCAGCAACTTAACAACATAGAGAACAGCGATGAAGCACTGGCCGAGTTGGAGGCCAAATGCCAACAGCTAAAAGCCAAAAGCCAAAAGCAGGCCGACGCCCTCACCAAGCTACGTCAACAAGCTGCCAAGGAAATAGAGCAGCAGTTGCGCCAGCGACTCATACCACTGGGCATGCCCAACGTCCGTTTCGAAGTCCGCATCAGCACTACAGAGTTAGGCCACAATGGGCAGGACAGTGTCAACTTCCTGTTCTCTGCCAACACCTCCACCCCACTCCAACCCGTTGCTCAAGTAGCCTCAGGCGGTGAGATTGCACGCGTCATGCTGTCACTCAAATCCATGATTAGCGGTGCCGTAAAATTGCCTACCATCATCTTCGACGAGATAGATACCGGTGTCAGTGGCAAGATGGCTGAGAAGATGGCAGAGATGATGAGCGAGATGGGTGCCAACGATCGTCAGGTCATCTCCATCACACACCTGCCACAGATTGCCGCCTTAGGTATTCATCATTACCGTGTGTCGAAGGAAGAGACTAACAGCGGTACAATTAGCCAGATGGAGGAATTGACCACCGATGAGCGCATCACTGAGATTGCCCAGATGCTCAGTGGCAGCAACGTGTCGGACGCCGCCATTCAAAATGCCAAACAACTTTTAAAGATATGAAACGAATCCTATTTATACTTTTCTCTTTACACTTATCGATTTTTACAGCTTTAGCCCAAACCCCGTCATGGACCAAGAAGGCTGCACAGGCTGTCTTCACACTTAAGACCTTCAACGCCGACGGTCAGCTCATCGGTAGCGTCAACGGTTTCTTTATCAGCGACCAGGGCGATGCCGTCAGCTGCTATACACCATTCAAGGGTGCCAGCCGTGCTGTCGTCATCGATGCTCAGGGTAAGGAATGGCCGGTAGAATGCATCAAGGGTGCCAACGACATGTACGATGTCGCCCGATTCCAAGTCAACACCAAGAAAGCAACTACGCTGACAATAGCTCCGACAACAGCTGCTGTCGGTACTGCCGTCTGGCTATTGCCCTATACTGCCAACAAATCAGTAACATGTACGCAAGGTACAGTCAATCATGCGGAGAAATTCCAGACCACTTACGACTACTATACCCTCGACATGCAAGCTGACGAGCAGGCCATCGGCAGTCCTGTCTGTAACGATGCCGGACAAGTCATCGGCATGTTGCAGCCCGCTGCTGGCGGACAATCCGCCACCAGCTATGCCGTCAGTGCACGCTTTGCTGCCGACCAGTGCATGAAGGGGTTGAGCATCAACGAAACTGCCATGCGGGCTACATCGATTGCCAAGGCCCTGCCCGACACATACGAAGAAGCCCTCATTGCCCTCTATATGGGTGCATCGGTTATGGACGAGACGCAATACGATGCCTACATCAACCGCTTCATCCAACAGTTTCCGCAGGCTGCCGACGGCTACATCTACCGTGCCCGCAACTATGCTGCCCGCGACAATTTCAGTGCTGCCGACGACGACATGAAACAAGCACTTCGTGTAGCCGACAATAAAGACGACGTACACTACCAGTACGCCCAGCTTATCTGGCAGAAAGAGCTGCTCCAGCCCGACAAGCCCTTTGCAGCCTGGACCATGGAGCGTGCCTTAGAGGAGTCGCAAGAAGCTTACAAGAGTAATCCACAGGCCATCTACCGTCAGCAGCAGGCACAGATTCTGTATGCCTTGAAGCGCTATGACGAGGCTTACACTATTTATGACGAACTTACTCACAGTAATCTGCGCAGTGCCGACATCTTCTATGCCGCAGCCCAGTGCAAGCTGCAACTCGACGACAAGAAGGCTGCGCTGGCTTTGCTCGACAGTGCTGTCAACACCTTCACCCGTCCTTACATCAAGACGGCAGCACCCTATCTGCGTGCCCGTGCCGAGCTGTCAATGGACTGTAAGCGTTATCAGCTGGCCATCAACGACATGCAGGACGTGGTAGCCCTTGAACCCAACAATGCCGAACTATGGGCACAGAAAGCCAGCTACGAGATTCGCGTCAAGTTAGTAGACCAGGCATTAGAGAGTGCCAAGGAGTGTCTGCGTCTCGACCCTACAGGTAGTGACGGCTACCTCATGTCGGGCATTGCCCTATGCATGAAGGGTGAAAAACAGGAAGGCCTGCAAAACCTACAAAAAGCGAAAGAGCTTGGCGACAGCCAAGCCCAGACGTTTATCGATAAATATGGCAATTAGCTTTTGGCTGTTAGCTGTTGGCTTTTGGCTAACTGCTAATAGCTAATAGCTAACAGCTAACAGCCAACTGCTCTTTAGAACGGCATCGGACCGTCCGGCTGGTCATAAGCGAATGGTGACCCGTCCTCCATCGGAGGCTGGTCGCCATTAACCTTACTGCCCAAGATGGTGCCCTCGGTACTGTCACCGCTTTTCTTGCGTCCCAGACGACCGTCCTCAGGATTCTCAAAGCGCGTGAATTCCCCACGGAACGTCAGCAGTACGTCGCCCGTTGCACCTTTACGATGCTTGGCAATGATAATCTGAGCCATACCGCGCAGGTCACGGCCATTGTCATCCTGATAGATGTGATAGTATTCCGGACGGTGTACGAACAGTACCATATCGGCATCCTGTTCGATGGCTCCCGACTCTCGCAAGTCAGACAGCATGGGACGCTTGCCTTCAGCACCTTCACGGCCCTCTACACCACGATTCAGCTGACTCAGTGCAATGATGGGGATGTCGAGTTCCTTGGCCAGTCCCTTTAACGAGCGCGAGATGACCGACACCTCTTCCTGTCGCGACGAGAAGCGCATGCCGTTGGCATTCATCAGCTGCAGATAGTCAATCATGATGATCTTCACGTCGTGCTCACGCACCAGTCGGCGGGCCTTGGTACGCAACTCAAAGACTGACAAACCTGGCGTGTCGTCCACAAAGAGCGGCGCACCTAACAGGTTGTTTACCTGCTTATCTAGTCGGTCCCACTCGTCGCGCTGCAGCTGACCGCTCAGAATCTTCGAACCTTGAATCTCGCAGCAGTTCGATATCAGTCGGTTCACCAGCTGCACGTTCGACATTTCCAGCGAGAAGAAAGCAATAGGCACCTTGAAGTCGGCAGCGATGTTCTTGGCCATAGACAGGGCGAACGACGTCTTACCCATGGCCGGACGTCCGGCAATGATAATCAAGTCTGACGCCTGCCAGCCGCTGGTGATGTCGTCAAGCTTGTGGTAGCCCGTCGGCACACCGGTCAGGCCGTCCTTGTTGGCCGATGCCTTCTGGATGACCTCGATGGCATTCTTGATGACGGGGTCTATCTGTGTGTAGTCCTTCTTCATGTTGCGCTGTCCCAGTTCGAACAGTGCGCCTTCGGTTTCCTGCATCAGGTCGTCCACATCCACTGTCTCGTCGAACGCCTTCGTCTGGATGTTGCTTGAGAAGGAGATAAGCTGACGGGCCAGCGACTTCTGGGCAATGATGCGTGCATGATACTCGATGTTGGCCGACGATGCCACGCGGCTCGACAGTTCGGTAATATAACCCGGTCCGCCGACATCCTCCAGGTCACCCTGCTTGGCCAGCTGCTCGGTCACCGTCCACACATCCACAGGACGCTCGTGCAGCGACAGGTCGCGAATGGCCGTGAACACCTTCTGATTGCGCGGCTCATAGAAGCTCTCGGGATACAACAACTCGCACACCACGGCATAGGCATCCTTGTCAATCATCAGCGCTCCCAGCACTGCACGCTCTATTTCCGTAGCCTGCGGCTGCACGTGGGCATACGTGCTGTCTACAGTCTGCTGTTTGCGGCGGAGTTGTTTGCTTCCGCCGTTGTTATTTGTTTGTTCTGCCATTGTTTTCTTAGGTTTTGGACTGCAAAGGTACAAAATAATTGAGAATTGAGAATTGAGAATTGAGAATTTTTTTGAGCGCGGCAGCAAATTTTTCACTTTTCACTATTCACATTTCCCTTTTTTTCGTATCTTTGCAGCATGCAAACAAAAGTATTACTCATATACACCGGTGGCACCATTGGCATGAACCGCAATCCGTACACCGGAGCCCTCGAACCCTTCGACTTCGAGCACCTGCTGCTCAACGTCCCGGAGCTGAAACAGTTCGACATGCAGATTGACACCTACCAGTTCAATCCGCCTATCGACTCCAGCGACATGACACCCGCACTATGGACCGATCTGAGCCACGTCATCAGTGACCGCTACGAACAGTACGACGGCTTCGTGGTGCTGCACGGAACCGACACGATGGCCTATACCGCTTCCGCCCTGTCGTATATGATGGAAAACCTCACCAAGCCCATCATCTTCACCGGCTCCCAGCTGCCTATTGGTCAGCTGCGTACCGACGGCAAGGAGAATCTTATCACCTCTATCGAGATTGCTGCTGCCAAAGATGCTGATGGCCACGCGATGGTACCAGAGGTAGGCATCTACTTCAACCAGCACCTGCTGCGCGGTAATCGCACGACAAAACAGAGTGCTGACGAGTTCAACGCCTTCGAGTCGTTCAACTATCCCCACCTGGTCGATGCCGGCGTCAACATCACCTACCACCGTCAGCGTATCCTGACGCCCGACTGGAGCCGTCCCATGACGCCCCACTTCCGACTGGACAACAACGTCATCATCTTCTCGCTGTTCCCAGGCATCCGCGAAGACCTCATCCGCCACATCATCCACACGCCCAACCTCAAAGCCATCGTCATGCGCACCTTTGGATCGGGCAATGCCCCACAGAGTCCGTGGCTCATCAACGCATTAAAAGAAGGTACGCGCAACGGTAAGGTCATCGTCAACATCAGCCAGTGTCTGCAGGGTTGTGTCGAGATGGGACGCTACGATACAGGCTATCAGCTGAAGGAGGCCGGTGTTGTCAGCGGTCACGACTCCACCGTCGAGTCGGCCGTCACCAAACTCATGTTCCTCCAGTCGCACTACGACGACCCTGACACCGTCCGCCGCCTGATGAACCAAAGTATCCGCGGTGAGATTAGCATGTAAAGAATCACAAAAACGGTACACGCCACCCGCCGCGCCTTCCCCCGGCGGCCGCCGCGGATAGCCTCGCCGCTCGCCGCGTGATTCCTCGGCGGCCGCCGAGGGGTCAGCGCGCACGCCACTCTCTCCCTGTTTGCATGATCCTCCCTCCCCGTTTGCACGGTCCTCTCGCCCCGTCCGCACGGTCTTCTCAAGCCGTCCAGACCGTTCTCCATAGACAACAAAGGGCGTGTAATAATTAACCACAACGGATTTCACGGATTAACTATGTACTGATTATCAGCAGGTCATAAATCCGTGAAATCCGTTGTTTTTAAATGTTAGTTACTCCGGCACTTGTCCGGCTTCTTCCGGTTCGCTGAGTGACGGGGCTGCTGTGGCCTCGCCGCCATTCAGGATGATGTTCACCACAGCTACAGCGTCGGTAATCGAGACTCCACCATCGCCATTCACGTCACCCTGCTTCATGGTGATGGTGGTGGTAGCAACGTCTGAGTCCAGATAGCCAGCCTTTGTAGCCCACACCTTAACAACATAGTCACTCGTTGCTGACAGCTGAACGCTACTGCCTTCTCCTGCCCTCGTTATCTCATAATGACACGTTGCCCCTGACGTTGTGCTACTGAACGTCAGCGTGCCGTTGTTAATCGTTATCGTTGGTGTGGCACATTTCTCACCTGTTCCACTTCCAGCAATAGTGTAGGTGTAGTCAGCCGGTTGTGTTGCCTCTTCAGTCGGAGTCACTATCAGTTGGTTCTCCAGAATAATGTCACCTCCGTTGAAAGTGCTGGCAGCAGTCAGTGTGACGCTGATAATGGCGCCGCTGGTGCCTGTGATGACGGCATTCGACTGGGAGGCCAACAGGAAGCGGGTGGCACCATTCACACTACTTGTACTTAGCGAATGTTTCTTCCATGTCGTGCGTCCTGCTATGTCTACAGCCAGTTCTTCTTCCTCTACAGCAATGGAGAGTCCCGTTGGCAGGCGCAAGTCAAACTGCACCAAGGTCACCTGTGTGTCAGGATTGTTCAGGTCTATCAGCATCGTCTGGGTCTCACCGGCACTGATGGTGAAGTCCTCAATGGAAAGCGTAGCTGGTGTGGGGTCCGTTGAACTTCCAGCAATAGTATAGGTATAGTCAGCTGGTTGTGTTGCCTCTTCAGTCGGGGTCACTATCAGTTGGTTCTCCAGAGTGATGTCACCTCCGTTGAAGGTGTTGTCAGCTGTCAGCGTTACGCTGACAACAGCACCGCTGATACCACTGATGAGAGCATTCGACTGGGATGCCAACAGGAAGCGGGTAGCACCATTGACGCTGCTTGTACTCAGCGAATGCTTCTTCCATGTTGTACGGCCTGCTATGTCTACTGCCAGCTCTTCTTCCTCTACTGCAATGGATAGTCCCGTTGGCAGGCGCAAGTCAAACTGCACCAAGGTCACCTGTGTGTCAGGATTGTTCAGGTCTATCAGCATCGTCTGGGTTTCACCGGCACTGATGGTGAAGTCCTCAATAGACAGCGTAGCTGGTGTGGCTGCTGCTACCAATGGCAGCAGAGCCACTATCAATGTGGCAATATAATGCCGGATATTCTTTGTATTCATCATGACTGCTATTTTACGATGGCTTTTTTTCCATTAACAATATACACACCCTTCTTAAGTGAAGAGTGAAGAGTGAATAGTGAAGAATTTGCTTCCGCTTTCACTCTACGTCCTTGTAGGTCGTAAACACCTTCTAGTTGCATTACCTTCGAGCCCATTGCATCAATACTCGTTGTGCCACCGACGGAATAGATGAAGTCGGCAGGCATCACATCTTCTGCATCTGGAGACACTAACAATTGATTCTCCAACATGATGTCACCACTGGTAAAGCCGTCAGAGGCTGTCAGCTTAATGCTGATAACGTTTCCATTGTCACCATCAATAAGTGCATTGCTGTTCGAAGCCAATAAGAAACGGGTAATTCCGTTCGTGGCTTTAGCCATCAGCGAGTGTTTCTTCCAGGTAGTGCGTCCTGCTATGTCAATGGCATAGTCCCCATCTTCCTTGGCTATCGACAGGCCATCCGGCAAACGCAAGTCGAACTGCAACAGCGTCAGGTCAGTGTTCGGATTCGACAGATTGATGAACAGCTCCTTTGTCTCACCAGCCTTGATGTCAAAGTCCTCGATGGAGAGGCTGCTTGTTGCTGCCACCCTGTTACTGCCTGCAGCCTGCATAGCTGGAGCAGAGGTCTCGCTCAGAATCAGGTTCACCATGATGACATAGTCCAGGCCATTCACCACGCCGTCATTGTTCAGGTCGGCGGTAGCATTATACTGGTCTGTCAAGATAAGATTGGTCTGTGCCACCAAGTCGACACCATTTATAATACCATCGTCATTTAGGTCGCCAGAAGTTTGTTCTGCGCTGCCTGCATACTCTACCGAACTGCCATTATGAAAATCATAGACCGTCCACCCTTTTGCTTTGGCAGCTGTAACTTGCGATTTAGTAATAACATTCTGTTCATTACCTTGGGCCGTATCTATTACATAAAACTCACCATTTGTTGATGTTGGCAGACTTGCAACCAGGTTACCCATAGCAGTTTCGCCAATCTTGTTCTGATAGCAACCCAAATATGTCAATAATGTATTATTAGATAAATCCAACGATGTAAGTTTATTATTATAACAATACAATCTTGTGAGTTCTGTATTCTTTGACAAATCAAGTGAAGTAAGTAGATTATTATTACAACCTAAATGTGTAAGTGCTGTGTTCTTCGACACGTCAAGCGATGTCAGCTGGTTGAAAGCACAAAAAAGGATCGTCAGTGTAGTATTTTTAGACAAGTCAAGTGATGTCAGCTGGTTGTTATAACAAGACAAATCTGTAAGTAACGTATTCTTTGATACATCCAACAATGTCAGCTGGTTGTCGTCGCAAGAAAGTATAGTCAATGTATTATTTTTAGACACGTCCAGTGATGTCAACTGATTGTTATGACAATCTAAATGTATAAGTGCTGTGTTCTTCGACACATCCAGCGATGTCAGCTTGTTGTTATTGCAAAAAAGTCTCGTTAATGCTGTATTATTTGTCGCATCAAGCGATGTCAGCTGGTTGGCTTGGCAATTAAAATCCGTCAATGCCGTATTCTTCGACACGTCCAGTGATGTCAGTTGGTTATCACCGCAAGAAAATTTCGTCAATGCCGTATTCTTCGACACGTCCAGCGATGTCAGTTGGTTGCTATGACAATACAAATATTTAAGTGCTGTATTCTTTGACACGTCCAGTGATGTCAGTTGGTTATCACCGCAAGAAAGGTACGTCACTGCCGTAAAATATTCAATACCTTTCAGGTCTGCTATGCCCTTTGATTCTACAGATATATTCGTCACTCCAGCAATCTCTTCCTCGCTAAGCTTTCCATCCTGGTTAGTATCTATAGTGTTACTTACATACTCGCGGAAAACCGCATCTGGGAAGTTGATATCGTTGATGTCAATGCCTTGAACAATAGTTCCAGGATCACCATTTTGCAATGCAACAATATTCTTGAAATCTTTCCAGATATTTGCAGCACTATATAAGTCAATGGATGCTGAAGGCACATGAAGTGTTGCATATTCTATTAAAGAATTTTCAAAGGCACCAGAATACGTTGAGGGGACAGCCTCTGCATAACAATAGACATCTGACAATTCTTCACAGTTAGCAAAAGCCTGATAATCGATCTTTTTAATGCCATTGCCAATGGTTATGGTAGCTAAGTTTCTACAATAATTAAAAGCTTGAGTGCTGATAGTTGTCACGCTGTTTGGGATGGTGATAGAGGTTAAGCTGCTGCAATCATAGAAAGCATAACTATTGATGGATGCCACGCTATTGCCGATAGTGACGGAGGCTAGTGCGCTGCATCCCTGGAAGCTATAACTGTCGATGGTTGTCACGCTGTTGCCAATGGTGACGGAGGTCAAGCTGCTGCAATAATAGAAAGTAAATACGTCAATGCTTGTCACGCTGTTTGGGATGGTGATGGAGGTCAAACTACTGCAGTATTGGAAAGCACACCTGCCGACATATGTTACACTGTTGGGGATGGTCACAGAGCTTAAGCCGCTACAGCTACTGAAAGCAGAATTGCCTATGCTCGTCACGCTGTTGGGGATGGTCACAGAGCTTAAGCCGCTACAGCTACTGAAAGCAGAATTGCCTATGCTCGTCACGCTGTTGGGTATAGTTATGGAGGTCAAACCGCTACAAGACTTGAAAGTACTCTCACCAATACTCGTCACCGTGTTTGGAATAGTAAACGAAGTTAGGCCCTTGCAACCTGAGAAAGCCTCATCTCCAATGCTCGTCACGCTATTAGGGATGGTGATGGAAGTTAAGCCGCTGCAGCCATTGAAAGCACGGTTTCCAATGGAAGTCACGCTGTTAGGAATGGTCACGGAGGTTAAGCCGCTGCAACCATAGAAAGCTGCCTCCCCAATGGACGTCACGCTGTTGGGAATAGTCACAGAGGTTAAACCGCTGCAACCTGCGAAAGCATTGCCGATGGTTGTCACGCTGTTGGGGATTACCAAATCTTTTACTTCTTGACCATTCATGTATAAATGATGAGCATAGCCAAGAGGATTGGAACCAAAACTTATATTACACCATGCTGCTATATCCGAAATATGCACGGAGGTCAAGCCATTGCATTTATAGAAAGCATCATTGCCGATGGTTGTCACGCTGTTGGGAATGGTGACAGACGTCAAATAGTAGCAATAACAGAAAGCATTATCGCCAATTGCCACCACATTACACGTAACGCCATCGTAGTCAATAGTAGCAGGAATCTCTACACTTCCAGAATAGCTTCCTTGCTGGTTTTCACCATAAGTCACTGTGGCCTGCTTGGCCTTCTTGACGACATTGTAATAAATGCCGTTAATCTCGACATCATAGGCATTAGCTGCCAACGGCAGCAACATAGCCATCATTGAAATTAGTAGTTTCTTCATAATCATTATGTTTTAAGTTTTTTAGTATTCCATCAGACACAAAGAGTGTGAGCCTACATGCCATTCTCAGCTAGTAGGTCCTGGAATACCTTGAACAATAAGAATGAAAAACAGCTCACACCTGCCGCATATATGTGAGCTGCCCTTACGTAAATAAGGTACAGAAATATATACACAACAGGAAGAACAGCCTTCAAACTTGTCCCTTGTTCAATAGGTGAATTTTCCAGGTTCACTAGTCGGAACAAAGCTTTTCAGCTTTCCTCTATGTTTATCACCCTTCAGCAGGCGCGACTCGTCGCCACCCTCCAAGTGATGCTGCAAAGATAGGGAATAATTTTGAAACAACAAAGAAAAAGACGAAGAAATTTATCCTCGCCATGCATGAATTGACTTTTAAGTCCTTCTTTTCTATTAAAGAAAGGAGCCCGTATCAATTTTCGCATCAACTATACACCTCATCCCAGTTGATGGGTTCTCCAACACTAATGGGGCGTGAATTTGTGCGCATGGGGCGGGTAATAATACGTTCATGAGTGTGTTTCTTTTGACCACAATTCACTATCACGGGATTGGGTATATTGGGGTTCCGTTTCCCAATCCTGTTAATCGACGGTACTTGTTTAAATTTCTTTGTATCCATAATTGTGGCTGTTTTTACGTTGCAAAGATAAGGAATAATTTTGAAACAACAAAGAAAAAGCGGAAAAAGTTTGGATGTCTCACCAGTTATGAGAGGTGGAACTTCAATGCAAATTCAGTTAAATTGGTCAGCAAATTCAGTGAATTTGGTTAGTAAATTCAGTGAATTTGGTGGACCGTTTAGCATCTTTGGTTTTGTAGTTGATATTGTTTTGTCTTATAAATGATATGTTCTTGTTCTGTTCAATAGGCTCGCTAGTGCGTCAAAATAGGCTCACTGGTATGTCAAAATAGGCTCACGAGAACCTTTCGCGCATATAAAATGACGCACCAGTGAGCATAAAATGACGCACCAGCGCACTTACTTTGACGCATCATCCCACATATATTCAATTCTTGCTCATAAAGTGCGAAGTCATAGGCTACATGGAACATTATATTGTGTGGACAGAGGATTCTGCATGCACTGCAGGAAGACTCAGAAGGCTAAAGAACCTGTATATAGGCTTTAACTACGGCAAAGAGAAATGTCAGGCACAAGGCGGCAATCGGGATGTCACAGATACTGGCTGTATAACGAGCCGGCTGCATGTCGGCAGCTGTAGCATGCGGATTGATGCGAAGGGCTACCCGGCGAAGCATCAGGCGGTAAATGCGGTAAACGCCATAGCCCACGAGTGTTCCCCAGATGAGGCCGACAGTGATGTCACCGGGATAGTGTACGCCCAGATACAGGCGGGTGTAGCAGTTGGTGAGCGACCAGCATACCATCGCTATCACAAACAGCCGCTGCCGCATAAGTAAGGAGAAAAACATTGCCAGCGAGAACGTGTTGGCAGCATGGGCAGAGAAGAAGCCATAGTTTCCTCCGCGATAACCGTCGACGGTATCCACCAGCAAGCCTATCTCGGGGTCACGTCCAGGTCGCCAGCGTGCCACAAGGGGTTTGACAATAGTATCGTCAATGGTTCCTGCAAACAGCACGCACAGTCCTGCTGCAGCCACCACCATGAGTATGCCGTGTACGGTTTTGTTCGACTTCAATACGACATAGAACAAAGCAATATAGAGTGGTATCCACGTCTGCGCCGTGGTAAGTGTCATGATGAGCGAGTCCATGAACAGTGAGTCGCTACCGTTCACCAGCAACAGCAAGTGTTTGTCGAACTGAATAATCTCTTCCATCAATTATGAACTTTGAACGTTAACCTTACCCCTAACCTTAACTATGAATTGTTAAATCACTTCTATCTCCTTGGTTTCCACCCATCCTTCCCTGCCGTCGGCAATACGTACCTCACGCCAGTCGTGCATGGTGGCGTCGGTAATGGTGACCTTCGTGCCTTCATGCAGGATAAACAGGTCAGTACCACTCTGCGACGGTGTGCTCTTGACGTTGACGGCAGCCTTGATGATGATGGCTCCCGTACGGTGTACCAATCCCCGCTTCTGCTGCCAGGCAAAGAGGTTAGCAGCAAAGAACAGCACAATCAGCAGAATACCGCCAAAGAATCCGACCTTACGCAGCCAGATACGGTTGGCAAACAAATATAGAAGAGCCAGAATGATGGCCCCGACGAGCGCCACAAGTGCCGTCTTAGCCCATGCGTCAACACTCTGTAGCGACACCAGCGAGCGGTACCATGTGACAAAGAACATCTCTGACTCAGGGGTAATCTTGTCGATGGTCTTCGAACGGGCCATCTGAAGGTTAAAACGGATGTCCTCGTCACCAGGAGACAGCAGCAGAGCCCGTTCATAGTTGAGTACGGCCTGTGTCATCTGGTCCATACGATAGTAGCAGTTGCCGAGGTTATAGTACAACTCTGCCGACACGCCCCTCTTCAACAGGGCTTCATAGTCCTTGGCAGCCTGCTGGTAGCGTTCCTGCACGTAGGCACTGTCGGCATCAGCCTTGGTCACAGCAGAAGAGGTAAGAGGTAAGAAGTAAGAGGTAAGAGAAATGAACAGCAACAGAATAAGACGTGGAGAGACTATTCTCTCACCTCCCGGCGCTTTCTTCTCACTTCTCTTTTTCTTCATCGTCGTGGCAATCTGCGTAATGGCAGTCATTGCCGCATCATATACCTTATTCATATTTCCTGTAGCATCGCCGGGAGCATAACGGGCATATTCGCACTCGTCCAAAGCACCGATGAACTGCTGAATGGTGTCGCTGCTGACATGATGCTCCTCCAGTTTCTGACTGATATTCTCACGGGACAGCTGCTCAACAGGCATGCTGAGCTTGTCGCCGACATAACCCCACAGGGCACGCAGCACTTCGTCGTAGAAGTCACCCTCACGACCGGCCTTCATCAGCTTGGCAGCCTTCCTGAGTCGTTTCGTAGCTACCTTGTTGGCCTTGCCGGCACGTTGCTTCATAATGTCGGCATTCTCGATGGCACGCTGACGGAAGATGACAAAGAGCGACACAAAACCTAACAGCAAGACAGCCAGTGTCACACCGTACCGTGTCGAACCAAAGAAGAAGTCGTCGACGGCTCTCTGCTCGCTGTCACCCGTCTTGATGTAATGGATGTCGCTATTCAACTGCCGCACATCCTCCTGACCAGTGTATGCCGCAGCGGCTGAGCCGTCGCCCTTGGCCACATTCAACGTGAAGGCCTCGCTTCGGACGGTCTTGTACTGGCCGCTCTTCGTATCAAAGAAGGTATATTCCACTGGCGGTAGCTCGAATGTGCCCTGATGGCGCGGTACTGCGAGGAAGTCATAGATGATAGAACCTTCCAGACCATTTACTGTCAACTGGGTCTTGTCGGTCACCTTGGCATCGTAGTGGTCGAAGTCCTTGGGGAATTTTACCACAGGCTGTTTCAGCAGCTTCATGTTACCCGTACCACTCACCACAACGCGCAACTTCACGGGATCGTTGGCCCGTACTTCCGTCTTGTCAAGCTGGGCAGAGATATTGAACGATCCCACACCACCTGAGAAGTCAGCTGGACGCTGTGGCAGCGGGTCGACCTGAATGGTGATACCAGGAGCCTTAATCTGTTTCTTCACTTCAATATATCCTGAACCGCCGTTGAAGAAAGCCTCGAAGGGGTCGATGTTACGATTCTGCTGCACCACAATGCCCTCATAGGTGATGCTTGGCACTTCCAGCTTACCTGTCGCCTGCGGGAACATGACATACTGCTGCCACGTCACCGTCTTGTAGGGCTTGCCGTTCAGGGTCTCTATATGGAATTGCTTCTCCTGAGGCAGCGGTACCTCACGGGTATAGAAGCTCTTCAGGTCGGCCATCTTTCCGTTCAGCTGTGTCAGTCCCACCAGCGTATACACCTTGTATGTCAACAGGATGGGTTCCTGTTCACGCACATGCTGCTTCGATGCCGTCACCTTGATAAACAGGTCACTACCAGTAATGGCGGTACCAGCATCGCGCACCTCACCAGTGCTACTCTGCTGTCGGTGTCCCCCCTGATGTCCCTGCTTGGCTTCACCAGAGACCTTTATATGCAATTCGTTGGATGTCACCGTCTTGCCACCCACATTCACATGCGCAGCAGGTATGGTGAAGGAGCCATTCTTCTTGGCAGCCAGTACATAGGTATAGGTAATGCTCGACGAACTCGACACATGGCCGTTAGCCATCTGGTAACTTGACTGAGTCGATGTACTAGGCCCCATCAGCACATCGAAGGCATCTTCTGGAATCCTGCCGGCACGGAAACCCTCGACATCGCTGGTATTCACCGTATAGCTTATGCGGAACTGCTCGCCGACAGCCACCTGTGCCGGGGCACGGCCAGTTAGTGTCTGCGCTGTAGAAATGAAAGGTGAGAGGTAAGAGACAAGAGAAATGACCATCAACAGCAGGAGCCTTGACGGTATGGATATATGTTTCATATGCGGTAGCAAATTATTCACTTTTCACTATTACCTTTACGTTAACTTACCAGTTTTTCTCCAGACGGCGCCGATTAGGTTTCTGCATGGCCTTTTTCATGCGTTCCTGAGTCTGTTTCTCTTCCTGCATGGCAGCATTCAGCAACTGCTCGGCATTTTCCTTGCTCATCTTCTGTTGGTCCTGCTGCTGTTGCTTTTGTTGGTCTTGCTTCTGCTGCTGTTCCTGCTTCTGCTGGTCTTGCTTGTCGTCCTTATTTTGTTTATTGTCTTTCTGGTCCTGTTTCTGATCCTGCTTCTGGTCTTTCTGCTGACGCTTGCATAATGCCAGGTTATAGCGTGTCTCGTCGTCAGCAGGATTGTTGCGCAGGGCTTCCTTGTAAGCCTCAATAGCCTCGCCGAACATCTTATGCTGCTGACAAATGACACCGATGTTGTGGTACGACTGGGCACGAAGCAACGGGTCTTTCTCCAGCTTGGCGGCCTTCTCAAACTGTGTGATGGCCAGCGAGTCCTTCCGTTGTGCCAACAAAGCATTGCCTAAGTTGTAGTTGGCCTGCGGATTACGGGCATTCTTCTCAACGGCCTTACGATATGAAACCTCAGCCTCAGCACTGTTCCCTTTCCTGAACTGCTTATTACCCTGACGTACCAATACACGGTCGCTCTGAGCCTGAACAGCTAAGGGTAAAAAGGTAAAAAGGTAAAAAGGTAAAAACCATTTTACCCACCTTTGTACCTTTATATTTATCATCTTTTCCATTCTTTATTTATTACCTTCTTACCTTTTAAACAACGATACATTCTTCAGTCTCGGATTCTTGATTTCTAGGATACATACTTCCAGAATGAGCAGCAACAGGATGATGATGCCAACGGCCTGAAACTGTTCGTCGTAGTCGCTATATATAGTCGACGAAATCTCCTTTTTGGCAAGCTTGTCGAGTTCCTTGTCCAACTGTTCTTGGGCACGACTGTTGTTGTCGACATGGATGTAGGCCCCACTGCCAGCATCAGCCAACTGTCGGCACATCTCCTCGTTCAAGCCTGTCATCACGGTCTGTCCCATATTGTCCTTCAAATAGTCGCCATTGCCAACAGGAATAGGCGCACCATCAGGTGAACCGACACCAAGGACATAGGTATTCATACCCCTGTCCTTCGCGGCCTTGGCAGCCTCCATCGCCCCACCCTCGTGGTCTTCACCGTCGGTGATGACGATAATAGCCTTGCCCACGCCTTCCTGCTGTGTGAAGCTGTGCGAGGCCATCGTAATAGCTCCGGCAATGTCGGTACCTTGTGTGGGAATCATCGAGGGGTCGATATTCGACAGGAACATCTTGGCGCTGACATAGTCGCTGGTGATAGGCAGCTGCACAAAGGCATCGCCGGCAAACACGATGAGACCTATCTTGTCGTTGGTGAAATGGTCTACCAGGTTCTCTACCATCATCTTCGCACGGTCCAGACGGCTAGGGGTCACATCTTCTGCCAGCATCGAGTTACTGATGTCCATACAGATGATGGTCTCGATACCCGTACGTTTCTCATGACTGATCTTCGTTCCTAACTGTGGACGAGCCAGCATCACGATAAACAATGCCAGGGCGGCCAGCAGCAGGTAGAATTTGACCATCGGACGGAACCGCGACACGTTGGGCATCAGCTGGCGCACCAGTTCCGGGTCGCCAAACTTCCGCAGACGCTTCTTCTGCTGTCGCATCATCAGCCAGCGGATAGCCATCAACAACGGGATGACAGCCAGCAGGTATAGATATATGGGGCTTTCGAATCTAAACATTCTGATAACTATGAATTATGAACTATGAACTGATTCAAGGCAGTTTCCTGAATACGGTGATTCGCAACAGGATTTCCAACAACAGGAGGAGCACAGCAGCCAGGGCGAAAGGCTGATAGGCCTCGTACTTCTTGCTGAACTTTTTCACATTCAGCTTTGACTTCTCCAGCTTGTCGATTTCCTTGTAGATGTTCTGCAACTCACGATTGTTCGTGGCACGATAGAAGTCACCATCGGTTGCTGCAGCGATGTCGCTAAGCGTCTTGGTATCTATCTCCACGGGGATATTCACATACTGCACGCCGCCGCCAACCTGCATTGGATAGGGAGCTACCTTGTTCGTTCCCACACCGATGGTATAGACGCGGATACCCAGACTCTTGGCAATCTCTGCTGCCGTCATGGGCGACAGGTCACCACGGTTGTTTGATCCGTCGGTAAGCAGAATGACGACTCTACTCTTCGCCTTCGAATCCTTCAGACGGCTGACGGCATTGGCCAGTCCCATACCGATGGCTGTACCGTCCTCAATAAGCCCGCGGGCAGCAATATCGGTACGTACTCCCTGCAGCAGGCTCAGCAGCGAGGCGTGGTCGGTGGTCATCGGACATTGGGTAAACGCCTCTCCGGCAAAGATGCTCAGTCCGATATTGTCGTTCGGACGTCCTGTAATGAATTCAGCAGCCACCTGTTTGGCAGCCTCTATGCGGTTCGGTTTCAAGTCTTCTGCCAGCATCGACGTCGACACGTCCATAGCCAGCATGATGTCGATACCCTCCACGGTCTGGTTTTTCCATGAGTTCTGTGTCTGTGGGCGTGCCATGATGATGACCAGCAACACGAAAACGGCCATACGCAGCAGTTGTTGCACGGGCATCAGCATCACCTTCCACGAACGCGGCGCGTTGCGGTAGGCATTGGTGTCGCTCAACCGCATCGTAGGTTCGGTCTTCTTCCTGTTCCGCAGATACCATATGATATAAGGTATCAGCAGTACCAGCAGCAACAGATATTCTTTATTGGCAAATTCCATTTTCCTTTTGAACTGTGAACTATGAACTATGAACTGTATCTCATCCCAACAGCTGATATAGATTATATGCAATGAGACAGAACAGCACTGTCACGACGACGACAATGCCCCAGATGACGGTCTTCAGCACACGGCGCTGCTTCTGCATACGCTGGTCGGCCTCCGAGAGCACGGGTTTCTGCACTTCCTCAGTGGGTTGGTTCTCGAGCTTTGTCTGGTTGATGAAGTCGATGGCACTCACCAGATTGGCATCGTTCTCGTTAATCATCGTCGAATACTTGGCAAACTTCACCAGGTCGGCGGTCATAAACAGCTGGCGCAACTCGTCCAGGCTCTGCTGGTCGCCGGTAGACATCAGCCGCTCAATGATTTCCGTACTGGTCATCTCCATAGCCGAGAAACCGTATCGCTCCTCAATATACTTACGCAGCGTGTCGGTCAGCTTGGTGTAGTATTCCTTCTGGTTCTCCGAACTCATCATCCTGTCGGCCTTGATCAGTTCAATCTCCTTCATGGCCTTCTGATGAGGCAGCAACCGCTTCACTATCTTGATATGTGCCATGATAGGCTTGTTGGCCTTCAGTCGGCGATAGAGCCAGATGCCGACGGCTATCAGCACCAGCATGACCACCGTCATCCAGAACGACGGACTCCAGTCGCTCCACGCAAAGGGATTGTCCTGTACGTCCTTCGGTCCGAAAAATTTCTCTAACTGTGTGGTATCCACCTCCATTTCCACTACCTTCAGTGCCAGCTCGTTGGTCTGCACCTCCTTGCCGTTCACCTTCATCTTGAAGGGCGGCAGCGGATAGAGCTTGCCGTCAAACGACGTCAGCGTCACGACCATCGTGGGATGACCGTCGACCGTCGTCTGCTGACACTTGACAATCTCTACACCAGGCACCAGCAGCTGGCGTGACTGCAGCTTCGGCCACTCCACCTTGGCATCCTCATTAGCATCGACAGTCAGCGTCACAGTGGCCTGTTCACCAATCATCATCTCTATAGGATCAATCTTGGCTGTCACCTGTGCCTCGACGGTGCCAAAAATGAATAAAGTGTATAATATCAGCGCTATCTTCTTGCTCATCTATCTTCTTCTATCTCCTTCTGTCTTCGTCTATCTCCGTCTAACTCCTTTGCTTAAAAAGCATCAGCAATGCCTTCACGTAGTCCTCATTGGTAGCGATGCTCACCAAATCGACATTGCACTTGTTCATCGTCTCACACAATTGCTCGTGACGCTGTCGCCAGTATTTCTCGTGAGCCTGGCGCAGTCGGCGGTTCGACGTGTCAATATACTGTTCATGACCCGTCTCGGCATCCACCACACGCATCAGTCCCACATCAGGCAACTCACGGGCTCTCAGGTCGTACACCTGCAGGGCAACAATGTCGTGCTTGCGGTTGGCTATCTGCAGCGGCTGCAGAAAGTCCTGACGGTCGTAAAAATCGCTTAGCACGAAGGCCGTACAACGACGCTTGGCCACGCTAGTCAGAAATTCCAGGGCCTGTTTTACATTCGTGCGTTTCGACTCCCCGTGGAAGTCCAGCATCTCACGGATGATGTAGAGAATATGTTTGCGCCCTTTCTTCGGCGGGATGTATTTCTCAATACGGTCTGAGAAGAACACCACTCCGATCTTGTCGTTGTTCTGGATGGCCGAGAAGGCGATGGTGGCCGCTATCTCCGTCACCATCTCACGCTTCATCTGTCGCTGTGTACCAAAGTCTAACGAGCCACTGACGTCAATCATCAGCATCACCGTCAGCTCGCGCTCTTCCTCGAACACTTTCACGTAAGGTCTATGAAATCTAGCAGTTACGTTCCAGTCGATGTCACGCACGTCGTCGCCATACTGATACTCGCGCACCTCGCTGAAGGCCATACCCCTACCCTTGAAGGCCGAATGGTATTGCCCAGCGAAGACGTTCGAGCTCAGGCCGCGAGCCTTGATTTCTATCTTCCGTACTTTCTTTAACAGTTCAGATGTTTCCATCTTCAATTATCAATTGTCAATTGTCAATTATCAATTGTCAATTCGTTTAGGGCACTTCAACCTTATTGATAATCTTGCTGACGATTTCCTCGCTCGTCACATTGCTGGCCTCGGCCTCGTAGGTCAGTCCAATGCGGTGACGCAGCACGTCGTGGGCCACAGCACGCACATCCTCAGGCACCACGTAGCCGCGACGCTTGATGAAGGCATAGGCACGGGCTGCCTTGGCCAGATTGATAGAGGCGCGAGGTGAACCGCCAAAGGCTATCATGTCCTTCATGTCCTTCAGGCCGTAGCGGTCAGGATAGCGTGTGGCAAACACGATGTCGGCAATATACTGCTCAATCTTCTCGTCGATATACACTTCACGCACCACCGAACGGGCCTTCAGTATCTCCTCCGCCGTCGTCACGGGCGTCACCTTGGGCAGTCCCTCACCGATGTTCTCGCGGATAATCTTCTTCTCCTCGTCAATGGTCGGATAGCCGATGACCACCTTCAGCATAAAACGGTCTACCTGTGCCTCGGGCAGCGGATAGGTTCCCTCCTGCTCTATCGGGTTCTGCGTAGCCATCACCAGGAACGGGTTCGGCAGGTCGAAGGTTTCCGAGCCTATCGTCACCTGCTTCTCCTGCATGGCTTCTAAAAGTGCACTCTGCACCTTGGCCGGTGCACGGTTGATTTCGTCGGCCAGCACAAAGTTGGCAAACACCGGTCCGCGCTTCACTTGGAATTTCTCGTCCTTCTGCGAATAAATCATCGTACCTGTCACGTCGGCAGGCAGTAAGTCGGGGGTAAACTGTATGCGGCTGTACGTCGCATCAATCAGCTGGGCCAGCGTCTTGATAGCCAGCGTCTTGGCCAGACCGGGCACACCCTCAAGCAGGATATTGCCGTCGCTCAACAAGCCTATCAGCAGCGAGTCCACCAAATGTTTCTGTCCTACTATCACCCGATCCATGCCCGCCGTCAGGTTGGTCACGAATCCACTCTGTTGTTCTATCCGGATGTTCAATTCACGGATGTCAATAGCTTCTGCCATAATTATCTTCTTTTACGTTGGTTTCAGTATTTTGGGCGCAAAATTACAAAATAAATAAGAGACAAAAGAAAGTTCATGGTTCATGGTTCATGGTTCATGGTTATTTTTTTAATTTTTTAATTTTTTATTCTTTTATTTTTTTATTCTTTTATTTTTCTTCGTACCTTTGCAGCCCGAATATGAAACGTATATATATAATAATAGGTATATTGACGCTCGCCATGAGCGTTTTTGCACAAGAGAAAGAGACGCCCAACGCCCAACAGGCACGCCGCTTGTTCATGCAGGCTTATGACCGCATGTACGGCCAGCAAGGGTCGCAGGTTCACTACAAAGTCAACATCATCGGCATCTACAAGACCGAAGGCACCATCTGGACGAAGGGCAAGAAGAGCAAATTCATCGACGAGCGGTACATTGCCTGGAACGACGACGTCACCTACTACCGCTTAGAGCGCAAGAAGAAGACCATCACCATCTATGATGCCCACTCCGATGAACGCGACAAGTATGCCACAAAGTTCAAGTTCTCACCCGACAACTACACCTACAGCATCAAGGACACCAAGGACGGCTACGCCATCACCCTGAAGGCCAAGAAAGGTGTTAGCGGCATCAAGGAAGCTCGTGTGCTGCTCGACAAGAAGACGCACAACCCCATGAGCGTGCGCATCAAGTTGGGCATTTTCCATACCACTATCAAAATCAGTGAGTTCAAGACTGGCGGCATCACCGACGAACTCTTCCAGTTCCCTAAGGACCGCTACCCCGCCAAAGACTATCAATACATAGATAAGAGGTGAGTTATATGAGATTACAGTTTTTTTATTCTTTTGTTTTTTTCTTCTTTTCTTCTTTTAGCACGATAGCTGAAGCACAAGAAAAGCTCTACCCCAATGAGTTTCCACTCGGCGACGTCACACTATTGGACGGACCACTGAAACATGCACGTGACCTGAACATTCAGACGTTGCTGAAGTACGACAACGACCGCCTGCTGGCACCCTATCTGAAGGAAGCCGGACTAACGCCCAAGGGGAAGTCGTACCCTAACTGGGACGGACTGGACGGACACGTAGGCGGCCACTATCTGACAGCGATGGCCATCAATGCTGCTACAGGCAGCGAGGAATGCCGCCAGCGCATGGAATACTGGATCAGCGAGCTGCAGGCCTGTGCTGACGCCAACGCACAGAACCACCCCGATTGGGGCAAGGGCTACGTAGGCGGTGTGCCAGGCAGCGACCGCGTGTGGGGTAATTTCAAGAAGGGAGACTTCGGGGCTTATTACGGCTCATGGGTACCTTTCTATAATATCCACAAGATGTATGCCGGACTGCGCGACGCGTGGCTCTACTGCGGCAACGAACAGGCCAAGCAACTGTTCTTAGGCTTCTGCGACTGGGCCATCGACCTGACGGCAGGTCTCACCGACGCCCAGATGGAGCGTGTACTGGACACCGAGCATGGCGGCATGAACGAGGTGCTGGCCGATGCCTACGCCATCACCGGCGACATAAAATATCTCGTCGTGGCCCGCCGTTTCTCGCACCGCCGGCTACTCCATCCGTTGATGGCCCGCCGTGACTGTTTAGACAACATGCACGCCAATACGCAGGTGCCCAAGGTCATCGGCTTTGAACGCATAGCCGAACTGGGTGGCGACGAGGCTTACCACACCGCAGGAGCTTTTTTCTGGGACATCGTGACCGGCGAGCGTTCGTTAGCATTCGGTGGCAACAGCCGTCGTGAGCACTTCCCCAGCAAGGAGGCCTGTCAGGACTTCGTACAGGACATTGACGGTCCTGAGTCGTGCAACACCAACAACATGCTGAAACTCACCGAGGACCTGCACCGCCGCAATCCCGAGGCCCGCTATGCCGACTTCTACGAGCTGGCAATGTTCAACCACATCCTCTCCACCCAGCACCCCGAGCACGGCGGCTACGTGTACTTCACCTCAGCCCGTCCGCGCCACTACCGCAACTACTCGGCACCCAACGAAGCCATGTGGTGCTGCGTAGGAACAGGTATGGAAAATCATGGCAAGTACGGACAGTTCGTCTATACCCACGTGGGCGATGCCCTCTTTGTCAACCTCTTCGTGGCTTCCGAACTCAACTGGAAAGAGCAAGGTATCACCCTAAAGCAGGAGACGCTGTTCCCCTACTCTGAAAGCAGTAAGATTACCGTTACTCATGGCAAGGGCTACTTTGCCATGCAAGTGCGTTATCCAGGGTGGGTGAAGCCCGGACAGTTCACGGTAAAGGTCAACGGGCAACCTGTCAGCATCATAACCGGCCCGTCGTCCTATGTCACCATCGACCGCCAATGGAAGAAGGGCGACGTCGTCGACATCACGTTCCCCATGCACAACAGCGTGAAGTATATGCCCAACCTCTCGCAGTACATTGCCCTGATGCACGGTCCCATCATGCTCGCCATGAAGACTGGCACCGAAGACCTGGCCATGCTGATAGCCGACGACAGCCGCTTCGGCCAGCTTGCCATAGGCA
Organism: Prevotella sp.; assembly: GCA_016286995.1. Classification (GTDB taxonomy): domain Bacteria; phylum Bacteroidota; class Bacteroidia; order Bacteroidales; family Bacteroidaceae; genus Prevotella. Next base: position 41,903 of record JAEEVA010000021.1, read on the forward strand.
AGAAGTTGCCCATCGACCAGGCCCCCATCCTGATTAACAACGACATCGAGGACATTGCCAACCAGCTGCAACCCGTAGCCGGCAAGCCTCTGCACTTCACGCTCAGCACGAAGATGGTTAACGAGATACGTAACGAGCTCATGCCCTTCTTCGAGTTGCACGACGCCCGCTACATGATGTACTGGCTGGCACTCTCAGAGGACAACTACAAGGGCTATCTCGACAACCTGGCCAAACAGGAGCAGGAACGTCAGGCACTCGAGGCCCGCACCACTGATAAGGTACAGCCCGGCGAACAGCAGCCAGAGAGCGACCACTTCATGGAAACCGACGACTCCTTTGTGGGTAACACCAACGACGTATTCTTCCGCGATGCCCGTGACGGCCACTACTTCAGCTATCTGATGCAGACCGGAGGTGAGACCGACCTCTCCCTGCGCCTGAAATACTGGGGCGTCGGCGAGTGGAAGAGCCACGAGTTCGACATCCTCGTCGACGACGTGCTGGTGACCTCGGTAAACAACACCGGTAAATACCGCACCTCTCAGTTCAAGTACGAGAACTATCCCATTCCTGCCGATGCGCTGAAGGGCAAGCAGCAGGTTCGTGTGAAGTTCGTTGCCAAGCCTCAGAAGCAGATTGGAGAAATCTACGAAGTCAGACTGGTAAAATAAAATAAAATAAAACGGAACCGCTTCCAAAATGGCTTGGAAACTGAAATATCGTTGTAAGCAGTGTGGCTACGAAGCCGAGGTGTACGAAGGCCGTGGACTCTTTCGTCAGGAGATTACGGCCATGTCGTGCCCGAATTGCAAGACCATCCAGAACATTGTGGTAGGAGGTATCATTGCCGACGTAGCACCTTCCTACAGAAGCGAGGCAGGCCGCTTGTGCTTACAATGCGGCAGCGATAATATCAGGATATGGAATAAACACACTTGTCCAAAATGCCAAGGGGAGATGGAACATACTGGCGAGAAAGAGTTTTGGACGTAATACAAATATAATATTGAAAAAACGAAATATGCAAAATATGAAAATAAACGCTGGCCTTGCATAGGTCATCGTTTATTTTCATATTTTGCGTATTTTTCAACAAAGAGTGGCAGAAGCCTGGATAGCCTGTTTGACAACCTCGACGGCCTCAGCGAGTGAGCAATTGAGACGTCCACCGGAAGCGTTGAGATGACCACCGCCATTGAAGAATCGCTCAGCAAGGATGTTACAGGGCATTTGGTCAACAGAGCGAAGGCTGACCCAGATGGTGTCGGGTTTCTCGGTATCCTCACGCAGCGAGATGCTGAGTTTCAGACCCTTGATTTGCAGGGGCATATTGACCAACCCTTCAGCATCACCTTTGATGAAATGGAACTGCTGCTGGTCATCCTTGGATAACGTGTAGTAGGCAGCATGGTTTTGTTCGTCGACAACAAGGCGGTTAAACAGCACAAAGCCAACCATGCGCAAACGGTGCACAGAATAGTTGTGATAGACGTTACGGTAGATCTTGTCCTTATTAATGTGCTTAGTGAGTAACTGACTGATAACAAAAAAGATGGCTGGATCGTTGGAATTGAAGGTAAAACCACCTGTATCGGTCATCATACCAGTATAGACGGAAATAGCAAAGTGCTTGCCTAACTCAGGAAACAATCCCAGCTGCCAAGCAATGCGGAACACCAGTTCGCTGGTGGATGACATCTTGGGATAGGAAATGGTGAGACAGGCTGGCACGTCGGGATCGAGATGGTGATCAATGAGCACTATCTTGGCCTCCGTATGCTGAAGGGCTTCCTCCATCTCGTTGGTGCGTGAAAGCGTGTTGAAGTCAAGGCAGAATACGAGGTCGGCAATCTTCAGCACAGTATCAACGTAATCCTTGCGCTTGTCGTAACGTACCACCTTCTCAGTATTGGGCAACCAGTGCAGGTAGTCGGGATACTGGTCGGGAACGACCATCAAAGGGTCTTTGCCCATCTGACGCAGCACCTCACCCCACCCCAGCATGGAACCCAGAGCGTCGCCGTCGGCATTCTGATGACAACACAGGACAATATTGCTGGAATCAGCTATTAAAGTGCGCAGGAGCTTTAACTGCTCCTGCGACAATAATTCATTTAACATATTAATCAGAACAATTTATCCGGATAGACACCATCGTCCACCAGCTGCTTGATGCGGGCCACAGTATCGGCACGGTCGGCAGCATAAGTGACGCCAAACCACTTGGAAGTGGTGTCAAGGACACGGACGGTAGCCGTCTTATCGTTGATAAGCTTGTTGACCATCAGGGGAATGAAGAACTCGGCCTTCAGGTTTTCCATGTTCTTCGGGTCGCTGAGGAACTCCTTGAAGTAGGCCTCGCTATACTCGAAATAGTCGGGAGTGAATCCCCACATATTCATCGACACAGGCGTATTGTCGTCGACAGCCACCCACTGGCCTTCCTCGTCCTTGTAGCGAACGGGCTCAGAGGCAGCTCCTGCATTAGAGCCATCGGCAGCACAACGAACTATTTCGGTACGCTCTACCACCGTCGTCAGATTCTCGTTGGCGTCCTTAGAACAAATGCCACGGGCCACGGTACCATTCTCGCTCAGCGTATTACCAACGCGGAAACCCACCATCGCATACTGGTTCTTGGCACCCTCGGGCAGTTCGCTCAGGTATTTGCCGATAACCATGAAGGCATCGCGGTTGTAGAAGTCATCGCAGTTGATGACCAAGAACGGCTCCTTGATAACGTCCTTACCCATCAGCACGGCGTGGTTGGTACCCCAAGGCTTCTGACGGCCTTCGGGAACAGAGAATCCCTCGGGCAGGGCATCGAGTGCCTGGAAGCACAACTCGCACTGGATCTTGCCCTCGTACTTAGAGAGGATCTGTGTACGGAACTGCTCTTCAAAGTCCTTACGGATAACCCATACTATTTTGCCAAAACCTGCCTGGATGGCATCGTATATGCTGTAGTCCATGATGGTCTCGCCATTGGGGCCCAGACCGTCAAGCTGCTTCAGACCACCGTAGCGGCTTCCCATACCAGCAGCTAAAAGAAATAATGTCGGCTTCATTTAAGATTAAAAAAATAAAAAAATATAAAAATAAAAAATTAAAAATGCGATACGGAGAAGAGGTAGTCGTAGATGCACGAGCAAATACCGAAGAGAGCAATGCCTGCGGTGCAGATGGCGAGGGCAACACGGGTGTTGACATCGGTCTTGAACGTAGGCAGGGGATTGTCACTCGGCTTGATGTACATGGCCTTGACGATGAGCAGATAGTAATACAAACTCACGACGGTGTTGACCAAAGCTACGAAGACCACGAAATAGGCCCAGAAGGAACCTTGCTCAGCAGCAGCCATGAACACGAAAAACTTCGAGAACATACCTGCAAACGGAGGAATACCGGCCAGCGAGAACAAGGCCAGCGTCATGAGGAACGCCAGCTTGGGGTTGGTCTGATAAAGGCCGTCGTAGGCACTCATCTTGGTAGCGCCGCCGTTATTTTGCTCTACGGTAGAGATGACGATGAAGACAGCCATGTTAGCAACGATATACACCAACACGTAGTACATCAGCGACGTCATGCCCATCTGCGAACCACCGATGACAGCCAACATGATATAGCCGGCCTGAGAGATGGAGCTGAAGGCCATGAAGCGCTTGAGCTCGCTCTGACGAATGGCGAAGAGGTTGGCAATGGTAATCGAGAGCACGATGACGACGTAGAGCATGTACTCCCAATAGGCCATCATCGGACCGAAGGCCTTCGCCAGGATGACCAGCGCAGCAAAGGCTGCAGCACCCTTGGAGCAGACAGAGAGGTAACCGGTGATGGGCGTCGGAGCACCTTCATAGGTATCGGCCGTCCAGAAGTGGAAAGGCACCAGCGAGAGCTTGAAGGCCAAGCCGCTGAAGAAGAATACCAATCCCATGATCTGCAGAGGCGAGAACATATACTTGTCACCCATAGCATCAGCCACATCGCCGAAATAGAGTGTGCCAGTAGCAGCATAGATGAACGAAATACCGTAAAGCATCACACCACTGGAGAACGTAGCCACAAGGATGTACTTGGCGGCAGCCTCAGCAGACTTTTTCTTCCACTTGTCGAAAGCTACCAAGCAGGCCATAGGCACTGAGGCAGTCTCCAGTCCGAGGAAGAAGATGAGGAACGAGCCACTGGACATCATGATATACATACCCAGCAGGGTGCTCAGCACCAACAGATGGAATTCACCGGCATACTTACGAGCTTCGTTCTCAAGCCAAGGCTCGGCCATCACTACGACGATAAACGTACCAAAAGTGAGGATGAGCTTCATGACCTGAGCAGCCTGCCCAGCGACATACATGCCACCAAAGGCCTCAGCAGGACCGACAGTCGTGAGCATAATGGTCTGGCAGAGCAACAGGGCAGCAGTAAGCTTACCCAGCACGCCAACCTTACGCTCACTCTTCGACAGGCAGAAGTCTGCAAAGAACACGATAATCAATGCGAGAACCAACAGGGCCTCGGGAATCATATTTAGAAATTGACTATATCCCATAATTATCAATTTTCAATTATCAATTATCAATTAGATTATATTCGCCAAGATTGGTCCTACGGCATCAGAGATGACGTTGCTTGCCCAGAGAGGGAACAGGCCGAGACCAGCGACACATGCAATGAGGCAGATGACGGCGACACGCTCGTCCCAAGTAGCATCGGTGAGCTCAAGGTAGTGCTTGTTCTTCACCTCGCCATACAGGATCTTACCAACAACACGCAGGATGTAGACTGCCGTGACGACAATCGACGTACATGCGATGATGGTGGCGACACGATGGAAGGTGTCAGCATTCTCGAACGAACCCACAAAGATGGTCATCTCAGCAATGAAGCCCGAGAAGCCCGGCAGACCGAGGTTGGCCAGACCAGCCACGACATAACCCACGGCGAGGAACGGCATAATCTTCATCAAGCCATCCAAGTAGCGGATGTCACGAGTGTGCGTACGACCGTAGATCATACCGATGAGGGCAAAGAAGAGGGCCGTCATCAAACCGTGAGAGAGCATCTGCAGGATAGCACCGGTGCAAGAGGTCTTGGTCATCATCAACAGAGCGAAGAGCACCAGACCACAGTGTGATACCGATGAGTACGCATTGATGTACTTCAGGTCGGTCTGTACGCAAGCCGAGAAGGCACCATAAACCACTGAGATGGTGGTGAGAATCAGGAAGATCCACGCCAGCTCATTGGCTGCATCGGGCAACAGGTACATTGCCACGCGGAAGCAGCCGTAGCCTCCCAACTTCATCAGCACGCCGGCGTGAAGCATTGACACAGCCGTGGGGGCTGAAGCATGACCGTCGGGTGACCATGTGTGGAAGGGGAACAGCGCGCCCAGCACACCGAAACCGATGAAAATGAAGGGGAAGAACATCTTCTGGATGTCAACAGGGATGTTGTGCATAGCAGCAATCTCGTTGACGTTCATCGTGGTAGCACCGCTGAAGTAGTAGATGCCCAACAGGCCGATAATCAGCAGGGCAGAACCTCCCATCAGCATCAGCGTCAGCTTCATGGCAGCATACTCTTTGTTGCCAGAGCCCCAGACACCAATCAGCAGGTACATGGGAATCAGGGCTACCTCGTAGAACATAAACATGGTGAACATATCGGTGCAGATGAAGAAGCCGTAAACACCCGTAGAAAGAAGGGTGAACCAAAGGAAATATTCCTTGGTGAGTGGCTTCAGCTGCCAAGAGGCAAAGGTACCAGTGAACACGATGATGCTCGACAGGAGCAGCATCACGACAGAGATACCGTCGACACCAACACTGTAGGCAATATTAAGCGGCTTGAACCAAGGCGTAGAAGCCGTCAACAGCATCACATCAGTATTACCTGCTGCACGCTGCTGAACAAAGTAGATGGTCAGCCATACGGACAGGGCCAGCAAGCATGAAGCACCAGCCACCATCACGCCACGCACCTGATTGAGGCTCTTGGCCAGCCAAAGGCCGAAAAGCATCAGGGCGGGGATTACTACGAATAATGTTAATATACTCATTTTCGTTATTACGTTATATCGTTATTACGTTATTACGATTAAATTGCAAGCAATATGAGCGTCAGAGCCACCGTTCCAGTCAGGAACCAGACAGCATACTGACGGACATCGCCACTCTGCCAGGGACGCAAAGACTCACCAGCCTCGTTGGCACTCCAGGCCATGAAGTTGAACGTGCCGTCAACAACGTGGCGGTCGAACCAGGCCACAGGCTTAGAGATGCAGCGGAAGATGATGCGATGCGTGACATACTGCCAGATTTCGTCCTGATAGAAACGCTTGTAGGCTGCACGGTGCAGCTTCGGGAACGTCTTGTACAGGCGGTCGGCAATAGGCTGGCTCTCACCTTTATAGATATAGGTGGCGAGACAGATGCTCAGGATGGCAATAATCGTAGACGTAGCAGCAATCTGCGTGTTGAAGTGGATGGTGTAATTGGTACCCTCAGCGTTGACAAACTGACCGAAGCTGCCACCCCACCCTGCAAAACCGGCGATAGTAGAGTAGATACCTACGCCCATCGTAATGACACAGAGTACAATGAGAGGAATGGTCATCGTAGCAGGAGCCTCGTGCGGCGTGTGGTGCTCGTGGGCTTCCTTGTTCTCTGTTCCCCAGAAAATACCATAGTACAGACGGAACATGTAGAAGGCGGTCATGGCGGCAATACCCGTCATAATCCAACCGACTACAGGACTGTAGGCAAAGCAGGCGGTGATAATCTCATCCTTCGAGCTGAAACCTGAGAAGAACGGAATACCTGCAATAGCGAAACAGCTGATGAGGAAGGTGATGTTGGTAATCGGCATATACATGCGCAGACCACCCATCATAGCCA
>JAEEVA010000072.1 GCA_016286995.1 Prevotella sp.
GACGAAGATTTCGACAGGGAGTACACTCCCCAGTATCGTGAGAGGAAGACTCAGCCGCTACACCATGAATTTCCTGCTGCTGACGGGGCTGATGGTAGTGTTCATGCTAAGACTGCTGCTGTGGCCAGTGAGGGTTCTGAACAAGGGACTGAGACTGTCAGGAACGTGGATGTTCCAGCGTCTGGACTAACGTGGAAGGGCTATGATGTACAGTCTATTATTGACCTGCGCTATGGCGACAAACTGCCATGCGCTGCCGACAGTAACCGCCACAACGAGAGTCTTAAACTGGCCAGTGATTTGCTCATCATGTTCGATGGCGACAAGCAGAAGACGCTGGCCATGCTCAAAGCGCAGCCGTGGGTGCAGGAGATCATCGACGAGCGCGACGAGAACGTGGAGCAGACCGTTTCCAGTGCCGCTCAGCGCATGGCTGAGAGGGAGAAGAAATACCTCAGCCAGCAGCCGAGTAAGGCCATGCAGGATGCTGTCAAGGAGGCGACAGGCCAGACGTACCAAGAAGTTACGCAGGCCAAGACGTCAACGTCGGTGGCGGTGACGGAGGGCGATATTGAGCGTTGGCTTTGGGACTGGGGCGAGCAGATAGAGGAACTGAGCAAGGAGTTCCCACTGTTGAAGGACATCACGAAGGGTCTGAAGAAGAATCAATATCCTGCGGCTGTGTTTGTGGCAGGTGGCCTGATGATGACCTTGATGACTCGTTGCACTTACAGGTTCTATCATCGTCCTGAAGAGTTGCGCAGGCTCAATAATTCGACGCTGATTATTGGCGACCCTGCCAGTGGTAAGTCGTTTGCTACTCGACTGTTCAAACTCTTGGCGGCTCCTATGGTGGCAGCGGATAAGGCTGGTATTGCAGCCATCAACCGCTACAAGGAGGAGATGAAAACCAAGGGCGCAAACAAGGAGAAGCCGCAGAAGCCCAAGGCGCTGTTCAGGGTGCATCCAGCACGTACCAGTAACGCCCAGTTCATTCAGGACATGGTGAATGCCGTGGAGGTGGTGGATGGTACTGAGATGCAGCTGCACATGCTGACCTTTGATACGGAACTCGACAACACCATGACGGTGCAGAAGGGTGGTTCGTGGATTGATAAGATGAGTCTGGAACTCAAAGCGTTTCACAACGAGGAGGATGGACAGGCGTATTCAAATCTGGATAGCGTGGTGCAGAACTTCTTCGTGTTCTGGAACTATATCTACACAGGCACACCTATGGCCCTGAAGAGGAAGGTGAATGCTCAGAATTTTGGTTCTGGACTGGCTACGCGCCTGACGTGCATTCCGCTGCCTTCTACGAACTTTGAAATGATGGAGCGTGAGAGCACCATCGATTTCGAGAGCGACGGCAGACTGAAGGAGTGGGCTTTCAAGTTGGATCGCGTGAAGGGTGAACTCTCTGTGCAGAAGATTGTGGATGAACTCTACGACTGGACGGCACGCCGTATGATGGATGCCAAGGAGAACAACTCAAAGGCAGACGAAATGCTGCTGAAGCGTTGCGCCTATCATGGGCTGAACTTCTCTGCGCCGTTCATCGTGATGCGCCATTGGGCAGATATTCATCAGGACGGCCAGTACTGGTGTGGTGAGTTTGAGACGGACGCTACAGACTGGAAACTGGCAGAGTTGATAGTGACCATTCAGTACGCCTGCCAGCGTCATTACTTTGGGGCATTGGCCGAGAAGTATTTTGACGACAAGACACGCGATGCCGCTGCCAACACCCCACGCAGGGCTAAGACCATCGAGGCTTTCAACCGTCTGCCTGAAGAGTTTACCATCGACGATGTGATGCGCTGCTTTGGTCTGGCACAGAACAACTCGGCTCGCGCCAGGGTGTTCCGTCTGCTGAAGGATGGGCTGGTAGAGAAGGTGGATGAGTTTGTGGAGAACGGCACCACTAAGGCTAAGTACAAGAAGACTGGGGCTGTGATGATTTGACGATGACTGCGGGCAGGGCTTCGTCCCTGCCAACGCAGTTACACAGTTACGCAGTTGCATAAGGTTTTATAGAAACGAGAAAATGGAAAAGGTAGAAATCAACAAGCAAGCACGACTGTCCGTCCACCATCGCAGGAGAATCGCAGGAAGATACGTTTCATTCAAACGTGAAATCCCCTCTCATATTTTATTGCCGATGTACCCCATAAAGGGTATGTCGGCATTACATAGCGGTAGAGCACGGAGAAATTTACTTTCCCACGCAGAAATTTTTAAAGATATTTCCTAAAACTTCATTAGGGGTGATTTGGCCACCGGTGATTTCGGCGAGGGTGTCAAGGGCTTGGTGAAGATCTTCGCTGAGGAGGTCTCCGCTTAATTGTAACTGCAGACCGTCTATCACACGTAGGATGTGTTCATGAGCTCTGGTCAGTGCGTCGTAATGGCGGGCGTTCGTAACGATGACGTCATCCTGCTGTAGGTCGTGAATGTTTGCTGCCTGGTAGATGGCTTGTTCAAGATCATCGATGCCTTGGTTGTATTTGGCTGAGATTTTGAGAAGTGGAGCTTGAAAAGCAGATAGTGATGAGTTGATATCTTCCCTAGTCTTGTCAATCTTATTTTGAATGATAACCAGCGATTTATCCTTGCATCGTTCGTGCATATCTTTAATGTCTTCTTCGCTAGGTTTGGCATCAATGAGCCAGAGTACGATGCGTGCTTTCTCAATGGCGGCATAGGTGCGGTTTATACCAATCTGCTCAATGGCATCTGTGGTCTG
>JAEEVA010000022.1 GCA_016286995.1 Prevotella sp.
TTATGGCAAACTATTATAGCGATCATCCTGAGATCGGGTTCTACTTGAACCACCCCCTGATGGCTCGTATCGTTGAGCTGAAAGAAAAGGGTTTCGCTGATGCGAAAGAATATGACTACGCCCCCGTTGACCTGGGCGATGCCATCGAGAACTACAAGCAGATTCTCGACATCACTGGCGACGTGGCTGCCAATATCATCGAGCCAAACTCAGAGAGCGTCGACCTCGAAGGTCCACACCTCGAGAACGGCCGTATGATCTACGCTTCTAAAACCTACGAGAACCTCGACGCCACCCGTAAAGCTGGTCTGTGGGGTGTTTCAATGCCTCGCCGTTACGGCGGTCTGAACCTGCCCAACGCAGTGTTCTCTATGCTGAGCGAGATGATTTCGGCTGCTGATGCCGGTTTCCAAAACATCTGGAGCCTGCAGAGCTGTATCGACACGCTCTACGAGTTCGGTAGCGAGGAGCAGCGCCAGAAGTACATCCCCCGCGTTTGCGCTGGTGAGGGTATGAGTATGGACCTGACTGAACCCGATGCCGGTTCCGACCTGCAGCGCGTCATGCTGAAGGCCACCTTCGATGAGAAGGAGAACTGCTGGCGCCTGAACGGTGTGAAGCGTTTCATCACCAACGGTGATAGCGACATCCACCTCGTGCTGGCTCGCTCTGAGGAGGGCACCAAGGACGGTCGTGGTCTGTCGATGTTCATCTACGACAAGCGCCAGGGTGGCGTGAACGTCCGTCACATCGAACACAAGCTGGGTATCCACGGCTCACCCACATGTGAGCTCACCTATAAGAACGCCAAGGCCGAGCTTTGCGGTAGCACCAAGATGGGTCTTATCAAGTACGTGATGGCCCTGATGAACGGCGCCCGTCTGGGTATCGCTGCACAGAGTGTAGGTGTTGAGCAAGAGGCATACAACGAAGGACTGGCTTACGCTAAGGAGCGTCAGCAGTTTGGTGACAAGATCATCAACTTCCCCGCTGTGTATGACATGCTCAGCCGCATGAAGGCCAAGCTCGATGCCGGTCGTGCATTACTCTATGAGACAGCCGCTTACGTGGATGTTTACAAATGTCTGGAAGATATCGAGCGCGACCGCAAGCTCACACCCGAGGAGAAGCAGGAGTGCAAGACCTACAAGCGTCTGGCTGATGCCTTCACACCGCTGGCCAAGGGTATGAACTCAGAGTACGCCAACCAGAACGCCTACGATGCTATCAGCATCCACGGTGGTTCAGGCTTCATCATGGAGTACAAGAGCCAGCGCCTGTTCCGCGACGCCCGCATCTTCTCTATCTACGAGGGTACCACTCAGCTGCAGGTTGTAGCTGCTATCCGCTACATCACCAACGGCACCATGCTGGCCAACATCAAGGACATGCTGGCTGCGCTGCCTGCTGAGGCTAACGCTGCTCTCAAGGCCCGTGTTGAGAAGCTCATCCCCGTTTACGAGGAGGCTCTCGCCAATGTTAAGGCCCTGGAGAATCAGGACGCCCAGGATTTCCTGGCTCGCCGTCTGTACGACATGACTGCCGAGCTGGTCATGTCTCTTCTGATTCTGCGCGACGCCACCAAGGCTCCTGAACTCTTCGAGAAGAGTGCCAACGTCTACGTTCGCATGGCCGAAGAGGACATCCTCGGTAAGAGCGCTTACATCAAGGCCTTCCAGGTTGAGGACCTCGAGAACTTCCGCGCCGCCGAGAAGGAGGCTGAGGAATAAACGACCACGGATTTATCCCTATCATAAAGCGGTGTACCCAATTGGATGCACCGCTTCTTTTATTCGTTTCCCACCAGATATTTTTTTATCACGAATTTGAGAATTAGAGAATTATATCATAGGAGAGATGCATCTAAAGATGCTAAGAATTTAAAGAACAATCGTGACGTAGACCATTCGCTAAATTCTATGGTCGCTTGCGACCTCGTTCTGACGTGCTCCGACCAAGAGAAATTCTCTAATTCTCCAATTCGTGATAAAGACAAAAAGGGTGGAAAAGTTTAATTTCCAATGATAAATTTGGGATTATAGCTCTTTCGGTTCCTTCACTTCCTGTCCGCGGCAGAAGCGATGCAGAATCTGGCGGTCATCGCCCACGTAGATGAAGCGCTCCAAGCGGTGCAACAGCGAGTATTCGTCAGGATGCAGCACGGCATCGTCGATGACCAGGGCGTCGAACTCATAGCCGGGCTCGAAGCTGCCCACCTTGCCGAAGAAGCTGCCTGCCGACTTGGTGGCTATCCAGAATATTTCGGGCAGGGTAAGGAAGGCCTTGCTCTTATCGAGTTGGTAGTGCATCTTGCTGACCTGGATGGCATAAACCAGCATGCGGAACATGTTCAGGTCGTGACCGCCACTGATGTCGCTGCCCAGACCGATGGGCAGACCATCGTCAAGGAAGGTGCGGATGGGTGCCATACCCGACGACAGGTTAAAGTTCGACGTGGGACAGTGGGCCACCATGACCCCGTTGCGCTTCATCAGTTCCAGTTCGCTGCCATTGGTCCACACGCAGTGTGCCATGATGGTCGGCGTCTGTCCGAAGAGTCCGTAGCGGTTGTAGGCATCACCATAGCTGGTGCTCTCTTTCTCCAGATCCTGTACCCAGGCTATCTCAGACGTGTTCTCCGACAGGTGTGACTGAACAGGCAGCTGATACTTGTTGGCCAGTTCACCACAGGCCTTCAGCAGCTCCGGTGTACACGACGGCACAAAGCGTGGGGTGATAATGGGGCGGACGAGGGGAATTGAAAATTGAGAATTGAGAATTGATAATTGAGTATCCGCAATGAGGGACTCTTGGCCTTCAACGTAGGCGTCAACGTCTTCAGAGAGGGTCTCAGGACAGTTGCGGTTCATGGCCACCTTGCCGACCATGGCTCCCATGCCTGCCTCCTTGTACAGGTTCATCAGCAGTCGGGTACTCTCTGTATGGATGGTGCCGAAGACGACGCTACGCATGGTACCGAATAGCCACTGGGTATGCAGGAAACGGCGATACATGCGTTCGGCATAGTGGACGTCAGCATATTTCGACTCCTCTGGGAACGTGTAGTTCTGCAACCACGGCAACAGTTCCAGGTCCATGGCCACACCCTGGTTATGCACCTGCGGCGCATGGACATGCATGTCGTTCATGGCCGGAATCAGCAAACGGTTGCCAAAATCGACTACGTCGTTGACATTGACCATTGACCATTGAACATTGAACATTGAACATTGGGCGTTGAGTTCGTCCAGACTGGATGCGACAGCCACTACGATACCATTCTCCACAGCAATATAGCCATTCTCAAAAACCTCGAAACGTTTTTTTTCCTTCGTAAAGAGGATATGTGCCTTATAGACTTTTTTCATAGTTATATACAATTAGACTGTTTACTCATTACTCTTTGTTTGTTCATTGAGGCATTTAGTTATTTACCGATTGCAAATATACGAAAAAAAACGAGAACTACTAATCGAAATTGAGAATTTTTGACGGCGGAAGCAAATTTTTCACTTTTCACTATTCACTTTTCACTTTAATTTCGTATCTTTGCGGCATCATTATAAATAACTAAAAACATTATACTATGGACTTGTTATATCAGATTTTCGGATGGTTAGGCAGCATCGGCCTCATCTTAGGCTATCTGCCACAGGCTATTCAGACTATCCGTACCCGCCAGACAGACGGCATTTCACTGCCAGGTTTCATCATGATGGCCGTCGGCAGCTTTTGTTTTATGTGTCAGGGCTTGATGCTGTGTATCCGCCAGGGCATTGAGGTTGGTATCTTCTTTTTCATCACCAACTTCATCACAGCCACGTGTGCCGCCATCATCTTCTTTATTAAGATGAAGAATGACCACGGGAAAAATAAAAAATTAAAAAATTAAAATAATAAAAAGGGCCGTTAGGAGTATGGAACATATAAAAGGACATATTGTTGACGTGATACGCCGCGAGATATTCGGCGGTGAACTGGTGATAGAAGGTGGAAAGATTGTAGAGGTGAATCGCTGTGCGCTGCCCGAGCGTGAAAAACCATGGCCATACGTGATGCCCGGTTTCATCGACGGCCACGTACACATCGAGAGCAGCATGATGGTGCCTCATAAGTTTGCACGCATCGCCGTCAGTCATGGTACCATCGGTGTCATTGCCGACCCGCACGAGATTGGCAACGTCTTAGGCGTTGAGGGAATCAACTACATGATACGCTCTGGCAAGGAGGCACGCTTCAACTTCCTGTTTGGCGCGCCCAGTTGTGTGCCGGCCGTAGGTGGCGACGTCGAGACCTGCGGAAGAGTGATTGACGTCAAGGATACGGAAGCCCTGATGGCCCGCGACGACATCGGTTTCCTTGGTGAGATGATGAACTACCCCGGCGTGCTGGCTGACGACAAGGAGGTGATGGCCAAGATCACGGCCGCTCTCCGAAACGGCAAGCCCGTAGACGGTCATGCCCCTGGACTGACAGGACAGCAGCGCGACCGATATGCCGCAGCAGGCATCACCACCGACCATGAATGCTCCACGATTGACGAGGGCCGTTCATGCATTAAAGCCGGCATGAAGGTCATCATCCGCGAGGGCAGTGCCGCCAAGGACTACAAGCTGTTAAGTCCGCTGATTGCCGAGAGTCCCAACATGGTGATGTTCTGTACCGACGACTGTCACCCCGACGATTTCGTGCGTGGCCACATCAACCTCATTGTGAAGCGTGCCCTGGCCGATGGTTACGACCTGTGGGATGTGCTACAGGCTGCCAGCGTCAACGCCCAGAAGCACTACAAACAGCCTTGGGGACTATTGCAGGCCGGCGACCCAGCCACCTTCATCACGGTAGACAATATCACCCCACACTTCCGTGTCGAGAGTACATGGATTCGCGGAGAAGAGGTGTTCAACTACAACGCCAGCCTGCCCTCCCGTCATGATATAGACGATTATATTCTGGACTATGACTTCCCCAACAACTTCGTGGCAGCGCCCATCACTGCCAACGATATCGCGATGGACATCCATGCCGGCGATACCGTTCATGTCATCCATGCCGGCGATGGCAGTCTGCTCACGGAGCACGACGAGGTGATGGTCACGGGTAATCCCCTGTTCGACTCACAGTATCCGTGGACGGAGGTGCAGAAGATTGTGGTGTACAACCGCTACGTACCGGGTGCCAAGCCTGTCGTAGGACTGGTGCGCGGTTTCAATATCAAGCAAGGTGCCATAGCAGCCTCCGTGGCCCACGACTGTCACAACATTGTGGCCATCGGCTCCAACGACGACTATCTGGTGAAGGCCATCAACCGTATTGTCGAGATGCAAGGCGGACAGGTCGTGGTGACACCCTATGACATGCTTGACATCCCCCTGCCCATTGCCGGTCTGATGGCTCCGATGAGTGGTCACGAGATAGCCTTCCGCACGCTATGCATCCAGGAGAAGGTAAAGGATATCGGCTGTAAGATGAAGTCACCGTTCATCACGATGGCCTTCATGTGCCTGCCCGTCATCCCCGACATTAAGATGACAGACCGTCATCTGATGGACACCAAGACGTTCAAAGTCATCTATTAAACAATGAATTGCATGCTTTATACAGGTCATTGAGGCTGTATTATCATCTAAAAGCGGCCATCCTATCAAGCAAATTCAGTGAATTTGATTACCAATTTCAGTTAATTTGGTCACCAAATTCACTGAATTTGCATCATGCCGATAATCAGCATACACCATCATACCATAGCTTCCAGTTACTTTTTGCTGAACTTCTGGCCGTTAAGAATATAGATACCAGGCGACAATCGCTGTTGCCATGTACCATCCTTCACCTGTTCCTCTGTCGCAACCTTACGGCCCTGCAGGTCGTAGATGCAGTTGTCACCCGCCATCTGCAGCTTGCTGCCATCCGGATCTAACTCTTCCTCAGACTCATCATCAAAGATAATAGGAACGAACTCAATGCCACGTGTCATCTCAGGAGCACTGCTACTAATAGCGGCACGGTAGTAGATCTTGTTGCCATAGACATACTTGTTGTTACGTGTCCACATCGTTTTAGTTGCATTACTCTCACGGTTGTTGTTAGCATTCTTGTAGAAGCCGACACCTCTATCGAACTCAAGTCCTGCAGGTGTAACCACTCCAGTTCCTCCATTATATGTGAATTGATCTGAGTGAGTGTAAGAACGCCCTAAGACGAATACGTATTCGGTTTCACTTTGAGTCAACATCTGCTCCAGATACTGACCACTGAGATCAGTTGTTATTCTTGTAGAGGGTGTAGCAGTAGGCAGAGCCATTGTTACTTCACCACTAGTATTCTTTGTGCGGATGATAACAGGAGTACCCGCAGGGACAAACTGGTTGTTGCCTCTATAATTCTCAGGGCAGCCACTTTCTGCAGTATTGTATTCACCAATCTCCTTTGGGTACAATATATACTGTGTTGATGCCGTAGTCATAGCCGGCCACTGACCTGGAGGTATAATGTATGCAACGTCATTTGCACCTGTCAGCAGAACGTCAAACGGTGCATAGAAGGTAGTATAGTAATGCTCATCGCCACCATTATTAGTTGCAACCTTTAGTGGCATTTCACCATTACCAGCCGTAGCACCCTTCTGCACAGGCTGCATACACCACCTCGTACTCTCAACGGTAGAAAGCGTGTTATCAAACTTCAAATCGTACTTTGGATTGGTTTGAGCATATTTAAGGAAGTAATCACCTCCTTGAAGCGCTACTATACCAGCCCCGATATCAATAATATTGAATGATGTAGCATCACCTGGTGTAGCCGTCATCTTATTCCCCTTGACATACAGCCCCTGAGTCTGCATGGTAGATGATGGCATGGTAGATGATGGGCTTGCCGCAGCCGCACCTGCAAAGTAGAAGATGCTTGCAGGATCTTTATCTACAGTCACAAGAGGAATGTCGCCTCTGGTAGCAACTGATTCTGTATAGTCTGTACCTACTGTGCTAAGGTCGTTGAAGGTAGGATTATTAACATCATATTTTTCCACCTCATAGAAGTGCAATGGAAGAATATCTACATCATTGTTTCCATCACCATCAGCATCAGCACCCGAGTTATTATCATAATCAGTTGATTCGATTAAGTGGGTATAACCACTCATATAGCGTGGTGTGGTGATTCCACTTGAGCCAGGCTGGTTGTGCAAACGGTAGTAACCAGGAGTATAGTGCACGATATAGTTAGGATTTGTTGGATCGTCCTCTGAGTTATTATTGTCGTGATCATACACCACTTTTTGAAGAGCCATTAATTTAGCAAGATCACCTTCTACATTTAAGGCAGCCTCATACGCAGCCTTACCAGCAGCATTCAGTCCACCCACATAGCCTGTCGCCTGATAGTATGGTCTCATCAAGTCCTCGTTTATTGAGAAAGTCCACTCTGTAGGTGTCGCATTTAGGGCCATAGCGCCTGTACTACTGTTGTTCTTGATGTAATACTGGGTTACATCGTGCATGTTAACTACCGGATGAACACGGAAATAACCAGGTGTAGTCAAATTGTTTGCGAGCAACTCATAGACTGAGTTAGCAGGGAGATATGGTTTTGAGGCATCATCAGCTACCATCTCAATAGGTCTGTCTGTTGTAAAGTCTGAGGTGCTCATCACCTTGCTTTCTCTCAAATTCTTATGTAAGTAGCGGTTATACATCTTGAATCCGTATGGGTCACCTACAGGTGTCCACAGGTAGTCATTAGTATAGTGGGTCGCATATCCGCTCTTTGTTTGTAATGTACCTGTAAATTCTGCCAACATTGGTGTGGCATCACTGGTCTCGAATGTGTACCACATATTATCATCTACACTCGTCACGAAACCAGTACCAGCGTTTGTTTCCAGACCACCCAAGAATTTATAAACAATGTTAACCCACACAATCTTGCCAAGCAGTCCGGTGTCTTCGCCCATGTTAGTCAACTCAAGACCCTTGTATTCTGCATTCATGATATCGTCATCATTCCATTCTTGATCATATACCCCTCCAATATAGTAGTGATATATCACATTTGGACGATAGAAAACCTGAGGAATCTCAAATGCGTCACCTAAGCTAACATGACCGGCATCAACACAATATGTAGAATCTCTTAGAGTAGAACCAAGTTGATATTTGTCACCGTCTATATGATTTTCGATGCCTCCAGTAGAGTTACGGGATTCCAGATCACGTAGGGTGGTACCCTCCATGATTTTATAACTCGGGGCTACTACGCCGCCAGTTTCCGTACCTCTGTATGGTATTCTCACATCTTCACCTATATTCTTAATCATCAGGTGATATATGACTTTAAAGGTAGAAAGAGCGAACGGAATAAAGTGTTCAGGATCACCGGTAGTCAAGGTATTACCATAACCGCTCAGCTTAGTGGTAGCATCACCTGTTTTTGCAAACACTCCGTAGTCATAACCATCCTTATAAAGGAGCATAAATGGGGTGGCTGTAGTACTGAGTTCAGTAGTTAAAGGGGTAGCAGCATGGATATATTTATTAGTTTCACCTACGCTCTTAATCTTAATAGCGTATGGGTCGTCACCATCAAACTCCCATTCGAAAGCAGCTGAAGTTTGCAATTCTTTGTTAGCTTCAGAAGTAATGCTCGTTCCATCACTCCTCATCATGTAGTCAGCATACCAGATGATGTTATATGGACGTTTGCCATCAAGTCCTATTTGAGTATCGTTGGAACCAACGCCCTTGGCGACAGTGCCGCCTGGTGTATTTCGTACGTTCGGCACCACATAACTGCTTACATTAGGATTATACGCAGTATAGTGTGTATATACGATGTCGTCATAAAGACCATACAGGAGGGAAAGAGCATTGTCGAGCGTGTCGCCCACAGCAACTGCTCCTTCCAAATCCTGCTCATAGTAACGATACTGGTCCGTGTTGAGTAGCGGTGTGCGAGCAGCTCCTGGCAATACAGGTTTCCAGTCATTGCTGATGACATCCTCCTGTGACTGGTCAACGCTTATAGCCTCCACACCTCCATTGGTATATACCTTATATATAAACGTATGTGTAACATCATCAGCAAATTTCACTTGTGACTTCGTTTCATCGAAAGTACCAGAAGTAGATATGAAGCCAGGCTCTACGGCAACAGATGCAGGGGTCTCAGTATTCATCTCGTTTCCGTTGAGGAATTTGTAAGTGTAGTCGTAGTTGGCTACAGTACCCTGCCCAGCCTGAGCCAAAGCATAATCGCCTGCAGAGTGAGACAGGAGTGCAAAACGGTCTTCTATCGCCTTTGTCCCTTCAGCCTGGCTACGATTATATATATAGATGGCGTATGGGTCTGGCTGTGAATTATGAGCGAACTTCCACTGCCACTGCTTGTCGTCACCATCAATAGTAGCAGGTTTGTCTCCGCCTGCCTGCTTGATGCCACTGTTATATATAGCATTTTTTTCGCACAGCTGCATGGTCAGCCAGTTACCCTTTAGCATGTTCTGGTTGTCGGATTCCTCGTCATATTCATAGCGTACATACACTACCTTATTATGAGTAAGTGTATTTTCAGTAAGTGTAGTACCATCAAGAGATGTCTCTATCTCATCTGTGATGTTGCTATAGGTATCACCAGTCTTGGTTGCTGTAGCATAGTAGGTGAAGTTGGTGGCAAGCGGACTCTGGAAGTGGGCAGGAGTCTGTGGCATCAGGTCACCACCCGTCTTGTATCGGATAGACTCCTTGCCGTCATTGTCGATGATGAGGTATTCATACACCTCAGGTCGATACAGTTTGGTATAGGTCTTCGCCACATCATCATCTGTTGGTGCTATCAGTGTGCCAAACTCGGCCATACGGGTAGAATGGTCGAAGCGTGGCATCAGCTGCATATTGCCGTCAGCATCCTGCACAGCCATATAGGTGGCATTGGTAACAGACAGATTTCTACTGTCATACCATTTGGGGTTAGGAGTAATCACTGTTGCCGTATCCCCCATAGCGATGGTGCCAGGGACAGCAGGATATGAACCAATAAGAGAACCTTCCTCAAGCGTAGCACCGTTAGCGTCTGTCTTCATGAATTTAGAAGGTGCGCTTACAGACGAAATCTGAATGTTGTATGGGTCGAAGCCGTTAGAGAAGGAGAAATAACCGAGGCTGTCTATAAGAAGCTGCGCATGTGTATTCAAGGATAGATAAGTTGCAGTGAAGTTGTTCTTGAAGTCTTTATGATCATAGGCATTAGGATTCTTGTTATCCCAATTGCCATCCGCTTTCTTTTTTGTCCAAGTGTGAACGACATCATTATAACCCATTTCATTATCAATGCTGTCATTAGGCTTTACGTACCATTTCTCGGTATCGAGGATATTATCTTTAAGAATATGAGCCTTCATGTCACCGCCTTGAGGAATGTCACTTGCAGTCAGCGTTGTTCCTCCAGCATTTGTGGTAGCATACTTATGATCTGTTCCTTGCTCAATAAGGAACGGCTTACCCGTACTTGTACTTGGAGTGTATGTCTGTGCATACTCATCCTTGACGATATAGGTGACGTACTGGTCATTCTGGTTACCCTTCTTGTCCAACACGTTCTTTGAGCCATAAGGTGGCAGGTTGGTCAGGTCGGTAGACGTGAAGTCATCACCACCGATGCGGTCGCTCAACAGATAATACTGATGGAAGCCCGTGCGCTTCTTAGTCGTTGCCCAGAAAGCATATTCCTTCACCATAGGGCTGTTGTAGGGGCGTATGGCGGCATACTTTGCTTCCTTATCCGGGTCGTCAGGACTTGTAGGCAGTGGCTTACGCATAATCTCCCAGCCATGCTGGTCGAGCAGGATGAGAACAGGGTCAATGCTTGTCTTGACAAAGTCGAAGTAGCCTTCACCCATGTTTACAGTCTGGTACCAGTGTTCAATCTTTTCCCATCCTTTCTTCTTCTCATGGGTACCTTCTTGGCTGCTATAGCCATTGTTGTATCCGTTCCAACGTTTGGCGTATGCCCATTTTTCGTAGCTGTGGAAGCCAAGGGTGTTCTGCAAGGAGTCTCTCAGAAGAACACCTGTTGTGCTGCCAACCTTTGCTTTTGTGTCAAGAGGAATGGTCGTCGGGTCACTATCGTTTTCCTTGGCGCTGCTTTCACCATATACCTTCTTTCTGATGGTATCCCACGTCTTCCAGTACTGCTCGAAGGAATTCACGACATAGCGAGAACCACCTATCTCATTACTTGTTACCAGCTGATACTGTCCCTCACTGCCGAGAACCATGTATTCCGTTGCCGTCTCACTATTCATGCCAGGCCATCCTAATGTTGTTACAACCTCGCTGTAGCCATCAGGCTTATATGTCATGAAGTAAGCATTATATTCAGAACTGTTGGAGATAGGATACGATTCTGTCTGGCGCGACTTGATCGTCACGTGGTAGGGGTCACCCTTAGGCGCACCTTCCACGTTGCTCTCAACATACCAAGCCCAACGGGTACGGGTACTTGAGGCACCTTGCTGTTGTATGTCATACTGCTCCTGACCATACACGAAGAAGTTGCCGTCACCATTGACGTATGGATAGATGGCTTTATGGGCTGTTTTGCTGATGCCATCGCTACCGTCCTCATCGTTGAACATCTGACCAGCCTCGTACTGCAGCAGATACAACTGACCAGCTTTCAGGTTCACGAGGTCGTTCACATCATAAGTAACGTAAATATTTGTTATCATATTCCCAATTTCATTTCCCACGGGGATTGTGCATGAGAGATCAGACCAATAATAATAAGTATTTACTAACGGACTGCGGTATCGTGGTGGAAAGAACGGAGCGTCATCAGACGTGTGTCGAGTTGTAACTTGCAACAATTCGTTATGTGCCATATCTATAAGGTGATAAGTAACGTCTCTAGCAGACGTTCCAATCAACTTGAATCGCAACTGATTATAACCAGAGCTGTATGTCGTGTTTTTGTAAAGTTTGACGGCATTCTCGGTGGTGCTCGAAATGTTACGTCCTATGTTGTAGTAAGTCTCAGATGCATCCACACCATCACCTGTTGCAACCATCACCTCATAGAATCCGGGATTGTCAGCGGATTGTTTTGCGATAAAGAGGGAAGCATTAGTTTTAGTATCCCAGCCAAGAGCAGTATTATCTGCAAGAGTAGATACAGTCTTTATATATTTTTCCTTACCATTATTTAATATTATCATGGCGTAAGGGTCACTATAATCGAGTATCCATTGGAAATGACCATTTGCTGTTTCATCTGTAGAGATACTTTCTTTGCTGTAGATATTTGCGTCTTCAGAGGTTTCTGAGGTGTATATATACTCTGCGTTCAGTGTAACATTAAAGCTAATATCGGGGTCGACTGAAGGAGTGCCACTATAGCGCACAAAGATGTCTCGATTGCTGTCATATGGTGCGTTATTGATAACAGGTGTTCCTGCCTTAGCGTCATCAAGTGAGCCATGGTAAGTGACTGTAGCAGAAGAAAGGAAAGGACTACGAATGACGGCGGGTATATCCGTCCACGATTTGAGCGCCTTGCCCACATCATGTGAATCAGAAGCCTTCACGGCGATGTCACCATCATCATTGCGTACGATGTGGTAGTAATATTTTAGTTTTTCCAGTTCCACCACCCTAATGCGGATTGAGTCACTACTATAGGTAACAGGTTTGTCATTGGCAGCAGATCCCAAATTGATGTATCTGGGATTGGCGCTGGCGGTTCCATACTGCCTGAGCAACATACCAGCCTCACCAATGCTTTCATACATTATCTCCCATGTGGTGATGTCTAATGTGCCTGTCATATTGGTGCTTAGGTCTGTGTTGTTCGCAGAACCAGTATTACAACCGATGAATTTATTGCCAGAGGCATCCTCACATGCTTTACGGTTGAGAATCCTCAGTCGGTAAGGATCACCGATAAATGCCACCATTGCCTCTGGAGAAGCCTCGCCTTGGTGTATTTGGCTGGCTGTGTTAGACCCCTTTGCGGCGCCGCTGCCATCAGTTACAACAAGTTTGTTGGAGCTGCCTTCATAAGCAATGTATTTAGGATTCGCAACACCATCCATACGCATGGTGTACCAACGAGCGTCTTTGTAGTCATAAACACCACCTTTGGCAGTGAGTGTGTCGAAAGGCAAACTTTCAGATACGGTATAGTCTAAATAGATGTTATTGCCGTTATTTGCTTTCTGAATATCCTCAAAAGAGGTAACAGGATTGTTATGTGCTGCATCTGAGTATGCAGTGTAGCTGACATACTTACGCTTCAACACATCAGGGACGTGGTCAGCAGGGTTGTTATCAATTCTTGCATCACTCCACTTCATGGTTGCAGTGAGTTCTGCAGGGGAACCATAACCATGTGGCGTAACATGTACTGTGTATGTCTTTATCTCATAGAAATTGATAGAAAGGGCAGAACCGACTGCCTGTGCTTTAAAGTATGGTTGACTTCGTCTATTCCCGCTTTCGGAATCATAATTGTCATAGTAAGAATAATATTGATTGCTAGCGTTAGGTTGGTTAGTAGTAGGACTTGTGGAGTTACCGTCTCCTTGATTCATCTTACTACCGACAAACATATACCCGCCTTTCTTATTATTCAGCAGGGCGAAGGCATTCAGCGTAGGTGACTCAGATCTGTAGAAACCATGCCAGTCGTCATATTGCGCATCCTTTTGGGTAACGTAGAATTTTTCCCAGCATTCAGCGTATTTAGCTTCTGTCCATTCACCAGCACTTTTGATACCTGACTGAATCTTGTAATGTTTGTTATTACTCACATCAAACCACATTGAAGTTGCACCAATCTTGCACATGAGGGTAGAACCCGCATAGGGTTTGACTGTTCCTGTATTATCTACATTAGTAATCGCGTCAGTTATATGCAACTCTTTTCCCTCGTATGAAGTCGTGATGGTGATGTTGTAAGGATCTTGACCTGTGAACTTGAATCCAGCGAAAAGTCCGATTGGTCCCCATTTTGACCACTTCCAACCGAGTTGACTACTACCATTTTCAGGTATGACGAAATCATCACTTGCCAATTGCTCTCCTGACAGACCGCTGCTTAAGGCGTTGGCAATACGGTTGTTACGGCTACGGTTGTAGCACATGAATTTCTGATTGCCACCATTGGTGAAGCCAACGTTATAACTCGTTCCACCGTTGATGTCAAGAATACTATTAGAACCAATATAATCGTAGGTGACATAGATGTCAGTATAATCACCTACAGGGTCTCCTGCTGTTAGCTCATTTGACAGACAGTCAAACCCATCTCCAGAACAGTCATAGATGTAATACTTTGTATTGATGATTTTTGTGCTATGCCCATTATCGTAGAGTTGTGTATAGGTTGGCGTGGCACTTCCCCAATACCTATAACCCGTGGCAAGCGGACTCTTGTATTGGTCTGGCAGCCCTACCGTTGCTTCCTCGCTGGTGCATTGCAGCGCCTCGACACGGATATTCGGATGGAAATCTCCAACACCGTTAAAGCGCTTCACAGTAAACGGCTTGGTAAGGATGTGGTAAGTGACCTTCTTCGCTGCCCACGCCTCATTTATTATACTGCCTACCATCATCATCAGCAGCAGGGTGAATATTCGGATAATATGTAGTCTTGTCTTATGCATGCTATTCAGTATCATATTCATATTGGTTGTTGTGCTTGGTATTTATCGATAATACTGCTCTATCTGGCAGGCGTAGCTGGGATTCTCTTGCAATAGGCGGTCGAAGGCGCGTGCCACGGCATCGCTATCACCTGCAAGGGTATCCTTCAGCAACTGCTTCGACTGTTCTAAGGCTGTCACTACGGGTTTCCAATTGTTTTCCCTGACGGCATTAGCCATTTCACCTGCCACCTCACGATTGGGAATGTAGCATTCGTCCTCGCGCCAGTCATAGCCCAGATAGCCCAGGTGGATGAGTGCAGTGAGCACGTCGTTCTTGCTGCTGATGGTGGACATGTCATTCTGGAATCCAGTAGGGTCAACAGGACAACGTCCGCCTGCCAACATATAGATGATGTCGTCCTTCAGGCCTTCGTAGTTCATATTGATATAGTCTGCCACAGCGGCGAAGGCTCCTGTAGAAGCCCAGAAACTGCGGCAGCGACGACGCGAAATGGCCTGCATCACAGAATTAGGATTGAACATCGACTGTTCGTCGCCTATCTGATAGCCGTCGTACCACTTCTCCAATTCGTCGAAGTCCATATTGTACTTAGTGGCCAACGCCCTGACCTCGTCTTTGGTGAATCCAAAGAACTGGGCCATATCGCCGGGTTCCACCATCGAATATTCCGCGAAGTTGTTCAGGGCCGACTCCGTTTTATACTTCTTCACAGGCAGAATGCCAGTCATATAGACGCCAGCGAAGACCCTGTAGGCTGCATAGTCTTTAAACATGCGGCGCAACCAGTTGACGTAGTTGTCCATAGCTGTAGTGCCCGCCTTGAACTCGCGGCAGATGGCATCCCACTCGTCGATGATGAAGATAAACGGCTCATTGGTCTTGGCATTGATGCGAATGAGCAATGCCATCAGGTCGTCGTCGTCCTTCACGGGGACATCGGGATAGGCCTCGTGGATGTCGGCCTTCATTTCCTCGTTGATGTGCAGCATGATGCTATCGTCCTTGAAACGGGTCACGAAAGACGTTATGTCCAAATAGATAACGGGATACTTGTTCAGGTGCTTCTCAAACTGCGGGTCGCTAGCTATCTGCAGGTCGGCAAACAGCTGGCGCGAGTCGCACGAATGGTCGTAGTAGGCACAGAGCATCTTGGCTGCCATCGACTTACCGAAGCGACGGCTACGAGTCACGCAACTGCAGCTACGCTCCGTGAACAGCGTGCTGTTGACAACGGAAATGAGTCCCGATTTGTCAATGTATTCGCTATTGCGAACCCTCTGAAATCCTGCATTACCTGTGTTTATATAAATTCCCATGCTGTTGTTTCTCAATTACACATCTTACATCTAACATCTTACATCACACATCTTACATCTCCTTACCATTGCTCTGTATATTTTGATGTATCCACCTGCAGGCCGTACTTCGAGACGGTGAGGCTATAGGTATAACTGTAGCCTGCTTGCCAGTCTAATGTCAGCGCACTGGAGGTTAGGTCCGTTGAAAAACTGTTCCATTCATCCCATGAGACATTGACGGTAATGGTTTGCGAACCATAGTTGTCTGGGATGATGAGGTATGGAGTGTTTGCTGCAAGCGTTCCCAAAGAACTTTCTCCTCCTTTGTCTGACCATGTTGAATATGGTGGATTATTACTATCAAATGTACATGTGCCCGTTTTATAGAAGACACTGCCACTGATGGTGATGCTATTGATTTTCACTGCTGTTCCGCTTGCTTCCGACAGCTTGAAATAGATACGGGCAAAAGGATGCTTGAAAGTCAATTCAACACCACTTGTGCCGTTGTTAGCTCTATTTTGGTCGATGACCAGTGCCCAGATAAACTCCTTGTTCACTGTTCCGCTCATGTCGCAAGTGAACTGTGGCTGACGGGCTGTCGTATATGTTGGTCCTGTGATATAACTGTCGGGAGTAGCAGGCATATAGGCAAAAAAGTCGAGATTGTCTGTTAATGGCCAATAGTGCTTTTCAGCAAAAGTCCAAGCACTGCTGCCATTCCAAGTTGCTGTGATTCCATTGACATTTGAAGTGGTATTGACTGTTGTTGTTTCTGCATCGTATGCCCAGCATTTGAAGCTTCCTTCTGCCTGAATGGCGGCGGTATTGTCGTACGTCGTGGCGCGTGTTCCGTCGTACCAGGTGGTGGTATTGGTGGTAAAGCCGATTTCCACATTATCGTTGGTGGGGGCATCAGAGGTGCTGCTGCTATCGTCTGAGCAGGACGTGGTGAAGAAGGCACTCAAAAGGATGAAGGCCAGCAGCAGGGGATTGTGTTGTATATTTTTAGTCGATAGCTTCATATCCGTTGATGTCTATTTGAAAGTATTACATGCCGACATCAATGTCGACACCTTGCCAGCCATCAATGGTGGGCTGGAAACCAGAACCATTGACGATGGGCTTGGGAACGGGGAGACCGTCGATTTCAATCGTAATGTCATCGTCGTCGTCACCCGAACCCGGATCGTCAGGACCATGGGGATGCATCTGGTCGGTGACGTCAATCGTATAATACCATTGAGTGCCGTCGGCCAAGATGGCATAGATAGTCAGATAGTGTTTGTTATTTTGATTAGGACAATGCCCGAAGATGCGTAGCTTACCTACCAGCGTGGAGCCGTCGACCACCTGTATGGTAAAGGCCTCAGTGGCCAGGTCATCGCTGAGTTGTCCGTCCTCCATATAGATGGAGGCTGCAAGGCCAGTGAGTGCACCGCCAAACTGTCCTGTATACTGCAGGTTAGGCACATTGATAATTTTGAGACTGATCTCCTTGAAGCGGCGATGAGGCTGGAGGGTGACAGTGGTCTGGGTGTTGGGGTCGAGGGTGAAAGCGTTGCCAGCTGTACCGTACAGAGGATCGGGTTCAAGGATAACGGGCTGGTCCTCGGTGGTGGCAGCACGTGGCATGGCATTACGAGTGGACAGCTGCGTACCTTCCTCGATACTCGACTTACGCGTGTAAGCCTCAAGGGATGACGGGTTCTCCATGCCACGATAGAGGATGGTCTCTGTATCGTAGTTATAGGTGGAAGGGCGATAGCTGCCCATCGTCAGTCGGGCCGTTCCGCCCTCCATGCCTGTAAAGTCGTAGCGGATGGGGTCGGCACTGACGTTGTCAGCATGATAGAAAAGGACTGTCATGCCTTTCACATCGGCTTGGTGCGACTGTGACCAGTCATAGGCCACACGCACTTCACCCATGTGGCTGTGGTCGTAGCAGAGATCCTTGTACTGGCAGCTGCAAAGGAGCATAGGAACTATAGTAACCACAGTAGCTATAGTGACTATAGGAGCTATAGAAAGACGACGGCGCTTCATTGAGCACCTCCTTTCTTGCTGCGGCCCAGCACCCATTTCAGTGTTATTTCGGCCTTGGTGGGTCCGAACCAGTGGCGCTTACGGGTGGCTTGCCACACATAGTGGTCGTCCTGAGGCTCGTATTCCTTGTATTCACCATCCTGGAAGCCGACGCCTAATGAGAAATCGAGCAACAGACAACGGCCAATGGGCAGAGAATAGCCATACTCCACACCACCGCCAAAGCCGAAGTGGTCGGCCTGATAGCCGCGACCACCCCACTCCACGTCGTAGGTCAGTCCAAGGACATAAGCACCAAGATGATGACCGGTAGGAAATTGAGAATTGAGAATTGAGGATTGAGAATTCTCGTTCCCCGCACTCAGACTCTTGCTCTTTCCGAGATATTTGCGGACGGTGACATAGCCGCCATAGCCCTGCCAGTAGCGGTGGCGATTGTCGGACTTAAGCCACGTACCAAACCAGTCGGCACTGGCAGTCCACTGCTTACCGAGCCCAACCTCGACACCGATATTGGGTATGAGAGCGACGTCGTAAAGCATATTAGTTTTAACGGCGAGGGATTGTGCCCCGCCTGTTGTCACTACCAATAAGAGCGTTACGACAACTATCGACTTATATAGTTTTGCCAGTTTCACGTCTTACTTTTGGCCACAAAGATAAGCAAAACCGATGAAAATAGCAAATAATTTTACATAAAAGTGCACGAAATGCCCTAAAATTCAACACTTTGCCACAAAAAAGGTTTCATTTAGGACGTGTTCCACGACTTTTGGAAAGTGTTTCATCTCAAGTTGATGCTCCTTTTCAGCGATATCATCGACACTATCGTCGGGAGACAACGGCGTGCTGAACTGGGCTATAATCTCACCTCCGTCGCACACAGGTGTCACCCAATGAACGGTCATGCCAGTCTCGGTCTCGCCAGCCGCTTTCACGGCTTCATGAACGTGGTGGCCCCACATGCCCTTACCACCGAATTTCGGCAACAGGGCAGGATGGATATTAATGATGCGACGGGGATAGGCTTCGATGAGGAAATCGGGTACCAACGGCAGGAAACCGGCCAAGACGATGAAGTCGATATGATGCTGCTGGAGCAGTGGCAGCATGAAACCAGCGTCGTTGAGTTGCAGCTTTGGTGCAATAGCCGTAGGCACACCATGATTCTGGGCTCGTACCAAGGCGTAGGCGTCGGCCTTATTACTAATTACCAGAGCACAGTTAACACGCTCTGAATCAGCAAAATACTTGATGAGATTTTCGCAGTTGGTACCACTACCGGACACAAAAATGGCAAGATTAATCATATGTTAAGAATTTAGAATTAAGAGTTGTTGCTTCGCAATTAAAAATTAAGAATTAAGTGATTCTAACAGGATTTCAATGAGACGGGGGACGGCATAACGGTCGAGGTCGGACTCGGGAATCCAGAAGTATCCTTCTGGGAGTGATGGACGTTCGTCGGGTTCCCACAGCCAGAAGTCGGCATAGAGGATGCGGTGGGTGAGGACGTGCTTCAGATTCTTACAAAGTAATTGACAGTTGAGAATTGACAATTGATAATTATGCTGCGCAACCCAATTGTCCATTGTCAATTGTCCATTATCAATTAGTAAAGGTTCATACAACCCCTGCCAAATGTCGCCAGCAGGACGGCGGCGGATGGCGGTCTCGCCATGACATCTTACATAAATATAGGACAGATGGCGCTCTTTCACCTTCAGTGTCCTCTGCTTGACAGGCAGTTGAGCCACCCTACCCTCGCGGAAGGCAATGCAAGAGTCCTGTAGTGGACACTGCAGACACTGTGGATTAGCCGGCGTACATTGCGTAGCGCCAAAATCCATGATGGCTTGGTTGTAGGCCGCCGTTGGGCATTGAACATTGAACATTGAACATGGAACATGGAACATGGAACATTGAGAATTGTTTTCAGGCAATAGGCTCTGTGCCAGCATGGCAAACTCTTTCTTACCTTCTGTGGTATTGATGGGTGTCGAGATGCCGAAATGGCGAGCGAGAACACGATAGACATTGCCGTCGACGACGGCAGCTGGCAGTCCGAAGGCAATGCTGCCAATAGCGGCAGCGGTGTAGTCGCCGACACCCTTCAACTGGCGCAGACCTTCTATCGTGGTGGGGAAACCACCCATTGCCACAACCTGTTTGGCGGCGGTATGCAGGTTGCGGGCACGACTGTAATAGCCCAGTCCTTGCCATTCGCGCAACACCTCATCCTCTGTAGCAGCTGCCAAGTCCTGCACCGTAGGCCAGCGCCGCATAAAGCGTTCCCAATAGGCCCAGCCCTGTTTCACCTGTGTCTGCTGCAGGATAATTTCCGACAGCCACACGGCATACGGGTCGCGGGTCTGTCGCCAAGGTAGCTCACGACCGTTTTCACGGAACCAATTCAACAGGGTTAGCGCGAAGTCCATTTCTTGCCGTTCTGTATATAAAGTCCACCAACGTTTTGTGCAGTATCATGCTTGCGACCTTGCAAGTCATAGACCGTATCGTTCTGGAAGTCTACCGTCCTGACAGCCTGTACATCTGTACCACCGACAGCCTCAACAGCTTCCTTGATGGCTGTCATCATATACGTATTAAAGATAGACAGGTCCTTACGGTTGATGATGGTCATCGAGGGACGTCCACGATAGTTGGTGTCCCAGATGACGGGAACCATGCCTTTCTCCATAGCCTTCTGCACCACACAGCGGTAGTGGCTCTTGATGGAGGCATCGTGCTTGGCCTGATTCTCACCGGCAGGCATGACGCGCCAATTGGCACCAAACTCACCGATGTACACGGGGATGCCCTTGTCACCGAAGTTGACCTTCATCTTCTGCAGCTCCTCCTCGACGTAGCTCTCCTCGCTATGGGTGGCATTATGCTGCGAACCGTCTACGTGGTTGCCTTCGCCCCAATAGTAAAAGACCTTACCCCACGATTCGTCATGCTCCATGCCCCAGAACTGCCAGGGGGCATAGTAGTGTACCTCAATCATCAGACGCTCGGTAGCGGGATCGGTGGGCAGCGTAGTCATGAAGTTACAGGTATGGTCGATATTGGTACCCGGACCCTGAATAATCAGAATGCGCTGAGCGTTGTTACCACCCGACTGACGCACCACATTAATGAAGGTCTGCTCGTATTCTATCAAATTGTTCGTAGCCGACTGTGTTTCGGCATTGGGCTCATTCAGTCCGGCAAAAAGCAGGCGCTCATCGTAGTCCTTGAACGTTTCGGCAATCTGCTGCCAGATACGCGTCAGGATGGCTTTGTTCTGCGACAGCTTCTGGGGTTCCTTGATATGATTCTCCAGCCAGCCGCCATCCCAATGCTGGTTGATGACGACGTAGAGGCCGGCATTCAGCGAATAGTCGACGATTTCCTTGACACGTGCCATCCAGGCCGCATCGATGGTATTGTCGGCAGCATTGCTGATATGTCCCATGACCCATGCACACGGAATGCGGATGGAACGGAAACCCTGTGCCTTGACATAGTCGATGATGGCCTGCGTAGTCCTCGTATCCTGCCAATAAGTCTCAGCACCGAGCCCAGCATTATTAGTAAAGAGGTGAGACTCCCCGTTACCGGCCTCCATAGTGTTACCGAGGTTCCAGCCAGGAGCCATCAGCTTGGCTACCTGCGTAGCCGTCAGTTCCATGTTCTGCTGGGCAAAGCCTGTCATACTTGCCAGCAACATCAGTGTCGTTAGTAGCTTCTTCATAATTCACGATTTGTTGTTTTGCCTGCAAAGGTAATACTTTTTTTTGATATTTCGTCGAAAGACAGGGGTAATTTCGTCGAAAGCCACTTGGCGCGTGTCATTATTTACCCTACCTTTGCGTCAGAAATTAAAAACAAAACGCAAAAGATTATGAAGACAATGAATCAAATCAGAGTATTCCTCGTGACAGTGATGCTGACAGTATCAGCAGTAGTAATGGCTCAGAAGACCACCATAACCGGTGTGCTGATGGACAAGACCCTGAACGAAGGCGAACCGTTTGCCACCGTTCGCGTGTTTAAACAAGGAAAGAGCGACAAGCCTGTAGCCATGTTCCTGACCGACGAGAACGGACACTTCTCACAAGAGGTGAAGGGTAAGGGCAAGTTCGACATCGTGTTCAGCAGTGTAGGCAAGAACGAACTGCGCCAGACCTTGGAACTCGGCAATGAGAATCCCGTGGACCTCGGAACCTTATATATTGAGGAGAATGCCACCATGCTGAAAGGTGTGGAAATCGTAGCCCAGAAGCCACTGGTAAAAATGGAGGTTGACAAGATGAGCTACAACGTGGCTGAGGACGAGGACTCTAAGTCTAACACTGTGCTCGACATGCTGCGCAAGGTGCCTATGGTGACCGTCGACGGTCAGGACAATATCACCGTCAATGGCTCGACGTCGTTCAAGGTGTATGTCGACGGCATGCCTAACGTCATGTTCTCCAGCAATCCCTCGATGGTTTTCAAGAGCATGCCCGCCACCGCCGTCAAGAGCATTGAGGTAGTGACGAATCCTGGCGCCAAGTACGATGCCGAAGGTGCTGCCGGTATTCTGAACATCGTGATGAACAAGCAGAATCCGCAGGCTGCGCAGAGCATGAACGGCTACAACGGTACCGTACGTGCCTCAGCCGGTAACAAGCAGCTGGGTGCCAGCGTCTTCGTGAATGGCCAGCAGGGTAAGCTGTCGTACAGCGCCAACGTGATGACCAGCTATAACAAACCTGGCAACACCACCACTGAGATGGAACAGATTCAAGATAACGGCAATTCACAGATCCTCACCTCTGACAATGATGTGAAGACACCGTTCACAATGGGTAGTCTTTCCCTGGGTTACCAGCTCGACTCGATGAGCGTCATCAACGCTACAGCCCAGTTCAACTCGATGTCGATGAAGAGCACGGGAACAACGAACACCACCCTGGGAGGTTATGGCAACGCTTTCAGCTATGGCAGCACGACAGATATGAAGAACTCGCGCACCTCGTTTAACGGCAGCATCGACTACCAACGTTTCTTCAACAAGGAGCACACCCAGTCGCTGGCCCTGACCTATCAGCTGAACTATAGTCCGGCTACTACCAAAATGACGAATAACTTCAATCTGAACCCTGACCTAAACGGCGGCATTGACCTGACCAACCGTTACTCTGAGAACAAAGACAAGACCACCAACCACATCTTCCAGCTCGACTATACTATGCCTCTCGCTACTGGTCATACGCTGAGCCTCGGCAGCAAGCTGCAACTGCACGATGCCACTTCCGACTCAAAGTACTATCTGTTGGACGTCTACGATACCAACTCCAGCTCTGAATATGAGTACAAGAACTCCATCCTGGCCGGTTACGGTGAGTATGCCGGCAACTGGAACAAGTTTGGTCTGAAGGCTGGTCTGCGCTACGAATATACCTGGCAGGACGTAGAATATCATCTGGGCAACGGTCAGGACTTCAAGACCAACTATGGCAATCTTGTACCCACCGCCAGCATGCAATATACCCTCTCGCAGGGCAGCAACCTCGGTCTGACCTACAACATGCGCATCAGCCGTCCCGGTATCTCCTACCTGAATCCGTATGTCGACAGGACTAACCCCATCGCCCTCTCCTATGGTAATCCCAACCTGGAGGTAGAGAAGTCACACAACATTTCGTTGGTCTATAACATGTTCACCTCGAAGCTGATGGTGAATCTGAACCTGCACCACAACTTCACCGACAATGCCATCTCTCAGTACAGCTTCTACGACGACAAAAACATTCTGAACACCACTTACGGCAATGTTGTCAAGCGTCACCAGACTGGTATCAACGGCTACGTGAACTACCTGCTGACCAAGGATACGCGCATCTTCTTCAACGGCGGTCTGAACTATACCGACCTGCGCAGCACGGCCCTCGACCAGAAGAATAGCGGCTGGACTGCCAACATCATGGCTGGCTTGCAGCAGACGCTGCCTTGGGACCTGAAGCTCAGCGCCTTTGCCATCACATCGACCAAGAGCTATACCCTGCAGGGCTGGAGCGGCGGATTCAACATCCTCACAGCTACACTGTCGAAGTCGCTGCTGAACGACAAGCTCACACTGGGCATACAGGGTATCGTAGGACTGAACAAGGGTGGCACGCTGAATATCGAGACTGAGAGCCGCGGCAAGGACTTCACCAGCCACAACAACATCAAGGTGCCCATCTACGGTGCAACCTTCACCGTCAGCTACACCTTCGGTAACACGAAAATGCGCACCCAGCAGCGCACCACCCGCGTCGAGAACGACTTCATTGAGCAGCAGTCGCAGGGTGAAATGCTGAACAGCGTAGGAAATATTGAGCAATAATTTGGCTGTTTCAAAAAAAATTCCTAACTTTGCCAGACAAATGAAGAAGATTGAGAAAAAAGATATCTGGCTGTTTGCAGCACAAGTGGCAGTTTGGGCAGTGGTACTGTTCGCACTGCCACTGGCTACGTTCCTGAGCACGCAGGACGTTAGCGCTACACGTACCTCGTTCTTTGTGGTGTGGGGACTGTTCCAGGCACCGTTAGTGGTGTATTTCGCCAACTTCTATCTGTTGGGACCACACCTTTTCTTCAAGCGTCGATACTGGTTGTTTGTGCTCATCAACCTCGTGCTCATCCTCGGCCTGAACTCGCAGTTCTTCATGGTCTTTTACCACAGAAACAATATCCCCAACATGCCTGAGATGAATGCCAACATGTGGATAGGATTCTTCTCGGGATTCCTGATGTTCCTGGTGCTGAACTGTGTGATAGTTGCTGTTGCCATCGGCATCCGCCACTTCATCCGTACCCGCCAGATCCGTCAGCAGCTGAAGGAAGAAAAAGCCAAGAATACGGAGGCTGAGCTGGCGTGGCTGAAGAACCAGATAAACCCGCACTTCCTCTTCAACACCCTGAACAACATCAGCAGTCTGACGCAGATTGACCCCGATGCGGCCCAGGATGCTATTGCCCAGCTGAGCGACCTATTGCGTTATGCGATGTATGAGACCAACAAGAAGACGGTACCCATTCAGGGCGAGGTGGAGTTCATGCGCAACTATATCTCGCTGATGAAGCTGCGCTGCAACGAGAAGACGGAAGTAAATTCTCAATTCTCAATTCTCAATTCTCAATTTACTATAGCCCCGCTATTGTTTATCTCGCTCATCGAGAATGCCTTTAAGCATGGGGTGAGCAGCAGCCGGAGTTCGATGATTGACATCCGCCTGGAACAAAAAGACAACAGTGTCGTCTTTACCTGCGACAATACGAATTATCCTAAGAATGATGAAGACCGAAGCGGCTCGGGCATAGGCCTTGAGAACACCCGCCGCCGTCTGGATCTGATGTACGCCAATCACTACACCTGGGAGCAGTCGCTTGAGAATGATATTTACCACGTTTGTATTAAGTTGAACGTTTAGTGTTATGACTATATCTTGCATCATTGTCGACGACGAGCCATTGGCAGTAAAGCTGTTAGAATCGTTCGTACAGAAGACGCCCCAGCTACGGTTAGAGGCCTCGTTTACCGATAGCGTGGAAGCCCTGAGCTGGTTGAAGGAGCACCCCGTCAACCTGGCTTTCATGGATATCCAGATGCCCGACATGAATGGTATGGAACTGTCGCACATGCTGCCCGATGGCACCCGTGTCATCTTTACCACGGCCTTCAAGGAGTATGCCTTCGAGAGCTATGAGGTCAGTGCCATCGACTTTCTGCTGAAACCCATCCGGTACAACAAGTTCATCGCCGCCGTCGAGAAGGCCCAGCAATGGTTTGACTTAAAGGATCACGGGAAGGATCATGGGGACGGTTCTCCTGATCACAGTCGCCCTGCGACAACGGATCAGGAGAACCGTCCCCATGATTCCCGTCGCGAAACCATGTTCATCCGTGTCGATGGTGAGTTGCGCCAGATTAGTTTCGACCGTATCCTTTTCGTCGAAGGCATGAAGGACTATGTGCGTTTCCACATGGAAGGCGAGCGTCTACCACTGACCACCCACATGACCATGAAGGCCGTCGAGGATGCCTTGCCTACCGACACTTTTATGCGCATCAACCGCTCGTATATTGTCCGCTTAGACAAGATACGAACGGTCGACCGTAACCTTTGCGTCTATATTGGTGATGAAATCATCCGTGTCACCGATGCCTACCGCGAAGCCTTCGAAAAGTATTGCGGCTAATTATTCGTAAGATTCGTGTTATCCGTGTTCGTCTTATATTCGCACAACATCTTACACACGCGGTCTTGGAACGCCTTGCCGGTGGCGTTGCGCATAACACCCTGATTGATGATGGCAAAGCACAGCTGCCGGCCGTCAGCCGTCGTACAGTAGCCGGCCAGCGACGAGATACCCGTCAGCGTACCCGTCTTGGCACGCACATTGTTCTGTGCTGCCGTACCCTTCATGCGGTCCTTCAGCGTACCGTCCACTCCTGCTATGGGCAGTGTCTGTATCAGCGCCCTGTAGATAGACGGTGTCCGCCAGGCATAGCGCAGCAGACGGCATAACAGTTCCACGCTCACATAATTATATAATGACAGGCCGCTGCCGTCGGCTATTTTGTAGGCCACATGTCCAAGTCCCTGGCGTGCTATCAGTTTTTTCGTCACGTCGCGCACGTCACCCTGCTTATAGCCCATCTGGTAGAACATCGATTCAGCATAGAAGTTGTCGCTCATCTTCAGCATGCGCTCCATCACCGTTCCGATGTTATGTCGGAGGATGCACAACAGTCGGGCACCATTGGGCACACGGCCTTCCATCAGTCTGACACCCTCCAGATTCACACCATTACGGGCCAGTTCCTCGGCCAGTGTCGTCACAAAGACGTTTTTGCGGCCGATAGTCAGCGGTAGCAGTCGTGGGTTGTCATCGTCCCAGCACCAACCTTCGCCATACTCCAACGGTTCCTTCATACTCTGGTCAGCCACCAGCATGCCACGGATGCTGTCAATGCCCAAACGCTGGATGCGCAGGGCGATATCGCTCACATCGTCGTTGGTCAGCATGGGGTCGAAGCCGCCTACACAATAGATGCTGCCCACCAGCGTCGAATCCTCGATACTGCCAGTATAGTAGATACGTGTCTGGTAGTCGTAGTCGGCACCCAACTTGTCGAGTGCCGTAATGGCCGTCACCAGCTTCATGCAACTCGCCGGACGCATCATCTGCCGGTGGTTGCGCACATACAATGCAGAATCCCCGTTCAGGTCGAACACCATTAGTCCAACCTGTGACGTCTCAAACATCGGATCCGTCAACAGAGAATCAAGGCGTATACAAAGGCTATCCTGTGCCATAGCGGCCACAGAAAACCATAATATAAGAGGTAAAAACAGATATTTCTTCATTTCGTTTGCAAAATTACAAAAATTATTTGTAAATTTGCAACGTTCAACGTTTAATGTTTAACGTTCAATAAGTTTTTTATGGTATACAAGTACGATTTTCTGATTATCGGTGCTGGTGTGGCTGGCATGAGCTATGCACTGAAGGTGGCGAAAACGCTGGGTAGCCAGCACCCATCATCTAATTCCTATCGCCCAAGAATTTGCATGATATGCAAGGCCGGACTTGACGAGGCCAACACCAGCTTTGCACAGGGTGGTGTGGCCAGTGTGACAAACCTGGAGCTGGACAACTTCGATAAGCACATCGAGGATACGATGATTGCCGGCGACTTTATTTCTGACCGACAGGCCGTAGAACAAGTGGTGCGCATGGCCCCAGAACAGATTCAGGAACTGGTGCAGTGGGGTGTTAACTTCGACCGAAAGGAGGATGGCCAGTTCGACCTGCACCGTGAGGGCGGCCATTCGGAGTTCCGCATTCTGCACCATGCCGACGACACGGGTGCCGAAATCCAGCGTGGACTGATGGAGGCGGTGCGCCATTGTCCGGAAATCGAAATCAAGGAAAATCACTTTGCCGTGGAAATCATTACACAGCACCACCTCGGTGTCCGTGTCACCCGACGCTCACCAAATATCCAGTGCTATGGCGCCTATGTATTGAATCCCGATACAGAGAAAGTGGATACCTATCTGGCCAAGATGACCGTGATGTGTACGGGAGGCTGCGGTGCTGTATACCTGACTACATCGAACCCCGTTATTGCTACGGGTGACGGCATCGCCATGGTGTATCGTGCCAAGGGTACGGTGGCCGACATGGAGTTCGTACAGTTCCACCCCACGGTTCTGCATAATCCGAAGGAGACGCACCCCGCCTACCTCATCACGGAGGCCATGCGTGGCTATGGCGGCATTCTGAAGTTGCCCAACGGCCAGACATTTATGGAGAAATACGACGAGCGTCTCTCGCTGGCACCGCGTGACATCGTGGCACGTGCCATCGACAAAGAGATGAAGATTCACGGTCTGGATCACGTTTGTCTGGACGTGACACACAAAGACCCCGAAGAGACCCGTCACCACTTCCCCAACATCTACCAGAAGTGCCTGAGTATCGGCATTGATATCACTACCGACTATATCCCCGTACGACCAGCAGCCCACTACATGTGCGGCGGTATCAAGGTCGACTTGAACGGACAGTCGAGTATCGAGAGGCTGTATGCCCTGGGCGAGTGCTCATGTACTGGTCTGCATGGCGGCAACCGTCTGGCGTCGAACTCGCTTATCGAAGCCGTGGTATATGCCGAAGCCGCTGCCAAGCATTCGCTGGAGCATGTCGAGCTGTACGACTGGAACGACAAGGTGCCTGAATGGAATGACGAGGGTACGATGACCAACGAGGAGAAGGTGCTCATCACACAGAGCGTTAAGGAGGTGAACCTGATTATGTCGAATTATGTGGGCATTGTCCGTTCCGACTTGCGTCTGCATAGAGCCTGGGACCGTCTGGACATGCTCTACGAAGAAACGGAACGTCTGTTCAAGCGTGTCAAAGCCAGCCGCGACATCTGTGAGTTGCGTAATATGATTAATGTGGGTTATCTCATCACCCGATGGGCTTTGGAGCGTAAGGAGTGTCGTGGTCTGCATTTCACCACCGACTATCCGCTGCATGCCTATGACAAAACCGCCACAGAACAATAGGGTTGTCCTAAATTGTTCAAGTTGTCTGTATTATTTGGGATCGCCCTTGGCTCTCGACTTGTTGACCAGCCAGACACCCGTGAAGACGAGGACAACGGCCAGGGCGTGGGTGGGCTTTAGCATACCGATGCCCATGAGCAACGAGGCAAACACCGACACGATGGGTTGTACATAGTTGTAGACCGACACGACGGTAGGCCGCAGCACACGCTGGCCTATCATGGTCAGGATATACCCCAGGAACGTTCCCACCACTACGACATACGCTACTTCCCACCACGTACTCACAGGTATGGGTTTCCCCCATATCGTATCCGTTACATGACCGAAGGTAAACGGCAACAGCATGAGTGTTGCCCACGAAAACATGTACTTATTGATGGTAAAGACATTATAGCGCTTGATGAGTGGATTGAACAGCGACAGGTAGAGGGCAAAGGAAAACTGGGCAAAAAGACACAACAGGTCGCCGCGGATGTCACCGACCTTGCCGTCAGCATGGGCTGCCGACGTCAAAATGAGTATCAATGCTCCTGAACAGCCCATAAGCACACCCACGGCCTTCTTGCCAGTGATGGGCTCTTTCAAGATTAATGCCGCCAGAATCATGGCAAAGATAGGCATCGACGTGGTAACGATACTGGCATTGATAGGCGACGTGATACTCAGTCCGATAGTGTAGCAGCACTGGTTACAGATCAGTCCGAAGATAGCGGCACCGATAAACATCAGTTTGTCCTTCATCGGAACATTCTCCTTCGGTGCGAAGACAGAGGCCAGCCAGAACAGCAGACAGGCGCCGACAACGCGGAAGGTGACAAGTGTCATGCCGTCAAAACCGTGGGTCATGGCATCCTTGCCAATGGGTGCCATCAGACCCCATCCGGCACAGGCACCAAACATGCTGAGGTGCGCTATGAGCGCTTGATTATTGCTTGTTTTTCCCATTTTAATATTTTTTCGCCTGCAAAAGTACGAAAAAGAGGTAAAAGTGAATAGTGAAAAGTGAAAAATTTGCTTCCGCTATTAAAAAAAACTTCATTCTTCATCCTTCATTCTTCATTTTTTCGTATATTTGCAGAAATAAATTGAAAACTACAAATTGTCAATAGCTATGGTAAAGTATGCTAACTACATTAAGAAGATAGAAATCGATGCCCTGTGGAGTGGCAAGAAGCACATACTGTGGGAACTCGATCCCCATGTAAATATCCTCAGCGGCATTAATGGCGTGGGCAAGAGCACCATCCTGAACAAGGTGTTCAAGAGCATCTGTACCAACGGCGACCTATTGAACCATCTGTTGAAGGGGGTACATATCACGGCAGAACCGGAGGATGCCACACATGTCAGGTTCGATATCATACGTTCACTGGACTCGCCAATGCTTGACAACGAGACACTGAACATGGTGGACACACGCATCCGTTCGGCTCTCGACTTCCAGCTTTATCACCTGCAACGTAAATATCTGGATTACCAGGTGAACATCGGTAACCGCATCATTGCCGAGTTGCAACAGGGGCATACGGATGCCGCCCAACACCTGTCGCAATCGAAGACGCGTTTCCAGGACATCGTGGATAGCCTCTTTGAAGAGACAGGCAAGAAAATTGTCCGTACGGAGAACGAGATACGTTTCTCACAAATTGGCGAGACACTGGTACCCTATCAGCTGTCGAGTGGTGAAAAGCAGATGCTTGCCATCCTGCTGACGGTACTCGTCGAAGACCAAGAACCCTATGTGCTCTTCATGGACGAGCCCGAGGTGAGTCTGCATATTGAGTGGCAGAAACAGCTCATCGACCTCATCGTAGAGCTGAATCCTAACGTGCAGATTATCCTGACCACCCATTCACCGGCAGTCATCATGAACGGCTGGACCGAGAACGTCACAGAAGTAAGCGACATCACTTTGTGAATGTGGAATGTTGAATGTGGAATGAGGAATGAAGAATGGGTAGTAGGCTGAAGGACAATATTAACTCGCGGTACTTCGAGGCGGCTAACAAGCTGAAGGCGAAGACGGCACGGCAGCGTATCGTGGCTTATGTCGAGAGCTACGACGACATCTACTTCTGGCGTACCGTTCTCAGCCGTTTCGAAAACGACAAACGTTACTTCGAGGTCATGCTACCGTCGCACCGCAAATTGGAACGAGGCAAAAAGTCGGTACTTATGAACGTCCTCGGTCCTGCCATGATTGCTTGTGTCGATGCTGACTACGACTACTTGCTGCAAGGCGCCACCGAACAGTCGCGAAAGGTGGTGGACAATCCTTATGTCTTCCATACATACGCCTATGCCATAGAGAACCTGCAGTGCTATGCCCCATCTCTGCACGATGCCTGTGTGGCCGTGACGCTCAACGACCACCGTATCTTCGACTTCGAAGAATACCTGCAACAATATTCCGAGGCTATCTTCCCATTGTTTATCTGGAGTGTGTGGGCCTACCGCTTCGGACGTCATAACCGTTTCTCACTCAGCGACTTCAACCGTGTGACAGACCCTGGTGGCTTTAGCATCGACGCCCCCCAGGGTTCCATCAACCACCTACGTCACAAGGTGGGCGTACGCGTACGCCAGCTGCAACAGGAGTACCCCGACGCCAAGGAGGGCTACCTGGCAACCAAGGAACTCGTCAAGTCACTGGGTGTCACGCCTCAGACGACCTACCTATACATCCAGGGCCACCACCTATTCGACACCGTCGTGGTACCTATATTAAATAAGGTTTGCAACCGCCTGCGCCAGGAGCGTCAGGACGAGATTGTCCGCACGGCACGCCACCATACGCAGAAACAAAACGAGATGTCCTGCTACGAGCACTCGTTGCAGGACATCCGTCAGACTCTAAAGAAAAATACTGGTTATCAGCTGTCAGCGCCCTTCCATCGCACCTTGAGCGACATTGAGCACTGCTTTATTCCTACAGCTGAGCAAGTTCAATAACCTTATCGACAGCAGCACTCAGTCCGTCGACGTTCTTACCGCCGGCCTGGGCGAAGTGTGGCTGACCACCACCGCCACCCTGGATGAGCTTGGCTGCCTCGCGCACCATCTGGCCTGCATTCAGACTGTGGTCACTGACCATGTCGTCGCTCATCATGATGCTGAGCTGGGGCTTGTTGTTGTCGTGAGAACCGATGACACAGAGCAGTGAACCCTCAACAGCGGCACGAACCTTGAAGGCAAGATCTTTGGCGGCGGCAGGTGCCATAGGCAATACCGCGGTTATAACCTTCACGCCCTTCACGTCGCGAGCCGTCTCCACCAGCTTCTGGGCAGCACGCTCCACAGCCTGAGCCTGGAAACCTTCTATCTCCTTCTTCATGGCGTCGTGCTCGTCGATATACTTACGGATGACGCCCTGCAGGTCCTTGGCATTGTTGAAGAACGACTTCACAGCCTTCAACGTGTCTTCCAGCTGATACAGCAGCTCCTCACACTCCTTACCGGTCTTGGCCTCGATACGGCGGATGCCGGCAGCTACGCTGCTCTCCGAGAGAATCTTGAAGAAGCCGATACGGCCCGTGCTGGAGGCATGAATACCACCACAGAACTCGCACGACGGTCCGAAGCGTACTACGCGCACCTTG
Organism: Prevotella sp.; assembly: GCA_016286995.1. GTDB lineage: Bacteria > Bacteroidota > Bacteroidia > Bacteroidales > Bacteroidaceae > Prevotella. Next base: position 32,709 of record JAEEVA010000022.1, read on the forward strand.
TCGCCATACTTCTCACCGAAGAGGGCGATGGCACCGAGCTTCTTGGCCTCCTCGAAAGGCACATCGCGGTGTTCGTCGATATGGATGTCCTGACGAATCATGTCGTTGACCATACGCTCCACCTCGCGCAACTGCTCGTCGGTAACCTTCTCGAAGTGAGAGAAGTCGAAACGCAGGGTATCGGGCGATACGAACGAACCCTTCTGTTCCACGTGGTCGCCCAGAATCTGCTTCAGGGCATAATCTAACAGGTGGGTAGCGGTATGATTGGCAGCACTGGCGTTACGCTTGTCGGTATCGACGCAGGCCATGAATTCGGCCGTGGGGTCTTTCGGCAGCTGCTTGACGATGTGTACGCTCTGGTTGTTCTCGCGCTTGGTGTCGATAATCTCAATGGTCTCAGCCTCGTTGCAAAGCACACCGGCATCGCCGACCTGTCCGCCCATCTCGCCATAGAACGGTGTGGCATCCAGTACCAGTTCATAGAACTCGTTCTTCTTCTGTGTCACCTTACGATAGCGCAGGATGTGGCAGTTGTATTCCGTGTAGTCGTAGCCCACGAACTGCTGCTCGATGCCCTCAGAAGAATCTGAGGGAGTGGTGGCAACGGTGACCCAGTCGCTGTTCTCGACAGCGGCGGCATTGCGGGCGCGCTCCTTCTGCTTCTGCATCTCGACGTTGAATTGCTCCTCATTAACCGTAAAGCCGTTCTCGCGGCAGATGAGCTCAGTCAAATCCAAGGGGAAGCCGTAGGTGTCAAACAGACGGAAGGCCTGGACACCATCGAGTTCAGTCTTGCTTTCAGCCTTCATCTTATCCATAGCATCGTTCAGCATGCCAATACCCTTGTCGAGGGTACGCAGGAAGCTGTCTTCCTCCTCCTTGATGACCTTGGTAATCAGCTGTTGCTGGGCTTTCAGCTCGGGGAAGGCGTCGCCCATCTCATGAACCAGTGTGGGGACGAGCTTATAGAGGAAACCGTCCTTCTGTCCGAGGAACGTGTAGGCATAGCGTACGGCACGACGCAGAATGCGACGGATGACGTAACCGGCCTTGGCGTTAGAAGGCAGCTGACCGTCGGCTATCGAGAAACTGACGGCACGCAGATGGTCAGCACAGACGCGCATGGCGACGTTGATGTCTTCTTGGCTTTTGGCTATTGGCTCTTGGCTGTTTGCCTCTTCCTCGAAGGTGAAGTACTTCAAGCCTGTGATATCCTGCTCGGCCTTGATAATCGGCTGGAAGATATCCGTGTCGTAGTTCGAGTGTTTGCCCTGCAACATGCGAACCAGACGCTCAAAGCCCATACCCGTGTCGATAACGTTCATCGACAGCTTCTCAAGACTTCCGTCAGCCTTGCGGTTATACTGCATAAACACCAGGTTCCATATCTCGATGACCTGCGGATGGTCTTGGTTCACCAGCTCACGGCCCGTGGGACCGTTCTTCTTCTCTTCCTCCGTACGCGAATCGACATGAATCTCCGAACACGGACCACAGGGTCCCGTATCGCCCATCTCCCAGAAGTTGTCGTGCTTGTTGCCATTGATGATATGGTCTGCGGGCACGTGCTTCAGCCAGTAGCCGGCGGCCTCGTCGTCACGCTCCAGACCCTCCTTCGGGTCACCCTCGAAGACTGTGACATACAGGTCTTTGGGATTCAGCTTCAGCACGTCTACCAGATATTCCCAGGCCATGTCGATGGCGCCCTCCTTAAAGTAGTCGCCGAACGACCAGTTGCCAAGCATCTCGAACATGGTGTGGTGGTACGTGTCGTGACCCACCTCTTCCAGGTCGTTGTGCTTACCGCTGACGCGCAGACACTTCTGGGTATCGGCACGGCGGCGCGGCTCAGGGTCTCGCGTACCTAATATAATATCTTTCCACTGGTTCATGCCCGCGTTGGTGAACATCAGCGTGGGGTCATCCTTGATAACCATCGGTGCAGAGGGCACGATGGCGTGCTGCTTCGACTCGAAAAACTTCTTGAACGAGTCGCGAATCTCGTTGGCTGTCATCATGTTAATTTACGATTTGACGATTTTACTTTTTACTATTTGGGGTGCAAAGGTACGAATAAGTGAGAACAATACAAAACAAATACCCGTTTTTTTTGTTTTTATTGTCGAGCGGGAGTACCTTCTCGCAACGCGAAATGGTACGAATAAGTGAGCAAAGAGCCAAAGGAAAACAAATTTTTCTTTGTTCTTTCGAACGAAAGTACCTTCTCGCAACGCGAAAAGGTACGAATAAGTGAGAACAATACAAAACAAATACCCGTTTTTTTGCTTTTATTGTCGAGCAGGAGTACCTTCACCAAGGGTGAAAATTACAAATAAAAAATGAGCTGACCAAACGGTCAGCCCACTTTTCTGTTTTTCCGATGCAATTATTTGACGGGAACGTCGGCAAGCGTCTTCTTCAGCAGCTCCCAGAACGGGGCGACGGTCTCGATGAGGGCGCGCTCCTGGGTGGTGTGCGGCGACTTCATCGTAGGTCCGAGGCTGACGACGTCTAGCCAAGGATACTTGCCCAGGATGACCGAGCACTCCAGTCCGGCGTGGTCCACCTGTATGATGCCGTCCTTGCCATAGAGTTCCTTGTACTCCTTCAGCAGCAGGTGCAGGATTTCGCTGTCGGGGTTGGGATCCCAGCCGCCGTACGAGCCTGACGTCTCCACCTTCATGCCGGCCATGGCAAAGGCACTCTGCAGCATGGTTGTCACATAGTCCTTCATGTCCTCGCGGCTGGAGCGTGCCAGTATCTTAATAGCTGCCTTGCCCTCGCCGATGTTGATAATGGCCAGGTTGCTCGATGTCTCCACCACGCTGGGGTAGGCGGGAATGAAGCGGATGACGCCGTCGTGGCAGGCGAAGATGGCATCCACCAGGTTGTCCTGAATCTCTACGGGCACCTGTTTCTTCGGGGTCTCTACGTCCTCTACGATGACCTCGACGCCCTGCGGCTCAATGAGCTTGAACTCGTCGTTAAATGTCTCCTTCCAGTCGTCGGCCATCTCCTTCAGTGCGGCGACGTTCTCCTTGGGCAGCGTCAGCACAGCCTCGGCCTTGAAGGGGATGGCGTTGCGCATGTTGCCACCGTTCCACGTGGCCAGACGGGCCTCGGTCTCAGCAATGGCCTCGCGCACAATCTGCACCAGCAACTTGTTGGCATTGGCACGGCCCTCGTTGATTTCCAGTCCGCTATGTCCACCGCGCAGGTTCTTCACGGTCACCTTGACGGCAGCGTCGTCCTCGTCGGTGTCTGCTTCCTGGTAGTCCAGCGTGGCGGTGACGTCGATGCCACCGGCACTGCCGATGACGAACTTGCCCCAGTGTTCCGAGTCGAGGTTCAGCAGGATGTCGCCCTGCAGCTCACCCTCGGGCAGCTCGTTGGCGCCAAACATACCCGTCTCTTCGTCACGGGTGATGAGGGCGTCGATGGGTCCGTGCTGCAGGTCCTTGGCCTCCATGATGGCCATGATGGCGGCTACGCCCAGGCCGTTGTCGGCACCAAGCGTGGTTCCCTTGGCCTTCACCCATTCGCCGTCAATCCACGGCTCGATGGGATCTGTCTCGAAATTATGCATCGACTCGGGTGTCTTTTGCGGCACCATGTCCATGTGGGCCTGCAGGATGATGCCCTTGCGGTTCTCGTAGCCGGGGGTAGCAGGCTTGCGGAACACGATGTTGCCTGCGGGGTCTTTGAAGGCCTCGACACCTGCCTGCTTACCGAAGTCGAGCAGGAACTGCTGTACTCTCTCTAAGTGTCCGCTGGGACGCGGCACCTGTGTCAGTGCGTAGAAGTTTTTCCAGATGCACTGCGGATTCAAATTCTGAATTTCGTTCATTGTTTTTAGGTGTTTATAGTTTAACTTTCGTAAAATTTAATGCGAGCCAGGCGTAGATGCCAAGGGCGATGACGAGCATGGTCTGAACGGTGTGGACGATGAGCACGAAGTAGAGTGCCTTCTCGTCGGCTACGCCATAGAGGATGAGCATGGTCTTCACGGCAAAATGCCACGGTCCGGCACCGTTGGGCGTGGGTACGATGACGGCGATGGAGCCCACGATGAACGTCACCAAGGCGCAGCCCAGACCGAGGTCTGCCGTGAAGTCGAAGCAGAAGAAGGTCAGGTAGTAGTGGAGGAAGTAGCTGACCCAGATGCCCAAGGTGAAGCAGATGAACAGCGGGATGTTGTGTACGTCTTTCAACGAGATGACGCCCTGCCAGATGCCGCTGAGCGTGGCCTTCACCTTATTATATATAGAAAGCTTGCGTAACAGGAAGTGAAGCAGGATGAGCATGGCCAGCGCACAAATGGCCACTACCAGATAGCCCGCCCATGAAAAACGATAGAGAATATCGTGCAGATTGGTTCCCGTTTTGTGGAAGAAGGTGCCGAAGGTACTCATTTCCAATAGGATGACGATGACGGTGATACCCATGACAAGCAACGAGTCAATGGCACGCTCGGTAACTACCGTACCCAATGCCTTCGAGAAAGAGACGCCGTCGTAGCGCTTCAACACGCCACAGCGGGTGAATTCGCCGACACGGGGAATCAGCAGCGAGGCTGCGTAAGAGAGGAAAATGCTATGGATAGCTGTGGAAATGCGAGGATGTTCGCCAACAGGTTCCAGTGTCTGACGCCAACGCCAGCCCCGGAACATCTGAGCCAGGATGCCGAAAGGAAACGATAGCAGCATCCATGTCCAGTCCATCTCGTCGATCATGACGTGACGGATAGTAGTCCAGTCCTCACCGCGATACATCCAGTAGAGAATGCCTGCGCCGAGCACGAGGGGCATCAGAATCTTGATGACAACACTTCCTGTCTTCATAATTATCAATTCTCCTTCTTACTTTTTACCTTCTCCTGTGGTGCGACGGTAATGCGGCGATTGGCAGGGTCGCTCATGACATCGTGGACGATGGCGGTAACCTGCGCCTTCAGTTCGTTGATGAACTGTTGGGGGTCGTACTTCCGGGCTTCTATGTCGCGCAACTTTTTTTCCCAGATACCAGTGAGTTCGCAGCTCTTGAGCAAGTCTTCACGGATGAGGTCGATGAGTTCGATACCCGTTGGCGTGGCCACCAGACGCTTGCGTTCACGACGGATGTAATGGCGCTTGAAGAGGGTCTCGATAATCGAGGCACGTGACGAGGGGCGTCCGATGCCATTTTCCTTCATGGCGGCACGCAGCGTCTCGTCCTCGACAAATTTTCCGGCAGTTTCCATCGCGCGCAACAGGGTAGCCTCCGTATAATAAGGTGGCGGTGTGGTCATCTTCTCGGTCAACGTGGGTTTGTGGTCACCGCTCTCCCCCTTGACGAAGGTGGGCAGGGTGCGCTCCTCAGCATGCGAGCCCCCTAAGTTAGGGGGTTGGGGGTCTGAAGAAACGTCTGATTCTCCCTCGTTCAGACCCCTGTCGCCCCCTAACTTAGGGGGCATAATGACACGCCAGCCTGGCTCCAAAATTTCCTTGCCAGTGACTTTGAACTCAACAGCCTGTCCCGTAGGCTGCGACTCTGTCGCAGCAGACCGCACCTCGCCCAGCACCGTCGTCGTTGAGAACTTGCAGTCGTCGAGGAAGACGCCGATGAAACGGCGGGCCACGAGGTCGAAGACCTTCTGCTCGGCATCGCTCAGTCCCTGGGGAATGACACCTGTTGGAATAATGGCATGGTGGTCGGTGACCTTCGATGTGTCGAACACACGCTTCGACTTCTTCAGCGGTTTGCCACCGATAGGCCTGATGAGGTCGGCGTATGGAGCCACACCACCGAACTTCGTCTGGTAGAGGCCATTCATGGTCTGCGGACACTTGGGATAGATATCGTCCGAGAGGTATTGCGTGTCGACACGCGGATAGGTGGTGTACTTCTTTTCGTAGAGAGCCTGGATGAGGTTCAGCGTCTGTTCGGCAGAATAGCCGAACTTACGGTTACAATCCACCTGCAGCGACGTCAGGTCGTAAAGCTGTGGCGGTTGTTCCTTGCCTTCCTTTTTCTCCACCTTGGTAACGGTGAATGGTTTGCCCTCGATAGTGGCAAAGGTCTTTTCGCCTTCTTCCTTATTGGTGAACTTACCCGACGTGGCCGTAAACGTCGTGTCACGATAGACGGTAGCCAGCACCCAGTAAGGCTCAGGCTTGAAGTTGTCGATTTCCTTTTGGCGGTTAACGATAAGGGCCAGTGTTGGCGTCTGTACACGACCGATGCTCAGCACCTGCCGGTTCTGGCCGTACTTCAACGTATAGAGACGCGTGGCATTCATGCCCAAGAGCCAGTCGCCGATGGCACGCGAGAGCCCAGCCAAGTAGAGCGGCTGATAGTCCTGTTGGTCCTTCAGGTTCTGGAAGCCCTCGCGGATGGCCTCGTCGGTCATCGACGATATCCACAGACGGCTGACGGGACATTTCGCGCCGGCCTTCTGCATCACCCATCGCTGGATGAGTTCACCCTCCTGTCCCGCGTCACCGCAGTTCACGATGCGGTCAGCCTTCTGCATCAGGCTTTCGATGACGGCAAACTGCTTCTTGATGCTCGGCTGGTCGATAAGCTTAATGCCGAAACGCTCCGGAATCATGGGCAACGACGTCAGACTCCACGCCTTCCACATCGGTGTGTAGTCGTGGGGTTCCTTCAGTGTACACAGGTGTCCGAACGTCCATGTCACCTGAAATCCATTACCTTCCATATAGCCGTCGTGGCTGCTGTTGGCACCGATAATGCGTGCTATATCCTTCGCCACGCTGGGCTTCTCTGCAATACAAACTACCATACTGGCTGCAAAGTTACAACTTTTTCAGTTCATAATTCATAGTTCACTGTTCACAGTTACAGCCGTTTAACATCTTTTAATCCGGTAGCCTGTTTATACTCCAGTAGTCTGTTATGGTAGTCGGCAAAGGCATCGGTATGCCTGTCGAGGGATTGTTGGTAGAGCATCTGCGCTTCCAAGAGGTCAGACATCTTTGAGGTACCGGCTCGGTAGTAGTCTCGATTCATGCGCAGGTTCTCCTTGGCCTGCTCAATGCTACGCTGTGCGAGCAGGAGTTGCTGATAGGCTTCCTCTACACTGTTCCACGCGTTCTGTATACGTATTTTCAGTAGTTCGGCATTGTCGGCCAGTTGTTCCTGAGCTTGCTGGTGTTCTATCTTGCGGCGCTTAATGGCATGACTGCCACCCCACCAGTCGCTGATAGGCACACTGACGGTGGCGAAGATCATACCGAAGGTGTGATTGTTGTCAAGCAGGTTATGATAGTTATAACCAGCGCCCACGGCAACAGATGGCAGATTCTGACCGACAGCCAGTTTCTTTTGAAGGTTAGCTGCCTCAACTTGCTTTTGTAGGAGTTGATACTCTGGGAGGAGTCCCACCCCGTTCCCCTCCTCTACATGGGAGGGAAGTAAATCGTCCTGCTGGTTCATGTTCGGTAGTACAATGTCGAAGGAGGGGGCAGTGGTAAGACCAGTATACTGCCCCAAAAGTTGTTTGACAATGGAGATACCGTTTTGTAGTTTCAGCCGTTGGCTCTCGATGTCATTCTGGCGCAGTTGCACCTGTAGCAGGTCGTTGGGCATGGCCAAACCGGCACGTACGGCCACATCCACATCCTTATGGATATCAGCCAACAGGGTGTCGACAGCATCGATGGTCTTTATCTTCTCCTGTAGCGAGACCAGCTGCCAGAAGTATTGCTCGACAGTCTTCTCTACCTCGTTCTCAGAGAGTTGCAGTTGCAGGTGGCTGACCTCTTCACCTACCTTGGCGAGTTTGTTGCCGTTGATAATCTGCCCACCGGCGAACACAGGCTGCATAGCCATGAGCGAGCCGATGGTGCCGTTTTTCATCATCGAGATGCTGATAGGGTTGGCCAAGGCAGCAAGTGCTTCGGCAGGTAGCGACTGCGCTAAAGTTAGTCCTAATTCAGCAGGAATGAGCTCTGACGGATTGACGGTGGTCTGTGCCATGCCCTTATTGGCATTGAACCAGAGGCCTGTGCCGCTGATATTGGGGAAGAATTTGGTAAATGTCTCTTTACGCTGCTGCTGGGCAGCCTCGATACTGTGCCGTGCATTGCGGATGGCGATGTTGTTGTGGAGGGCAGAGTCCTTGAGTTGTGCAAGGGTATATGTTTGGGCTGCGACAAAATCGCAGCATACGGCACAAACTATGATTACAAATATCTTTTTCATTTCAATTCTTCATTCTTTCAATTCTTCATTCTTTCAATTCTTCATTCTTTCAATTCTTCATTCTTTCAATTCTTCAATCTTTCAATTCTTCAATTCTACTTAGTCGAAACCTTAACTTCGTTGAGCTTTCTCACGTTCGGAAGTGAAAGCAAGCTCTTACTTCTCTCACTTAGTCGAAACCTTCCAATAAATGACAGGCAGCATGGTGACTACCATGATGAGCGAGCCGATGCCACCGGCAAAGATGGTGACACCTACTGGCATCCAGAACGAACTCTGGGCGATGATCATCGGCACCACACCGACGGCAGTGGTGGCCGTGGTCAGGAAGATGGGTACCATGCGGCGCTTGCCAGCCTCGTAGGCAGCCCTTTTTACAACTTCGTTGTATGATTGACTATTGGGCATTGAACATTGAACATTATTGGCGTCTATCTCCCCTTGAGTAGCAGAATGTTCAATGGTCAATGTTGAATGTTCAATGATTGAAATGGCATGCTCGAAAATGAGAATCTCGTTACGCATAATCATGCCCATCAGCGTGATGAGTCCGAAGATGGAGGTAAGTCCCAATGCGCGGTCCATCAGGCCAAGACCTATCAGTGCACCTGGGGTCATCAGTGCCAAGGCCACCATGCAGATGGTGGTGATGCCGTACTTCTTGAAGTTGAACAGCAGGAAGAAGAACACGATGACCATCGCAATGGCAATGCCACCGAAGATTTGTGGCAGCGCCTCGTCGCCGTATTCTATCTCACCGCCCACCTCAGTACGAACACTTTGCGGCAACTTAATCTCTTCGTTCATGATGCGGGCAATTTCTTTCTCAATAGGTGCTGTAAACACACCTTGCGCAAACTGAGCCGTCACGGTGATGCAGCGTTCTCCACCTCGATGCATGATACGGCTCTCGCTCCACATAGGCTGCACTTTGGCAATCTGTCGAAGAGGAACGGTTGAATTGGTATTGTGCAGACCTCCCGATACCATTGATGCAGGCGAGGTCATGCCGAGATTGGCCACATCCGAGAAGGTCATATCGGCATCGTCCTTTACGATGATAGGCAGTTCATAGTTGCCCTCCCAGATTTGTCCCACGCGCAGGTCGCACGCTGTGGCACTCAATGCCAGCTGGGCGGTGGTACGTGTGATACCAAGTTGTGCCGACGTCACAGGGTCGAGTTCGACGTTAATGATGGGATAAGGCTGGAAGTAGTCAGTATGTACCCACTCCAGTTCCGGCATCTTCCGCATACGTTCCATCAGCCGTTCGGCTACTACATGCAGCGAGTCGAGATTGTCGCCATAGAAGCGGTACTCCAACTCAGGCACCTCCAGATAGTCCAGGCGTTTGAATTTCACATAGGCATTGGGGAACGCCTCGCTCAACTGGGGCTGATACTGTGCCAAGAGGTCAAGTGTGGCCTTATCGCTCTTGGTATTGACAATAAACTGCGCATAGTTATTGCCAGCCATCTGCGGGGCGTAAGCATCCATGAACCGCGGCGACGAACAGCCTATAAAACCAGTGATGCCCGTAATGCGTTCATCCTTCTCGAGGATGTGGCTGACGGAATCAGCCACCACTTCCGTATCGGCCAGTCCCTTGCCGTCTGGCAGGAATATCTCCACCGCAAACTGGTCGCGGTCGGCATAAGGGAACAGACGGATTTTCAGCGTGGGAGCAATGAGTGTCGACAGCAGAATCACGCCGACACCACCACCTATCGTTAGCCACGGATGGGCAAAGGTCCAGTCCAGCACCTTATCGTATGTTTTCTGCACCCACGTGGTTATTCTATTACCACCCGTACTCACCTTATCCGGCTTGATGATACGCGTCTCCAGGAACGGAATTACCGTCACCGCCAGCACCAGCGACACCATGAGGTTGATGGTAATCGTGACGGGAAAGTCCTCCAGACAGTCGTGGAACATGCCCTTCATCGTAATGAGGAACGGATAGAAGATGGCGCAGATGCAGACAGTTGCCAACAGCATGGGCATGAAATATTGGCGTCCCGACTCGATGGCGGCATCAATAGGCTTAAAACCTTTGCCAAGATACTCCAAATAGCCATCAATCACCACGATTGAGTTGTCTACAATCATTCCTAACACCACGATCAGCGCCGCCAGCGTTACGATGTTCAGTTCGATGCCCATCATATACATCACCGCCACACTCACAAAAGTGCTCAGCGGAATGGTGATGGCAGCCACGATGGCCGAACGGATGGGAAACAGCACCATCATCACCAGTATAATGATCAGCATCGATATCAGCAGGTCACGCAAAAAATCGCTCACACTCATCGCCACCACCTTGGGTTTGTCGGCAATACGGCTCACGTGGACGTCATCGGGAAGTTCCTCGGCAGCAAAACTGCTGAGCACACGGTCCACTTCCTGTCCATACTGCACCACGTTATTGCCAGGTGTCATCTCCATCGACAGCAGTACACACGGATGACCGTCCTGTTCGATGCGGCTCGACATCGGCTCATATTCACGTACCACACGGGCAACGTCTCTTACACGAGCCACCTTACCCGTCACGGGGTCAGAAAATATGATCTGGTTGGCAATCTCTTCCTCTGAGTTCTCCTGAGCCTCCACATGAATAGGCACCTGCTGGTCATCGTCGCTGATGCTACCACTCATTGTGGTAATACCCTGAGCCTGCAAACGCGAGAAGAGCATCTGCTGACCAATGCCATAGGCCTGCAGGCGCTGACGATCAACATACAAGCTGATTTGCTCCTTCTGGTCGCCAAACAGCTTGACATTGGCTACCGATGGAATACGGCGCAAACGATCGCTCAGGTCGTCACTATACTGCTTCAGTTCGCGATAGCTGCGCTGGTCGCTCCCAATAGCGATGAGCAGAGCCGACGTATTACCGAAGTCATCGTTCACCACGATGGCCAGCACACCACTGGGCAGCTGCGCCTTGAAACCGTTCAGACCATGCTTGATTTTCGACCACACCTCATCCTTATTGTTCACATCGTCGTTCAGCTTCACCATCACGATACACATGCCGTTCTGGCTCTGAGTCGTCGTCTTCACACGATTCACCTCGCCATACGTAAACAAGTAGCGCTCCAGTGGACGAGCCACCTGCAGCTCCACCTCCTCACTGGTAGCACCAGGATACACAGCCACCACCACACCCTGTCGGATGGTGGCATGCGGAAACTCATCCTTCGGCATGATGTACATGCCGTAGATGCCCATCACAAACAATATACCTACGATGAGCAGTGATATAGAGTAGTGCTCTAAAGGCCATCGGAGCCAGTTCATTTTGCTTCCCATAATTGTCAATTATCAATTATCAATTGTCAATTATCAATTAGAAAACCACCTTGGTGTTTTCGCTCAGTTTCTGATAACCCTCTATGACAATACGGTCACCGATGCCCAGACCATCCTTGACGTTCACATAATTGCCCTGCATCCGGCCTAAAGTCACAGTAGTGCGATGAGCCGTGTTGTCCTTGCCCACGGTCCACACAAACAGCGTGCCGTCAGATTTCTTCAGGACAGCCGTCACAGGAACCATCTTACGGCCAATGGCCTGCGAACCGTCAGAGATAAACCTGACGTTGGCCACCATTCCCGGCAACAGCTTTCGGTCGCCGTTGGCCACATTAATCCTTATATCGTACGTATGGGTAAGCCCATCGGCCTGAACACCTTTCTCAATCCTGCCTCCCTGATAACTGCCATTGATGGCTTCCACCTTGATGCTTGTAGGAGTCGTTGCATTGATGCCGCCAATCTCTGCCTCAGGAACAGCCACCTTCACCTTTACAGTCGAGATATCCAGAATGCTCACTACTGCCTGTGACGGCATGGCCGTCTCACCCGTTCCAATCAATTTCCTACCCACGATACCGCTGACAGGCGCCGTCAGTCGGCAGTCAGCCAGATTCTTCCGAGCCACCTCCAACTGCGACTTCGCCTGAGCCACCTTGCTCTGAATCTCCACCCACTGCACCTCCGGCAGCGAACCAGCGTCGTGCAGCATCTTGTAGCGCGCCAAAGCATCGTTGGCCTGCGTCATCTGCGCCTCGGCACCACTCAACAGGTTACGCGCCTGCGTGTCGTCCATCTCAGCTATCAGCTGTCCTTTGCTGACAGCCTGGCCCTCGTTCACCAGCATGCGTTTTACCACACCCATGCCCGTAAAACTCACCGCCGTAGCTTCACGCTCCTCCACAACCCCCACATACGTCTGGGCATTATCCACCATACCGGGCGACACTACCAGTGTCGTCACCCTCGTCGGAGCCTTCGCGTTCTGTTCCTGTTTTTGTCCGCAGCTGCCCAATAGCATCATCGCAAGCAGCATCAAATAATACTTTTTCATTGTCCAATGTTTGATTTTGGTTGCAAAGATACAATTTTTCAGTTCATTGTTCACAGTTCACAGTTCACAGTTACAGTCGTTTAACATCTTTTATTATTCTCAACTCAAAAAAACAATGAACTGCGAACCCGCTGTGATTTTCATTAAGGCTTCCGTTGTGTGCTGTAATGTTCAAGCATCTTCTGTATCAACATCTTTATCTCATCACGTACATACTGTGGTTCAAGAACCTCAAGTTTCTCCCTATGCCATATTATTTATGTCATCAGCAGCAATCATTTCAACAGGGGTACAATTGTACCCCACCTGGAATTGCATCACAAAGGACATTACCAACCATCAAAAAAAAGTACGCGGCGGCCGCCGTGCCTTCGCTCGGCGCCCGCCGCGGAAAGCCTCGCCGCCCGCCGTGCGATTCCTCGGCGGCCGCCGAGGGGTCAGCGTGCATGCCACTCTCTCCCTGTTTGCCTAGTCCTCCCTCCCCGTTTGATCGGTCCTCTCACCTCGTCCGCACGGTCTTCCTAACCCGTCCGAACCGTCCTCCATAGACAACAGCAGGCACCCCTTCAACCGAGGAATGCCTGCTGTCAATATGATACTCGTTAGATATTCGTTAGTTATTCGGGCACATGCCCGGCTTCCTCTGGTTCGTTGAGCGCTGGTGCTGCTGTGGCCTCGCCACCATTCAGAATAATGTTCACCACGCTCACAGCATCGGTAATCGACACCTTACCGTCTTCATTCACATCACCCTTGATGCCGCGAATGTCAACTTCGACTATGGAGACATCGGAATCTTCTAATCCTTCCTTTGAGGCATAGACCGTAACAACACACATTGCCGGTACATTAATATCATTACCATTAGTTACAAAGGAGGCGGGAGTCTCTATATTAGCATGATAGTCTACACCCTCCGTCTCACATTCAAAGTGGAACTTGCCATTCTTTATTGATACCTTAGGCGTTGCACATTTACCTAATTCCTCAATATTAGTAAACTTCTTCCATCCATTCTGAGCTTGATATTTTGCTATGCATCCATGTGGAACCTGAAGTACAACATTACTGAGGAAGGTTGTATTATTAGAGAATGTATTGTTGTCAATCTCGAATGGTTCCGTTATATAGGTTTTGATGATTTCCAATTCGCTACAACCATAAAAAGCCATTTGACCTATTGCAGTTACTCCTGCAGGAATATTGATGGTCTTCAGTTTCTTACAATTATAGAAGGTTTTGCTTTCAATGACATTAACAGAATTGGGAATAACGGTATTCTGGCAACCCTGTAACAGCGTGTTGTCAGCAGTTCGGATGATAGCATTACAGTTGTCGCGCGAGTCATAAACCGTGTTTCCTTGTTCTACGGTTATCGTTGCAAGGTTTTGACAGCCAGTAAAGACGTTATCAAGAATACTTTTAACCGAACAAGGAATAGTGAGTTCAGTAAGCCCAGTACAACCATAAAAAGCTCGGTTCTTGATATCTGTTATGGTATTGGGCAAAGTAAGTGTATTCAGCCCTGTGCAATAATTGAATATATTAAATACTGATAATCAGTTGCTTACACGTTAAACGGTAGAAAAGTGGATTGAGGGCTTTGGAATGCGTAGAATAAGAGGTAAAAATTAACGTATTTAACTTTTGTTTGGGAGGGGGAACACTATTTTTGTACCTCTTGCGCCCAGGCCATCGTAATCGGCAGAGATAGGAAACTGGCAGCAGAGATTGCTGATAGCATCATCATCGAGGGTGACAGTCAGTTCCAGTTCAATGGCTATACGTCGCTCGCTGTAGCTGAGATTCCAGATACATTCGCCCAGAACGGCATTCACCACCGTTCTGATTTCGTCTTGTGTGCGCCAGATGGAATCGTAGTCAGTCATAGTATTCTATTTGCAGTTCTTCGCTGACGTTGAAATCATCATGGAAGCCGTCATCATATGAATAGACGATTCGCATGCCTCTATAGGTAGAGGGAACCTTCAATGTTTCCAGTAGATGCCATTTAGGACGGCCAAAGTCGTATGATTCTCTGTCAAGGAGGATGCGGTTGGAAACAAAGTCAAAGTGATAGTACCCACCGCCGATGCACTGGTCCCCCGGCTTCAGCAGATGCTTATGCTGGTTGACCATACCGAGGCGGAAATAACCGTCCATTGTTATGATGAACTTAGGGAGAGTCATTGAGCGAGTAGTTCTATGTAGCGATTAATATTGTATTTCAATTCTTCCAAGTCGATGAACTGAGAGGCACGATAGACTTCCTTACCATCCATCAGCAGCAGGACTGTGGGCCCTGAATAGACCAGGAAATGACTAGCAATCAGAGGTTCTTCAATAATGTCAGTGTATAAAGAGCAGAGTGAAGGGAAAACATCTGCTATTTTCTCAACCTTGTCGAGCATGACATTGCAGACTCCACAATCTGGTGCTTTGATAAAAAACAAGCACAGACGATTATCTTTTATCGTCTGTTCTATATCCTTTATACTTGTCAAATGCTCCATCCTTGCTTACGTCCAAAGACATATTCTCTTCATTCTGATTGCCTTTGTTTTACCAACTCAATGGCCTCCTTGCCTGTCAAATGCACAATGTCAAAGCGTATCATCAGCATACGTGAGAAGCCACTTTCGATTTCCTTTTGCAGACTCTCATCGTCGTTTGGGTTGTAACGGTTTCCAAGCATACGGGCTGTTTCCAACTTCTCCTGTTCATCCTCGATGATATGGATTCTGCCGAATGCTATCACGCTGCGGAAGAAGGTAGTATACTTCTTCGGTTGCACATCATCCTGCTCAATAACACAGAAGGAAGCCTTTTCACACTTGCGGATTGCATCCACCTTATGGCCTGCCAAAGCACTGTGGAAAAACAACTTCCCTTCATGATACACATAACTGATGGGAACGGCATAAGGATAATCGCCATCACCAAGCAATGCCAGTGTTCCAGCAGTTGCTTTCTCCAGTATAGCGACACTCTCCTCGTTGGAAAGCTGCTGGCGCTTACGCCTCATTTCACGAAACTCATTCATCGCTTTTATCTTAATCCGTCACCACATCCTTGAAATGCTGCTGTCCCCAGGCTATTAGATCCGTAAGCACCGGCATGAGTGAACGGCCTGTATCAGTCAGGGAATACTCTACACGAGGAGGAACCTCTGGAT
>JAEEVA010000073.1 GCA_016286995.1 Prevotella sp.
GTTCCTCCTCGGGCACGTCAAGCTCAATCATCGCAGCCACCTTGTCGCCGCGCTCGGCCAGCATCTTCTTAAGGGCCTCAGCCTGCGGTATGGTGCGGGGGAACCCGTCGAATATCACGCCCTTGTGGCCGCGTCCGAACCCGTCGTATACCGAGGCGAGGATGCTCACCATCAGCTCGTCGGGTATCAGCTGCCCCTGGTCTATGTAGCCCTGGGCGGTCTTGCCCAACTCACTGCCTTTCTTTATCTCTGCACGCAGCACGTCGCCGGTGCTGATGTGCTCCAGGCCGTAGTGCTCTATGAGCTTGTCGCTCTGCGTTCCCTTGCCAGAGCCGGGAGCGCCGAATAATACAATGTTCTTCATATTGATATGTTGTTCTACTTGGTTTTGTTCCACTTGGTATTCCTTCCCCTTGTACCATACATCGGGAAGCAGGTCGCCCGGCTGAGTCTGCGTGGCGTCGCTGGGCATGTTGGGCAGCTTAATGACACGCATTTCTAGTAAAGGTTATCGTTAGGGGTTAGAATGAGGGTTAACGTTAGGGTTCCACCAGTGTATAGATGTCCTTCAACCCGCGCGCCGCCTGGTCGTAGTCCAGACCATAGCCTAAGATAAACTCATTGGGAATCTTAAAGGCACAGTACTTCACGTCGAGCGCCACCTGCAGCTTGTCGGGCTTCAGCAGCAATGCGCATACGCTCACCGAGGCCGGGCGCCTTGTGCCCAGTGTCTCTATCATCTGCTTCATGGTGAGACCCGTGTCAATGATGTCCTCTACGATGATGACATCGCGGCCAGTCAGGTCTTCGTTGATGCCCAGCACCTCTCGCACCTTGCCTGTCGACGTGGTGCCCTGATAGCTGGCCAGCTTCACGAAGGATATCTCACAAGGAATCGTCATCTCGCGCATCAGGTCAGCGGCAAAGATAAACGCACCATTCAGCACGCCCAGCAGCAGCGGGTTCTTGCCCTCCATGTCGCGGCTTATCTCCTTGGCCAGTTCTTTCACTCGCTGTTTAATCTCTGCTTCGGGAATAGATGTCTCGAAGGTCTTGTCTAATACTGTTACTCTGCTCATTTTGGTCAATGGTGTAAATTTGGTGCAAATTTAGGAAAAAAAGTTGAATAATCGGCCAGTTGACGTAAAAAAAATAACTAATTTCTTTAAGATTTGTATGTTCCTGAGCGCCCTGCCCCTGCGCAGCCCGCATCTATATCGTTTTTAGTCTTTCGTTCAATTCACGCACGTCAGACAGCAGATTCCAGATGCTGTCCTCGGAAAGCACGCCACGCTTCAGGTCGGCGGGCAATAGCCCAGCCTCATCGTCGGCATAGTCCTGCTTCCATGTATCACTGCCGTAATACTCGCTCAACGCTGTAATATCCTCCTGCACTGCCTCGTAGTTGTCGAGTGCAACAGAGAGTTCCATCACTGCTTTTGCCGCCCTGCTCAGGCGCTGCTCCATCTCCATAATACGTTCTTTCTGTTCCATAATTATTGTTGTTTTTGTCTTATGGTGCAAAGTTAAGCAATCTTTTTGAGAATTGTGCCTTTTTGATTAAGAAATTCACCTTCCACTAGCTCCAGCTGCCTTACGGTGATCTCCTCACCGCTGCGGCTGATAAGCCGGCCGTCGTAAGTGATGCACCACAACGTGCCGTTAGCGTCGAATGCAAGGTCTTCAAATGGTCTGACATACTGACTGACACCTACTATCAGTTCATAGAAGCGGAATGTATCCCCGTCGTACTCAGCCAGGTAGCCACCCCTGCAGCCTATCCACACATGGCCGTCGGCATCGATATCCATGGCTCTGCTGTCCATCATATCCTTGCCTAAGGGAAACAGGCTTTCGTCAAAGTCTGCCATCGGATAGACCAGGCCTTCCTCAGGGGTATAGCGGCTGAGGCTGAAGTTAATCCTACCGCCTACATTATATGCTATCCACAGCACGCCGTTGGCGTCAACTTTCATTACTTCAATGCCCGAACTGTCCAGTTTAGTCGAGCCTACACGAACAGTTCCTTCGATTTGGTCATTGACAACACGTGCGAAATCGCTTAACTGTGAAATATACATCACCTCAGAAGGCCCAAATGCTATGGATGTAATATGGTGAGTAAAAGGGAAATCATCTTCGAAAGGGAAAGGGTTATCTTCAAAAATGTTCCAAGGATAATGATGATTGCAAATCTGCTCAGGGGTTATTTCCGACACATACGCACTGTCAAGCCCCACCCACAGGATGCCCTCATGCATGACTGTTGAAAAGACCTTGTCGTTGGGCAACGCCGAATTACTGCTGTTAAGCAGTGTCTGCGTGCCAGTAGCCTTATCAATTGTTATCAGGCCATACTTGGTGCCAACATACAGCTTCTGCCCGTCATGAGTCATGCTGGTCACCAGATAGTTCCCATTCGTATAATACCATTGTGTGGCTCCTGACGGCAACGAACAGGCAATCAGCGCCAACAGCGCTAAAAGGATTGTTTTCTTCATAAGGCATCTTGGAATTTATTTGACTGTAATTTTCTTTTCGTATGCAGCATCGTTGATCTTCATGCCAATAGTGTAAATACCAGAGGCTGGTCTGGGAAACGACAGTGTGTGCCGTCCTTCGCTCATTCTCTTGCTACTGACTACATGACAGCTTGGGTAGTAGATGTCAGACATAGCAACCAACACATTGGCTTCAACAGCC
>JAEEVA010000056.1 GCA_016286995.1 Prevotella sp.
TGATTTGGGTTTACCGCCTTTGATTTTCGAAAATCGCTATCTATCTCATTTTCAGAGAAATGCAGTCATTCTCGTCAAAACTGATAAAATCGGGTATAAGCAGGAGTTAGCGCCTCATCCCGACAGAAAAAGAACCAAACTGAATATCAATCAGTTTGGTTCTTTTCTTTTAGCCAAATTTTCAGCCAAGATCCGTTTTATTGTGCAAATTTAAGCACATGCAGCAGTCGCCTCTCGCAGCCACTGCTTGTCTGCATCGTCAAGATAGGGTGACAGACGGTCGTAAACCATCTGGTGGTAGCCGTCGAGCCAACGAATCTCTTCGGGAGTCAGCAGGGAAAGGTCAATAGGGGTCTTGTCAATAGGACATAGTGTGAGAGGTTCAAAAACGAGAAACGAGGGGTTGGTGGAAGGCTGGGTGAGCAGGACATTCTCAATGCGTACGCCGAACTTTCCTTCGAGGTAGACGCCAGGCTCGTCGGTGACGGTCATACCGGCATGCAAGGGGGCTGGGCGATATTCCATACGAATCTGATGGGGACCCTCGTGGGCGTTGAGGTAGGCACCGACGCCATGACCAGTGCCATGCAGGTAATTCAGGTGGGCTGCCCACAGGTCACGACGGGCAATGGCATCGAGTTGTGTGCCACTGGCACCATCGGGAAAGGTAAGCAGCTGCAACTGGATATGTCCCTTTAAGACCAATGTATAGACAAAGCGCTGTTCGTCTGTGATTGGACCAAGGGCAATGGTACGTGTGATGTCGGTAGTACCGTCTTGATATTGTGTACCACTGTCGATGAGCAGGAAGCCCTCTGGACGCAAAGGAACATCAGTTTCCGGTGTCGCTTCGTAGTGTACGATAGCACCATGAGCTTCATAGGCAGCAATCGTGTCGAACGACAAACCACGGAAAAGTGGCTGTTCGGCTCGTAAGGCGGTCAGTTGGCGGTCAACACTCATTTCGGTCTGACCACCTGCAGCAACAGCAGGTTTCAACCAACGTAGGAAGCGTACCATTGCCACACCATCGCGTATCATTGCCCGTCGGAAACCGGCTTGCTCTGTCTCGTTCTTGACGGCTTTCATTGCAGGAACGGGCGAGGGGGCTGCAATGAGCTTTGAAGATTGAACATTGAAGATTGAACATTGAAGATTGAACCTTTGACCTTCGACCTTCGACCTTTGACCATTGAACAATGAGATCACGGTGTGGCTCACCTCATCGGGGTCCGCCAGAATGTTGTAGTCAGGATAGTGGCGAAGGGCATCGGAAAGGGAATCGTAAGGGGCTGTAGCGACACCACTGCCTATGAGACTCTCGCGGGCTTCAGGTGTGAGTTTTCCTTCATGTACGAAGAGGGTGGCTGTTTGGCTGCTGATGAGCAGATAGCTGATAAACACAGGATTGCAGTGGACATCACCGCCACGCAGATTGAGCGTCCAGGCAATATCGTCGAGTGAAGCCATCAGCATACCGTCGGCATGTTGTTCACGCAGTGCCTTGCGAATGCGTTGCAGTTTGCTGCCGACATCCTCTCCGGCATACTCTAACGGCTGTGGCACGATAGGTGCCATCGGTATTGGCGGACGGTCTGTCCAGATACGCTTCAGGGGGTCGAAGTTAGTACGTAGCGTCAATCCGCCGTGTTGGCGCAGGTCGCTGATGAGCTGCTGTGCTGCGCTGGCGGTGATGTTCATGCCACAGATACCAATTTCAGTGCTGGGTGATGAGTGCTGAGTGATGAGTGTCGACTGAAGCCATTCAGCAATAGTTGGTGTGCCAGCCATCCGCTCTTTCATGAGTTGGAATTCCGTACCCTCAAGCTGTTGCGCTGCAGCGATGAAATAGCGCGAATCGGTCCAAAGGGCTGCCGCATGGAGTGTCACCACAGCCGTTCCTGCAGAACCGTTGAAGCCACTGATCCATTCACGTCCTTTCCAATGGTCAGCAGTATATTCACTGTTGTGCGGGTCGCTTGTCGGAAAGATAAATGCCGCAAGGTTTTCACGGCGCAACTCCTGACGAAGAGCTTCTATTCGTTCGTTGATTGTTGTCATATTTCAGGTCATTTTCAATATTCTGGATGCAAAAATACAATTTTTCAGGAACTTTTTCGTATATTTGCAAGAAAAATATCTATTGCATGAGAAGGATTGTTATTTTGATGATGAGCTTATGGCCATGGATGGCATGGGCAGGCCAATTACCTGTTGTCAGTTACGATGTGGTGCCGATGCCACAAAGTGTGACGATGCAGAAGGGTGAGGCCTTTGAGTTGAACAGCGATGTGGAGATACTGGCCACCGACGGTCTGCAAAGCGAGGCATTGTTTCTGCAGCAGTACCTGAACGAGGTGGCCGATGTCAGTCTGCAGGTTGCCAGCCAGCGAAGCAGGGGCTGCAAGTACATTGAACTCTCGGTGTCGCCAAAGGTCCAGGCTCAAGAGGGCTATGTGCTTACCGTTAGCCAGAAGGGTATTACCATTGTCGGAGGCTCTGCTGCCGGTGTGTTCTACGGCATCCAGACATTGCGCAAGAGTCTGGCCGACATTCCCCGCTTATCATCCCCCGCCCATCACTCCTTCTACTTCCCTCCCGTCATCATCACCGATGCTCCGCGTTTCAGCTATCGTGGTATGCACCTTGACTGCTCGCGCCACTTCTTTCCCGTCAGCTTTGTCAAGAAATACATTGATCTGTTGGCGATGCATAACATGAACCGGTTCCATTGGCATTTGACCGACGATCAGGGATGGCGCATCGAAATCAAGCGGTTCCCACGACTGACCACCGTTGGTTCACAGCGTTCCGGTACCATTATGGGCACCAACTCCGACTTGGATGACTATACGCCGCATGGCGGCTACTACACGCAGGAGGAAGCCCGCGACATAGTACGCTATGCCGCCGAGCGCCATATCACTGTCATTCCGGAAATCGACATGCCCGGACACATGCTGGCCGCGCTGGCCTGCTATCCTGACCTGGGCTGTACGGGAGGCCCTTACGAGGTTGGTCACTATTGGGGTGTCTATACCGATGTACTCTGCGTGGGCAATCCCCGTGTGTATGACTTCGTGCAGGGTGTGTTGACTGAAATCATGGACATCTTCCCCTCGGATGTCATCCATATCGGTGGCGACGAAGCACCCACCGTCAAGTGGGAGCAATGTCCGAAGTGTCAGGCAATGGACCTTCAGGGAACGACGTTGCAGGGTTTCTTCACCAAGCGTGTGTTCGACTTCCTTACGGCCCATCACCGTCGTGCATTAGGCTGGGACGAACTACTTGACAACGATGCTCCCCGCGATGCAATGATTATGTCGTGGCGGGGAATGGCTCCTGGTGCCCGTGCTGCAGCGATGGGTCACGATGTCATCATGACGCCTACCACACACGTTTATTTTGACTACCTGCAGGGTGATGACCCTCAGTTCGAGCCCACGCGCTGCGGTGGTTTCATTCCCGTCGAGAAGGTCTATTCTCTCGAGCCAGCTCCCGACTCGCTGTCCGTTGAAGCCCGTCGGCACATTCTTGGTACGCAGGCCAATCTGTGGTCGGAATATCTCACCAATGAGGGCTTGGTTGAATATCAGGCATTGCCCCGTATGTCAGCTCTTGCCGAAGTACAATGGACGCTGCCTGAACGCAAGGATTACGAGCAGTTCAAGCAGCGTCTCACACGGTTTACAGCACTTCTGGAACGCTATCACTACCACTATGCCAAGCACTTGTGGCCCGAGCGTCAGTTGCCCAGCCGGTGGCTGTTTTGAATACTATTTGTCTACTTTCTTCAATCTGTACGACACGACGTCACGGGCCTTGACCGTGAGTTTGCGGTCCGTCTTGTTCTTCAGCGAGGTCTTGCCCTCCTGCTTGTGTGTCCACAGGTTATAGACCTGATAGACCTGGGTGTCGAAGGCGGTGCTCAGTCCGCTCACTTCCTTGTCGGTAAGGTTGAAGTCCTGCCAGTTCAAAGCGAATATCGCATCCTGTCGGGTGGGGTTCAGAATGGTGAATGCCCAGTCACCGCCAGCCAACGGCTTGAACCAGAACTGCAGCCCGTCACGGTCGCAGTAGTGCAGACCCTGAATGCCCAGCGTATCCTGGTCGACGGCTATCATGTCCTTGTTCATAATGATGGTACGCGTGGCCTCGCTCATGTTGCGCAGGTCGTTACCAAGAATCAGCGGACTGGCCATCATGCACCACATGGTGAAGTGTGCACGGTCTTCGTTCTCGGTCATACCATTGCCCACTTCCAGCATGTCGGGGTCGTTCCAATAGCCTTTGCCGGCATACTGGCGCAGGGTGTCGTTATACTCGATACATTGCATCACGCCAAACTGGGTGTAGCCAGGGAATACGCGCAACGAGTCGAAGTCACACCAGATGTCGGGTGTGGTACGCCATGAATGACCAATCTGGCGGGCCCACTTCCACGGGTGGCTGCTGCCCCATTCGCACATGCTGAACAGGATGGGACGGCCTGCAGCTCGCAGGGCATCGCTCATCAGCTGATAGGCTCCCTGCGGATTGATGTTCGTGGTGTTACACCAGTCGTATTTCAGGTAGTCCACACCCCAGCGGGCATATTGCAGGGCATCCTGATATTCGTGGCCCAGCGAGCCGGGTTCACCGGCACACGTCGCCGTACCGGCATCACTATAAATTCCCAGTTTCAAGCCTTTACTGTGCAGATAGTCGGCAACGGCCTTCATGCCGTTGGGAAATTTCACGGCATCTGCCTGTATGAATCCGTTGGCATCGCGCTTTCCGTGCCAGCAGTCGTCGATGTTGATGTACACATAGCCCGCATCGCGCAGACCCGTTTCCACCATTGCGTCGGCAATGCCCTTGATGACGTCCTCTGAGATGTTGCCCTGAAACTTGTTCCACGTACTCCAACCCATCTGCGGGGTGTCGGCCAGTCCTTCCCATTTTTGGGCTTTTACCGGTGTTGTCAGCAGGGTGACGATAGCACCCAATACCATCATTTTACCTAATGTCTTCATGTTCCGTTTTTTTATTTAGTGTTAATAGTTATGCTTCCTGTTTTCAGGCCGTCGCTCACGCTGCTGAGAGTCATCGCCGACGCCTGCTCCGTGCTTTGTACGATGACTTGTGCCAAGCCGTTGAAGGCGGGAACGGAGAACGTCGTGCAGTCCTTCTCCCTCGGATGGTCGCCGCCCAGGTACATCGGGTCGCCGTTGCCAACGCCCAGGATGCGTCCGTTGCCCTCTAACTGGAAGGTCAGCAGCGGACAGGCGTCAGGAACGACACGTCCCTTCTTGTCCTGTACCTCAACGGTGATGACGGCCACGTCACGTCCGTCGGCAGCAATGGTCTGCCGGTCGCTCTTCAGCACGGTCCTGAAGGCTGGCTGCGTGGTCTCAACGGTCTCGGTCATCATGCGCTTGCCACCCTTGTAGCCTGTGGCTACCACCCGGCCGGGCTGGTACACGGCCTTCCATTTCAGGTGTCCGTTCTTGGGCATCGGTTGCCTGCCAAGCTTCTTGCCGTTAACCGTCAGCTCCACCTCGTCG
Organism: Prevotella sp.; assembly: GCA_016286995.1. Lineage (GTDB taxonomy): Bacteria > Bacteroidota > Bacteroidia > Bacteroidales > Bacteroidaceae > Prevotella. Next base: position 5,550 of record JAEEVA010000056.1, read on the forward strand.
CAGTTGCTGTACACCCATACTTCTACTTCTTCGCCCTCGTGGCCCTGCAGGTTCCAGTGTGGGAAGATGTGCAGCACGGGTTCGTCGGTCCACCATGCCTTCAGGTACCATGCCTCGTCTTTCCAGAAGCCGCAGTAGTCCAGAATGCCAAACTCAGAGTCGTGGGCAGGATATTTCAGCGGATTGGGTTCACCGCGATAGTCGAAGCCAGTCCAATAAAACAGTCCTGCAGCCCACGGGCGCTCGTCGTAGAACTTCCAGCCACGTTCAATGACATTCTCTACGCCGGGTTTGTCCGTCCGGTTGATGCTAATCATGCGACCGGGGAATTCGGGTGTGTTGAAATACCACCCGCGTGTGCCACAGCCCGTGGTTTCTTCTGTGCCCACAATCTTCCATGATGGATGGGCTTTCTTCCGGTTGTCCACGTCGTTCTGAACAATGTAGTTGAAGCCTACCACGTCGAGGCCTTTGATGAGTTCTGTGCCGCCGGCATTGGCTACCGTACTGGGACGCGTGGGGTCGAAGAGACGGGTGTATTCACGCATTGCCTCGGCCACGCGGGTACCCTGAACGGTGTTCTCCAGTCCCCATTCCTCGTTGCCGTCGCTCCACAGGATGATGCAGGGATGGTTGCGGTCGCGCTTGATCATGCGTTCCAGCAGTCGCAGGTGTTCATCGTTAATGCCCATCAGCCGGTTCTCATCGATGACCAGAATGCCCTCGCGGTCACACACGTCGAGTAGGGCAGGGGTCATGGGGTTATGCGAGGCACGATAGGCGTTGCAGCCGAACTTTTTGAGTTGTTTGATGCGCCAGGCCTGCAGGGCATCGGGGATGGCAGCTCCCACGCCGGCATGATCCTGATGCATGTTCACACCCTTCAACTTCAGGGGTTTGCCGTTCAGCAGGAAACCCTGCTCGGCGTCAAAGGCAATGTCGCGCAGACCCGTTGTTGTCTCATAGACATCCACCACCTTGCCGTCCACCTTCACCGTTGTCACCACCTTATATAAATAAGGGTCGTCGGGACTCCACAGGTGAGGACTGGTGAGATTCATCACGTGCTGCGTCGTGCGTGTTTCCTTGGCCTTCAACGCATTCACGTGACCGGCGGCATGTGCCATCTCGCGGCCGTCGGCATCCAGCAACTGCTGTTCCACCTCGTACTGCTGCGTGGTCAGACTGCCGTTCGTCACTTCCGTCTTCACATGCACCATGGCCACGTCGTAGGGATACTTCATGTCGGCATAGACAAACGTACCAAACGGCGCCACGCTGACCTCGGCACACTTCTCGAGCCACACGTCACGATAGATGCCAGCACCCTCGTAGAACCAGCCCTCCTCGAGCGAGGCATCGGCACGTACACAGATCAGATTCTCCTCACCATATTTTATATAAGGTGTGATGTCGTACACCTGCGTGACGTAGCCGCTGGGCTCAGTACCCATATAGAAACCGTTGAACCACACTTGGGCATTGCGGAAGATGCCGTCGAAGTGCAGTCTGTAGCAACAATCACCGTTAACCTTTAACCCTTCACCGTTAACCATTAACCTCAGTCTGTACCAGCCCACGCTCGTTTCGGGATACTTCCAGCCCACCGTCTTGTAACCGTGCGAATGACTGGCCTCTGGCGCATAGGGCAGGGTGGTCACCCAGTCGTGGGGAACCTGTACCTCCTGCCACGCAGAATCGTCGAATTTCACGGCATACGGACCCTCGTTGTGGATGGAATTGGCCTTCGTCAGATAGTTGAAATACTCGGTGCCACTGCCAAAGTCTTTCTGCTTGTCAACAGCATGTCCGAATGCAAACTTCCATCCCTTGTCGAGTCGGATGGTTTCACGAACACTCTCAGCGGCTTGTAAGCCCAGCGTCTGTAATAACAGTGCAATTAGTAGTAATTGTTTCATGCTGCAAAGATATGAAAAATAGCAGAACGTAGGTAGATGAAAATGCAAAAAAACATTAATACAGCAGAATAGTCATACTATCTGCTAATTAATGCAAAAATAACGGCTACTGTGTTGAGTGTTGGAAGCTGCGTAGGCAGTGTCGGTTACTGCTTGAGCAAACGGCGGGAGAAATAGCGGACGGGATACCACACGGCGAGGAAGCCAACGACGAGGACGGTGATGAAGATGAGTACGACGTCCCAAGGATGAACGCTGACAGGATAGGCATCGACAATGAATGAACCCTCTGAATTGCCCAGTCGCACGATACCATATTGTTGCTGGAGCCAGCAGAGCAGCAAACCGATGGCGATGCCGATGATGGCACCAATGGCTGAAATGATACGCCCTTCAAAGAGGAAGATGCGGCTGATTTGGTGGTCGGAGGCTCCCAGATTGCGCAGTGTGACGACGTCGTCACGCTTGTCGATGATGAGCATCGAGAGGGAACCAATGATATTGAAACAGGCAATCATGAGGATAAAGGTCAGGAAGATGTAGGCGATGAACTTTTCTATCTTCATGATGCGGAAAGTGTCGTCCTGCTGTTCGTAACGGTCGCATACCAGAAAGCGGTCGCCGGCAATCTGCTGCATCTCAGACTTGACACGGTCGAAGTCGCTGCCAGGCTTCAGACGCAATTCAAGCGAGGACAGCATACCGTCCTGCTGAAACAACTGACGGGTGAAATGGATGGAGGTGAGGATGTAGTTCTTGTCATACTTGCCCTGTTTGACGGAAAAGACAACACCCGGGGAGTAGAGCTCGTCCTCAACGAAACCCTCGGTGGGGTCGGCAACGTTAATCTGACCTTCGCGTCGGGGAGCATAGAGTTGAAGGGGTTGCTCGTAGGTGTAGCCCATGCCCAGGATATAGGCTACGCCGAGTCCCGGAATGCCGTAGTTCATGTCGGCAGCATGAAGTTCGAAACTGCCGTCACCCTCAAGAATCTCCCGAATATGGGTCAGCTGGTCGAAATTGTCGTCGACACCCTTCAGCCGGACCATCAGCTGGCGTTCCTTATAAACAGCCAACGCCTGGTCTTCCAGACATTCCGTAGCCACCTCCACGGCCGGCAACTGGCGAATCTTGGTCAGCAGGGGATCGTCGGCAGGCGCCGTCTTTCCCTTGACGGGAGTCACCTTCAGTTGAGGGTCCATCTGGGTGAACAGCGACGCCACCATGTCATGGAAACCGTTGAACACGCTCAGCGTCACCACTAAAGCCATAGAAGCTACGGCTACTCCAATGACGGAGATGCCGCTGATAACGTTGATGGCATGCGTCGACTTCTTGGAGAAGAGATACCTACGAGCAATGTAAAACGGAAAGTTCATCTTGGCTATTGGCAGTTGGCAGATGGCTATTAGCTAAAAGCTAAAGGCCAAAAGCTAAAAGCCTATTTTTTCAGTAACTCGTCAATACGTTCGATGTAGTCGAGAGAGTCGTCAATAAAGAAGCGGAGCTCAGGGATGATGCGTAGCTGATAGCGTACGCGAGTACCCAGTTCGTAGCGTATCTGCTTCTCGTTGCGTCTGATATTCTGGAGCATCTCGTCGCCCTTGTCAGAAGGGAAAATGCTGAGATAGGCAGTACAGATGCTCAAGTCTGGACTGATTTTCACACGGGTTACGCTGACCATCACCCCATGTAAGGAGCGCGTCTGCTCCTGAAAGATAACACTCAGTTCCTTCTGAAGCAGACGCGCAATTTTGTTTTGTCTGGTCTCTTGCATTACTTACTTCTTATGGTCTACTTCGAGAAGCTCAATCTTAAAGATCAGCATAGAGAAAGGCTTGATGTTCTCACCTTGCTGGCGCTCACCGTAAGCGAGCTCCTGGGGAACATATACCTCCCATGTAGAACCGGCAGGCATGTGAACCAGAGCGTCTGTCCAACCCTTGATAACCTGGTTGGCACGGAAGTCTGCAGGCTCACCACGCTTGTAAGAACTGTCGAAGACGGTGCCGTCGAGCAGTCGGCCCTCATAGTGTACCTTCACCAAAGAAGTATCTTTGGCAATAGGACCATTACCTTCCTTAATGACCTTGTACTGTACGCCACTCTCAAGAGTCTTGACGTCTTCCTTCTTGGCATTCTCGGCCAGGAAGTCCTCACCAGCCTTCTTGTTGGCTCCAAACTCCTTCTCCATGTTCTTAGCCTTAACAGTGCGCATCATCTCTTGAGCAACGGTAGAGGCAGAATCAACAGTCATAAGACCTCCCTTGCCAGTGGTACCGCTGATGAAACCTGCCATGAAGTTCTTCAGAGAAATGGTCTTGGTAGAATCATCACCAAACAGCTCATGATTGATACCCTTGAGCATCTGGTTGCTGATCTGCTGACCAATCTGAATACCAGCATAGTAAGCGGCCTTCTTCTTGTCATCACCAGCATTGGCACCTTCGTTCAGACCCTTGATGAAGTCGTCCATATAGGTGGTGTCCATGCCCAGACGGCCTACGAGATAATCTTTCAGACCTTGGGTCTGAGCCATACCAATAGCGTAGCTAAGTGTGTCTACGTCACTCTTCAGGTTAGCCTTCGGAGTACCATTGTCGCATGATGCATACATCATGACGGAAGCAATTGCTGCCATAGCAGCGAATGTGAATTTTTTCATTGTTGTTGTTAAAAAATAAATTATTTGTTATTATATGATGTCGACTACATGACTTCGATTAATTCGACGTCGAAAATCAGCGTGGCAAAGGGAGGAATCATGCCACCGGCACCACCCTCACCGTAAGCCAGACGATAGGGGATGAAGAAACGGTACTTGGCACCTTCCTGCATCAGCTGCAAACCTTCTGTCCAACCGGCAATGACCTGCTGCAGACCGAATACGGCGGGTTCGCCACGCTGGACGCTGGAGTCAAATACGGTGCCGTCGATGAGGAAACCCTCGTAGTGACACTTCACGCTGTCCTTGGCACTGGGCTTCTTGCCGTTGCCTTCCTTCAGCACCTGATACTGCAGTCCGCTGGGCAACGTGATGACACCGTCCTTCTTGGCATTCTCAGCCAGATATTTCTCACCGGCTTCCTTGTGTACCTTGCCGGCTTCCTGACGCTGTTTGTTGATTTTCGATTCCTGGGCAGCAAAGAACTCCTGTACAATCTGCTGGGCGTCGCTGCTCTTGATCTTCAGTTCCTTGCCACCAAGCACATCCTTAACGGCCTGTGCAAAGTCATCGATATTAAGCTCTGAACCACCCATATTTGCCAACTGGTGGCCAATGCCAATACCTAATGCATAGCTTACTTTATCCATGTTTTCTCTATATTAATAATGTATATACTCTCAAAATCGGCTGCAAAGGTACAACTTTTAAGGGAGTTAAAGGAGTTAATGGAGTTAAAAGGAGTTAAAGGACTGTATCTTTTTGATTTGAATTATGTATATTTGCACAAAATAAACATTTTGGCTTATGAAAAAGATTGTTATTCTAACTGGTGCAGGCATGTCAGTGGAGAGTGGACTGAAGACTTTCCGCGATGCTGACGGGCTGTGGGAGGAGTATCCTGTACAACAAGTGGCTACCCACGAGGGATGGCTTAACGACCCCACCCTGGTGACTAACTTCTACAACATGCTACGTAAGAAATGCTGGGGCGTAAAACCCAACGAGGGACACCGGTTGGTGGCTGAGTTGGAGAAAAACTACGATGTGACGGTGGTGACGCAGAATGTCGACAATCTGCATGAACAAGCAGGTTCCAGCCACGTCATCCACTTGCACGGTGAACTGATGAAGGTATGTTCCAGCCGCGACGTTGACGACCCGCGCTACATCCAGCAACTCACACCCGACAATTGCGAGATTACTCCTGGCACCAAGGCTGGCGACGGCTCACTGCTGCGTCCCTACATCGTGTTCTTCGGCGAGGCCGTACCCAACATCACGGTGGCTGCCGACTATGCCCAGCAAGCCGATATCTTCATCATCATCGGCACATCGCTGAACGTCTATCCTGCCGCAGGACTCGTCCATTACGTCCGTCCTGGCGTACCCATCTATCTCATTGACCCCAAGCCAGTCAGTGCGGGCGACAATGTAAAGCAGATCATGAAGGGGGCCTGCGAGGGTATGAAAGACCTGATGAAGATTCTAGTGCCGTAAAGGCTTTTGTGGCATGAGCCTTCGTCGTAACGCTATTCTTCTGTAACAACGTTATGACGAAGCACGTTTTGGTATTCATCCTCTGTGGTCAGAATACGCACGGCTTCCTGTAAAGGCTTGTCGTTGCGGAGTCCTACCTGTAGCTGACCGCCTTGATAGTAGTAGGCTCCCACAATGTCCTGCTCCAGCAACTGTTGAATTTCATTGCGGTGACGGTCCAGGGCACTGCTGAGGTCGTGATGGTCTATCTTGGCCTTCAACGCCTCAAACTCGTCCTTGGCTTCATCGTAGTAGCCCTCGAACTTGGCAACGCGCACCAGTTCGTCATACTGTTTTTTACTAACCTGGTCATAGGTGAAGCCAGCCTTGATGACACGCTGCTTGAAGTCCTCATAGTCAGCATCCGTCAGATGGAAGTCGCCAGGAGCAGCTATCGTGGGGTGCTTGCCGATATACTCTACCACATAGTCGAACATCACCTCAGTAGAGTCGAGACGGTCCAGATAAAGACTGACATTGGCCATCGTGTCGGGCTTCACCTCGACATCGGGCTTGATGCCCTCGTCCATGGTGATACCCCGGCCTGACGGCAGATAGTAGCGTGAAGTGGTCAGCTTCAGATTAGCATTATACGGCAGGTCGATGTTCGGCACTTGTACCAGTCCCTTGCCATACGTTCGCGTACCAATGATGACACCACGTTTCAGGTCCTGCAAAGCGCCACAGGTAATCTCCGAAGCCGAGGCAGTCTCTTGATTCACCAATACGGCAATAGGCATGATGGTGTCGATGGGCTCCAGACGTGTCAGGTACTCGTTGTTGGCACGCTTCAGCTTACCCTTCGTCTCAACTATCTTCTGCCCCTTCGGAACCCACATGCTCATGATGTCGACACACTCCGACAGTGAGCCGCCACCGTTGTTGCGTAGGTCGAGAATCAGACTCGTAGCACCCTGCTTTTTTAAGTCGAGGTAAGCACGGCGCATCTGCTTGGCAGGTTCGCCGGTAAAGGTGTTTAGCGCAATATAACCGATGTTATTGGACAGCAAGCCATACCACGTAATCTCAGGCATCTTGATGGTCTCACGCGTAATCTTGAACGTCATCGTCTTACCCGTTGTAGGACGCAGCACCTTCAGCACAAACGTCGTGCCAGGCTCACCCCGCAGATGACTGCTCACAAAACTCGTATTCTTATCAGTAGTCACCGTGTCGTCAATCTGAAGAATGATATCACCCTTTTTCAGACCGACCTGCGATGACGGCATACCTTCATACGGCTCGTCAACGACTACGCGCTTCAACTTCTGGTGATAACGAATCAACGCACCAATACCAGCATACTTACCCGTCAGCATGGTCTTCAACTCCTTCTGGCGCTCCTCAGGGTAATACTCCGTATAACGATCCAGCGACTCCAGCATGGCGTCAATGCCAGCCGTAATAACCTTGTTGGCATCAAGTGTATCGACATACATCATGTCAAGGCTCTTGTACAAAGCATTGAATATCTCCAGGTTCTTGGCAACCTCTAGATTGTGGTTCTTGACATCCTGAGCCTGCGCAGTCAGCACGAAAAGGCCCATCAATACTTGCAATAAAAAACGTCTTTTTGTCATTGTATTCATCATTTGTGGGTGCAAAATTACAAAAAAATACCGTTTCCATGAATTTTTTTCTGAAAAAGTTTGCAAGATTCAAAAAAACATATTACCTTTGCACCCGCAAATCAGCAATGAGACGCATTTGCTTCAGTAGCTCAGTTGGTTAGAGCACCTGACTGTTAATCAGGGGGTCGTTGGTTCAAGCCCATCCTGAAGCGCCTTAGAAATCAAGGAGTTACGAGAAATCGCAACTCC
>JAEEVA010000003.1 GCA_016286995.1 Prevotella sp.
ATTGAACCAGCTCACTGAACCGTCCTGATCCTATGCTGTTCCTGTGTCTTCGCGGTGCGTACGAGACTCGAACTCGTGACCTCCTGCGTGACAGGCAGGCATTCTAACCTACTGAACTAACGCACCTCAAAATCTTACCAGCACTGACACTCTCGTCATTTGCGGGTGCAAAGGTAATCAGAATTTTCGAAACTACAAAATTTTTTCGGAAAAAGTTTATAAAAATCTTTGCATCAACAGGGCATCGTGGTATTTCCGGCCATCAAAGAGCCAGTCTGCGAGCTCAGTCTGTACGTTAAACCCTGCCTCATGGAACAATTGCACGGCGGCTTTGTTGTCTGCGTCAATGACTGCATACAACTGGTGCAGATGGAGTACGCGAAGGGCATAATGACACAATTGCTGCAAGGCGGCAGCACCGTAACCCTGCCTACGACAGTCGTTCATGATGACGATGCCTGCCTCTGCCCGCTGATGCTGAGGATCGAAATGTACAATATCAGCCATACCGACAGTCTGACCATTGGCATTCTCGACGACCAGTCGTACTTGTCGGTCGGCATAGATGTCGTCGCTCGACGTGGCAATGTAGTCGTGTAACGTATAGCGCGAATACGGCACGTTGGTGGTTCCTACGTTCCACAGTTTCATGTCGTTCTCGATGGTATACAGCAAGTCGAGATCTTCTGGTTCAAGGGCTCTGAGCCTGATATCGGGTAATGTCTTCATGAGATGTTCTTTCTTGGATTGATAAACGCGCCAAACCGTTGTGTCAGCATCTGTAACAGTGCCAGGAAAGCACGGAAATAGATGGCACACTTCACGGGCAGCGTAAAGATAAAGCTGAGATGACCGTAGTGCTTACGGAAGAAGATGAGCATAGCCTGATAGAACACATGGACATAGCGGAACGACGTCTTCTGCGTGGACTCGCCCTTATAATGAATAATGTCGAGTGGTAAGTACCAGTTCTGCCAGCCGCCCTTCAGCAGACGGTACGACAGGTCGATGTCCTCGCCATACATGAAGAAGTCCTCGTCCAAAAGTCCTACTTGGTCGAGTGCCTTGCGACGCAGCATACAATAGGCACCGCTGATAACCTCTATGCGTCCAGGCTTGTCCCACGACAGATGACTCATGTAGTAGCGCTTCGTGAAACCCAGCATTTTCAGCATCGACACCCACGGTGTAGGAATGGCCCGTCGCGATTCTGGTGCAGGAGTTCCCTCCCTTGTCAGCATCCTGACACCTGCCCCACCCGCCTGCGGATGGTCGTCAAGAAAACGGAGTGTCTCACGGATGGTGGGTTCGTACACTACAGTATCTGGATTGAGTAATAGCACATATTCAGAGTCGGACATACGAATGACCTGATTGTTGGCACGGGCAAACCCCACGTTCTCCTTGTTAGCCACAAAGTGCACCTCAGGATAACGGGGCTGTAGCGTGTCTACCGTACCGTCTGTCGATTTGTTGTCAACCACGAAGATGTCGTCCTCGATACCTTCGAGGGCACGCTCCACGCTCTGCAGACATTCGTCGAGCAGCTGGCAGACGTTGTAGCTGACAATAACTATGCTGACTTTCTTGGCCATACAAAGGGGATGCATAACAGGAGAATAACACCCAGATAGAAGAAGGGTGTCGTCTCATATATCAGGTACAGAACGGCATTGATCAGCAGGGGCACCACAATGATGGCCAGCCTCAGCCATTTGTTCTTTTTAAAAAGCCTCAACCCTAAGTAGGCACACACCAGTGTGGCCAATTCCATCAGGGTTGTCAGCAGGAATAACGTCGTCTCAGAATTCATATCAATTCGTGTAATTCGTCTTAATTCGTTGTTTAAAATTACATCATTCGCTGTTTATTTGCCGTCGAACGGCGTGCGGTTCAGTATAGACCGGCCCAGCGTCACCTCGTCGGTATACTCCAGTTCGTCACCCACGCTGATGCCGCGGGCAATGATGCTGAGCTTCACATCCGTATAGGGTGCCAGTTTGCGGAAGATGTAGAAATTGGTGGTGTCGCCCTCCATCGTAGAACTCAAAGCCAGAATGACTTCCTTCACCCCACCCGCTTTGACACGCTCCACTAACGAGTCAATCTCCAAGTCAGCAGGGCCGATGCCGTCCATCGGTGAGATGACGCCACCCAGCACATGGTAGAGACCACGATACTGCTGCGTGTTCTCAACGGCCATCACGTCCTGGATATTCTCCACCACACAGATGGTCTCCGTATCACGGCGTGGGTCGCTACAGATGGGGCATATATCGCTGTCGCTGATATTGTGGCACACCTTACAATGCTTTACTTCCAGCTTCATACGGGCTATAGCCTTCACAAACTGCTCCACGTCGTCAGCATCCTGCCGCAACAGGTGCAACACCAGTCTCAAGGCCGTCTTGCGTCCTATGCCTGGCAGCGTTGAGAATGCCTGTACCGCCTGTTCCAGCAACTGTGATGGGTATTGTTGTATCATTATATCATTATATCATTATTCAAATAGTAAAGTTCAAAGTTCACTCAGTTCCAGCCAGCGCATGGACTTTTCGTCGAGCTCAGCGTTGAGGATGGGCAAACGCTTGCTCATGGCTGTAATCTCGTCGACAGAGGTAGTGCCGCCACAAAGAGCTTCCTCAATTTGTTTCTTCTCACCTTCCAAAGCCTCGATGTCTTTCTCTAACTGTTCCATCTCGCGCTTCTCCTTAAAGCTGAGCTTGCGCTTCTGTGGAGAACCGTCGCGGCGACGGGAATTGTCTTCCTTGGAATCACCAGAGTCTTTCGATTCTCGGAAAGATTTAGATGGCTCAGGGTCTTTCGCTCCTTCCATAGACGCCCACTCGCGATACTGCGTGTAGTTGCCTGGGAAGTCCTTGATGACGCCGTCGCCCTTGAACACTAACAGGTGGTCGACGACCTTGTCCATGAAGTAACGGTCATGCGAGACGACGATGACACAACCAGGGAAATCCTGCAGGTATTCTTCCAGAATCTGCAACGTCACGATGTCGAGGTCGTTGGTGGGCTCGTCAAGCACCAGGAAGTTGGGGTTCTTCATCAGCACCGTACATAGGTACAACTTGCGACGCTCGCCACCACTCAACTTATATACATAATTATATTGCTGCTCGTTGGTGAACAGGAAATACTGCAACAGCTGCGAGGCCGAGAACTTACGGCCACCGCCCAGGTCGACATACTCTGCAATGTCGCGAACGATGTCAATAACCTTCTGCTGCTCATTAAATTGCAGACCTTCCTGCGAGAAGTAGCCGAAGCGCACAGTATCACCTATTACGATACGACCCTCGTCAACGGGTTCGAGACCAAGCAGCATCTTGATGAATGTCGACTTGCCCGTTCCGTTGTTGCCCACGATGCCCATCTTCTCGAAACGCGAGAAGTTGTAGTAGAAGTCCTTGAGGATGGTGATTTGACTGTTGGCTGTTGGCTGTTCTCTCTTTGAGAGTGTGACGTTGCGAAGGCTATTAGCTATAGGATATGCCTTGCTGATATACTGGCACTCGAAAATCTTCGAGCCGATATAGACGTTACTGGCCTTCAGGCGGATTTGTCGTTCTTCGATACGCTGCTTGGCCACGCGCTCCAATTCGTAGAAAGCCTCCTCACGATAACGGGCCTTGTGGCCACGGGCCTGAGGCATGCGATGCATCCATTCCAACTCCGTCCGATACAGGTTATTGGCACGGGCTATCTCAGCCCGTTTATTGTCAATACGCTCCTGGCGCTTCTCCAGATAGTAGGCATAGTTGCCACGATAGGTATAGATGGTCTGATCGTCCAACTCCAGTATGACGCTGCACACACGGTCCAGGAAGAAGCGGTCGTGAGTCACCATCAACAACGTACGGTTGCCCCATTGCAGGTAACTCTCCAGCCATTCTATCATTTCCAGGTCCAAGTGATTGGTGGGCTCGTCGAGGATAATCAGGTCGGGTTCCGTCAGCAGCACGTTGGCCAGCGCCACACGCTTCTGCTGTCCTCCGCTAAGCTGTCCCATCGGCTGCTGCAAATCCTTAATCTTCAACTGTGTCAGCACTTGTTTGGCCCTGAGTACCTTTTCCTCTTCGCCCTGATGATTGAAGCACGCGTCAAGCACCGTCTCGTCAGGGTCGAAGGCTGGCGACTGTTCGAGGAATCCTACCTTCAGGTCACGACGGAACACGATGTCGCCTGAGTCGTAGCCATCCTTGCCAGCCAGAATATTCAGCAGCGTCGACTTTCCCGTTCCGTTACGTGCAATCAGTCCCACCCGCTGGCCTTCGCCAATCGAGAAGCTGATGTCGCGGAACAGGGTCAGCGCGCCAAACGACTTAGTCAGATGTTGTACGTCAAGATAAGGAACCATTGAACTTTAAACTTTATGATTAGTCCTGTTTGAGTGACTGGTTGATTTCCCCGATATAGTCCAGAACCGCATCCCTACCCTCTTTTTTCTCGGCTGAGGTCAGGAACATCGGGGGCATTTCCTCCCACGTTTCCGCAAGTTTCTTCCTATAGGCTTCCATCGCCTGTCGGCACTTGTTGGGCGTCAGCTTGTCGGCCTTGGTGAACACGATGCTGAACGGAATGCTCGACATTCCCAGCCACTCGATGAACTCCAGGTCAATCTTCTGTGGGTCCAGTCGGATGTCCACCAGCACGAACACATTCACCAGTTGTTCCCTTTGCAGGATGTAGCCGCGAATCATCTGGTCAAGTTTGTCCACCTCCTTCTTCGAACGCTTGGCATAGCCGTAGCCAGGCAAGTCCACCAGATACCACTCCTTATTAATAATAAAGTGGTTGATGAGCAACGTCTTACCTGGCGTTGACGACGTCTTAGCCAACTTCTTGTTGTTCGTCAGCATGTTGATGAGGCTCGACTTTCCCACGTTCGAGCGTCCAATAAACGCATATTCCGGCTTCGTATCCTTTGGGCACATCGACACCATCGGCGCCGACAGCGAAAATTCAGCTTGCTTTATTTCCATACCATCATTCTTTTTCTTTCTACTCCATTCTTAACCACTCAGCCATGAACTTATCATAAACCTCATATACGCCTTGCTGATGGGTTATCAATTGCTTGTCCTCAAGAATCTGGGCAGCTTTCTGAACACTACTGGATGATGACAGATGATGCCGCCTGACAAACTCCATACCCGTCATCTGCCTTGCTTTTCCTTCCTGACCTATGGCTACGAGGAGATCTCGTTGTTTAATAGTCAGTTGAAATAGCGTATCCTTATAAGCTTCTTCATTTTGCAGTATAATCTGCGTCACAGCTTTGTCAACAGCGTCAACTGTCACATGGTCAGATGATGCAAAGAGTTGATTAAGGACCTTCTGCAAATACCAGGTTGTTCCGTCAAAACGTTCGTAAATGGCCTTAACAACCCCATCATCTATCTGTTTGCCAGCTTTTTCAAAGTGTCGACTCGCAAATGACTCATACGCAGGTAGTGCCACTGGTTTCAAGAACATAAATGACGTACTTTGGTAGAACGGTCTGGCAGGCGAAGAGAACATTTCACTCATCATTCTTTTCTGAGAACCTGAGAATACAAATACAGCATTACGGCAATCCTGTACATACGTCCGAAACAGCGCCTCTACGTTTTGCTCTGGATAATTCGCAATGGCCTGAAACTCATCTATAGCTACAATGCAATGCCTGTCTGCCGCCTTCAGGTAATTGAATATTTCTTCCAGCGTAAACGAAGGTGATTTAATATCGCCAACCCCTATATTCCAGCTTGCATTACCCTGACCATCAAAAGAGATTCCTGTACGAAGCGAAGTTACAAATTTCAGGAAACGGTCTATGGCCTCCTGGCCTCGCGGTTTCAGACGTGTAACGATGCTACGCCCCATGCGAAACACCAAATCCTGAAGATTTTTGGTTGCATAGATGTCTATGAGGAAAGTATAATACTTCTGTTGTATGTTAGTCTGAGCAAAACAATGGTTCAACAACCCCGTCTTTCCCATACGGCGCGGAGAAATAAGAGCCACATGATTACCATTAGTCAACAATGTTGTCAGCTCATGCGTTTCGTTCTTTCTGTCGCAGAAATACTCAGCAGACTCATAACCGAACGTAATAAAAGGATTATCTATCATACATTAACTCGCTTTTGCGTGCAAAGTTAACAACTTTTATTGAGAAAGCCAAATAATTATCCAAAAAAGATTATCCTTTTTGGATAATTCAATCAACGAGGCTTCCCGATTGGCTCTGCATGCGATTATCAATAAGGGATTGAAACGTAAAAATAATAAGACTTTATTCGTTTTTTAGTAAATAAATGCTTATCTTTGCACCCGCTAACTCACGCTGTACGACCTCAATGGAGGCCTAAGCGGCTATAGGAAGGGAGCACTACATTTTGAAAATGCGTCGCTGACGCTTTGTTTTTGGCGATTCGAAACTACCACACTCGAAAAGCAAGTCAAGAACACTGCAGAAGTTGGTGCTACGGGTAGGTATATACTACCCTTTGGCGTGCAGAGGACTGAATTATGTCCTCAAGCACGCTTTTGAGGGATTTCATATATACCAACAGCGTGGGTGTCACTCTGCTCGTTTACTTGCTTGGCTGTGGTAGGCCTCGAATCGCGAACGGGCAGAAGCCAGATACCCCGCTTTTCCTTATGTGGTTAACGAAAATAATATTTGTCCGATTAGGGGTATTTGACGGACACAAAATAGTTGTTACTACATGAATAGTGCGTCTTTGTCAGTTCTCCCCAAAAGATTGGAATGGATAGACTGGATGAAAGCTATCGGAATGTATTTCATTGTGTCTGGCCATTTTTTCTCTTTTGGTGATAAATATATCTACGTTTTCAGCGTTCCCTTATTTTTTGTCATATCAGGTTTTCTAAGTAAAAAAGAAACAAACCTGAGGGCGTTTTGGAATAAGATATGGTTCAACTATGCTGTTCCTTTACTATTAATATCCACTATCAATTACTCCATTGGATGCTTTGACTTACTGATAAAAGGCAAACTTGAATTCATGACGTTTGTATGGTTTGTTCGGAATGTCATGTTTGGATTGAATGCTGGTTTTGGAGTATGCTGGTTTGTCTATACCCTGATATTGCTAAAGATAATATTTCAGTTCTGTCCAAATAGAAATTGTTTTTACCTGCTTACACCCCTCATGTTATTCTTTACTTATGTCTATAATCACATTGATTTGACTGGTTATCCTTTCTTTTTGAAAGAGCCCAACGTTTTTGTTTGTGTTTTTACAGCATACCCTTTCTTTGCGTTAGGAGTTTTTGCCAATCAATATAGAAACTTGTTAAACACGTATAATAAGAACGGTGTTATCATATCTTTATTATTCATAAGTCTGGCACTTCTTTACTTGAGTGGGAAATGTAACGATTATGTGCTGATGCATAAATGTGGATATGGTGGCAACTTGCTTTGGTTTCTAATGGGAGGAATAGCTGGTTCTTGTTTTGTCTTTGCATTATCTAAACTATTACGGATAACTTCAAAATCTATCAATATCATTTCTAGAGGAACGATTATTATTCTGGGGTTTCATTTTTATTTTATTAACTGGATTAGAGAAATATTGAGCGAATCCTATCTTGATTATGCATTCGCGGCAATTATCCTCATGCTTTTTATTCCAATCATATTATTGGCAGAAAAGTATTTTCCACTAATCATCGGGAAATATCGCTCAAATCACTAAAGGCCATGCTTCTGAGCTGGCAACCCGTCTGCTCATAGCAAGCGGCCTAGGAGGAGGCAGGAAACGGATTGGGAGGACGGAGCAAAAGGGGACTTTGAACGAAGCAAGCGAGGGGTTTGCACGGAGCAAACGAATGCAGAGCGGGCGCTCAATATATGCAGAGCTCCCGTTCCACATGTGTGGGGCGGGAGCTCAGTTTATGCGGAGCGAAGGGTCGGCATCGCATCTTATTCCGGATTTGACTGCTGGCGAAGCTTATAGATGAATGTTCTGCCTACTTTAAATTGTTTCAGCAACGGCTGATCTCCCTGACAAAGGGTGTTGAGATAGTTGCGTGCCGTATCAATCTTCAGTCCAGAATATTCCTTGAACGTCCTGACGGTCACATAGCCGTTATTCTCAATAATCCTGTCTATCAGGGCCTTCAGAGCCTCAGGACTGTTGAGAATTTCCTGGGTTGACACCTGCCTCTTCTTACGTGGCGTGTGGATATTGTCCTTGGCCAAATCGAGGAATTCCTTGTTGGGCGTAAACTCTATACCGTCAACCTCAATGTCCGTTCCCTTAACTTTGTTCCGATCGGTGAAGTGGCCTTTCACTTTGAGCTTGAGGGCAAAGGAGCCGAACGGCGTCATCACGCGGTAGCCACGTGACAGCAGCAGGCCTGCCTCGTCACGAAAAGCATCGAGCGCAGTTTTCAGGTGTACTGCACTAATCAGTCTGCGCTGTTCTGCATCCTTGGCATACAGCTCCAATGAGCACTTACGGCTGGTGTCCGGAATGGCGTAAAGCAGCGCTTTGCCATTCTCATCCCTATTTGGTCCTGGATTCAGCTCGAACCTAATTCCTTCGTCAGCGATATACATAGTTTCTAATACATTATTATATTATAGAATGCAAAGGTACGCAAAAAAACAGGAAAAAACAAGAAAAATCAAGGAAAGTTTTGCGTTTTTCTTTTTTTTTCGTACCTTTGCAGTCGAATTTCAAGAAAAGAGGGTGTTTCCGTCCGTGAAGCACGCCTGTTCCAAAAACAAATTCCAACAACATTTGAATCATTAACGAATTACTGTATATTGTTATGTACACGAAAGAAGAACTTGAAAAGCTTCCCATTCCCCAGCTCATGGAGATTGCTAATGACCTGGGTATCAAGGTAAATCAGAATGACGAACTCGAAACCGTCATCTATGCCATCTTGGACAAGGCTGCCGAGAATTCGGCTGCAGGTGTGACCACCACCAAGCGCAAGCGTACCCGCATTACCAAGGACAACAGCAAGGTGTATACGGTGACTGGCAACGAAGGCGAAAGCTTGGACGAAAAGGTTACGAAGAAGCGTAGCAAGAAGCCATCGTTAGAGGCTGTCATAGCTGAGCAGGCTGCTGCAGAGGCTCAGGAGCAAGCCGCCGTTGAGGTTGAGGAAGCTCCAGCCAAGAAAACGACGGCGAGCACCAGTCGTTCAAGGAAGACCAAGGCCAAGAGTGAGTCTGATACAGACGAAGCAGGAGCCGAACAGGTTGAAGCTCCGAAGAAGCGTGGCAGGAAAAAGAAGGAAGCCGAGGTAGTGGCCGAGCCCGCCGATATGTTTGAGCAACAAGCAGCTGAAGAGGTTCAGGAGCCTGAAACAGACGTCATTCCCGAGGCTGCCATTGAGAACGAAGGCGAGGATATTGCACCTGAGATGATTGGTCAGCTACAGGAACACATGGCCCAGTCCGCCCAAGAAGTACCAGTAGGCGTCTGGGAGGGAGATCCTGGCGACGGCACGGACTTCATCACCACCGTCGACCTGCCCATCGAGGACCAGGCCGCCATCCCCAGCGTCGACATCTTTGACCGTCCGCTGAACGTCATGGCTCAGGATAAACCCGTCAGCATGCCTCAGCGTCAGGCACCCATTGTTCCTCGCAACAGCTTTAATTTCGAGGACCTTATCACGGCCAACGGTGTACTCGAGATACTTCAGGACGGCTACGGTTTCCTGCGCTCCAGTGACTACAACTACCTGTCGTCACCCGATGACATCTATATCAATCCGCAACAGATCAAGCGCTACTCGCTGAAGACTGGCGACGTCGTGGAATGCACCGTGCGTCCGCCAATGGACAATGAAAAATACTTCGCATTGTCGAATGTCATCAGCATCAACGGACGTAATCCGCAGGAAGTACGCGACCGCGTGGCCTTCGAGCACCTTACCCCACTCTTCCCAGACGAGAAGTTTACCTTGTGTGGCGACCCAGCCACCACAAATCCCTCGGTGCGTATCGTCGACCTCTTCTCACCCATTGGTAAAGGTCAGCGTGCACTTATCGTCGCTCAGCCCAAGACTGGTAAGACCATCCTCATGAAGGACATTGCCAACGCCATCGCCGCCAACCATCCCGAGGCATACATCATGATGCTGCTCATCGACGAGCGTCCTGAGGAGGTGACTGATATGGCCCGTACCGTCAATGCCGAGGTCATCGCGTCGACCTTCGACGAGCCTGCCGACCGTCATGTGAAGATTGCCGGCATCGTACTCGAGAAGGCTAAGCGCATGGTGGAATGCGGACACGACGTCGTTATCTTCCTCGACTCCATCACACGTCTAGCCCGTGCCTACAACACCGTAGCTCCTGCCAGTGGAAAGGTACTCACGGGTGGTGTTGACGCTAATGCTCTGCAGAAGCCCAAGCGCTTCTTCGGTGCAGCCCGTAACATCGAGAACGGCGGCTCGCTGACCATCATCGCTACAGCTCTAACCGATACCGGTTCAAAGATGGACGAGGTCATCTTCGAGGAATTCAAGGGTACGGGTAACTCTGAACTGCAGCTTGACCGTATGCTGGCCAACAAGCGTGTCTATCCGGCTGTCAACCTCGTGCTGTCAAGCACCCGCCGCGACGATCTGCTGCAGGATCAGACCACGCTGAACCGCATGTGGATCATCCGCAAGTTCATTGCCGAGATGAACCCCATCGAGGCCATGAATACCGTTCGAGACCGCCTAGTACAGACACACTCCAACGAGGAGTTTCTGCTATCCATGAATGGATAAGCTCAAGACAATGGACATTATCCTGAAATATTTCCCAAACCTTAGCACGAGGCAGCAACAACAGTTTGCTGCCCTCGATGCTTTGTATCATGATTGGAACGCGAAGATCAACGTCATATCGCGCAAGGACATCGACAACCTGTACGAACACCACGTACTGCACTCTCTGGCAATTGCCAAGATGGCGAACTTCCGACCAGATACCGACATACTGGACTTCGGCACAGGTGGCGGATTTCCAGGCATTCCCCTGGCCATTCTCTTCCCAGAATGCCACTTCCGTCTCATCGACGGCACGGGAAAGAAAATCCATGTAGCCCAGGAGGTTGCTAACGCCATCGGCCTGAAGAACTGCGAACCTTGCCACCGCCGTGGTGAAGAGGAAAAGGGCAAGTACGACTTTGTGGTAAGCCGTGCCGTCATGCCCCTACCCGACCTCGTCAAAATTGTACGCAAGAATATTCGCAAGGAGTCGAAGAATGCCCTGCCCAACGGCATCCTTTGCCTAAAAGGAGGCAACCTCGAAGCCGAACTGCAACCCTATCGCCACATTGTCGAAACTGCCGACCTGAGCCAATGGTTCAGCGAGGAGTGGTTTAAAGAGAAACACGTTATCTATTTGCCGCTATGATGATAAAATGCCTGATGTGCAACCCACTACAAGAGAACTGCTACATAGTCAGCGACGACACCGCTGAATGTGTCATCATTGACTGTGGCGCCTACTACGACGAAGAAAAAGAAGCCATCAAGAACTATATCAGCCAGCAACAGCTGAAACCCGTCCATCTGCTGGCCACACACGGTCACCTGGACCACAACTTCGGCAATGCCTATATTTTCAAGGAATATGGGCTGAACGTGGAAATCTGTGCAGAAGACCAACAACTGGTAGAACACCTGCCAGAACAGGCATCAAGTCTCTTCGGTATGGAGATTGACGAAGCACAGCCTGCCGTAGGACGCCTGCTGAAGGATGGCGACAGCATCACCTTCGGCACACACACACTAAAGGTATTGAAGACCCCAGGCCACACACACGGCTCATGCCTATTCTACTGTCAGGAAGAACACGTCGCTTTCACTGGCGACACACTGTTTCGCATGAGCATAGGCCGTACAGATTTCCCTGAAGGCAGCTGGTTGCAGATGGATCAGAGCCTGCACAACGTAGTGGCCCGCCTGCCGGAAGACACCACCATTCTGTCTGGTCACGGACCACAAAGTACCATAGCCGACGAACTGCGATACAACATCTATCTACGTTAAATAATATTATAAAGTAACGTCAAAGTCACGATAATTAAAGTAGAATTACTACTTTTGCATGTTAAAAGTGAACTGACGTTAGTATGAGTGAACATCATAACCCCTTTTTTTTTTTGAACGGTAAGCCGGACGACACGGTGCCGTTTGACTGTTTGCGGCTTGAAGACTTCGCTTACGCCTTCATGGAGGGCATTCGCCGCGACAATGAACAGATAGAGAAAACCATCAATAATCCTGAGAAGCCAACGTTCGACAATACCATCATCAATACCGAGGAGGACGAGGGCTACTACGACCTGCTGAGTCGTGTGTCTACGGTATTCTTCAATCTGCTGAGTGCCGAGACGAACGATGAGATGGACGCGCTGGCACAGAAGATACAACCCATATTGACACAGCATGCCAACGACGTGCGACTGAATCCGCGACTCTTTGAGCGCATCCGTAAAGTTCACCTGCACCACCGCAAGCTAACGGCAGAAGAAAAAATGCTGCTCGACAACTGCTACGATGGGTTCGTACGTAGCGGTGCCCTGCTCGACGAGGCTGGCAAACAAAAGCTGAGGGAACTGACCGAAGAGGCATCAATGCTCAGTCTGCAGTTCTCACAAAACCTGCTAAAGGAACAAAAAGCCTTCACACTCGACATCACCGACGAGGCACAAATGGATGGACTGCCTGAGACAGCCCGCGAGGCTGCCGCCCTGACCGCTAAGGAACAAGGCAAGCAGGGCTGGGTGTTCACACTTGATATGCCTTCGTATTCGCCATTCATGACCTACTCGACCCAGCGCGAACTGCGCAAGCAGTTGTATATGGCACGTAATACCATCTGTACACACGACAACGCGGAGAACAATATCGACATCTGCAAGCGGCTCATCAATTTGCGCCGCGAGATTGCCCAACTCTTAGGCTATAAGACCTACGCTGACTACGTGCTGAAGCGTCGCATGGCCACCAACACCCGTAACGTCTATAAACTGCTGGATGACCTGATTGATGCCTATAAGCCCACGGCTATCAAGGAACGGGAGGAACTGCGCAAGCTGTTTGATAAGCAGGAGAAACTAATGCCGTGGGATGTTGGCTTCTATACCCATAAGTTGCAGATGAAGAAGTACAATCTGGATGCCGAGATGTTACGACCCTACTTCGAGCTGTCGCAGGTTATCAAGGGCGTTTTCGGGTTGGCTAACCGCCTGTACGGTATCACTTTCAAGGAAAACAACGACATCCCAGTCTACCATCCTGACGTCAAGGCCTACGAGGTTTTCGACAAGGACGGCAGCTACCTGGCTGTGTTCTATGCCGACTTCCATCCCCGCAAGGGTAAGCAGGGCGGTGCATGGATGACGGAATATCAGGGACAATACATTGACAAGAAGGGTGAAAATGTCCGTCCACACGTGTCAGTAGTCATGAACCTGACAAAACCGACGGAAGACAAGCCCGCCCTGCTGACACTCAGCGAGGTGGAAACCTTCTTGCATGAGTTCGGCCACTCGCTGCATGGCATGTTTGCCAACACACGTTTCGAGAGCCTCTCAGGCACCAACGTCTGGTGGGACTTCGTAGAGTTGCCGTCGCAGTTCATGGAGAACTTCGCCATTGAGAAGGAATTCCTGCGCACCTTCGCCTTCCATTACCAAACCGGCGAGCCCATACCTGACGAACTTATCAGCCGTATCGTCAAGAGTCGCAACTTCATGGCAGCCACAGCCTGTCTGCGACAGGTCAGTTTCGGACTGCTTGACATGGCTTACTATACGAAAAAGGAAGCATTCACGGATGACATCATCCCCTTTGAGAAAAAGGCCTGGAAGAAAGCCATCTTGGGTGACCAGCTGCCTGATACGTGCATGACGGTGCAGTTCTCCCACATCATGGCAGGCGGCTATGCAGCCGGCTACTACAGCTACAAGTGGGCCGAAGTGCTGGATGCCGATGCTTTCAGCGTCTTCAAGAAAGAAGGTATCTTCAACCAAGGGACTGCCCAGCGCTTCCGTGACCAGATTCTGAGCAAAGGCGGCACAGAACACCCCATGACACTATACAAGAACTTCAAGGGCGGTGAGCCTACCATCGATGCCCTGCTGAAGCGTAATGGCATTAAAAGAAGTAAGAAGTAAGAGGAAAGATTTTAAGAAAAAAAATGGATAAGAAAAAGCAACTGAAGTTTGACCAGAGGTATCTGGAGATGGCCCGTATCTGGGCCCAGAACAGCTACTGCCAGCGCCGCCAGGTTGGTGCCCTCGTGGTGAAGGACGGCATGATTATCAGCGACGGCTATAACGGCACGCCAAGTGGTTTCGAGAATATCTGCGAGGATGACAACGGCGTGACAAAGCCTTATGTGCTGCATGCCGAAGCCAATGCCATCACCAAGCTGGCCCGCTCGAACAACAATTCCGAAGGTGCAACCATCTACATCACGGCCTCACCCTGCATCGAGTGTGCCAAGCTCATTATCCAGTCGGGTATCAAACGCGTCGTCTATGGCGAGAAATACCGACTGACCGACGGCATCGAACTGTTAGAACGAGCAGGCATCGAAGTAGTATATCTTGGGGATTGACGACATAACGTAATGACGACATAACGAAATAACGACAATAATGCAGAAAAAGAATAACCGTTTCATGCCCCTCTGGATGGCACTATGCACAGTGATAGGAATACTCATTGGCACCTTCTATGCCAACCACTTCTCGGGCAATCGTCTGAGTATCATCAATTCAAGCAGCAACAAGCTCAACAACCTGTTGCACATCATTGATGACAAGTATGTGGACACCGTCAATATCGATAATCTGGTGGAAAAGGCCATGCCGCAAATACTGGCAGAGCTTGATCCTCACTCCGTCTATATTCCTGCAAAGGACGTGCAGATGGCCAACGACGATCTGAGGGGATCATTCTCAGGCGTAGGTATCGAGTTTACCATCCGCCATGACACGCTACACGTACAACAGGTCATCAGCAACGGCCCTGCCGAGCGTGCCGGACTGATTGCAGGTGACAAGATTATCACCGTTGACGACAAGCCGTTCACGGGAAAGACGCTGACCAACGAGGAAGCCATGCATCGTCTGAAAGGTCCAAAGGACACGAAGGTAAAACTGGGTGTCATGCGCTTTGGAGAGAAGAAATTGCGAGAGTTTATCGTCACACGTGGCGAAATACCCACCAAGAGTGTCACCGCCGTATATATGCTTGACCGTGATACGGGCTATATCCGCCTGAAGAATTTCGGCGAGAACACCTATCCCGAACTGCTCATAGCCCTTGCCAAGCTGTCACAGCAGGGATTCCACAACCTCACCATCGACCTTCGTGGCAATACCGGCGGTTACTTGCAGTCGGCAGTCCAGATTGCCAACGAGTTCCTACCCAAAAACCGCCTCATCGTCTACACTCAGGGACGTAAGTCACCCCGTCAGGAGTACCGTAGCGACGGACGTGGCTCATACCAGCAGATACCACTCGTCATCCTGATTGACGAAGGATCGGCATCAGCCTCTGAAATCCTGGCAGGTGCTATTCAGGATAACGACCGAGGCACCATCATCGGACGCCGTTCATTCGGAAAGGGACTGGTTCAGGAGCCTATGGCCTTCAACGACCAGTCAATGATACGACTGACCATTGCCCGCTACTATTCACCATCAGGTCGTTGCATCCAGAAGCCCTATACCAGTGGCGAGAACAAGAACTATGAAGACGACTTGCTGACACGTTACGAACACGGCGAGTTCTTTTCGCAGGACAGCATCAAGCATGACGGTCCTGCTTACAAGACTGGTCTTGGACGTCCTGTCTATGGCGGTGGCGGCATTACGCCCGACATTTTCATTGCCGAGGACACCACCGATGTTACCAGCTATTACAAGCAGGCTGCCATGAGTGGACTCATCATTCAATACGCTTTTGAGTATACGGATAACAACCGACAGAAACTCAGCAAGTTCGACGACTTCGAAGAATTATCCAATTATCTGGTTCGTCAGAATACTGTGGAACAATTTGCCAGCTATGCCGACAAGCTTGGTTTGAAGCGTCGCAACCTCATGATACAGCGTTCTCACAAAATGCTGGAGCGCTACATCAACAGCCGCATCATCTACAATATGATGAGCGAGGAAGCGTGGATGAAATACTTGAACAGCGATGACCCTGCCATCACAGAAACACTAAAGGTGTTCCGCCAGAACAATGCCTTTCCCAGTGCACCGGCCAAGGACAACAACGTTAGCCAAACCGCACGTCGGTAATCACCTGTTCACCTACTGCGGCGTTCAGTTTCTCAGTCAGTTCCTGGCGCCGCATGCTCAAATCAGCACGCAAAGCCGGACTCGAAAGCCGGACATATAGCGTCTGGTTATAGATATATGTATTGAGTGTGTAACCGGCCACAATGGGACCAGCTACCTCCGGCCACGCCTCCACCAGCCGTTTTTGGTTGAGCGGCGTTTCCAGTCCCTGTTCACGCAATACCTGCAGGATAACGTCCTTGACCGATTGTACGTTTCGCTTAAACATTTATCTCTCCGTTGTCAACATGGAATATCTTATAATCTAAAGCCGACTCTCGCAATATCTGATCCAAGTGGTCACGGTTTGTATCGGTAATGAATATCTGGCCAAAACCATCGCCCGACACCAGTTTCACAATCTGTTCCACGCGGCGTGCGTCCAGTTTGTCGAAGATGTCGTCCAGCAACAGCAAGGGCGTCGTCTGCGATGCTGTACGCTTCAGGAACTCAAACTGCGCCAGTTTCAGGCTGGCCACATACGTTTTGTTCTGTCCCTGCGAGCCCTCACGTTTCATGGCATGTCCGTCGATGGTAAACAGCAGGTCGTCGCGATGGACTCCATGTAACGAATAACCCACGGCAAGGTCTTTCTGACGGTCACGGCGAATAACGTCGAGCAACGGACCGCGCTGACAATGAGACACATACTCTAATCCAACTTTTTCCTGACCGCCTGAAATGCGTTCATAATACTGTTGGAATACTGGTATCAGTTCATTAACGAAGGCCGTCCGCTTAGCATACAGCGCCTCGCCGGCCTCGGCCATCCGTTCCTCCCACAAATCCAGCAGCATGGGGTCAGGCGTGCTGTCTTCCATTTTCAGAAGCACGTTCCGTTGCAGCAATGCATTGTTATAGCCGTTCAACAGCTCCATGTACGGACGGTCGTACTGCGCTATCACAATATCCATCAACCTACGGCGCTCCTCGCTACCACCTTCGATAAGCAACGTGTCCGACGGCGCCACCACCACCAGGGGAATCAGCCCGATATGCTCAGACAACCGCTTGTATTCCTTCTTATTACGTTTGAAGCGTTTCTTCACGCCGCGCTTCATGCCTACCGATATGGTTAGTCTTTCCTCTCCTTCATCCTCATATTCCCCCTCAATCATGCAAAACGGCTCGTCGTGCCTGATGACCTGCGAGTCGATGGGGTTCGATGACGAGCGGCAGAACGACAGGTAGTAAACAGCATCCAGCACATTCGTCTTGCCCGCCCCGTTCTGACCGATGAAGCAGTTCATCTTCGGCGACAGCTCCAGTTGAGCCTCCCGAATGTTCTTATAATTGATGATTGAGAGCCTTTTCAGTATCATTCCGACTGCAAAAGTACGAAAAAAAGTGAAAAGATATGTGTGCGGCAGCAAATTTTTCACTATTCACTTTTCACTTTTCACTTTTTTTTGTACCTTTGCAGCCGATTTGCGTATAATAGACAATAATAAAAAGAAAATAATAAAACAATGGCAAACAAATTTCAACAGCAGGCTGCCGCTCAAGAGCAGCAGATTAACAAGACCGAAGCCTTCTTCGAGAAGAACAAGAAGGCCATCATTAGCGTAGTCGTGGCAATCATCGCTATCGTAGTATGTGCAATCCTTCTGAACAACTACTATTTCCAGCCCCGTCAGGAGAAAGCCAGTACCGAACTGGCTAAGGCTCAGGAACTGTTTGTTCAGGATCAGTATGACAAGGCGCTCCCTGCCTTCCAGAAGATTGTCAACGAGTACGGTTCCACCGACGCCGGCAACTTGGCACAGCTCTACATCGGCCTATGCCATGCCAACCTTGGCAAGTGGCAGGAGGCTATTAATGCCATTGAGTCGTTCAGCGGTTGTGACGACGCCATGATTACCCCAGCTGCCGAGGCTGCACTTGGTAATGCCTATGCTAACCTCAACCAGCTCGACAAGGCTGTGGAGCACCTGAAGAAGGCCGCACAGATGGCCGACAACAACTCTCTGTCACCCACGTTCCTTATTCAGGCTGGCGAAATTCTCGAGAGTCAGGGTAAGAAGGACGAGGCACTCAAGCTGTATCAGGAAATCAAGAATAAGTATTTCCAGTCTATGCAGTACCAGACCATTGATGCCTACATTGAGCGCTGCAAATAATGGCTACAAAGAATCTTTCAGAATATAATCTTGAGGCCGTTCCAGACGCCTCAAACATGATATTCGGTATTGTTGTCGCCGAGTGGAATCCTGAAATTACAGGAGCTCTGCTCGACGGCTGCGTTTCTACCCTTGAGCGCCATGGCGCCCTGCCTGAGAACATCCACGTCAAGACCGTTCCTGGCAGTTTCGAACTTATTTATGGTGCCCATCAGATGACCCTCAACGACGGCTACGACGCCGTCATTATCTTGGGCAGTGTCATCCGTGGCGAGACTCCCCACTTCGACTATATCTGTCAGGGAGTCACTGCAGGCATCGCTCGTCTGAATGCCACTTCAAGCATCCCTGTCATCTACGGTCTGCTCACTACAAACGATCTCCAGCAGGCCAAGGATCGTGCAGGAGGACGTCTGGGTAACAAAGGTGACGAATGCGCCGTTGTTGCCATAAAAATGGCAAAGTTTTAAAGAAACATATTTAACCAATTGAAAAAGAGGATGCCATCACATCCTCTTTTATTATGCTTGGGAGGACGTAGCAGGCGCAAAAAAAGAGTTCCACGATGTTATTCGTAGAACTCCTTGGCGGAAGGTGAGGGATTCAAACCCCCGATACCCGAAAGGGGTATACCGGATTTCGAGTCCAGCGCGATCGATCACTCTGCCAACCTTCCGGTTAAGTGAACGCCAACGTGCTAGCACGATTGGCTGAACATGAGGAAGGTCATTACGAAGGAATGAACCTTCCGATTCTTTCTTTTTGCGCTTTAGCGGCTGCAAAGGTACGATTATTATTTGAAATGACCAAATTAATCGGTGTTTTTTTTGTTTTTATTTGGTATTCTGCTCACTTATTCGTACCTTTGCAGGCCAAAAGAAATAAGTACGTAAACAATAATAATAAAAAAAACAGAATGAAAGCATTTGTTTTTCCCGGTCAGGGAGCACAGTTTGTAGGTATGGGCAAGGACCTGTACGACACGAATGATACTGCCAAGCAGTTGTTTGAGAAAGCTAACGAAATTCTTGGATATCGCATTACAGACATCATGTTCGAGGGTACTGACGAGGACCTGAAGCAGACGAAGGTGACTCAGCCCGCAGTATTTCTGCACAGCGTTATTAGCGCTATCTGTATGGGCGACGCCTTCGCCCCCAAGATGACGGCTGGTCACTCGCTGGGTGAGTTTTCGGCATTAGTAGCTGCCGGCGCCCTGTCGTTCGAGGATGGTCTGAAACTGGTTTATGCCCGTGCCATGGCCATGCAGAAGGCTTGTGAGGCTCAGCCATCGACCATGGCAGCCATCATCGGCCTGCCCGACGAGAAGGTAGAGGAAGTGTGCGCAGCCATCAATCGTGAGGGTCACGTGGCGGTATGTGCCAACTATAACAATCCTGGTCAGCTGGTCATCAGCGGTGACATCGAGGCCATCAACGAGGCCTGCGAACAGCTGAAGGCTGCCGGTGCCAAGCGTGCCCTGCCCCTGAAGGTTGGCGGTGCCTTCCACTCTCCGCTGATGCAACCCGCCAAGGATGAGTTGCAGGCTGCTATTGAGAAGACGGAGTTCAAAGAGCCCATTTGTCCCGTCTACCAGAACGTGGACGGCAAGCCGCATACCGATGCTGCTGAAATCAAACAGAACCTGATTGCCCAGCTGACAAGTTCTGTTCGCTGGACCCAGTGTGTGCAGAACATGATTGCCGACGGTGCTGACGACTTCACGGAGTGCGGTCCCGGCAAGGCACTGCGTGGCATGATAGCCAAGATCAACAGTGAAGTAGCGGCTCATGGAATCGAATAAAGTTGTTATCTATCAAGTATTTACCAGGCTGTTCGGCAATCGTAACGTGACTCGCATAGAGAATGGTACGATGGCTGAAAACGGCTGTGGTAAGATGAACGACTTCACACCACGGGTACTGAAAGACATCGCTGCCTTGGGCGTGAGCCATGTGTGGTATACAGGCATCATCCGCCACGCCACGCAGACCGACTATACGGCCTACGGCATACCCCGCCAGCATCCTGCAGTGGTGAAAGGCAAAGCCGGTTCTCCCTATGCCATTGCCGACTACTACGACATCGACCCCGATCTGGCCGTCGACGTGAAGCAGCGCATGCAGGAGTTCGAGGAACTGGTGAAGCGCACCCACGAGGCTGGACTGAAAGTCATCATCGACTTCGTACCCAACCATGTGGCACGCCAGTACCAATCGATCTGCAAGCCCCGCAAGGTGAAAGACCTGGGCGAGGAGGACGACACACAGATGGGCTTCAACCCGCAGAACAACTTCTACTACTGTCCTGGACAGCGACTGTCACCCTACTTCGACCTGTATGCCGGTGAAGCGGAGCCCTATTTGGAAGAGCCTGCCAAGGCAACGGGCAACGACCACTTCGACAATGCCCCAGGCAAGAATGACTGGTACGAAACGGTGAAGCTGAACTACGGCGTCGACTACTATGCCGGCGGTGTGGGCTACTTCGACCCCCTACCCGACACGTGGAAGAAGATGACCGACATCCTGCTATTCTGGGCCAAGAAGGGTATCGACGGTGTCCGTTGCGACATGGCTGAGATGGTGCCTGCCGAATTCTGGGCATACGCCACACAGGTAGTAAAAAAGAAGTATCCGAAACTGCTGTTCATTGGCGAGGTATACAACCCCAGCGAATACCGCCACTACCTCTCATCTGGCTTCGACTGGCTGTATGACAAGGTGGGCATGTACGACACGATGCGTGCCTGCATCAACCACCATGCACCAACGTCAGCCATCACCAGAGCCTGGCAATACACGGATGACATCCGCCAGCACATGTTATATTTCCTGGAAAATCACGACGAACAACGCATCGGCAGCGACTTCTTTGCTGCCAACGGCAAGAAGGGTGTGCCGGCCATGATCGCCTCGGTGCTGATGTCGCAGAATCCGTTCATGCTGTATGCCGGACAGGAATACGGTGAACGGGGCATGGACCGCGAGGGTTTCTCAGGCAACGACGGTCGCACGACCATCTTCGACTACTGGTCTGTGGACACGCTGTGCCGTGCCGCCCAGAACAAGCTGACTGACGACGAGCAGCAGCTGTACGACATCTACAAGAAAACGCTACTCATCAGCCGCAAGGAAAAAGCCGCCAGCGAAGGCAGTTCGTACGACCTCATGTATGTGAACCAGCAACTGGAGCGCCAATATGCTTTCCTGCGCTATGCCGACGGCGAGTTGCTGCTGGTGGCGGTGAACTTTGAGGACCGTGACGTCGTGATCGACATACACGTCCCTGCCCACGCCTTCGAATTTCTGGGTATCAAGGAGAAAATGGTGATTGCCACAGACTTGCTGACACGCGAGCGCTTAGCTATGGCCTTGCGTAAGAACAGCGGTGTTCGCATGGAAATTGCGGCACGCAGCGGCAGAATCTGGAAGGTGAAATTGTAGGACAGGCAATAAGCGTCAAAAGCTATTAAGAGAAAAGAGTCCATCAGCGTCGTCGCGGTCTTCCAGAACACGGAATTTACTGCGACGACGTTGTAGTTCTTTCAGGTCGATATCAACGGTGAGGCTCTCCTCCTGATGCCTATGACACTGTCCCAGAGTTTTACCATAGGCGTCAATGACACACGAACAGCCGACATAGTGTGAATAAGGATCAGAGCCAACACGATTACATCCGATGAAATAGCACTGGTTTTCAATAGCACGTGCCCTTGTAAGCAGTTGCCAGGCAGACTGACGGTTTTCCGGCCAGTTGGCAACACAAAGAATCGCGTCATATTCATGTCCTGTAGCATAACGGCTCCATACAGGGAAACGCAGGTCGTAGCAAGTAAGCAGCTGGATACGGAAGCCTGCATAGTTCACTATGACTTGCTGCTGACCCGGGGTGTAATAGCGGTCTTCATGACCATAAGAAAAGAGGTGATGCTTGTCATAGTAGGCTATCTGGCCGTTTCTACCGTCTACAAAATAGTGGCGATTGCGATAGCTTCCGTCGTCGAGAAGGATGGCCAGGCTGCCGCTGATGGCACAATGACGGGAAGTTGCCATAGTACGCATCCATTCAAAAGCGGCATTACCAGACTCACCGCAGGCAATACCCTGTGGTTCAGTTACGAACCCTGTACTCCACATCTCAGGCAGCACATAAAGGTCACTCTCATCCGACTCAGCTATCAACCGTTGAGCTTCACGGATGTTCTCCTCCGGCAACATCCAACGGATATTCGTCTGTAGAAGTGTAACTTTCAACGGCCTGCTCTCCTCAATATTAATACTCTATCAGTTGTGACGACAGCTTGCCTTGGAACGACACCACTTGATCAACCAAATAGCACGAGGCCTCATCAGGCACGCATAATGACACATTGAAATGGAAGCCTCGGGCATCAATCTTATTATATTCCATGTTGTTGAGTACAGACTGTTCCAAGAAACGTTGCGGCACACGCTGCACGTAGTCCTTCTTGTGGAAATTGCGGGAGAAAAGCTGAGTGGAACCACGGAAAATACTCAAATGAATGATATTGTCATAGTAGACGTTCGTCACGTCAAGCCCATCCTCATTCACCGTCTGAATGGACACCTTATACTTCGTGGGATTAACAGCCACGTATAAGTGGTAGCGTTCGCCTTCATAGAACACCACCGTGTCGCGCTTCAGCACTTCCGTCAGGGTCAGTATCTGAGGTTTGCTCTTGTCAAAGGTCTGCCCGAGTTCCTCATCCTCGTTCTTGATACACTTGACCGTTTCACCCGTCTGGCTCTTGAACCACAACACATGCTCAGTCTGCTTTTCAATGTAGTAACGGCCTTCAGAACCGATGTAGAGCGTGTCGCCCACAACACGGAAACGTGCCGGCATGGAGGTGGAGTCAGCATAAAACACACTGTCGCCCTTCATCTGGAAGACAGCGGTCTCAGTTTCCTCGTCTATCCAAACGCCCTGCAGCAACCGCTTAGCTTCCTGGCTTTCCTCCTGCTCATCGACAGGTTTCTGCTTTTGGCTACAGGCAACCAAAAGAAGTGGCAGCAACAAAAGACATATTATATAATATAATACCTTATTCATATATAGACCATAAGTCAAAACACTTCAGCATCGCGCAACAAGGGCTGCTTCAGATCCTTCTCGCTCGTCAGCACCTCGTTAGAATCAATGGGCCATTCAATACCAAGTGCGGGGTCGTTCCAACGGATGCCAGCTTCTGCCTGAGGGGCATAGACGTTGTCGACCTTATAGGTGAAGATGGCCTCGTCGCTCAACACCAGGAACCCATGAGCAAAACTACGTGGAATAAAGAACTGACGCTTATTCTCGTCACTCAGTTCCACCATCACGTGCTGGCCGAAGGTCGGACTTTGACGGCGCAGGTCAACAGCAACGTCCAACACTCTACCCTTGATGACGCGTACCAATTTAGCTTGAGAAAATTCTCCTTTCTGGTAGTGTAAACCTCGCAGGACACCGTATGAGGACTTCGATTCGTTATCTTGAATGAAGCAGACCGGACCGATCTTGTCCTCGAATTCCTGTTTCTTCCAAGCCTCGAAAAAATATCCTCGCGAATCGTTAAAGACCCGAGGCTCAATAATATACACACCTTGAATAACGGTTTCCTTGAATTCCATCGTTCTTAAAAATTCTTATTTCTGCCTGCAAAGATAGGAAAAAAAATCGATTTATTTGCCAGTTTCCAAAAAAAATCGTAATTTTGCAACGTGATTCAACTTGGACGACATATCGAGATTCTGCTTTTGGACAATGACTGTGTCATTGTTCCGGATTTTGGCGGTTTCGTAGCACACCATGTCTCTGCACGCTATGACCAGGATGACCATATCTGGCTTCCCCCGATGCGAACCTTAGGGTTTAATCCGCAGCTGCGAATCAATGATTCGTTATTAGCCCAGTCGTATGTCAATGCCTACAACATCAGCTATCCGGAAGCCCTTCGGCGAATTGAGGACGAGACCAACGAATTGCGCCAGGAACTTGACAGCAAAGGCAGTTACGAACTGGCCGACATTGGCATGCTGTCCATCAATAGTAACGGGAACATTCAGTTCAGTCCTTGCGAAGCAGGCATTCTATCACCGGAATTCTATGGACTGGGAGGCTGTGAGTTCCTGACGATGAAAGAAACGCTGAAGGAGTCATTGAAGGAGTCGGCCAAAACCGTTACCATCGATGAAGAGGCACCAAAGCTCATTGAATTCATCGACAACCACAACGACGATGATGACCGCGCCATACAGATTAAGATGTCGTGGGTTCGTAACGCCGTGGCCGTGGCTGCCGCCATCGTTGCCTTCTTCATCATGGCTACACCTATTGCCAACAGCGACCTCAATACCAGTTCCATGAGCCAGCTACAGCACCGTGTATTCCAACGCCTCATGCCTCAGGACACTAACATGACCAAGGCAACGCCTGTGGCAGTTGTCAAAGAGAAAGTGGAGAACACCGATACCTTCAAGACGACAAAGAATGCTGAGATGACTGAGATGGCGAAGACCGAAGAACCGGCAAAAGCTGAAGAGGCCACCAAGCCGACAGAGCATACTCCCGGTTATTGCATCGTGCTGGCCAGCCAAGTGAAACGTTCCAATGCCGACTACTATGTAGAACAGCTTCACAAACAGGGTTATAAGGAAGCTCAGGTGTATGTTCACAACAATACAGTACGCGTCATCTATGGTGCCTACGAGACGGAAGCAGAAGCCTACCGTCAACTGAACCGCATGACCAGCAAGGAGGAATTTGCCGATGCGTGGGTGTACCAGATGAAAGGTAAGAGTTGAGAGGTTAGAGGTAAGAGATAAGAAGTAAGAGGTACCATGAAGCGCGTCAGATGTCCCAAATGCGATAATTACATCATTTTCGACGAAACCAAGTATTCGCCGGGCCAGTCGCTGGTGTTCAAATGTAACGACTGTGGTAAGGAGTTCAGCATCCGCATCGGTGTGTCGAAACTGAAGAATACCCAGAAAGACGAGAATGCCGAGATGGCCGACGACAACGGACAACAGTCAGCCAACGAAACCCGTTGCGGCTCCATTGTGGTCATCGAAAACGTGTTCCACTACAAGCAGATCATCCCTCTGCGTATGGGCGATAACGTCATTGGCCGCTACCAGAAGGGCAATCCCATCAATACGGCATTCGAAACCGTCGACCCCAGCGTCGACCTGAACCACTGCACGCTGACCGTCAGTCGCGACAAGCGCGGCAACCTGCGCTATACGCTGGCCGACAACAACAGCAATACCGGCACGTTTGTGGGCGACGTTGAACTACAGCCTCGTGAACGACGGATCATTGAGGATGGCACATTGTTTACGCTGGGTGCCACCAGCATTATCCTACGCACTGCCGATAGCGAGGAAGACCATTCCTAAAAGCATCAGTACCAAGTCGAGTGCCTTGGCTTTCAAGTTCTTTTCGTGGAAGAAAAGGGCTCCAAACAGGAAACTTACGATAACACTACCCCTGCGAATCATTGATACGATGGAAATCATCGCATCGGGATTTGACAGCGAGTAGAAATACAGGAAATCGGCTGTCGACAGGAACACGCTGACACCGATAATGGCCCAACGCCAATGGAAGGGTGTCGTCTTGCTGCGTTTTGGCCACCACAGGCAGAGCAGCATGACGAGCATCATAAAGCACTGGTAGATGTTATACCACGATTGTACCAGCATGCGGTTCAAACCAACGCCACCGCTCTCGACAGGTGCCATCAAGTATTTGTCGTAGAGTCCGCTGACAGCACCCAATGCGGCGGCACCGACAATCATCCATATCCACCGGTTATGACGGAAGTCGATACCCTCCTTCTTGCCACTTTTGCGCAACAAGAGATAGGAAACACAGGCAAGGGCAACACCTGCCCACTGCCAACCGTTCAACCGTTCGCCAAAGACCAGCAGTGCACCCACGAGCACCATCACAGGACGTGTGGCATTGATAGGGCCCACGATAGTCAACGGCAGGTGTTTCATACCGAAATAGCCCAACAGCCAACTGGACAATACCAGCACGGCCTTCAGGACCACATACTTATGTGCCTCCCAGCCACCAGATGCCACATAGAAAATGGAGCCATCCAATGTTTCCGTCGTCTGACTTAACACAATGAACGGAAGGAAAATCAGTGACGAGAACAACGTATTAAAAAACAATACGGGAATGACGGCATTCTCATGCAGGGCCACTTTCTTTATCGTATCGTAACACCCCAACAGGGTAGCGGACATAAATGCCAATATCAACCAAGCCATATATAAGTGAAAAGTGATAAGTGAAAAGTGAAAAATTTGCTACCGCTTTTAATATTTAACTTCTTCCAGAAACAGCGCTTTGGCGGGCATCGACTCACCTGCCTGCGTGCGCTTCTTGCCCTCTATCACCTGACGGAATTCGTCGAGCGACATACGGCCACGACCCACCTCAATGAGCGTTCCGACAACGGCACGCACCATGTTCCGCAAGAAACGGTTGGCTATAATCTCGAAATACCACGTTGTTTCTGACGTCTGATGCCACTGGGCGTGAGTCACCTTGCAGAGCGTGGTTTTCACGTCGCTGCCAGCCTTACAAAACGCACCGAAGTCCTCATACTCCAATAAGATGCGCCCGGCATCGTTCATGCGTTCGTAGTCCAGCTGGTAGTGCAACTCCAGCGAATATTGCCTCAGGAAGGGATTCTTCTGCGTATGCACATAATAATGATAGGTGCGCGATACTGCCGAGAAGCGGGCATGCATATCGTCGCTAACGGCTTCTACCTTGCTGACGCCAATATCCTGAGGCAACAGGCCGTTCAGCTTATGCGCCAAATCGTCAACACTCATGGGAAGCTGCCCGATATCGAAGTGAGCTGCCATCTGACGGGCATGCACACCTGTATCAGTACGACCAGCCCCCACCACATTGACCTCCTCGCGCAGCAGCAACGACAGACAGCGTTGCAACTCCTGCTGCACCGTAATGCCATTGGGCTGAATCTGCCAGCCATGATAGCGCGTTCCGTCGTAACTGAACCAGACAAAATATCGCATAGCGGGTGCAAAAGTACAAATAATTTCTGAAAACCAAGTATACTCGGACAGAGTTTTTCTATTTTCATTACCGTCCGATGACAAGTCCGATGACAAGAAGTACCCCTATCCGTCTTAAAATATATGAGACGTCTATCATTCCTTATCATTTTTCTCTGCTGTCTGAACATGCAGGCGGCCGACATTTATATCACGCCCGACTCGTCACTGACAGACGCTGTTCGCAAAGCCCGTGAGATGCGACGGCTGGGACAGGCGACGGAAGTCACCATCCACCTCAGTGCCGGCACCTATTACCTTTATGAGCCGTTACGTCTGCGTCCTGAGGACAGTGGCTTGACCATTGTCGGTCCGTCCACTACTCCCAATGCATCCGCATTGGGCAACACCGCCGTCATCAGCGGAGGAATGCCCATCAGCAACTGGCAGCAGCAGGACGGGCTGTTAGTCGCTGACGTACCCGACTTCAACGGCCGCCCCATAGACTTCCGACAGCTGTGGGTGAGCCCCCGTCAAACCTCCCCCCATCAAGGTGGCTTCGAAAAAGCCATCCGTGCCCGAAGTGTACCCGTCAGTATAGCTGACGGTAGCGACCCCTTCAAACAGATGCCGCGCATCCTGACCTACGACAAGAAGAACCACATCCTTTGGATACCGAAGTCCGCCATTGACAATTCTCAATTCTCAATTCTCAATTCTCAATATGCAGAAATGGTCCTCCACGAGATGTGGTGCACCAGCAACCTACGCATCGCCTCCCTTAGTGTACACGGCGATTCGGTCGCCGTGCGTTTCCACAATCCCGAGGCAAAGATTCAGTTCGAACACCCTTGGCCGTCGCCTATGACTCCCAATACGGGTCATCCGTCGCCCTTCTATCTGACCAACGCCAAAGAACTATTGGACGAACCCGGCGAATGGTATCACGACATCCGTGAGCATAAGCTCTATTATATGCCGCGACAGAATGAAACCATCCGAGAAGCTATTGTGCCGGTA
Source organism: Prevotella sp. (assembly GCA_016286995.1). Lineage (GTDB taxonomy): Bacteria > Bacteroidota > Bacteroidia > Bacteroidales > Bacteroidaceae > Prevotella. The sequence continues at coordinate 28,546 of JAEEVA010000003.1, forward strand.
TTGGAAACATTGGTAGAATTCATCGGAAGTGCAGAACGGCCCGTTAGGAATATCACCATCAAGGGGGTGACATTCAGCCATACTACATGGATGCGTCCCAGCGAGAAAGGGCATGTTCCCCTGCAAGCTGGCATGTATCTGACGGAAGCTTACAAGCTTCGTCCACAGATTGACCGCCCAAACAACCACAAGCTCGACAATCAGGGTTGGCTGGGACGTGCCGCTGCTGCCGTTGAGCTGCGCTATGCAGAAGACGTCAATTTCGAAAGTTGCCGCTTTGAACATCTGGGCGGTTCAGGTCTCGACTATGTCGTTGGTTGTTGCGGAGGAGCTACGACAAACAGCACGTTCACCGACATCGCCATGAATGGCTATGTCTGTGGTTCTTTTTCACCAGAAGGACTCGAGACGCACCTACCCTACCAGCCAGCAGATATGCGCGAGGTTTGCACAGAACAGACCGTCAGCAACTGCGAGTTCTACGACGTAACCAACGAAGACTGGGGCTGTGTGGCCATCGCAGCAGGCTATGTCAGCGGCATCAACATCGAGCACAACACCATCCACGACGTCAGTTATACGGGCATCAGCTTAGGCTGGGGCTGGAACCGTGACCTGGTCTGCATGAAAGACAACAAGGTACACGCGAACCTGATTTATAACTACGCCCAACACATGTACGACTGTGCCGGCATCTATACGTTGGGCAACCAGCCTAGCACCGTCATCTCAGAGAATGTAGTGAAGGACATCGCTACGCCGTCGTACGTCCACGACCCGAACCACTGGTTCTACCTCTACACGGACGAGGGCTCGTCGAACATCACCATCAAGGACAACTGGACGCCCAGCGAAAAATTTCTCCAGAATGCCAACGGTCCCGGCAACGTGTGGGAGAACAACGGGCCACAAGTCAACAACGAAATCAAAAGCAAAGCAGGAAGGATAGAAAAATAAAAGAATAAAAAAAAAGAATAAAAGGACTGAACTCTATGGCGGCAGAAAATTCTCAATTTTCAATCATCAATTCTCAATTCTCAACTTGGATCTGGTATCCCGGTGACTTCGAGGTATGGCTCGGCAACATCTTCAACAACCGCCGCACGGAGCGCGGAGCGATGTTCCCCCCGTTCTGGAAACAGGACTCACACTATGTAACGGTAGAATTCTCGAAGGCCTTTACCCTCGACCACGAAGAAACTATTACTATCGCCGCCGAAGGCCAGTACAACTTCGCCCTAGATGGCAAGCTCCAATACATACCTCTTACCTCTCACTCCTCACCTCTTACCTCTCACATCTTACCTCTAACCTCTAAGTTTACCATCCCTGCCGGTAAGCACAAGCTCAACATCAAGGTATGGAACCAGGCCACACCGCCAGCCCTTTTCATTACTGGCGACACCATCCACACCGATAGCTCATGGCTCGCCACCTACGAAGACAAGCTCTGGATTGACGAAAACGGCGTTGCCCACGGTTCCGGCATTTACGTCCCCGCCGCCTCATGGCACTTCGATGCCATCGACACGCCCCCCTCCTCCTTCCGCTTAGAACGCGAGGAACTCCGTCCCGTCTCCGCCACCACTCCCGACGTTTCACCCTCCGCCACCACTCCCGACGGGTCACCGTCGGGTGTCCTCTACGACTTCGGCCGCGAAACCTTCGGCTACTTGAAGGTCGTCGGCCTTAAGGGCACTATTCGTATTTATTACGGCGAGAGTGCGGAAGAAGCCCTTGACAAGGAGCATTGTGAAACCCTTGATGTCTTAACATCAGACATCAGACATCAGACATCAGACATCGCAAGCAAGGCATTCCGCTACGTCTACATAGAGAAGGAGGCAGGTGCCGACTACGACGAGGTGCTGATGGACTACGAATACGCACCCCATAATGCCAGTCATAGCGGCTCATTCCGCTGTTCTGACGACCTGATAAACAATATCTGGGACGTTGCCGCCTACACGATGGACCTCACCACGCGTGAGTTCTTCATGGACGGCATCAAGCGTGACCGCTGGACGTGGTCGGGCGACGCCATACAGTCGTACCTCATGAACTACTACCTGCGCTTCGATACGGAATGCGTCAAGCGCACCATCAGGCAACTGCGCGGCAAAGACCCCGTAACGGCCCACGTCAATACCATCATGGACTACACCTTCTACTGGTTCAAGTCCATTCACGACTATTACGAGTACACGGGTGACGATGCTTTTGTCCGCGAGATGTGGCCCCGCATGGTAACGCTGATGGACTACGTTGAGAGCCGACTCAGTCCTGCGCGTGGCGGTTCTCCCGCCACGACGCCTGACACTTCCGGGATGGCCGAAGGGCAGGCTGATGACTGGATTTTCGTCGACTGGGTGGACTTCCCCATGCACAAGCGCGGCACGCTGTGCTTCGAGCAAATCCTGCTGATGAAGGCAATGGAGACAATGGCGCTCTGCGCCAAACTCCTCGGCATCAACAAGAGCGACTACCGCGTCAAGGCCGAGCAGCTGCGCAACAAGATCAAGCAGACGTTCTGGAGCTACGACAAACGGGCCTACTATCACGCCGTCGAGGAAGGCACGATGAACACGCAAATCACGAAGTTCCCCAACATGTTTGCCATTCTCTACGGATTGGCCTACGAGGAAGAGCGCCGTGAAATCATGCAAAGCGTGATGCTCAATCCCGATATCCCTGCCATCACCACGCCCTATATGCGCTTCTACGAACTCGAAACGCTTCTCATCGACGGTCGCCACGAACAGGTGCTACAAGAGATGCGCGACTACTGGGGCGGCATGCTTCATGAGGGAGCCACCACATTCTGGGAGAAATACAATCCGGAGGAATCCGGCACCCAGCATCTGGCTATGTACGGACGTCCCTACGGCAAGTCGCTTTGTCACGCCTGGGGCGCCTCACCCATCTACCTGTTGGGCAAGTATTACCTCGGCGTACGACCCACCAAGCCCGGCTACGAAGAATTTGAGGTTCGTCCCTCGTTAGGCGACCTCGACTGGATAGAGGGCGACGTTCCCACGCCGAACGGCATGATTCATGTCAGCATGAACCGTGAACAGATGAAGGTCCATGCCAGCGAAGGTCAGGGATGGCTTATCGTTGGCGACCAAAGAATCAAAGTCAGGGCTAATGAGGAAGTTACGATTCAAATCAGCAATACTCAATAGAAGAATATCAGCAATACTCAACAAAAAAGAATATGGCAAAAGATAAAATCATGTATGTCTGCGACAACTGCGGACAGGAGTCTGCAAAGTGGATTGGCAAATGTCCGGCATGTGGACAATGGAATACGTACAAGGAGATAAAGGTCAGTCCGACAACCAATGCCGGCAAGGGCAGCAGTTTTGCCAGTAGTGGCAACATCTCATCCAGAGGACGCGATGCAGCCAAAGTCATGCGGTTGCGGGATATTCCGGCACATGACGACCCACGTATTGATATGCATGATGCAGAGTTGAACCGTGTACTTGGCGGTGGATTGGTGCCTGGCAGCATTGTGTTGCTGGGTGGTGAACCGGGCATCGGCAAGTCGACATTGACACTCCAGACCATGCTGAATCTGACCGACAAGCGTGTGCTGTACGTCAGCGGTGAAGAAAGTGCCCATCAGTTGAAGATGCGGGCAGAACGACTTGCTGTCAACGTTATACGCGACGATGAGAATTTCATGCTTCTTTGCGAGAATTCCCTGGAAGCCATCTTCGAGCAAATCAAGGAAGTACAGCCCGAAGTAGTCATCATCGACTCCATACAGACCATCTCCACCGAAGATGTCGAGTCGAGTGCCGGTTCCATTGCACAGGTTCGTGAGTGTGCTTCTGCCCTGCTCCGATTTGCAAAAACCAGCGGAATACCCGTCATCTTGATTGGACACATCACTAAAGAAGGCACATTGGCGGGACCAAAAATCCTGGAGCACATCGTTGATACCGTTATCCAATTTGAAGGCGACCAACACTATCTGTACCGCATTCTGCGAAGCATGAAGAATCGCTTTGGAAGTACCTCGGAATTAGGCATTTATGAGATGCAGCAAACGGGACTAAGACAGGTATCCAACCCTTCCGAGCTGCTATTGACAGAAGATCATGACGGCCTATCGGGAGTGGCCATCAGCGCAGCCATTGAAGGTGTACGCCCGTTCCTTGTCGAGACCCAGGCATTGGTGTCGTCAGCAGCTTACGGCACTCCACAGCGTTCAGCAACGGGATTTGATCAGCGTCGACTGAACATGTTGCTGGCCGTATTGGAAAAACGCGTCGGGTTTAAACTGATGCAAAAGGATGTCTTCTTGAACATTGCAGGGGGTCTGCGGGTGACCGATATGGCTATGGACCTGAGTGTGATTGCTGCTGTGCTGTCGAGCAACGTCGACACGCCCATTGAGGAAGGCTGGTGTATGGCTGGCGAGGTTGGACTGAGCGGAGAAGTGCGTCCCATAGCTCGCATCGAACAACGTATATCCGAAGCCGAGAAGCTCGGTTTCCAGCACATCATCATCCCCAAGTACAACCTCTCGGGACTGAACCGTAAGAAATATAAGATAGAACTCGTACCCGTCCGAAAAGTTGAAGAAGCACTTCGTGCACTCTTCGGATAATCCACTCATGACGCTTTCTCACACCAGAGGGGCGTGAGTGTGGCACGCTATCTGCCGTCATACGCCGTTTTGTCGACGATGCCAGCTTCTGCAAAGGCTTCCTTGCGTTCCACACACGTTCCGCAGACACCACAGTGGTGTGCCCCACCCTTGTAGCACGACCACGTCTCGCTATAGTCGATACCCAGCGACTTACCCTTACGTGCTATATCAGCCTTGGTCAAGTTCGTATAGGGTGACCGCAGATGCACCGTAACAAACGTACCGGCACTGGCAGCGGCATCGAAGGCATTGACAAATTGCGGTGTACAATCGGGATAGATGGTATGGTCGCCGCTGTGATTGGCCATCATGACATAACTTAACCCATTACTTTCGGCTATGCCCACAGCAATACTCAACATGATGCCATTTCGGAACGGCACTACCGTGGAACGCATATTCTCGTCGGCATAATGACCTTCAGGGATCTCATCGCCACCCTTTAGAAGTGAACTCTGGAAATAACGCGTCATGAAGTCCAGGGGAATGACGATATGTCTGATACCCAGTCGTTCGCAATGCAGTCGGGCAAACGGAATCTCCCGGGCATTGTGTTTCGACCCGTAGTCGAACGAGATTGCCAATGCAATACGTTCCTGCTCATCATACAGCAGCGTCACAGAGTCAACGCCACCACTCAATATCAATACAGAATCCTTCATTTCTATTATGATGCTATGTATAGTGTGTTATATAGATGCAAGAATTAAAACACGATGGTGCGAAACCAGTCCTTTAGGCGTCCCTTATACTGATTCTGGGAGTCGGCACAGAGCAGGAGCAGCTGGCGACCGTCAGCCAGTCGGGGACCGACACAAAGGCCTTCGTAGTTGGCAAACTGATGTGAGGTAAGATTGAACTTCGTACGGAATTCGGTGAGAAGCGTCTTCTGAAGGGTATCGCCTGGCTGATGGAGAGCAAGATTAACCATATAGAGCTTCACATGAACGAAGGAACCGATGTAGCGCGTGGTCTTGCGAATTTCTCGCTCAAGCACCACAAGTCGTCCGTCGTCAAGGGCAGCCAGTCCGCTGATACCCAAAGTGCTCTTACCCTTCAGACTGGTGACAGCCGAAGAGTCACTGACATACCAGTATTGAGACAGCGGTTGGAGATCATCGCCAAAGCTCTGGAAACGTACGCGGTTTGGAATCTTTCGGTCGATATTAGGCTTGTCGCCATCAGCCTTTAAGGTATTCTCGGAGGTCGTCCAAAACCGATGGGTTACGGCATTGTATGTGAGTGCTTCGAAACCACCATTGTTACGTGCCGTCTTGAAGATGTCTGGGGTATTCATACACCGTCCGGTAAGCTTGCCGTCGAGGGAATATTCTACAATCCGTTTGTCAGCTTCGCCACTGACGAATAGAGTGTTTGTCTGTGGAACATAACAGATACCTTCTTCGTCACGGTTGGGAAGTCCATTGGTCACGAACGTGTCACAACGGGCATCGAGCAGACTACCAGTCACGCTGTCGGTCTTGATGGTCATCAGGTAGAAACCTGCCGTTGGTGACTTGTCGTTAACTAAGGCATAGCGGTCGCCTCCAATCCACGTAACGCCGCTGTAGTTGCCAGCTGCCACAGTCTTAGGGAACGCACGCTGCTTATTGACGACAACTTGTGCGCTGACAACGATGGTTGATAAAATAAAGACAACCAAAGACAGCCATTGTCTTCTTATCATTTCACAGGACTAATTTGGAACGTGAAATCATACGACTGTAGTGGCAGGAGATAAGGTTTCTCAGGCCAGGCGCCCCATGAGTTGATGCAACCCAGTCCCATCTGACGCTGCTGGATGTGGACCTGTGTGAGAGGACGCTCCACAAGGTCGCCGCTATGCTGTCCCCAGCGATGGTCCTTCCACGGTCCGGCATCAAGGTCTTCGACGAGATACGGCAGAGCGGAACACTCAAAGGCTGAAGTGCTCTCAAACTTCAGGCCACGCTTACCGTCGGTGACGGTGAACCAGCGCACATCAGTATGGTTGCCACTTTCCTGTGGACGGACATAGGGGTAGTATTCGCCGCTGACACTACCTTCGTAATAACCCAGGAACTCGCTACTGTTACGGTCGCAGTAGTTCTCGTGCGGGCCACGGCCGTAATATTCCACATGGTTGTACTGCTTAGGCATCTCTAGCTGCATGCCGTATCGGAACATCCACGTCTCCTTCTGATCGGCCTTGGGTTCCATCTGCTGACGCACAATGACGGCACCATCTGCCTGCAGCGTATAAGTCATCGTGAGCACGGCCATAGGCATATCAATCTTGGCGGCAACACTGTTGCTTTGCACAGAACAATCCGTCACCTTCATCTGCGGATTCTTCCACATCTCCCAACGCTGCTGCAGCCAGGCACCGTAGTCGTTGTCGGTGGGTGCACGCCAGAACTCAGGCGTGATGCTCTGACGGTCGACAAGCATGGGTTGGCCGTCGATATCAAGATAGTCAATCATACCCGACTGCTTACCGATGGTCAGCGTGGTACCCATAGTCGATAACTTCACATAACTCTTGGTTTCCTCCTTCTGTATGTTCCGTTCGTCTAACACTTGAGTTTCCAACTTGTCAAAGACGTAAGGTTTCACTATGAACTGCTGACGTTCACCTGTCTCAAACAGGAAGTTCAGTGCCAGCTCGTTAGAACCGAAAATGCCCTGAATATAGTTCCTAAGAGCAGGGAAATCGAACACTTTGCGTTGCTGTGGCAACAGCTCGTCAACGACCATATCTACGGAGCCTGTCTTCCTGCCGTCGTTCAGGATGTCAACCGTCAGTTTCACATTCTTCAGCGTCTTGAAGAAATATTCGTTATAGACTTCGAACTTGCCGTCCTTCAAGCCCTTGTCGGTAATCCATAGATTCTGGTAGTAATACTGCACCTCGTAGGCATGGGGATTCAGCCTACGGTCGGGAGCAATGATGCCGTTGCAGTTGAAGTTATAGTCTGAAGCCGGATAACGGCCATAGTCACCACCATAGGTAAAGATTTCCTTACCCGTAACGGGACTCTTGTCGCGCAGTCCCTGGTCAACGAAATCCCAGATAAAGCCACCTTGATACTTCGGATACTTGCGGATAATTTCCCAGTACTCCTTGAAACCGCCGATGGAGTTACCCATAGCGTGGGCGTACTCACACTGTATGAGCGGACGGGGATTGTCGGTCTGGGCATACTTCACGCAGTCGTCATAGCCCATGTACATCGGACAGAAAATGTCGGTCTTACCCCAATGGCCAGCCTGCTCGTACTGCACGGGGCGGTCGTCGACGGTTTTGATCCAGTCGTAGCAACGCTCAAAATTGGGACCGTAGCCGGACTCGTTGCCCAAGCTCCAGATGATGATGCTGGGATGATTGCGCAGGGTGAGCACATTGGCCTGATTACGTTCCAAATGCATTTGAGCAAAGTCCTCGCGCTTGGCCAGCGTACCCTCGCCATAACCCATGCCGTGACTCTCGACGTTGGCCTCAGCCACGACATAGATGCCGGCAGAGTCGCACAGGTCGTACCAGCGAGGATCGTCGTAGTAGTGCGAGGTACGCACGGCATTGACGTTGAGCTGCTTCATGATGCGGATGTCCTGTCGCATGCGTTCCACGCTGACAATATAACCTCCGTCGGGATCAAGCTCGTGACGGTCGACACCCTTAATCAGAATAGGCTGACCGTTCAGCAACAGCTGACCACCCTTGATTTCCACATGGCGAAAGCCTACCTTCTGGCACACAACATCCACAACCTGCGCCCCTTTCTTCAGTGTCACGAAGAGCGTGTAGAGATACGGTGTTTCCGCCGTCCATGCCTTCGCTTGGGCCACCGTTTGACTGAGTCCAGTACCTACTGTCTGGCCGTTCGAATCTTCCAAACGTGCCTCTACGGTCATGTCCTTGGGTGCCTTCACATCCATGCTCAGCAGTCCCTGTCCGTCCTGATAGTCCTGAGTCACCACGATATCCTCGATGTGTGTCTTTGGACGGGCGTACAGATAAACCTCGCGGGCTATGCCTGTGAAACGCCAGAAGTCCTGGTCTTCAAGATACGAGCCATCGCACCAGCGCATAATCTGCATTGCAATTAGGTTTCTGCCCTTCTTCACATATTTTGTGATGTCAAACTCAGCAGCCATCTTGGAGTCCTCGCTATAGCCCACATACTGGCCGTTCACCCACACCTTCAGGTTGCTGGTGGCAGAGCCGACATGAAGCAGCACCTGCTGACCATACCAGTTGTCTGGCAGCAAGAAATTACGACGGTAGGACCCCGTATAATTCTCCGTCTCGCCAATGTACGGAGGGTTACTGTCGAACGTGGTACACCATGCATATCCGATGTTCTTGTAGATGGGATCTCCGTGCCCGTTGAGTTCAAAGAGTCCCGGCACAGGAAAATCCTCCCAACGTGAATCGTCATAGTCAAGACGCCAGAAGTTGGCAGGAGCATCCTGATGGTTCTTCACAAAACGGAAACGCCATAAGCCCTCCATTGACAGGTAGCGACGGGACGCCGACTTCTGCCCCACCCTTGCTGCCTGCTCATTTTCGAAAGCGAAGAAGTTAGTATGACGTGCTTCGAGATTCTGCTGGTTTACCAAAGGATTGCGCCACTCGGGTGCATTGTCTGCTACAGCACAGATACTTATCATCAGTAGCAGGCTGACTAAATAGGTCTTAGTTTTCATATTTTATATCTTTTACTGTTTCCTGTGCGAAGGTACACAATAAAAATGAAAACACCAAATATTTCTTCATTAAAAGCATCGCCAGTTTCCTGTTTTACTCAGACAGGGCTTCGAAGAGATGGTCAAGGGCTGCATCAGCTGCAGTCTTGTGGCCAAGGGCATGATCATCGACAGCGGCTTGCGCTTCATTGAGCAACGTGACGAACTTCGAACCGATGATGGCTCCAGCGGCATTGTCTTGGGCGGCTTTGAGTGTTTGCGCGTTGCTTATTCCGAAACCAATCATACGAGGATTGCGGAGATTCATAGCGTTGATGCGACGGAAATAATCCTGCTTCTGTTCGTCGAACGATTTCTGGGTACCGGTGATGGAAGCCGAGCTGACCATGTAGATGAAACCGTCAGTATGATCGTCAATGAAACGGATGCGTTCCTCGCTGGTCTCAGGGGTTATGAGCATGATGATGCGCAGGTCGTACTTGTCGGCAACGGGTTTGACGATGTTAAGATAGTCGTCGAAAGGCAAGTCGGGGATGATAGCACCACTGACGCCAGCCGCCACACAGCTCTGACAGAACTGCTCGATACCATAATGGAGGATAGGATTGAGATAGCCCATCAGCACAAGAGGGATTTCCACCTTGTCTTTGATGGCTTCCAACTGTTCAAACAGAAGCTTCAGCGACATACCGTTCTTCAAAGCCAGAGTGGCTGCACTTTGGATGACGGGACCGTCAGCGAGGGGATCGCTAAAGGGTATTCCCACCTCAATCATGGCGATGCCGCGCCGTTGCATCGTCAGAATGACATCGGCAGTACCTTCCAGCGTAGGACAGCCTGCACAGAAATAGAGTGAAAGGAGCTTTTTATCTTTACTATTTGCAAAAAGGGAATTAATCTTGTTCATATTCTTCATTTTTACATTGTTACATTATTTAATTGTTACATTCTGAAGAAATCTTCTGAGTTCTTCAACGTCCTTGAGACCTGGTGCTTTTTCGAAACGAGAGTTGAGGTCAATACCGATGCACTTGGGATGATGGAAAGCCTTCAGACGTTCTGCATCATCAGGTGCGATGCCTCCACTGAGCAGGAAAGGTGTGTCGCCAGCGTAGCTATCGAGGACTGTCCAATCGAACTTTTCGCCGTTACCACCGACGGATTTGCCTTTCGTATCAAAGAGGAAGTAGTCCACATGACCTGTGTAAGTCTCTGTCTGCTTTAAATCCTCAGTTGTGGCAATATTAAAAGCCTTGATAAGATGCATTCCTTTTAACTGAATACAATACTCGGGCGACTCATGGCCATGCAACTGAATATAGTCAAGGGCGTAATCATCCGCAATGCGCTTGATTGTCTTGATATCCTCATCGACAAACACACCAACGCGTTTACACTTCGTTGGCAGGCAGGTGGGGCGTTTGGCCACAAACCGACTTGATTTTGGCCAAAATATAAAGCCCATCAAGTCGATGCCTAATGCCTCGACCTCGCGGATGTTATCGGCCCCGCGCATGCCACAAACTTTTATAATCATAGTCGTTCTTTTTTTTGCAAGGACTACAGGACTCAAGAAGGTTTAGCTCGACGAAGTCAACTTTTTCAGACTGTCGTGTTACTCCTTTTGTCCGTTGCTAAAATAAATTCACGGAGTGCCAGGCCAGGATCGGCAGTCCTCATAAAGTTCTCACCGATGAGGAAACCACGAAAACCGGCTTGGCGCAGAGCTTTGACAGTTTCAGGATTCGAGATACCACTTTCGCTGACCTTGACAGCATCCTTTGGCAGGCGTTCTGCCAGACGGAAACTATTCTCCACATCCGTGACAAACGAACCGAGGTTACGGTTGTTAATGCCGCAGAGGTCTGGTTGTAACTCGGCATACTCCAGTTCAGCCTCACTGTGCATCTCAAGGAGAACTTCAAGACCGAGGGCATGAGCTTTGTCCAAGAGGCGCTTACAGTCGGGCTTCGAGAGACAGGCGGCGATGAGGAGGACAGCACTGGCTCCACAAAGGGTGGCGGCATAGAGCTGGGCCTCATCGATAACGAAGTTCTTGTAAAGAATGGGGAGCGTCACGCCTGACAAACGAGCCTGACGAATGAAGTCGTCACAGCCTCCGAAATAGTGTTCGTCAGTGAGGATGCTCAATGCGGCAGCACCGTTCTGCTGATAAGCGAAGGGAATGATGTCGGCGCGGCCATCTTCCTTGATCCATCCCTTCGATGGCGAGCGGCGCTTAAACTCGGCTATGATGCCCGTCTCGCTTTGGAGCAGGGCCTCGCGCAAAGAGGGCTTGACTCCAGCGGGAAAACCGCCGGACACACTGACTGTTTCGCGAATGGCTGGGAGCTCCTGGAGCTTCGTGGCGATGATTTGTTGCAGAATATCTTGCATAGACAATTCGTGGAAATCGTTAAATTCGTTGTTTCAATATAAAAATCAGCTGTTCAGTTCAACAAATTTCTTGAACGTGCGCAGGGCGCTGCCGCTGTCGATACTTTCGCGAGCAATCTCAACACACTCCTCAATGCTCTTCTGCCCCTTCTCAAGCACCAGAATACCGAAGGCAGCATTGGCCAGTACAATATTCTTTTGAGCAGGCATGGCACGATTCTCAAGCACAGAGTCAAAAATCTGGGCAGCTTCCTCTTCGGTAGCTCCACCCACGAGTTCCTCAGGCTTGGCAATATCGAAACCTAAGTCTTGAGGTTTGAAGATGCGCTCGAAATCCTTTGTCGTCACCTTGAAATCACCGGTAAGCGAGATTTCGTCGTAGCCGTCGATGCTGTTCACAATGCCGTAGTCAATACCGATTTTCTGGTACACCTGATTGTAGAGACGCATTTGGTCAAGATTGGCAACTCCCAACAGCTGACACTGAGGCTGAGAGGGATTCACCAAGGGGCCTAAGAGATTGAAGATGGTAGGAAACTGCAGCGCCTTACGAATCGGTCCCACAAACTTCATGGCCTTGGCAAAGAGCTGGGCATGCAGATACACGATGCCTGCCTCATTCAGCGAACGGTTTAGCTTGTCGATGTCGTCGGTAAACTTAATACCATGATGCTGGATGACGTTGGAGGCACCACTCACGCTCGTAGCGGCATAGTTGCCGTGCTTGGCCACCTTATAGCCTGCACCTGCAATCACAAAACAGCTGGTGGTAGAGATATTAAAGGTGTTCTTTCGGTCGCCACCAGTGCCTACGACGTCAATATAACGGTCGGCCTGCAGGATGGCTGGTACACCAGTTTCCAGAATACCGTCACGGAAGCCAAGCAGTTCATCGACTGTGACGCCGCGCATTTGCAAGGCTGTCAGCAGAGCCGTAATCTGTTCGGTGGGGTATTCGCTCTGTGTGATACCAATCAGGATATTCTTCATTTCCTCACGAGACAGTTCCTCGTGGTTCAGCATCCTGTTGAGGATGTCTTTCATTGTCTGTGCCATAATTATCAATTTTCAATTATTAATTTTCAATTATCAATTAAAGAAACATCCAGTTTTGAAGCATCTTCTTGCCGTCGGGAGTAAGAACACTCTCAGGATGGAACTGGATGCCGCGAACGTTCAGTTCCCGATGGCGAAGGGCCATTATCTGACCTTCGTCGCTGACAGCAGTCACTTCCAGGCAATCAGGAAAGTCTTCCTTCGACACCACCCACGAGTGATAACGGCCGATGGTCATGTCGCGGTCAACGCCACTGAATATGGGGTCGTCGGCAACGATATGACAAGGCGTGGCAACACCGTGGAAGACGTCAGAGAGGTTCTCAAGTTTTCCGCCGAACACCTCCCCGATAGCCTGATGCCCGAGGCAGACGCCCAAAATGGGCTTTTTGCCAGCATAGGTACGGATGACGTCCAGCAGTAGTCCTGCTTCTGATGGGATGCCAGGTCCTGGCGATAGGATAATCTTACTATATTTCTCAAGGTCTGCGAGTTCGAACTGGTCGTTGCGCACGACAGTAACCTCGGCGCCCAGTTCCTTCACTAAATGACTCAAGTTATAAGTAAACGAGTCGTAATTATCGATAATGACTATTTTCATATCCGTAATATCCGTTTAATCCTTGTTCGTTTAAAGTGCTTCTGCCTTGACGATGGCCTTTCTTAATGCACCAAGTTTGTTGTTCACTTCCTGTAATTCATACTCCACGTCGCTCTTGGCCACGATGCCGCCGCCGGCCTGGAACCACAGTTCGCCGTTTCTGCTAACGAACGTGCGGATGGTAATGGCCTGATTCAGCGAGCCGTCCAGTCCGATGATACCAATGCAACCACCGTAGGCACCGCGGTTGTGGGGTTCGTACTCGCTGATAAGTTGCATGGCACGAACCTTCGGCGCACCGCTCAACGTACCTGCTGGGAACGTGTCGATGAAAGCCTTGATGGGGTCAGCACCGTTGTCGAGCTCACCTGAAACACGCGACACCAAATGGATAACGTGTGAGTAGTACTGGATATCTTTGTAGTAGTCGACCTTCACGCCGTGACAGTTGCGACTTAGGTCATTGCGGGCCAGGTCTACCAGCATCACGTGCTCGGCATTCTCCTTCGGGTCGTTGCGCAGATACTCAGCCCCCTGACGGTCGGCCTCTGCATCGCCTGTACGCTTAGTCGTGCCTGCAATCGGGTCGATATATGCTTTCTTGCCTTCAATGCGGCAATGTGTCTCAGGACTTGAACCAAAGATACGGAAACCGCCAAAGTCGAAGTAGAACAAGTAAGGCGAGGGATTGATGCTTCTCAGTGCCCGATAGAGTTTGAAGTCATCACCCTCATATTTTTGTATGAAGCGGCGACTAAGCACAATCTGAAACACATCACCACGCAGACAGTGCTGGATACCCCGGCGGATATTTTCCCGATGTTCATCATCCGTCAGCGTGGAGCGTACATCCCCCACGGGACGGAAATCGTATGCCTGCACATTGGCCTTGTTCATCGCTTTCAAAACGGTATCAATATCGGCAGCGTCACCTAAAGACACCACTTTCAGCATATTGTTATGATGGTCGAACTCTATCACCACCTTATATAATATATATAGTACGTCCGGCGCATCATTCTTCGCCTGCGTCTCGTCCTTCACGGCAATGTTCTCGAAGTAGCGTACAGCATTGAAGCTCATATAGCCGAACAGCCCACAGATGCCGGCATCCTCGCCACTGACCTTAATGTGGTCAATGAGTTCGTGAATGGCCTTGTCAGAGCGGTAGTCTTTATTAATATCATGCTGTATTGTGCTGCCGTCAGGATAATGAATGGTTGCGACACCATGTCCGATAGCCACGCTGGCAATAGGGTTGATGCCAATAAACGAACGCGAATTATTGGCATCGTGATAGTCCGAGCTCTCCATCAACGCACTCTGAGGATAGAGATCACGCAATCGCATATACACACCCACTGGTGTATAAAGGTCCGCCAGAACGGTCTTGCTTGTTGTTTGATATTTGTAGGTCATCATAATTCTCAATTCTCAATTATCAATTAAAACTCCCCGTATTCCTTTGCCATTTGTTTGTTCTTCAGATACGTCTCCACATCCTTGTCGCCCCTGCCGCTGACAGTCAGCACAACGACATCTGAAGGACTGAACGACAGTTTCTTAAGAGCTGCTATGGCGTGAGCACTTTCGATGGCAGGGATAATACCCTCCATGCGGGTCAGTTCATAACCGCCATAAATGGCCTCGTCATCGTTGATGCTCAACACCTGTGTACGGCCCTGTTTCGCCATGTTGCAATGCATCGGACCCACACCAGGATAGTCAAGACCGGCAGAAATCGTGAACGCTTCCTGAATCTGTCCGTCCTCGTCCTGCATCACCAGCATCTTCGCACCGTGCAGAATGCCCGTCGTGCCACGATGGATCGTTGCTGCCGTGTAGTCCGTATCCCAACCATGACCACCAGCCTCGGCCAGCACTATTTTTACGCGCTCATCGTTCATATAATGATAGATCGTGCCGGCAGCATTGCTTCCGCCTCCGATGCAGGCTATCAAGTAGTCAGGATAGTTGCGACCGACCTTTTCCTTCAACTGCCATTTGATTTCCTCGGAGATGACGCTCTGCATACGAGCGACAAGATCGGGATAAGGATGCGGACCCATCGTCGAGCCAACGATATAGAATGTGTCTGAAGGATGACAACACCAGTCGCGGATGGCCTCAGAGCAGGCATCGCTCAGCGTCATGTTTCCAGTCCGAACGGGGTGGACCTCAGCACCGAGCATCTTCATTCGCTCAACGTTCGTGTGCTGACGCTCCACATCGGTAGCTCCCATAAACACCTCACACTTCATGTCCATCAGCGCGCACACCGTTGCCGTGGCCACACCATGCTGTCCGGCGCCCGTCTCAGCAATAATCCTCGTCTTACCCATCTTCTTCGCCAGCAGAATCTGTCCGATAGTGTTGTTAATCTTATGGGCTCCGGTGTGGTTCAGGTCCTCACGCTTCAGATACAGCTGGCACCCGTAATGCTCGCTCATCCTTTTGGCATAATACAGAGGCGACGGCCTGCCCACATAATCCTTCAACAGCGCATGATACTCGGCCTTGAACTCTTCACTCTCGATAATTGGAAGATAAGCCTCCTGCAGGTCATGCACGCATTTGTAGAGAATCTCAGGCACATAAGCGCCCCCGAACTCTCCATAGAAACCGTTTTTGTCTACTTGATAATTGCTCATACTTTTATATATTATTCTGTGTTGATAAATCTATTAAAACTTGAGAGGCCCGTCGCAAGAACGACAGGCCTCCCAGTATTTATCCTATAACAAATAGGTACGCGGCTATCTTCTCACGATCTTCCGAATCTTGAGCTACGCCACCACCAATTGTTCTGCATTCCAATCATAACTGATTTTTGCTGTTAATTTACTTTTCGTCGGCAAAATTAAACATTTTCTATCAAACCGCCAAACTTTTCGCCCATTATTTTACATTTTTCCAAAAATTATCGACAATTGGTTATAAATGACGCTGCTATCTTCCATTAGACTAAAAAAATAAAAAAAACAGGGTTTTATTTTGTTTTGTGCTTTCTTATTCGTACCTTTGTATGCCGTAAGAAAAACTAAAACTTAAAAAATAATGCATATAGCGGTAGCCGGAAACATAGGAAGCGGAAAGTCGACACTGACACGCATGCTGGCAAAACACTACGGATGGGAACCACGCTTTGAAGCGGTGGAGCATAATCCGTACCTCGAAGATTATTATCGTGATATTCACCGCTGGTCATTTAACCTGGAAGTCTATTTCCTGAAAGAGCGCTTCCGCGACCTGATAGCCATCTCTCAAGCCGACCACACCATCATCCAGGACCGTACCATCTACGAGGGAGTCTACGTCTTTATGGAGAACAATAAGGCGATGGGACACTTAAGTGACCGTGATTATGAAACTTACATGGAATTGTTCGAGCAGATGATGACCATGGTGCAAGTGCCTGACCTCTTGATATACCTGCGGGCGTCAGTACCCCATTTGGTTGGCAACATTCAGAAGCGTGGGCGCGACTACGAGCAGTCTATTCAACTAGAATACCTTCAGAATCTCAACAAACGATACGACGATTTTATATATAATAGGTATAAGGGACCCGTGATGACGGTCGAAAAGGACAACCTCGACTTTCTGAACTCCTCCAAGGATTTTGCTTCAATAGTAGACCGTATAGACCGCACGCTTTTCGGTCTATTCTCCCCTCTTACTACTCCCCTAAAATAATAAAACTCACTAAAACTCCATAAGATTATGCATATTGCAATAGCCGGAAATATAGGCAGTGGAAAAACCACCCTAACCAAGATGCTCGCCCACCGTTACGGATGGACGCCACGTTTTGAGCCCGTAGACAACAACCCCTATTTGGCAGACTTCTACGCTGATATGCCTCGATGGTCTTTTAATCTGCAGATATACTTCCTGAACAAGCGTTTCAAGGAAGTGGTGGAAATATCCAAATCCAAGGATGTCATCATTCAGGACCGCACCATTTTTGAGGATGCCCGCATTTTCGCACCCAACCTCCACGGTCAGGGAATGATGAGCGACCGCGACTTCGAGAATTACTCTGACCTGTTTGACCTCATGATGTCGCTGGTGAAACTGCCCGACCTCATGATTTACATCCGTTCAAGCATCCCTACCCTGGTCGCCCAGATTCAGAAACGCGGCCGCGAATACGAGCAAACCATGCGTCTCGACTATCTCAAAGGCCTGGAGCAGCGCTACGAAGAGTGGATAGCCACCTATAAGGGACCACTCATCATTGTCGATGGTGACAAATGCAAATTTGGCGACAATCCTGAGCACTTCAAACAAGTGACTGACATGATTGACGCCAAACTCTTCGGTTTGTTCCCAATGGAATAAGACAGGAACTACTGCATTTCGTAGACAACCTGCATCAACTGCTTGCCCAACTCATCAGCCCGTTCCATCGTAGAAGCTTCGCTGTATACACGGATGATGGGCTCGGTATTCGATTTGCGCAGGTGTACCCAACGATCGGGGAAGTCAATCTTCACACCGTCTATATCGTTGACCTGTGCCGACGGATCCTGAGCAAACATCTCCTTCACTTTTACAAGAATGGCGTCGACGTCGGTCTCGGGAGTCAGGTCAATGCGGTTCTTGGCAATTTGATAGTCAGGAAACACCTGGCGCAATTCGCTGACCCTACAGCCCTTCTTGGCCAAGGACGTCAGGAAAAGGGCAATGCCTACCAATGCGTCACGGCCATAGTGGCTCTCAGGGTAAATCACGCCGCCATTGCCTTCACCGCCAATCACAGCACCCACTTCCTTCATCTTCGTGGTGACATTCACCTCACCGACGGCAGATGCCGTGTAGTGGCCGCCATGTTTCTGAGTAATGTCGCGCAGGGCACGGGTACTACTCAAATTTGAAACAGTAGCAAGTGAAGCAGCATTCCCATTTTTCACCTCTTCACATAACACATAGTCAGCAATGGAAACAAGGGTATATTCCTCGCCGAACATCTTTCCGTCCTCACAGATGAATGCCAGACGGTCAACGTCAGGATCCACGACGATGCCGAGATCGTAACGGCCCGTCTTCATCTCGTTCATGATGCCCTGCAGGTTTTTCTCCAGCGGCTCGGGATTATGGGCAAAATCACCAGTCACCTCACCGTTCAGGAACTTATAGTCAACACCTAAGCGCTCCAGCAGTTTAGGAAGAATCAAGCCTCCTACGCTGTTGATGCTGTCGACACACACCTTGAAACCAGCCTTACGGACAGCCTCAGCATCCACCAGACGAAGGTCCAGCACCGACTGTACGTGGCGGTCGTCAAATGAGTTGTCTATCGTCACACGACCCAAGCTGTTCACATCAGCATAGTCAAAGTCTTCACGTTCAGCAATGTCGAGCACCTCCTGACCATCAGCTGCCGTCAGGAATTCGCCTTCGCTGTTCAGCAGCTTCAAGGCATTCCACTGACGAGGATTATGAGACGCCGTGATGATAATGCCACCGTCGGCACCACTCATTCGGACTGCCAGCTCCGTGGTGGGCGTCGAGGCATAGCCGATATCAATGACATCACAGCCCATACCTACCAAGGTACCGCATACAACGTCGCGAACCATCGGTCCGGAAATACGTCCGTCGCGGCCAACGACGATGGTTAGCTTCTGAGACGCAGCCGATTCCTTATCCTGTTCTGCTACCTTCGTTTTTCCGATAAAGGTAGCGTAAGCTGTTGTAAACTTGACGATATCCAGTGGATTCAGCGTATCGCCAGTACGTCCGCCAATCGTTCCGCGGATGCCTGAAATTGATTTTATTAGTGTCATCTCTTCTTAATTCCTAATTCTTAATTCTTACTTCTTTATTTTTCCCTCACATAGGTGATTTCATAGTAGCAAGGATATACACTCGACGACGCATCAGCCGTACCTTGCGAGTGCGGGACAATGAGTTTCACCAGGGCAATCTCGTCGCCCGACGCCTCAGGACGTCCCACATTAATGTAATTCAGCGGAACCAGCCAGCCAGCAGGTACCGACGAGGAATTATGATATTTCATCATCATGCCAGTAACAAACGATGCGGTTAAAGTCGTACCACTGCGAGACACACTCATCTTGTCGACATACTGCGACACATCGATGGCACGACCCAATGACTTGTCGTACATCATACCCTGACGGTCGTTAAAACACAATAGCGAGTCCGCCTTGATGTTATATTCACAGAAACGGCACAACAAGTTCACAACCTTGTTCTCCTCCAGCTTGTTACCACAGCCTTTGCGTACTATCTGCATATACACGCCCGTGCGATCCAGCTTCACATACTCGTTATCGACCACGTTCGTCGTTTCACCTTGAGCCTTGAACGTCGCCTCACTAATGACGCGGATGTTGTTACTCGTAATATAACGGTCTATGGCGTCACGCTCCTTAGCCTTCAAGTCGCCATAGGTTTCATAATTATTACAGCTGGTCAGACACACGGTCACCAGCATTGTCAACAACGGAAAAATCAGTCTTTTCATTCTGTCTAAAATAATTTCGGCGGCAAAATTACAAAAAAAACTTCACAATCCCCGTATATTAGCCTACTTTAACATTGTCGGTATCAACCACAAATAGTTGTAGAAAATTTCCAAATACAAATCTATCGAATCGAACGAATAAGGCTGCAATGGTTTAAGTCATAGTTGTCGTCGTTTAACATCTTTTACCAACAACAACAAAAAAACTATGAACTATAAACTATGAACTGTGAACTTTTTCGTACCTTTGCAGATATGAAACGGATTTCGATTATCGCTTTTTCAAGTATTGTGAGTGTATGGACGTTGCTGATGTACAACATACCGTTCTTTCAGTATGTGTGGCAGAACAGCAATGAAACAGTCTGTGGCAGAGTGTTACTGGTGGCATCGCTGACTGTCATGATGTTAGCGGTCAACTTCATGATGGCATGGCTCATCATGTGGTTATTGAGGATGGTGGGGCGAATCGTTTTGGCCCTTTTGGCGATTATCAATGCCACAGCGGTCTATTTCGTCTATACCTACAGCGTAATAATTGATGCGACAGCGGTTGAGAACGTGTTCAATACCAGATACTCGGAGGCGTCAGGTTTCTTCAGCTGGGGGCTGTGGCTGTGCATCGCTGTACTGGGCGTGGTGCCTGCCCTGTACTGTCTGCTGCAGCCTGTGGTTTTTGGCAGCATCAGGAGGATGGCTGTCGGTTGCTGCAGTGCATTGGCGGTTATCTTGGTCACGATAGCCATGAATATAGGCCAGACACTATGGGTCAGTCAGCACGATACGGAATTGGGCGGATTGCTGCAGCCGTGGTCGTACGTGGTGAACACGTGTCGCATCATGAGCAGTCATCATGACGAACAGGCCGAGGAGATCAAGCTGCCCGACGGCAGGATTACGGACCATGAGAAGACCGTCGTAGTGCTGGTCATAGGCGAGTCGGCCCGTAAGGCCAATTTCCAGCTCTACGGCTACAAGCGCGACACCAATCCGCTACTGTCGAAACAGGAGGGGCTGAGGGTGTATCAGGCAACATCGTGTGCGACCTACACCACAGCGGGTACCAAAGCGATTCTGGAACCTAAAAACAGCGACGACCTCTATGAACTGCTGCCTAACTATGCCTTCAGAACGGGCGTCGACGTGTCGTGGCGAACATATAACTGGGGGGAACCGCCCATTCACATTGACGAATATCTCACCGACACAGATTTGGCCGAACGGTATCCGAACGTGAACCAACGGTACGACGGCATTCTCTTTGCCGGACTCAGGGAACGGATAGAGTCGAGCAAGAAGGACAAGGTACTCATCATACTGCACACCAGCACCAGTCACGGTCCGAAATATGCCGACAAGTATCCCAAGGCGTTCGAGGTTTATAAGCCCGTGGCCAAGAACATTGAGGAGGGCGAGAAAAACACAGGTATGCTGGTAAATGCATACGACAACACCATCCGCTACACCGACTACCTTTTGGACTGTCTCGTCAACACCCTGCGTACAATGAGCGACTGGAAGAGTGCCATGGTCTTCATCTCAGACCACGGCGAGTCGTTAGGCGAGAACAAGCTGTATATGCACGGTCTTCCGATGAGACTGGCTCCAAAGGAACAGTATGAGATACCATTCCTCGTATGGACCTCAGACAACTTCAGGCGCTACAAGCGCATTTCGGACAAGCAGGATGCCCCAAAGGGGGAATTGCCGGCAGTGCTCGAACAGCATTACGTTTTCCACTCGGTGCTCAACCTGCTGTCCATCCAGTCGCCGGCATACGACGAGGATTACGACATATTCGAACAGTGACGTGAAATCGCTACTCTACCCCACCCGTGCTATCAGTTCATCAGGCGTCAACAGTTGCTGTTCTCCCGTCTCCATGTTCTTCAGTGTCAACTTACCCTGAGCTATCTCGCTCTCACCTGCAAGTACCACAAAAGGGATCTGCTTGGCATTGGCATACGACATCTGTTTCTTCATCTTGGCGGCGTCGGGATATATTTCGGCTCGGATACCATTCGCGCGTACCTTATTTATAATTGGCAGGCAATAAACAGTCTCCTGTTCACCGAAATTGATGAAAAGCACTTGTGTGGTTGAAAGCGAATCCTTAGGATAGAGGTCAAGGGCATTCAGCACGTCATAGATACGGTCGACGCCGAACGAGATACCTACGCCAGAGATTCCCGGCATGCCAAAGATGCCTGTCAGGTTGTCGTAGCGGCCACCACCGGAGATGCTTCCCATCTGGGTATCGAGCGCTTTCACCTCGAAGATAGCTCCTGTATAATAGCTCAGACCACGAGCCAGCGTAAGATCAAGCTGTATCTCGTTCCTCAAGGTGGTAAGGAAACTAAGGATATAGCGTGTTTCCTCGACGCCCTTCAGTCCGGTCTCACTGTCCTTCAATACTTCGGCTATCGTCGTCAACTTCTCGTCGTTCGTACCCCCGAGCATGATGATAGGTTGCAGTTTCTCTATCTGACCGTCGGTAAGGCCGTCCTCACGCAGTTCAGCATTGACGTTGTCTATGCCAATCTTGTCAAGCTTGTCGATAGCTACCGTAATGTCCACAATCTTGTCGGCAGCACCGATAACCTCGGCAATGCCGGTCAAAATCTTGCGGTTGTTGATCTTAATCTGCACACGAACATCAAAACGGCTGAACACCTCATCGACAATCTGCATCAGCTCTACCTCGTTGATGAGCGAGTCAGATCCCACCACATCGCCATCGAACTGATAGAACTCGCGGTAGCGGCCCTTCTGCGGACGGTCGGCACGCCATACAGGCTGCACCTGATAGCGCTTGAACGGCAATTGCAGTTCCTCACGATGCATCACCACATAGCGGGCAAAGGGTACCGTCAAGTCGTAGCGTAGTCCTTTCTCACAAATCTTGGACGCCAGGCGCAGCGTGTTGCGCTCTTTGAGTTCTTCGTCATCAATCTTCGAGAGATAGTCGCCCGAGTTCAGAATCTTAAACAATAGCTTGTCACCTTCTTCACCATACTTGCCCATCAGTGTGGCCAACGTTTCCTGAGCAGGTGTCTCAATCTGCTGGAAACCGTATAGCTCATAAACTGAGCGGATAGTGTTGAAAATATAGTTGCGCTTGGCCATTTCTACAGGGCCGAAGTCGCGTGTTCCTTTGGGTATGCTTGGCTTTTGTGCCATATTGTTTTACCTTTTTACTTTCTTACCTTTTACTTTCTAACGATGGTTTGAGCACGGTCTGGACCGATGCTGATAATCTTAATCGGGGTTTCGAGTTCCTTCTCCAGGAAAGCGATATAGTCCGAGAACTGCTTTGGGAACTGCTCCTCGCTGGTAAACCTGGTCATATCGGTCTTCCAACCTGGCAGCTCTTCGTAAATGGGTTCGATTCCTTTCTCAATGTCATAGGGGAAATCGCGTGTCTCGACACCATTCACTTTATAAGCCGTACAGGCCTTAATGGTCTCGAAGTCGTCCAATACGTCACTCTTCATCATGATGAGCTGGGTGACACCGTTGACCATAATACTATAGCGCAGGGCCACGAGGTCAATCCAGCCACAGCGGCGCTCACGACCTGTGACGGCACCATATTCATGACCAAGGTCACGAATCTTCTTGCCTGTTTCATCAAACAATTCCGTGGGGAACGGACCTGCACCGACACGCGTACAGTAAGCCTTCATGATGCCGAACACCTCGCCAATCTTGTTGGGACCGATACCCAAACCGGTACAAGCTCCTGCACAGATGGTGTTCGAAGATGTAACGAACGGATAGCTGCCGAAGTCGACATCGAGCATCGTACCTTGCGCACCTTCACACAGCACGCTCTTGCCAGAACGAAGAATCCGGTTGATTTCATGCTCGCTGTCCACCAGATGGAACTGACGTAGATAGTCGATACCGTCAAGCCACTTCTTCTCAACATCATCGATATTGTACTCGAAATTCAGCGACTTCAGGATAGCTTCATGACGGGCCTTATGAGCAGCGTACTTTTCCTCGAAACCATCAAGGATGTCGCCAACACGCAGACCGTTGCGCGACACTTTGTCAGTATACGTCGGACCTATGCCCTTGCCGGTAGTACCGACCTTGTTCTTACCCTTCTGTGCCTCGTAGGCAGCATCAAGCACTCGGTGAGTCGGCATGATGAGGTGAGCCTTCTTCGAAATGTGCAGACGTTCCTTGAGTTCATGACCACTGGCCTCAAGAGCCTTGGCCTCTTCCATAAAGAGGTCGGGAGCCAATACGACACCGTTGCCGATAATGTTCACCTTCCCCCCCTGAAAGATTCCGGACGGGATAGAACGCAGCACATACTTCTGACCTTCAAACTCCAACGTGTGACCAGCATTCGGCCCACCCTGGAAACGAGCTACCACATCGTACTGAGGGGTCAGCACATCGACAACCTTACCTTTACCTTCGTCGCCCCACTGCAGTCCGAGCAGGACATCTACTTTTCCTTGATTCACCATATTTATTTACGTTTTGACGATTTACTATTTATTATCTCACTCTTTTCGTTTTTCAGTTTGTTCTGCTGTCTGGTCATAACAGCCCGACACGTACTGCAAATGCCATAAACATAAAGCGAGAAGCCATCCTTACGAAAACGCTTGTGGTGAACACTCGCTACAGCATCGTTGATTTTCTTAGACCTGAACTCTGTCACACGACCACAGACGGTACATATCTGATGACAATGACTGTTATTGTCGTAACATGCCTCATACTTCGTAGCCCCCTGAAAACGATGACGAATGACGAGTCGTAGTTCCATGAAGAGCTTCAGCGTGTTGTACAGCGTAGCCCTACTTACAGGAAATCGCTGCTCATCGTTTAGTTTGTCGCCAAGCTGCTCAAGCGTGAAATGGCCGTCCATATCGTACACAGCATTCAATATTGCATAGCGCTCGGGCGTCTTCCTCAGGTTGTTTTGTTCCAGATAGCTCGTCAGTATGTTTCTGACCGTAGTCTTAACACTCTCTTTTCGAGAGTTTTGCGTTACAATCTCTTTCATTTTATGTGGTTAAACGGTTAAAAACCGCACAAAATTACTAATAATTCTTCAGATTACGGCAAGAATTATTTAAAAAAAATCTAATTTAATGGATTTCAATGCACTTTTTGACATTCGTTCATACATCAGACCTAATTCCGCAAAGCGGCGTACACTTTGGAGGGCAGCTTTCCGCACAGCCATATCAGGACCTTGCAATGCCGACAATGCCTGGTCGAGAAACTCATTAATACCACGCTCGTTAGGTTCCCTACCCTGCATGAATAGACGTGTCAGCACATGGAAACCACAGAGTTGGTAGAGCACTCGATCGGAGGCTATCCACTGATAGGCTTTCTCAGGGGCGTAAGGCAGATGCTGCCACAGATTGAACGCCGCCTGTTCGGCTATTTCCTGTGATGGTATCTGCTCCATCCAGATGTCGCACACCTCAGGCAACATCTTTTCAGGAGGCATCAGCATCGTGGCCAGAATCTTGCACTCACGGACATTCTCTTTCCATAAGGCGATGGCGAGATTGTAATCTTTGCCCAACCCATCGGCCAGTTCTTGAAGGCGTGGCAGTGTAGCACCCCAATTGAGATGATAGTCCACACCCTTATCGCGCATCGACTTAGCCACAACGCCATCCATCATCTGACGGAACGACTGCTTGATTTCCTTTATTTTCTCTCCAACATCTTCCATTCTTCCATCTTACCTCTTACTTCTCACATTTCACTTCTTGCCTCTCACAACGTACCATACTCTTGACCATAACGCAACATTTGATGAGCATAACTCTCTGTGTAATCAATCTGGATGTCACTGATTTCACCTTGCACATTATAAACAGGTGTCAGAACAGGATTGATAAATCCTTTATAGGGGGCAAGATCGAGTCGGCGATAACGCTCCAGCACCTCCTGATGTAGTTCGGCATCGACACGCACAGCATAGCGTTCCACCAGCTGACGGGCAGCCTCATAATCACCCTCACTCTTGATGCGTTGAATCTCTGCCAACAGTTTGGCAAACAGGCTGCGCAAGCCTTTATAGTCACGGATGTGTACGTAGGTCTTGCCTTCGCGACGCACCAGCCGTATTACGTCACCCTGCTCGTAACACCAATGAGCTATCAGCGAACGATTACGCATATGAGCCTCCTCAATATCATGACCGGGTTCTATTCGGATGAGCTGGGTCATCAGACCGTTCATGATATAAGTATAATAATGCGAATGGTAAGCCTCATCATTAGGGAGCAAACCTAACTCTATGAGTTTCTTATCGGCCATATAGTAGAGGGCGAAGAGGTCGGCACGGGCTTCCTCGATAGTGTTGCCGTATGCCTTCAATGAATCGGGATCGGTGCCTGGCAGCAACTGTCCGCTACCATGTCCCAAGCACTCGTGCAAATCGGTATGCAGTTCGTCGCACTGGTCGCCGTATTTCTCTACCAGCAAGAGCGTTGCGTTATCAATCACAAACTCTTCCTTAAACCCATTGCCGCGTGCCGCCTTATTGTAAGCATCAGTGATATTGGTGATAGTGACACTCTTCGAACCATACTCGGCACGTATCCAGTCAGCGTTAGGCAAATTGATGCCGATAGCCGTCGAGGGGTACTCGTCGCCACCCAGCATAGCGGCACAAATGGCATTAGCTGTAACGCCCTTGACTACTGGTTTACGGAAACGTGGGTCTACTGGCGAGTGGTCTTCGAACCACTGAGCATTACTGCTGATAGTCTGAGTACGCCGTGTAGCCTCCATATCCTTGTATTCCACCAATCCTTCCCACGAGCCTTTCAGTCCGAGAGGGTCGCCATAAACCTCAATGAATCCGTTAATGAAGTCTATCCTGCCGTCATGTTCCCCCACCCACTCAATGCAGTAGTCGTTGAATAGACGCAGGTCACCCGTCTGATAATAGTCTATAAGCAACCTGATGACACGTTGCTGCCGTTCGTTCTCAGCCACCTCTGCAGCTTTTTCAAGCCAATGGCAGATGTGTCGGATGGCATTGCCGTAGCGACCGTTAGCAGACCAAAGGCATTCATGAATACCATCACCATCCTTGACCAGCGTACTGTTCAGTCCGTACGATACAGGCTGCTGGTCGTCCTGCGCTGCCGTCTTCAACTGTTGATAGAACGCTTCGGCTTCCTGTTGCGTCACACCTTCGTAGAAGTGACAGGCCGAGGTCTTGACCAGATCTTCACCGTCAGCCTTGTTGACGCGCTTTGGCAACACTTGCGGGTCGAAGATAACAGGAAACAGTTCGTCTCTCAGTGAACACAACGTTTCACCATCGCATAAGGGCAGACGTTTGACCCCGACTTGATTCAATGTCTGCCAAAGCCAGTCGGCACTGAACGTCGGTAAAAATTTTTCGCAACCATAGTGATGATAGATGCCGTTCGAAAACCACACCCGTTTCAGATACACTTCCATGGCCCGAAAATCGTCCGAATCGTGGTCAACAGCCTTGTCGGTATAGATAGCCTCCAACATCTTCCGAATACGCAGATTGTATCGCCCGAACTGGTCGAAGGTGATGTCGCGGCCGTAGAGTGTGGCCTTCGACAAATAGTACACGAGCTTCTTTTGTGATAAAGATAATTGCTCAAATCCGTTAAGCCGGTATCTGAGCAATTGTAAGTCTGCAAATCGTTCGTCAGTGTACTTCATTGGCTGGTCATGCTTTCGACTCCTTGGACTTCTTGGGTTTCTCCGTCACAATTTCCTTAGGATGCAAGGCAAATTGCTGCTGGCGATACTCTCGTGGTGTAATGCCAAGCTCTCTGAAGAACGCTGCATAGAACGACTGTCTGTTGGCAAAGCCCACCATGTCGCTCACTTGTTCCATTGACATTTTCTGGTACCGACGGTCTATGAGGATGGTCATAGCTTCTTCGATACGAAACTTGTTGACGAACGAAGTATAGTTCATGTGAAAGCGGACGTTAACTACAGCCGAAATGTAACGCGTATTGGTACCCAAGTCGGTAGCCAATTTCTTGGCAGAATAGTCTTTGTCCTTATACTTCTTTTGCATGACGACGACATTGAGGATTTTGTCCTTCAACTCGTCCATCACCCTAGGGCTGACAAGGGTCCTATAGTGGGCCTCTTTCTCCTTTTTCTCTGTAATGTTGTACTTAGCCATAGGTTTGATTAAGATTTACTATTCTTAACAGTGGCAAAGTTACAAAATATTTCGATAAAAACAAAGATTTTTTTGTAAAAAAACATTAAAGAATTGTTTTTTCCCCTTATAAGTCCTGCAATTTCACGTCTCGCGCACTTTTCAAATACTGTAAACGCATCTCCATAGCCCTGCTCCACTCGCTGGTCATCAGCGCACTGACGTCAAGGTCAATCTTCCACTGTCCAAACGACTCCAGGCGGTCGACCATCACACCTAGCGACAGATTACTGATGTCCTCTGCAGGCATAAAATGGCTCGTTTCACCCTTCTCATCACTAGTGATTTCTATGAGCAGACCCGCATCGATGAGCTGAAACAGCAATTCGTTGACCATACGGATGGGAATCGTGGTCTCCTCACGCAATTCAAGGGCTGAGTACGGCTTACTTCCATTAGCGAAGCGTCGGCAGATACGGCTCATCAGCAGCGCACACAGCAGGATGCGGTAGCGGTGACTCAACTCACCGGCATTGGTGTCATAGTCGTAGTAGTCCAGATTTTGATTCGTATAGCATAACTCAGCACCAAACAGGCAGATAGTCCACGAAATCTGCATCCACAGCATGAACAGCGGCAAAGCGGCAAACGAACCGTAGATGGCGTTATAGCTCGACAAAAATATCTGCGAATGGATATACACAAACTGCAGACCCTGCATGGCTATACCGGCCAGGATGCCCGGCACGACAGCACTGCTAGGCTTCACGCGTGTGTTGGGCATAAAAATATAGAGACCTATAAAAATAGCCGACATCAGCACGTAGGGCGACAGATCTATCAGCCAGCGCACAGCCGTACCCAGCATTAGAAAGTCTGGCATTCCGTCAGCCACCGTAGCCAGGAAGATACTGATACCCGACGACAGAACTATCAGAATGGGTGCCACGAAGAACATTGCCAGGTAGTCGGTGAACGTACGGAACATCGAGCGCGACGTCTTCACCTGCCAGATTTCGTTGAACGTGTCCTCGATGTTGCTCACTAACATCAATACCGTGTAAAGCATGAATATCAGACCAATGCCCAGGAATACGCCGCTCTTTGTGTGTACTAGATAGCTGTTCACAAAGCCCACTATAGCATCGGCTACCTGCGGCTGTGATGCGAGGGCATCGCGAAACCACAATTCGATGTACTTATTGTAGCCAAAACCCCGAGCAATGGCAAATACCACTGCCAGAATAGGTACAATGGCCAATAGCGACGAATAGGTCAGCGCCGAGGCCCGCGTCATCACCCGCTTGGCGGTAAAGAAACGTACTGCCAAAAGCAGTTTCTTCGTCACCTCAACAAGCAGGAACTTCAGAGGAGACACATCACCCTTGGTAATCCGCCAGATGTCTTTCGTAAAAAAAACGACAATACCCTTCACGCTCTTATTCTCTTAAAACATTTCTAAATCGGCACAGCCGACCATTCCTCATTTCTCATAAAGAAAAGCACTGCCCCTATAAGCCGGGTTCTGTACCCCTCTATCGGGGCGTCTGCCATTTATCTACTCCGCAGGTTACCCCACGGCTCTAGCATTCTACCCTCCGTCGTAGCACAAGGCTTCGGGCGGACAACCCTCAACCAACGGTTTACATGAACTTGCAGCCTCCAGACGGAACAGCCCGACGATTACCCGTCGGCTGGTGGGCTCTTACCCCACCTTCTCACCCTTGCCTCTTATTACTGTTTGATTCAGAAAAAGAAGCGGTCATTCTCTTCTTCCGGCTCCAGCCGTTGCCGACTGCTGGCACTTTCACCAGTGGAGCGTCCTTTGCTGCCCGGACTTTCCTCTCGCGCCCTCCCAGGACACCAGCGGCAGACCGTGACACTGCTTTCTGCCCGCAAAGGTACGAATAAGTGAGCAAAAAACCAAATTTATTTTGGGTTTTTCGAACGCAAGTACCTTCACCAACTGGTGAAAGGTACGAATAAGTGAGCAAAAAAACAAATTTATTTGAGTTTTTTCGAAAAGCACTTGGGTTTTACATATTTTTTTCGTATCTTTGCAGCGGTGTTTCATCAAGCACTTATTATAACCATATGGCATCATACGAAAACAACTGGACTACAGGCGAGATTGTCACACTGCCTCGAAAGAGCTCAAAGTTTAAGAGTAGCGGGCTAAAAACCTACGAATATATCGTAGGGTCACGTTACATATGCATCCGTGAAGCCAACGGCTCCGAATGCGGCATCTTGCTGAAAGTACTGGGCAAGGCTCCCCGCGAACACATCATGATAGCAAACGGCGAACCATTCTGCAAGGACGACAAGAACGAAGGCTTTGCCAATGACAGCTACTTCGGTTACCGTTTTCCGACAACGGAAGAAGTAAAGCTCATCCTCGGTATCCTGCGCCATTCGCCCGAGCTCGTTGAGACGTTCGAACAGGCAAAGATGCACATCAACCCCAACTCGTCTTACTGGGTTCGCGAAACAGTACGCGACGTACTGTTAAAGAAGAAGCCCCAGATTTACGATTCCCGTACCGATGCTCTCATCGCCGTTTCTAATGATTCCGACATCCACTACCGCTTATCTATTGTTTACTTCACTCGCTCAAAGTTGGATTGGTAATTGGTAGTTACCATAGAATTTGAACTTCTGAACATCAGGCAAACTATCAAGAAATGAGAAAAAGGAAGGGGCATGTGGAAAAAACACGGTCTTTCCTTTTGCCGTTTCAGAAATAATGTGTATTTTTGCACATTCTTATACAACTAACGAGCATTTTATGGCTAAAATCAACAATCATCTCGTCATTATGGCAGGCGGCGTAGGTAGCCGTTTCTGGCCGATGAGCACTGCCGAGAAGCCCAAGCAGTTCATTGATGTCATGGGCATCGGTAAGTCATTACTTCAACTGACTGTAGAGCGTTTCGACGGAATCGTCCCTGCAGAAAATGTATGGGTAGTTACCAACGCCAAATACGCCAACACGGTAAGCGAGCAGCTGCCCGACATGCCCCGCGACCACATTTTGTGCGAACCCTGCCGCCGCAATACGGCACCTTGCATCGCCTACGTTTCGTGGCGCATCAAGTCGAAAGACCCGAAAGCCAACATCGTTGTGTCACCCAGCGATCATGTGGTACTGAACAGTGCAGAATTCCAGCGCGTCATCAATGCTTGTCTGACCTTCACTGCCGACAGCGATGCCATTGTCACACTGGGCATGAAGCCCACCCGACCGGAAACGGGCTATGGTTATATACAGGCCGACCTTGGTAGCAATTCGCTGCGCAACAAGGAGATATTCCGTGTAGACTCGTTCCGAGAGAAGCCTGATCTGGAAACGGCGAAGAAATATATTAGCCAGAAAAATTACTATTGGAATGCTGGCATCTTTATCTGGAACGTCAACACCATTGTCAACGCCTTCCGTATCTACCAGCCACAGATGGCGAAGATATTCGAGAGCATGCTGCCCATCTTCGGCACTGAAAAGGAACAGGAAACCGTTGACCGTCTATTTCCCGAATGCGAAAATATCAGCGTCGACTACGCCATCATGGAGAAGGCCGAGGAAATCTTTGTCTGTCCTGCCGACTTCGGTTGGAGCGACCTGGGTACATGGGGTTCGCTGCAACAGCAAACCAAGAAGGACCTGTACGGCAATGCCTGTATCGGACAAGACATCAGCCTCTTCGAGAGCCACAACTGCATTGTGCATACCACACAAGAGAAGAAGGTAGTCATCCAAGGTCTGGACGGTTACATCGTGGCAGAGAACAACGACACCTTATTAATATGTAAGTTGTCGGAAGAACAGAGAATCAAACAATTCTCAGGACAGGACAAGTAAACACAACAGATTACACGAATACTTATATGAATAAAGTAGCACTGATAACAGGCATTACGGGTCAGGACGGATCGTACCTGGCTGAATTCCTCATAGAGAAAGGTTACGAGGTACACGGACTGCTGCGCCGTTCCTCATCATTTAACACGGGACGCATTGAGCACCTGTATCTGGACGAATGGGTACGCGACATGAAGAAGAAGCGTCTGGTAGAACTGCACTGGGCGGACATGACCGACTCGTCGTCGCTCATCCGCATCATCGGTGAGGTGAAGCCTACCGAGATTTACAACCTGGCTGCACAGAGCCACGTAAAAGTGAGTTTTGATGTTCCTGAATACACCTGTGACGTTGATGCCGCCGGCGTGCTGCGGCTGTTGGAGGCCGTACGCATCTGCGGACTGGAGAAGAAGTGCCGCATCTATCAGGCATCAACGTCAGAATTGTATGGCAAGGTGCAGGAAGTGCCGCAGTCGGAAACAACACCGTTCTATCCGCGCAGCCCCTACTCCGTTGCCAAGCTCTATGGTTTCTGGATTATGAAAAACTACCGCGAGTCGTACGGCATGTACTGCTGCAATGGCATCCTGTTTAACCACGAGAGTGAGCGTCGCGGCGAGAACTTCGTTACACGAAAGATCACATTAGCTGCCGCACGTATTGCCCAAGGCTATCAGGACAAGCTCTATTTGGGCAACCTCAATTCGCTGCGCGACTGGGGCTATGCCAAGGACTACATCGAGTGCATGTGGCTCATCCTGCAACAGCCGGAACCCGACGACTTTGTCATTGCCACGGGAGAATACCATACCGTACGTGAGTTTGCCACCCTGGCCTTCCATGAGGTGGGCATCGAATTGGAATGGCGTGGCGATGGCATTGACGAAAAGGGTTACGACAAGGCTTCTGGCAAGGTGCTGGTTGAAGTTGACCCGAAGTATTTCCGTCCTGCAGAGGTCGACCAACTGCTGGGCGATCCTACCAAAGCCAAGGTCAAGCTAGGCTGGAATCCTCAAAAGACCAGTTTCCCCGACTTGGTGAAAATTATGGTGAAGCACGACATGAAGTTCGTAAAAAAGTTGTTCCTGAAAGCTCAAATGGACAAAGAAGATGCTGAATAAGGACAGTAAAATATATGTAGCAGGCCATCACGGTCTGGTGGGTTCAGCCATTTGGAACAACCTAAAGCAGCGGGGGTATAACAACTTGGTGGGCAGGACACACCAAGAACTCGACTTGACCGACCAATATGCCGTCAGACAATTCTTCGATGAAGAACAACCCGATGCCGTCGTGCTGGCTGCAGCTTTCGTGGGTGGCATCATGGCCAACTCTCTCTATCGCGCTGACTTCATCATGATGAACATGAAGATTCAGTGCAACGTCATCAGCGAAGCCTACGCCCACAACGTGAAAAAGCTGCTGTTTCTCGGCTCAACGTGCATCTATCCCAAGAATGCGCCCCAGCCCATGAAGGAAGACAGCCTGCTGACGTCGCCGTTAGAATATACCAACGAAGAGTATGCCATCGCTAAGATTGCCGGACTGAAGATGTGCGAGTCGTACAACCTGCAGTACGGCACAAATTACATCGCTGTGATGCCCACCAACCTCTACGGTCCTAACGACAACTTCCATCTGGAGAATTCGCACGTCATGCCCGCCATGATGCGCAAAGTGTACTTGGCAAAACTCATCCACGACGGTAATTGGGAAGCTATTCGCTGCGATTTGGACATCCGTCCTGTAGAAGGCTTCAGCGGAACGTCAGGTCAAGACGACATTCTGAACGTGCTGGCCAAATACGGTATATATAATAATAAGGTGGTACTTTGGGGTACAGGTACACCACTTCGCGAATTTCTATGGAGCGAAGATATGGCTGATGCCAGTGTCCACATACTGCTAAACATCAACTTCAGCGACATCATCGGAATTGAAAAATATTCCAGCGTCCACTACGGCGCCTCGACCGACGGTGCTGTAGACCGCAACCACTCGGCAGGACGAGGCGGTGCCATACCTTCACTGGGAGAGATTCGCAACTGCCACATCAACGTTGGCACAGGCAAAGAACTGACTATCCGCGAATTGTCAGAACTGGTGGTTAAGGCCGTAGGTTTCGAAGGCGAGGTGGAGTTTGATGTTTCCAAGCCAGACGGTACCATGCGCAAGCTCATCGATGTCACGAAACTCCATTCCTTGGGATGGACTCATAAAGTGGAAATAGAGGATGGTGTGCAAAAACTCTTTGAGTGGTACCAAAACTCACTTAAGAAGTGAAAAGTAAAAAGAGATATAACAAACAATTATCAAGTTATGGAAATAAAGACTATTGGACTGGCCAGCGACCACGCAGGCTTTGCATTGAAACAGTTTGTAAAGAAGTATCTCGATGAGAAAGGATACGAGTACAAGGACTACGGCACATACACTGAAGATTCATGCGACTATAGCGACTTCGGACATGCGTTGGCTAAAGGTATTGAGAATGGCGAGGTATTTCCTGGTATTGCCATCTGCGGCAGTGGTGAAGGCATCAATATGACACTCAACAAGCACCAGGGCATTCGTGCTGGACTATGTTGGATACCTGAGATAGCCCATCTCATTCGTCAACACAACAATGCTAATGTGCTTGTGATGCCCGGTCGTTTTATCGATGAAGAAATGGCTCGCAAGATTATGGACGAATACTTCACGACGGAGTTTGAGGGCGGTCGCCATCAGAAGCGTGTCGACAAGATTCCCGTTATGTAAACCAGCGATGTGAGTCAAGACGCGACAAAAGAGAACGTCTTACACCATTAGAGATACCATTTTACCCTGCAGGAAAAGTCATACTGCTTTGTAAGAGAGGCTTAGCAGCAAAAAAGTTGTTACAACTTTTCAGAAAGCTGTTACAGTTTTTCAAAAAGTTGTAACAACTTTTTTGCCGTTCAGCATCACTTACAGTATAATCAATAGTTTATTGCAGTGCAATCAATAGTTTCTTAGGATGTAAGAGCTATTCACAGAATTGCCGAACGATACCTGATTGCTGTACATCTCTATGATAAAGAAAAAGATTGTAGTCAGAGGAGCTGACATGAGATTGTATAGACATAAATAATGGGGACTCACTGATTCGTCCCCATTATTCATAATTCATGAAAATCCCATTATCGGATTCTGTCGGCAGCCTTTACCAGTTTCTCGTCGGCAAGTATGGCTCGTCTTGCCATGAAACAAAGAATAGCCGCAATCAATGGCAGACATGCTGTTAACGGCAATGCTGTCGGTTGCTGTCCTTGTTGGATAAGTACGGCCAACACGATATACCAGGCAAAATCAGCCAAGATGCTCACCAAACATAGCACTGCCTGACGAGGGCGATTCTTGTAAAGGAAAATGGTGATCAGACTTACCGCCGAAGCAAATATCTGAATTAAGAAGAGTGGCCATGCAAGCCAAAACACCATGCCCAGGATGACCGCGACGAGCAGATAAATCGTCTGAATGCGTTGTATCATGGCGTTTTAATCGTATGCAGGTTCTTCAGTGAAAGTCTGAACCTCCTGTGACTCTTTGGCAGGATCACGCCAGTAGACCTTATCCTCGACAAACTCTTGTGTAGCCAGCAAAGTGGGCTTCGGTAACTTCTCGTAGTAACGGGATATCTCTATCTGCTCACGATTCTCAAAAACTTCCTCTAAGGAATCGTTATATGAAGCAAACTCAGCCAGTTTCTTTGACAAATCTTCCTTAATCTGAACACTAATCTGGTTAGCACGCTTGGAAATAATGGCAACACTCTCATAAATATTGTCAGTGTCTTTTGCCAAGTCCATAATGTTACGAGTCACGGTATTTACCGGTGCTTTTGATTTCTTGTAATCCATCTTGAATATTTACTATTTGACTATTTACTATTAACGATTTACTATTAACTCCTCAGTCACCCGTCACTTTGCGACACTTGGTAATGTATTTCTCGGCAGTCTTGCGTTCAGATGACTCAGGGAACTCGGTCAAGAAGCCATAACACTCGTCTTCGGCATCACGGTAGCGTTCCACACGCTTCTCATGTGAAGAGTTCTCGGCCAATTGGAACTTACTCTTCATAATGAGAATAGAGAATTTCTCGCGCATGGAACTGAACGGATAGGCCTTCAGTGCATTCTCTGCCGTGATGATGCACGACTCATAGTTCGACTCAGTACCAGCATTGATATTGCCGAAATAACCACCGAGATTATAATAGAGTTCAGCCGACAGATACTCCTTCATGATTAGATTATCCTGTAGGACAAACAACTGCTTTTGAGCCGTCTCGCGAAGAGGTGAGTCAGGATAAAAATCCATAAAAGTCTGAAAAGCATTGATGGAACCAATGGTTGCAGACTGGTCGAGTCGCGGATCAGGCATACTCTGAAAAAGCGACTGACCAATATAGAATGACGCCTGCTCAGCAAAGTCGCCTTTCGGGTAGCTCGAGAAATACTTCTTAAACGTCTGACTAGCTGCTTCATAGTCGCGATTACAATATTGTGCCATAGCCAACATATAGAGGCTTTCCTGTGCACTACTCTTACCCTTCTGGAGGGTGACAAGTTCCTCAAGCAAAGTCACTGCCTGAGCAAATTTGCCTGAAGCAAAGCTCTGTTTGGCATACTCGTATTTATAAGTATGGTCAGCAGACTTTAAAACAGTGCTATATTCAGAAACACAGCCCACGAAGAGCGTGGCCAACAGTAATGCTATGAGAGTCTTTTTTATCATTATTATTGAATTTGACGTGCAAAATTACACAATTTCTACCGAAAACCAAAGGTTTTTTGATAAAAATTAGTGTTTTTGACAGCTAATTAGGAATTATTTCGTAATTTTGCATGCTATGAACTTCCATTTAACATCAAGATACAAACCGACAGGCGATCAACCGGAAGCCATCCGACAACTGACAGACGGACTGGAGCACGGCGACAAAGCACAGGTGTTGCTGGGTGTGACAGGCTCAGGCAAGACATTCACAGTGGCCAACGTCATTGCCAACGTAAATAGGCCAACCCTCATTCTGTCGCACAACAAGACACTGGCTGCCCAACTTTATGAGGAAATGCGGGGCTTCTTTCCCGAGAACGCCGTAGAGTATTATGTCAGCTATTATGACTATTACCAACCGGAAGCCTACTTACCAACTACCGATACATATATTGAAAAGGATCTCGCTATCAACGATGAAATAGACAGACTTAGACTGCGCGCCGTAAGTAGTTTGATGTCAGGAAGAAAAGACGTTATTGTTGTATCTTCAATTTCGTGCATTTACGGCATGGGAAGTCCTGTAGCATTGAATGAAAACATCATAGAGATTCATCGCGGACAGATTCTTGATCGTAACGCATTGTTAAGAAAATTGGTAGCAGCTCTATACGTCCGCAACGACCTCGAACTGAAGCGCGGCTGCTTCCGTGTAAAAGGTGACACCGTCGACATAGCAATGGCCTATTCCGAGGTGGTGCTGCGCATCACGTTTTGGGACGACGAGATAGACGGTATTGACGAGTTGGATGCCGTCACAATGCAACGTATGGCAACGTTTGAGGAATACAAGCTCTACCCTGCCAACCTGTTTATGACCACTCAGGAACAGACGAACCTGGCTATCCGGCATATTCAGGATGACCTAGTAAAGCAAGTGTCCTTCTTCGAAGAGATGGGCGACCTCGTCAAGGCTCAGCGTATCAAGGAACGAGTGGAATACGATATGGAGATGATCAAGGAACTGGGACACTGTTCGGGTATCGAGAATTATTCGCGCTACTTCGACGGCAGACAGCCTGGCGAACGGCCCTATTGCCTACTCGACTTCTTTCCTCATGACTACCTCATGATTATTGACGAGAGCCACGTCAGTGTACCTCAGATTGGTGCCATGTGGGGCGGCGATCGGGCCCGTAAAACCAATCTGGTAGAATATGGATTCCGCCTGCCGGCAGCCTTCGATAACCGTCCTTTGACCTTTGATGAGTTTAAGCAAATGACCCACCAGGTTATCTATGTGTCTGCTACACCTGCTGACTATGAGTTGAACGAATCTGAAGGCATTGTGGTGGAGCAACTGATACGTCCTACCGGTCTGTTAGACCCCGAGATAGAGGTCCGTCCTACGGAAAACCAGATTGACGACCTCATGGAGGAGATACAGCAGTGCATTGCAAAAAAAGAGCGTGTGCTCATTACGACGCTGACAAAGCGTATGGCCGAGGAGCTGAGCGAGTATCTGCTGAATCATGGTATCCAGACTGCTTATATCCATAGCGAAGTGACGACGCTGGACCGTGTGAAGACACTTGAAAACCTGCGTAACGGCACATTTGACGTGTTGGTGGGCGTCAATCTGCTACGCGAAGGCTTAGACTTGCCGGAAGTGTCGCTAGTGGCCATCCTCGATGCCGACAAGGAGGGCTTTTTGCGCAGCCATCGCAGTCTGACGCAGACAGCTGGTCGTGCTGCCCGTAATATCAACGGCAAGGTCATCATGTATGCTGACACTATCACGGCGTCCATGCAGCTGACTATCGACGAAACAAATCGCCGTCGGAGTAAGCAACTGAAATATAATGCTGAACACGGCATCAACCCACAACAGATTCAGAAATCCGTCAAGCAGAGCGACCTGCATCAGTATGTAGACAGTCCGAAGGAAGACAAGGCTGCCATCGCCTACATCGGACCTTCAGAAGCCACCTTTGCTGCCGACCCGATTATTGAGCGCATGACGCGTCAACAATTAGAGAAGAGTATTGCTGATACCACCCGACTGATGAAGGCTGCAGCCAAAAGCCTCGACTTTCTGCAAGCGGCCCAGTATCGTGATGAAATCATCCGCCTGCAAAAAGAATTTGAACTTAAATAAAATTAAAAATTAAAGATTAAAGATTAAAAAAGCGTACCAGATGCATGAAAAACGGATATAATTCGTACTTTTGCACTGAGATAGTTAACAGAAGGAAGACTTCTGGGTTTTATTAAGGAAATATAGACACAAGAGATATGAAAAAGATTTTAATGACAATCCTCACTATGATTCCCCTAACTTTATGGGCTCAGGATAATACGTGGGAACGTCCAGAAGTGGACGAACAGGAAGAAGTGGAAAACAAGAAATCTAAGGTTGATGAGAAATATCTGCGCGGTGCAGTACCTTTGGTCGATGGTAGAGTGGTGTTTAGTAAAAAGATTGAAGCACCCGGCAAGTCGGCAGACGATATTTACAACATTGTACGCCAATACATGGAAAAAGTCACAAAAGAGAAAAACCAGCTTAACAGCCGGTTGGTCATTGAGGACGCTGACAAGCATGAGGTGGCCGGCACCTACGAGGAATGGCTGGTATTCAAGTCGAACGCCATTTTCCTAGACCGCACGCGTTTCCATTTTGTTCTATCGGCCAAATGTATGGACGGCTCATGTGAACTGACCATGACCCGCATCCGATACATTTACGATGAGTATCGTAACCGTCAGGACATCAAGGCTGAAGACTGGATTACAGATAAGGAATGTGTCAACAAGAAGAACACCCATCTATACCCACAGACCGGCAAGTTCCGCAGAAAGACAATCGATCGTAAAGACTACCTATTCGACAAAATCGAGTCACTGCTGAAATAACCCAAATAGCTGCAAACATGAATATTAACATCATACGCAATTGCCTGAACATCATTTTTATGTTGGGTGCTATTGTAGGACTCATCTTTTATTTTACCCACCACAAGGAAACAGGCATTTACATCATCCTCATAGCGATGATGTTCAAATTTGCTGAGGCTGCGCTGAGAATGTTTAAAGTATGAACCGGAAAATCGTCACCCTGTTGCTCACTCTGGCCTGTACGGCAAACATCGTACAGGCTCAGGTGTATAATGAGATGGATGTTGATGGAAACATCACCCAGCGTAACGAGTACGGTCAAGCCAACTTCAATCCAAACAGAAACGATTCGACCAATGCCGGAAATAAGGAGATACCTATCGGTGTTAGGTCATGGACCATCGACAGACGTTTCGGAGATGTCATACCCACCGATGTCGATACCATCTCCCACCTATACCAGAACAGTATCTACAATACTGGACTTTATGGTGAATACAATACAACCGGCAACAACTATACAGCCCGTCTAAGCCGTATCTTCATTGACCGGAAACCGTTCAATGAGTTTTATTTCGTACAACCATACAGCTTCACGACAAAGGATCCTGACCAGTTTTTGTTCATTAATACCCTATCGCCCTTTACTAATATCAGCTATGAGGAATGCGGCAATAAGCAACATGGCGAAGATCACCTGCAAGCCAAGTTTGGCATCAATGCCGGAAAGAAACTGGGTGTCGGCTTTGACTTGGACTACCATTATGCTTTAGGATATTTTGATAACCAAAGTACGTCGCACTTCCGGGCATCGCTTTTCTCGAGTTATATCGGTGACCACTATCAGATGCATCTGTTGGCGTCGGCCTACCATCGTAAAGCCACTGAGAACGGCGGTATCATCAATGATAATTACATCACACATCCAGAATCGGTAAGCGAGCAGTTTTCTGAGGAAGAAATACCTACCGTACTGTCAAGCAACTGGAACCGTAACAATTCGCAACATCTATTTTTTTCGCATCGCTATAACTTGGGATTTTATCGTAAAGTAAAAATGACTGACGAGGAAATCAAGGCGCGCAAGTTTGCCCAAAAGTCAGCCCAGCAGCGCGAAAAGGAAAAGGAAGATTCAGACAGACGTAATGGTGTTGTACCCCAAAACGACGTGCCATCAGGGCGCCCTGCTGATGCAAAAATCATGGGCGACGAACCTGTTATTAACAAATCGGACATTTTGGCCGACAGCACCCGTATCAAGGTCGATTCACAAGAAAAGCTCGACAGTCTGAAACGAGAACAGGCCATTCAGGACTCCATCGAGGCTACAATGAAGCACGAGTTTGTTCCCGTAACGAGCATTATACACACCCTTGACCTGAACAACTATTCCCGCATCTATCAGGCCTATCAAACCCCTACAAACTATTATGCCGACACGTTCTACGACTTGAACGACGAAAATGTCTACAGTGGTGACTCTATCTACGACCAGAACAAGTTTATGAGCGTTAAAAACACCCTTGCGATAGCCTTGCTCGAAGGCTTCAACAAGTACATGAAGGCTGGTATGAAGGTCTTTGTGTCTCACGAATACTGCAATTACCGTATGCCCGACCTGATGGGTGATTCCACTGCCTATTACATGAAACGTGTGACAGAAAATGCCGTCAATGTAGGCGGTCAAATTTCCCGTCGGCAGGGACATGCGTTCCATTTCGACCTTACTGGAGAATTCTGCGTAGTAGGACCTGGTGCAGGTAATATTGGCATTGATTTCGGCACCGACCTGAACTTCCCGTTGTTCGGTGACACCGTCCGGTTGGCGGCCAATGCAACCTTCAAGCGACTCGTTCCAACCTATTATCAGGAACACTATCACTCAAAACACTTGTGGTGGGACAAGAGCCTTGATGCTCAGACCAATACTCACATCGAAGGCCGTTTCAGCTATGACAAGACTAATACCCTTTTGCGTATAGCCATTGACGAGGTACAGAACTACACGTATTTCGGAATGAAATACAATGTTGACGCCACATCGTACAATCGCTCCGGACTGACAGGGAGCATCTATCAGGAAGGTGGAAATATCAACATCCTGACAGCCCAGCTAATGCAGAATTTACGTTATGGCATCATCAACTGGGAAAATGTGCTAACTTATCAGAACAGCAGTAACAAGGACGTATTGCCGTTACCAACCTTGAACGTGTTCACCAACTTATATCTTAAGTTCAAGATAGCTCGTGTACTAAGTGTTGAGCTGGGGTCTTGCATGACGTTTTTCACAAAGTATTACGCCCCAGACTACCTGCCACAACTCGGACAGTTTGCCATTCAACAGAATGAGGACAGCCGTGTGGAACTGGGTGGCTATCCCTTCGTCGACGTCTATGCTAACATGCACCTGAAACGGGCTCGCTTCTTTGTATCCTATAGTCACGTAAATGCAGGGGCAGGTACAAAAAATCAGTTCCTAACGCCTCACTATCCGACGAATAGCGCTATCCTACATGCCGGCGTTAGCTGGAATTTCTTTAACTAAAGAGGGCAAGACAATGGAAGCTGTAGTGAATCAGAATCCTTCGCTCGACTTGGTGGAATTCGTGGAGACACAGATTTTGCCCCTATATGCAGCTTTTGACAAAGCACATAACATGGAGCATGTCACACGGGTCATTCGCAGTTCCCTGGACTTGGCGCGCAAGATTGGAGCCGACCTGAACATGGCCTATGTTATAGCTGCTTACCATGATCTGGGACTGACAGGACCACGTGCAGTCCACCATTTGACCAGCGGCAAGATTCTGATGGCTGACGCCCGTCTAAAACGTTGGTTCTCGCACGATCAACTACAGATGATGAAGGAGGCCGTTGAGGACCACCGTGCCTCTGCCTCAAGGACACCCAGAAGCATCTACGGCAAAATTGTGGCTGAAGCTGACCGTGACATTGACCCAGAGACGGTCATTCGCCGCACCATTCAGTACGGCATGTCAAACTATCCCGAGCTGGATGAGGAAGGTCATTGGCAGCGTTTCATACAGCACATGAACGAGAAATATTCAGTGAACGGCTACATCCGCCTGTGGATCCAAGGTTCAGAAAATGAGCGTAAACTGAATGAGTTGCGCCGCTTGATAGCCGAACCGACACTGATGCGCCCTGTGTTCGACAAAATCTTCAAGGAGGAAATCACATGAATGAGGAAAACGTCCGCAAAGACTCCCTGAAAGCATGGCTGTTAGCTGCTCGTCCGAAAACGCTTAGCGGTGCTGCTGTACCAGTAATGATAGGTATAGCGCTGGCTTTTGTCGATTCCCGCGAATACTATGACGACGTATTCAGTTGGACAGCAGCTGCATTATGTTTGCTGTTTGCATTCATCATGCAGATTGATGCCAACTTCATCAACGATTTCTTCGACTATGTTCGAGGCAACGATGACAGCAGTAGCCGATTGGGGCCACTCAGAGCCTGTACACAAGGATGGGTTAGCATAGAACGCATGAAACATGTCATCGCTTCTACTACCATCTTAGCTTGCCTCGTAGGACTTCCTCTCATCTGGTTTGGCGGTTTTGAAATGGTACTCATAGGACTGCTTTGCGTTGTATTCTGTTTCCTCTACACAACCCACCTGTCCTATCATGGACTGGGTGACGTGCTTGTACTAGTGTTCTTTGGTATCGTACCAGTTTGCTGTACCTATTACGTTCAGTTGCATACGCTCACATGGCAGGTCTTTCTGGCGAGTATCGCCTGTGGACTAGTTATCGACGGTTTACTGATAGTCAACAACTACCGTGACCGCTACAACGATGAGGCAGACGGCAAAAGAACATTAGTTGTCATGATAGGAGGCAACAAGACGGAATGGCTCTATCTGCTACTGGGTATAATAGCTTGTGGTATAGGTGGTGTATTCTGGATAAACGGCCATGTGTTAGCCTTTATACTGCCAATTATATATTTGTTGCTTCACATCTTCACGTGGATTAAGATGCGACGCATCAACTTCGGTCGTCAGCTGAACGAATGTCTTAGCGAAACAGCCCGAAACATGTTTATTTATGGCCTTTGCGTATCGATAGGACTATTACTTATCTGAG
The DNA here is from genome assembly GCA_016286995.1 of Prevotella sp. Taxonomy (GTDB): domain Bacteria; phylum Bacteroidota; class Bacteroidia; order Bacteroidales; family Bacteroidaceae; genus Prevotella. Next base: position 72,221 of record JAEEVA010000003.1, read on the forward strand.
ATACAGCCAATAGATGGCAGCAGCAGCAAGAATTAGTATGATGGTTACGACGCTCTTAATCATGCACGACGCCACTTTCTTAGCCACAACGATGCCAATGATAATCAGTGCCAACAAGGCAACATAATAGGTTATATTATCCATATTCTACCTCTATTTCTTTATTTAAACAAGTGTCTGAACATTGATGGAACAGGTGTTTCAAATTCCATAGGCTGACGCGTAATCGGGTGGTAGAAACACAATAGCCAGGCGTGCAGACACAGACGGTGCAACGGATCATCGCCATTACCATATTTCACGTCGCCACAGACAGGATGACCCATGTCGGCAGCATGCACGCGAATCTGATTCTTGCGACCTGTTTCCAGTTTAAACTCTACCAGCGAGTGTTCTGTGGTACGATCCATCACGTAAAAATGGGTCACTGCATATTTCCCACCATTATCCACGGGTGACGAATAGGTTACATATGCCTTGTTGTCTTTCAGCCAGTTGGCTATCGTACCCTCATTCTGTTCCATCTCACCAGAAAGTACGGCCACGTAACGGCGGTCATATACCATCTCATGCCAGTTATGCTCCATCAACTGTTCTGTATCCATATCTTTCGCATATACCATCAGTCCGCTAGTATCACGGTCCAGACGGTGAACGACATGTGCAGTACAGTTTTGGTGTGATTTTTTAAAGTAGTCGTCCAGCACGCTTTTTACATTCAATGTCGAGTGTCCAGCAGCCATTGACAGAATACCGACGGTTTTCTCGACCACAATGAGCCAGCGGTCCTCATATACGATTCTCACGTAACGACTGCGAAACGGTTGCTGATTGCGCTTGGTCTTCGATACAGCCACCTTCATGCCAGGTTGGAGCATATAATCGAACTGCGTCACCGTCTTGCCGTTAACCTTGATGCCCTGTCCCTGAAGTGTCTGCTTGATTTTCGTACGACTTTGCCGAACATTCTCCAGCAAAAACTCAAGTAAAGGCTGTTCTTTTGAAACCGATAGATGGTCGTATTCACCTTGTTCGTTGCTATGATATCTCATACATTCTATTTTCGTTTTCGACATGCAAAGATACAACCAAAAAGCGAAAGCACCAAAAATTAGCGGTTTTTTTCTTTTATTACCTAAAAATTTTGTACCTTTGCACGCATTATTAAGAAAAAGTACAAGAAAAGACAAACATGAAACCAACGGCAATTTTGCTTTTGCACTGCCCAGACCAACAGGGCATCATATCGGAGGTAACCAAATTTATCACAGATAACAAAGGAAACATCGTCTATCTGGACCAGTACGTGGATCGGGTGGAGAGCATGTTTTTCATGCGCATAGAATGGGAGTTGGAAGGATTTCTCATTCCCCGCGACAAATTGTATGACTACATTACTACACTTTATGCACAGCGCTATCAGATGAAATTCAGCCTCTATTACAGCGACAAGCGTCCACGCATGGCTATTTTTGTTTCTAAGATGAGTCATTGCCTGTACGACTTGCTGGCTCGCTGGAAGGCGGGTGAGTTCAACTGTGACATCCCTTGCATCGTCAGCAACCACGAGGACTTGCGCTATGTAGCCGACCAGTTTGGCATTCCCTACCACGTGTGGAGCATCAAGAAGGATCACTCGAACAAAGCTGAGGTGGAAGCTGCCGAGATGGAACTTCTAAAGAAAGAAGACATATCGTTTATTGTGCTGGCACGCTACATGCAGATTATCTCAGACGAGATGATTGCCGAGTACCCCCATCATATCATTAACATTCATCACTCGTTCCTACCCGCCTTTGTTGGTGCCAAGCCTTACCACCAGGCCTACCAGCGTGGCGTAAAGATTATTGGGGCCACCAGTCATTACGTCACAGCTGAGTTAGATGCTGGTCCCATCATCGAACAGGACGTAACCCGCATCACTCATAAGGACACACCAGAGAGTCTGGTACTGAAGGGTAAGGATCTGGAAAAGATTGTGCTATCACATGCCGTTAGCAAACATATACAGCGCAAGATTCTTACATATAAGAACAAAACCATCATCTTTAGTTAACAATTGATTACCTGAGAATAGCGGATTATGAATGTTGCTATTGTAAAATATAATGCAGGAAATGTCTATTCGGTAGTAAACGCACTGAAACGTTTAGGCGTTGAGCCCATGTTGACAGATAATGCAGAACAATTGAAACAAGCCGACAAAGTGCTATTTCCTGGACAGGGACATGCTGGCGAGGCGATGGATTACCTAAGAGCAAGACATCTTGATGAGGTTATCCGCGACTTAAAACAGCCAGTATTAGGCATCTGCGTCGGTCAGCAACTGCTATGCCGTCATTCCGAAGAAGGTGACGTCGACTGCATCGGTATTTTTGATGCAGAGGTCAGGCGTTTCCAGCCCCATCGCCATGAGGACAAAGTACCCTGCATGGGTTGGAATCGACTGTACAATCTGAAATCACCCTTATATAAGGGTCTTGACAACGGCGATTATGTCTACTTTGTACACAGTTTCTATGTACCCACATGTGAAGACACTATCGCTACTGCAGACTACATTCTCCCCTACTCGGCCTCCTTGCACAAGGACAATTTCTACACGTGCCAGTTCCATCCCGAAAAGAGTGGCAAAGTGGGTGAAATTATTATCAAGAACTTTCTCGAAATAACAACATAACAACATAATAACCAAAATGATAGAGCTCATTCCCGCCATCGATATCATCAACGGTCAGTGTGTACGTTTGACAAAAGGCGACTACAACCAAAAGTCCGTCTACGGAAATCCGTTGGACATGGCTCGTGAGTTTGAACACATTGGATTCCGTCGTTTGCATATAGTCGATCTCGACGGTGCCAAATCAAAACATATTGTAAATGATTTCGTACTTCGAGATATCGCATCAAGCACCCACCTCATCATCGATTTCGGGGGCGGCATTAAGACCGACGACGATGTGCAGAAGGCTTTCGACTGTGGTGCTTCGATGGTGACCGTTGGCAGTATAGCCGTTACAGATCCCGACCGCTTCATGGGGTGGCTTGAGAAATACGGGGCAGAGCACATCATTCTTGGTGCAGACGTACGCAACGGTAAAATCAGTATCAATGGCTGGAAAGAAGATTCCACTGAAGACCTACTGCCGTTCTTGCAGAAATATGTTGAAGCCGGTGTGCGTAACGTTCTATGCACGGAGATTTCGAAGGACGGCACACTGACTGGTCCGGCTATTAAGCTTTATCGTCAGGTGATGGACACCTACCCGCAACTGCACCTGATTGCCAGCGGTGGAGTGTCGTGCATCAATGATATCAAGGCATTGGATGCTGCTGGCATTCCTGCCGTAGTATTTGGCAAGGCAATATACGAAGGCCGTATAGACTTGAAGGACTTAATAGAATTATGTCCCTCTATTCCTGAGTTAAAATAATAACGTTCCTATGTCTGGTTTAGCAAAACGCATAATACCCTGTTTAGATGTCAAGGACGGAGAAACCGTCAAAGGCATTAATTTCATCAATCTGCGGAGTGCCGGTGACCCTGTTGAACTGGGTAAGGCCTACTCTGAACAAGGAGCTGATGAATTGTGTTTCCTTGACATCACTGCTTCCTATGAAGGCCGAAAGACATTCACCGAAATGGTGACTCGTGTGGCTGAGACCATCAACATCCCTTTTACTGTAGGCGGTGGCATCAACGAATTAAAGGATGTTGAGCGTTTACTCTATGCCGGTGCCGACAAGGTGAGCATCAATAGTGCTGCCATACGTCATCCGGAACTTATCAATGAGATTACTACACGCTTTGGTTCCCAGGTATGTGTTGTAGCCATCGACGCCCGTTTGGACGAGGATGGTTGGCATTGCTATCTGAAAGGCGGCCGCGAGCGCACAGAGCGCGGACTTTTTGAATGGGCCCATGAAGCTCAGGAACGTGGTGCAGGCGAGATCTTGTTCACCTCGATGAATCACGACGGCACAAAGAACGGCTATGCCAATGATGCGCTTTGCGAATTGTCCGACACGCTATCCATTCCTATCATTGCCAGCGGCGGTGCAGGTTGTAAGGAGCATTTTCGCGATGTGTTCACCGAGGGTCATGCCGATGCTGCACTGGCCGCATCGGTATTCCACTTTGGCGAAATTCCCATACCGGAACTGAAGCAATACCTCCGCAACGAGGGAATCAATGTGAGATGACAGAGAAGTTAAGAAGATAAGAAAACAAGACGTTATGAATATAGATTTCGAGAAGATGAATGGGCTGGTTCCAGCCATCATACAAGACGCCGAAACAAGACAGGTGCTGATGCTGGGGTTCATGAATGAGGAAGCCTATCGGAAAACAGTAGACACAGGGCATGTCACCTTCTGGAGCCGTACACGCCAGACGCTGTGGACCAAGGGTGAGACATCTGGTCATTTCCTGAATCTTGTGGACATGAAGATTGACTGCGACAACGACACTCTTCTTGTCCGCGTACATCCTGTTGGTCCGACGTGCCATACTGGTACAGACACCTGCTGGGGCGAGGAGAACAACATGTCAGAAGGAAGAAGTCAGAAAGAAGATTCTCCTTTGCTCTTTCTCACCGAGCTTCAGGACTTCATCGACAGACGCAAGCAAGAGATGCCAGAAGGTTCATACACCACCAGTCTTTTTAACAAAGGTATCAATAAGATATCACAAAAGGTGGGTGAAGAAGCGTTGGAGACCGTTATCGAGGCCACCAATGGCACGAATGACCATTTAGTTTACGAGGCCAGTGACTTGCTTTATCACCTTATTGTATTGCTGACTGAAAAGGGATTGCGCATTGAAGACATTGCCGAAGAGTTACACCGCCGTCACGATCCTGAATGGGACCGTCAGCGCCGTGAGGCCAAAGCTGCCGGCACAATGAAATAAAACGTTAGTATAAATCGTCAAATAATACAAAGATGTTAATAGACTATCAGAAAGCGAATATCTACCAAAAAGATGGTATTCTGGTACTTGGCGACGTTGATTTTCACGTCGACGAAGGAGAATTCATCTACATCATCGGACGTGTTGGAGAAGGAAAGAGCACGCTGCTCAAGACTCTTTACTTCGAATTGGACGTTGAGGAGGCAGAAAAGGCCATTGTCCTAAACCACGACCTAAGTGAGATGAAGCGTAAGTATATCCCTGCATTGCGCCGACAGATGGGCATCATCTTCCAGGATTTCCAGCTGCTCAGCGACCGCAGTGTTCGCGAGAACCTGCGTTTCGTATTGAAAGCTACCGGCTGGAAGGACAATGACGAAATCAACGAGCGCATCGATGACGTGCTGGGCGATGTTGAGATGTCTGACGTCGGCGACCGCTTTCCCCATGAATTGTCAGGTGGTGAGCAGCAGCGCATAGCCATTGCCCGTGCCATTCTTAACAAGCCGAAGGTCATCATTGCTGATGAACCGACTGGTAACCTCGACGTCGAGACAGCCCGTCAGATTATCGCTCTTCTGCGCCGTATCACCGAATCGGGTACTGCTGTCGTCATGACTACCCATAACACGTCGCTGCTTCAGGAATTCCCAGGCATCGTCTACCGTTGCATCAACCAGCGTCTAGAGGACATCACTAACGACTATAACCACATGGACCTATACGAAGACGAAGAAGTAGACACTGACGCTGAACAGCTGAAGGTTTCTGACTACTCCGACCGTGAGGACTTGTCGATTTGAATATAAAGTATAGAGTATATAGTTAAAATCAGATACAATGAAAGTAATGAAATTTGGCGGTACGTCGGTAGGTACACCGGCCCGCATGAAAGAAGTAACTAAATTAGTGACGAAATCAGGACAGCCTGTATTCGTAGTATTGTCAGCCATGTCGGGAACGACCAATTCGCTGGTTGAGATTTCCGACTACCTCTACAAGAAGAACCCCGAAGGAGCCAACGAGATTATCAATCAGCTGGAACGCAAGTACATGAAGCATGTCGACGAACTCTATCAGACCGACGAGATGAAGCAGCAGACACGCGATTTCATTGTCAGCGAGATGAATTACCTGCGTTCGTTCACCAAGGAACTCTTTACTTCGTTCGAGGAAAAGAGTATCGTGGCACAGGGCGAGATGATGTCAACCAACATGGTGGTCAACTACATGAAGGAACAAGGTTTTCAAGCTGTACTGCTCAATGCCCTTGACTTCATGCGCACCGACAAGAACTCAGAGCCCGACCCTGTTTACATCAAGGAAAAGTTGGCTGCCATTATGGAGAAGCATGAGGGTCAGCAGGTCTACGTAACTCAAGGTTTCATCTGCCGTAATGCCTACGGTGAGATTGACAACCTGCAGCGTGGCGGCTCCGACTATACGGCATCGCTCATCGGTGCAGCCCTGAACGCTGAGGAAATCCAGATATGGACTGATATCGACGGCATGCATAATAACGACCCACGCGTGGTAGATAAAACACAGCCCGTTCATCAGCTGCACTTCGAGGAAGCTGCCGAGCTGGCCTACTTCGGTGCCAAGATTCTGCACCCCACCTGCGTACAGCCCGCCAAGTATGCCGGAATCCCCGTTCGTCTGCTGAACACCATGCAACCTGACGCCGAGGGTACCACTATCTCCAACCAGACGGAATACGGCAAGATTAAGGCCGTTGCCGCCAAGGACAATATCATTGCTATCAAGATCAAATCGAGCCGCATGCTGCTGGCTACAGGTTTTCTTCGCAAGGTCTTTGAAATTTTCGAGTCATACCAGACCCCTATAGACATGGTGTGTACCTCTGAGGTCGGTGTATCAATGTCTATCGACAACAGCGCCCACCTCGGCGAGATTGTCGACGAACTGAAAAAGTACGGTACTGTCACCGTCGACACTGGTATGTGCATCATCTGCGTTGTCGGCGATCTCGACTGGTCGAACATTGGTTTCGAGACACATGTCATGGATGCCCTGAAGAATATCCCCGTACGTATGATCAGTTATGGTGGTTCCAATTATAACATTTCATTCCTGATTCGTGAGGAGGACAAGAAGCGCGCTTTGCAGTCCCTCAGTGACACTCTGTTTAATTAGTGTGCAACGTGATTTTGCCACGTTGCTTCAACCACAAAAATTATGAAAGGATTATTTCCTATAGACAAGCTAAATACGCTGCAGACGCCGTTCTACTATTACGACGCGGAACTGTTGCGCCAGACGCTTCGTGCCATCAACAACGAGGCTCGCAAGCATGAAGGCTTCTGCGTACACTATGCCATCAAGGCCAATGCTAACCCGCGCATACTCCGCATCATCCGCGAAGCCGGACTGGGTGCCGACTGTGTCAGCGGTGGAGAAATTGAGGCCAGTGTTCGTGCTGGTTTCCCCAGTTCGAAGATTGTTTTCGCCGGTGTCGGCAAGAGCGACTGGGAAATCAACATGGGACTTGACAACGACATCTTCTGCTTTAACGTCGAGAGCATACCTGAGTTAGAGGTTATCAACGAGCTGGCCGGCCAAAAAGGCAAGATTGCCCGCGTAGCATTCCGGCTGAATCCTAATGTCGGTGCACATACCCATGCCAACATCACTACTGGTCTGGCTGAAAACAAGTTCGGCATCGATATGCGCGACATGCTTCGTGTTATTGATGAAGCATCCCACATGACTCACGTCAAAGTCGTCGGTTTACACTTCCACATTGGCAGCCAGATACTCGACATGGGTGATTTCGAAGCCCTCTGCAACCGCGTCAACGACCTGCAGCGTGAGCTGGAACGTCATCGCATCAGTGTTGAACACATCAATGTGGGCGGTGGATTAGGTGTCGACTACCAACACCCCAATCGCGTCAGCATTCCCGATTTCAAGGCTTACTTCGACACCTACGCCAAGAAACTCAAGTTGCGCCCTGGCCAGACCTTGCACTTTGAACTCGGTCGTGCTGTTGTTGCACAATGTGGTTCACTCCTTACGCGTACCTTATATATAAAAGAGGGCAGCGTAAAGAAGTTCTGCATTGTCGATGCCGGCTTTACCGACCTCATCCGTCCGGCACTCTATCAGGCTTACCATAAGATTGAGAACCTGTCAAGTGACGAACCCTGTGAAGCTTATGATGTGGTGGGACCTATCTGTGAGTCTACAGACGTCTTTGCCAAACAGATTGACCTGAACCGCTGTCATCGCGGTGACCTTTTGGCCATCCGCAGTGCCGGTGCCTATGGAGAAATCATGGCGTCACAATACAACTGCCGTCGCCTGCCCATGGGATATATGAGCGATGAGATATAATAAACGGTTAGTGGTTCACAGTTAATGGTTATGGAACAGGAGACAATCGTCAAACGTTTAGAACAGAAAGGTATCAAAGCTACAGCCAACCGCATACTGGTGTATCGTGAATTGGCTGGCGCTAATCGACCGTTGAGTCTGGCCGACATGGAGCAGCGACAACTATCACTCGACAAGTCCAGCATTTTCCGTGTTCTGACGCTCTTTCTCGAGCACGATGTCGTCCATTCGTTCACCGATGGCCGTGGCATACTGCACTATGAGCTGTGTGGTAGCAGCGGAGTCTGTTCGCATAGCGACGGTCACCTGCATTTCTATTGCGAGTCATGCCATCAGTCGTTCTGTCTCGAAGATGTTGCTCTGCCCGACATCGAGTTACCTACAGGTTTCTTACCTCATTCTGTATCGTTTGTTATCAAGGGCGAATGTCCTCAATGTCATTACCATGGGCATCATTAAACAGGAGGGTACGTAATGATGAAAAACGGACTGGTCCTCGAAGGTGGAGCTATGCGTGGCCTATGGACGGCAGGTGTGATGGATGTTATGATGGAGCATGACATCTGGCCAGACGGTATCATCGGTGTATCAGCAGGTGCCGCTTTTGGCTGCAACTACAAGTCGCGCCAGCCAGGCCGTGCCATTCGCTACAACATGCGCTATGCCCGCGATGCCCGCTACAGTGGTGTACGTTCACTACTGATGACGGGCGACTATTTCAATGCTGAGTTTGGCTATCACGTCATTCCCAAACAGTATGACATCTACGACGACGATGCCTTCAACAACAACTCCATGGAGTTCATCGTGGTGTGCACTGACGTTGAAACAGGACTGCCTGTATACCAGTCATTAACCACTGCCAGTGACGATACTTATGACTGGATACGTGCCTCGGCCAGCATGCCGTTAGTATCACGCGTAGTAGAGCTGCAAGGCCGTAAACTGCTCGACGGCGGTGTCAGCGACAGCATTCCCTTGGAACACTTTGAGAGCATCGGCTATTGCCATAATGTGGTCATCCTTACTCAGCCATCCGGCTATCAGAAAGCGCACAACCGTCTCATGCCTTTCATGCGTATTGCCTTACGCAAATACCCCAATATGATTAAGGCCATGGACGAGCGTCACATTATGTATAACAGACAGTTAGACTATGTGGCTCAAGCAGAGCAGGAAGGTCGTTGTCTGGTTATCCGTCCAGATGAGAAGATACCCATCGGCCACATTTGTCACAACCCTGACCAAATGCACCACGTCTACGACTTAGGCCGTGCTGCCGGCAGACGACACCTCGACCGCATCCAGTCGTTCTACAGCAAATCATAATTCTCAATTACCAATTCTCAATTATCCATTAACGAATGCGCATAGACATCATCACCATACTGCCCGAAATGCTTGAAGGCTTCGTACACGAATCCATACTGGCCCGTGCCGAGAAGAAAGGACTGGCCGAGATTCGCCTGCATAATCTACGCGACTACACCCTCGACAAGTGGCGCCGTGTTGACGACTACCCCTACGGAGGCAGTGCAGGCATGGTTATGCAATGCGAACCCATAGACCGTTGCATCACAGCCCTTAAGTCCGAACGTGATTACGACGAGGTCATCTTTACCTCACCAGACGGTGAGCGTTTCGACCAACACATGGCCAACGATCTGTCCCTGAAAGGCAACCTCATCATTCTTGCCGGACACTACAAGGGTATAGACCAGCGTGTCCGCGACCACCTGATTACCAAGGAAATCAGTATCGGCGATTTTGTGCTGACTGGTGGCGAACTGGTTGCTGCCATGATAGCCGACGCCATTGTTCGCGTGGTGCCTGGTGTCATCGGTGACGAGCAAAGTGCCCTCTCTGACTGCTTTCAGGACGACCTCCTGGCAGCCCCCATCTACACTCGTCCTGCAGACTACAAAGGCTGGAAGGTACCAGACATTCTGCTTAGCGGCAACGAAGCCAAAATTCGCAACTGGGAATTAGAGCAGGCTATGGAACGCACTCGCCGTCTGCGTCCTGATTTATTGAAAGAAGAATAAGAAACAACAACAAAATTGATTATGGAAGTCATTCAAAGCTTTACAATTGACCACACGCAACTGAAGCCTGGCATCTACGTATCACGCCAGGACAAGGGTTTCACAACCTTCGACCTTCGTATCACGGAGCCCAATAAAGAACCCGCCGTAGCACCTGCAGCCCTTCACAGCATAGAACACCTGATGGCGACATGGTTTCGCAACTCAGTTGTAAAGGATGATGTCGTATATGTAGGTCCCATGGGCTGTCTGACGGGTATGTATATCGTTATGACAGGTAGTTACAGTACCCACGACATGCGCACCCTGACCACACAATGCCTGGAGTGGATTCTCACCCAAGACTCGGTACCTGCCACGACCCCTGAAACGTGCGGCAACTATCTGTTACACGATCTTCCCATGTGTAAATGGGAGTGCAAAAGATACCTCCAGCGTCTGACAGACGACTTCCACGATGAATACGCGAAACTCCAGGTTCAGCTGAAAGACGGCAGAATCTTTGCCGATGCTTAAACCACGACACGTAAGCCCGTCAAAAATCTATAAAAGAAGGTGCTAAACGGAAGCCGTTTCATAGAAAATGTGTACCTTTGCACCCGTTTTAATATTCAATTAAGGTAAAAAAGAGATGATAACAGTCACAAACTTAGCGATTCAGTTTGGTAAGAAGACGTTGTACAAGGACGTTAACCTAAAGTTCACAAGTGGAAATATTTATGGTATTATCGGTGCTAACGGTGCTGGTAAGTCAACACTGCTGCGTGCCATCAGCGGCGACCTGGAACCCAACAAGGGTACGATAGAGATGCAGCCTGGCGAACGCCTGTCGGTATTGGAACAGGACCACTTCAAATATGACGATTTCTCCGTCATGGACACGGTACTGATGGGACATCAGCCGCTGTGGCAGAACATGAAGGAGCGTGAGGCACTTTATGCCAAGGAGGAGATGACCGAAGAAGACGGCAACCGTGCTGCCGACCTGGAAATGGCCTTTGCCGAAATGAACGGTTGGGAAGCCGAGAGTGAAGCTGCCCAACTGTTGCAGAATCTGGGTGTTCAAGAGGGGCAGCACTATAAGCAGATGTCTGAGATTTCGAACAACGAGAAGGTGCGCGTCATGCTGGCAAAGGCCTTGTTCGGACATCCCGACAACCTGCTGCTCGACGAGCCTACCAACGACCTCGACCTCGACACCGTTCAGTGGTTGGAGGAATATCTCTCGAATCTGGAGCAATGCGTATTGGTTGTATCTCACGACCGTCACTTCCTTGACGCAGTATCGACACAGACCGTCGACATCGACTTCGGCAAGGTAACGCTGTTCTCGGGTAACTACTCGTTCTGGTACGAATCGAGTCAGCTGGCTCTTCGTCAGGCTCAGAACCAAAAGATGAAAGCTGAGGAAAAGCGCAAACAACTGGAGGAGTTCATCCGTCGTTTCTCGGCCAACGTAGCAAAGTCAAAGCAGACGACGTCGCGTAAAAAGATGCTGGAGAAGCTGAATGTCGAGGAAATCACCCCGTCAACACGTAAGTATCCTGGCATCATCTTCTCGATGGAACGTGAACCAGGAACGCAGATACTCGAAGTGGAGGGGCTGAAGGCTGTCGATGCTGACGGTACGGTGCTGTTCGACAACGTGTCGTTCACCATCGAGAAAGGCCAGAAGACCGTCTTCCTGAGTCATAATCCGAAGGCTATGACAGCCCTGTTTGAGATTATCAACGGCAACCGCGAGGCCAATGCTGGCACATACAAGTGGGGCGTAACCATCACGACAGCTTACCTGCCTTTGGACAACACCGCTTTCTTCCAGTCGGAGATGAACCTTGTCGACTGGCTCTCGCAGTACGGTACGGGCAATGAAGTGATGATGAAGTCGTTCCTCGGGCGCATGCTGTTCAAGGAGGAAGACGTTCTGAAGCATGTCAATGTGCTTAGTGGTGGCGAAAAGATGCGCTGTATGATAGCCCGTATGCAGCTGAAGAATGCCAACTGCCTGATTCTCGACACTCCAACCAACCATCTGGATTTGGAATCAATCCAGGCCTTCAACAACAACCTCATCTCGTTCAAGGGCAATATCCTGTTTGCCTCACACGACCATGAGTTCATCAATACCGTTGCCGACCGTATCATCGAGCTGACACCGAAGGGTACCATCGACAAGCTGACCACCTACGACGACTATATCTACGACGAGAGTATCAAGGAGAAGAAAGCTGAGCTTTATGCGTAAATTGGCACAGTATTTGCTGCGGCGTGAGAAAAACAAAGTAACACTATGAAAGAAGAAGAGATCAAAAACATGGAAGAGGAGGAAATCCTCAACCAACAGGAAGAATCACAAGAAACCGACGAGGCCGTCGATAGCGAGGCCAACGATACTGTGGCAGGCGATTCCGTCTCCAGCAATAACGAGCCCAGCGAAGAACAAGACCCCTTGGAGGCTGCCCAGGCAGAAATAGAGCAGCTGAAGACCCAGATTCTGTACAAAACCGCTGAGTTTGACAACTACCGTAAGCGTACGCTGAAGGAGAAGGCTGAGCTGATTCTGAACGGCGGCGAGAAGGCCGTCAGCGCCATTCTGCCTGTCATCGACGACATGGAACGCGCCATTGAAAATGGCGAGAAGACTGATGACCCAGCAGTCCTTCGTGAAGGCATGGAACTGATTTATCAGAAATTCATGAAGGCACTGGAAGGACTAGGCGTCAAGAAAATTGACACCGACGAGGCCGATTTCGACACCGACCTGCACGAGGCTGTAGCCATGGTGCCGGGTATGGGAGACGACAAGAAAGGCAAGGTCATCGACTGCCTGCAGACAGGCTATCAGCTGAACGACAAGGTCATCCGTCATGCCAAAGTGGCAGTAGGACAATAAGTAATTGACAATTGAAAATTGATAATTGACAATTAAATGGCACAAAAAAGAGACTACTACGAGGTGCTTGGCGTTGACAAGAACGCCACAGAAGACCAGATTAAGAAGGCATACCGCACCATTGCCATCAAATACCACCCTGACCGTAACCCCGGCAACAAGGAAGCTGAGGAAAAATTCAAGGAGGCTGCTGAGGCCTATGACGTGTTGCACGACCCGCAGAAGCGTCAGCAGTACGACACATTCGGCTTCAATGCTCCTGGTTCCGGTGGTTTCGATCCCTTCGGCGGTACATCGATGAATATGGACGACATTTTCTCGATGTTTGGCGACATTTTCGGCGGCCATGCCGGCTTCGGCGGTTTCGGCGGCAGCAGCAAACGTGGTCCGCAGGTTCACCGCGGTGCTGACCTTCGTCTGAAGGTCCGTTTGACATTGCAGGAGATAGCCCACGGTGTAACCAAGAAGTTCAAGGTCCGCAAGGACATCACCTGTTCCCACTGTCATGGTTCCGGCGCCGAGGCAGGCAGTACAAACGACGTTTGTCCGACGTGTCACGGTTCGGGTGTTATCACCCACACCACACAGAGCATTTTTGGCATGATGCAGACTCAAGGTGTATGTCCCACCTGCGACGGTGAAGGCACTGTCATCAAGAACAAATGTCATCATTGTCATGGTACGGGCGTTGAGAAAGGCGAGGAAGTTGTGGAAATCAAGATTCCCGCCGGTGTGGCTGAGGGCATGATTGTCAACGTTCCCGGAAAGGGTAATGCCGGAATGCGCAAGGGTGTCAATGGAGACATCCAAGTGTTGGTTGAAGAGGAGCCTAACGATACTTTTATCCGTGACGATAACAACCTTATTTACAACCTGTTGCTCGATTTCCCGACAGCAGCACTTGGTGGCGACGTAGAAATCCCTACCATTGAAGGCACCAAACTCAGGGTGAAGATGGATGCCGGTACTCAGCCAGGCAAGACCCTGCGTCTTCGTGGCAAGGGATTGCCCGCCGTCCAGGGCTATGGACGTGGCAATGGCGACTTGGTGGTGAATGTCAGCGTCTACATACCCAAGACACTCTCCCGTGAGGAACGCATGGCCATCGAGCAGTTCCGTCAGAGCGACAACTTCAAGGGCGATGCCGACACCAAGCGCAGCATTTTCCAGAAGTTCAAAAATTACTTCAGTTAAAGGTAAAAAGCTATTAGCAATTGGCTGTTAGCCAAAAGCCAAAAAGATGACATATCAGGAGACCTGTGAATATCTCTATAGTCAGATGCCCATGTTCGAAAGACAAGGGGCATCTGGCTATAAGGAGGGGCTTAGCAACACCCATGCCTTGGACGAGCATTTCGGCCATCCGCACCGTGCCTTTACGACCATCCATGTGGGAGGTACCAACGGCAAGGGCAGCGTGTCACATACGTTGGCCTCAGTGTTGCAGGCCTGTGGCATGCGCGTAGGTCTCTACACTTCCCCCCATCTGGTAGATTTCCGCGAACGCATCCGAATCAACGGCGAACCTGTCAGCGAACAATACGTGATGGACTTTGTCGAGCAGGAACGCGAGTTCTTCGAGCCCTTGCATCCATCGTTCTTTGAAGTCACTACCGCATTGGCTTTCAAATACTTCCGCGACATGGCAGTCGATGTTGCTGTTGTGGAAGTAGGGCTTGGCGGCAGGCTCGACTGCACCAACATCATCAGTCCTGTCCTGTCAGTCATTACCAACATCAGCTTCGACCACACACAGTTTTTGGGCGACACCCTAGCCAAGATAGCCAGCGAGAAGGCCGGCATCATCAAGCCTGGCGTCCCTGTGGTCATTGGCGAGACTCAAGCCGAGACACGTCCCGTCTTCGAATGCAAGGCCAGCGAGACACACTCCCCCATCCTATTTGCCGAAGACTCTCTTGAAGTGCTCTCGGCCACGATGCTCCCCGACGGTGGCATGCACTATGTGACCCGCCACTACGGTGAGTTGGACGGTGACCTTGGCGGCATCTACCAGCAGAAAAACATGAACACCGTACTCCAGGCCGTCGGCATTCTGCTGGAACGTGGAATCCTCGCACCTGCATCAGACATCAAGGCGCTGCTGGCAGCAGGTATCAGCCATGTCACAACTCATACCGGTCTGACTGGCCGCTGGCAGATTACAAGTCGCGCGCCTCTGGTAGTCTGCGACACCGGCCACAACGTCGGCGGTTGGCAGTATCTGAGCCGTCAGCTGGCAATGGTTGAGTGCGAACAGATGCATATTGTGTTCGGCATGGTGAACGATAAAGATATCAACAGCGTCCTCGACCTGCTGCCACATCATGCGCGATACTATTTTACTAAAGCTGCTTCGAAACGGGCCCTTCCCGAAACACGTGTCCAGGAGCTGGCCCGTCAGCACGGCCTTTCCGGCAATTGTTATCCTACCGTCAGCGAGGCCTACAACGCAGCCCTTAAATGCGCCAGCAAGGAGGATTTTATCTTCGTCGGCGGGTCTAGTTATGTGGTCGGCGACTTCCTGAAAACCTGCATTTAGTTGTTTTTAACACTCTCTAAACGTTTTTTTAAGGGTTTCTTTCGTCATTCTCATTTTTTTTCGGTTACTTTGCACTTTAGATTAATGTTCATGTAACTAAAAGCAAATTTGATTATGGCTAACACAACAGAAACAGCGAATTTGTGTGGTCTGAACCGCAAGGATTTCCAGGCCACTGTGAATGGTAAGAAAACGGATCTTTACATTCTGAAGAACCGCAAGGGTTATGAAGTAGCAATCAGCAATTACGGTGGTGCTATCTGTGCCATCATGGTACCTGACAAGGACGGCAAGGTGGCTAATGTCATTCAGAGCCACGGCAACATTGAGCAGCTCAAGAGTGGCCAGGAGCCTTACCTGTCAACGTTGATTGGACGTTGGGGCAACCGCATCTGCAAAGGTCAGTTTACCCTGAACGGCAAGGACTATCAGCTTGCGCTGAACGATGGCCCCAACCATCTGCACGGCGGTACGAAGGGTTTCAACTGCAAGGTGTGGGATGCCCGTCAGATGGGTCCCCGCTCACTAGCCCTGCACCGTGTTTCCAGCTATGGTGAGGAAGGTTTCACCGGCGAGTTGGACGTCACCGTTGAGTTCACCTTTACAGACCAGAACGAGCTGGTTATCGAGTATCTGGCAACTACCAACAAGAAGACCATCGTCAACCTGACGCACCACGCCTTCTTCTCACTGGCAGGTACCGCTGACCCCACTCCGACCATCGAGGATCAGGTGTGCGAAATCAATGCCGACTTCTATCTGCCTACCGATGCTACGGCTATTCCTACCGGCGAGATCCTGAAGGTTGAAGGTACCCCATTCGACTTCCGTACCCCGAAGGCTTTCGGCAAGGACATCAACGCCGACCACGAGCAGATTAAGTTCGGTCACGGTTTCGACCACAACTACGTGCTCAACAAGAAAGAGGAAGGTGAGCTGAGCTTCGCCGCCAGAATTACCGACCCCAAGAGCGGTCGTACCCTGGAGTGCTACACCACCGAACCTGGTATGCAGCTCTATACCGCCAACTTTGCCA
Source organism: Prevotella sp. (assembly GCA_016286995.1). Lineage (GTDB taxonomy): Bacteria > Bacteroidota > Bacteroidia > Bacteroidales > Bacteroidaceae > Prevotella. The sequence continues at coordinate 89,003 of JAEEVA010000003.1, forward strand.
CGGGTTACAAGAGTGCCAACGGCTGCTCGTTCCCGTACCGCTCGGCAGTATGTCTTGAGACTCAGCACTTCCCCGACTCTCCCAACCGTCCATACTTCCCCAGTGTTGTACTGCGTCCGGGTCAGACCTACAAGCACAAGACTATCTACCGTTTCGGTGTGGTCGAGTAAGAAGTGAATAGTAAAAACATTAAAAAACAGACTTTAATGAGTAATCAAAAACAAAATGGAAACATCATCGCCATCGTGACGATGATGTTCCTTTATGCCATGATTGCGTTCGTCACCAATCTGGCAGCACCCATCGGCGTCGTCATGAAGAACGACCCGGAAGTAGGCGGTTCCAACATGCTGGCCATGCTGGGTAACTTCATGAACTTCTTTGCCTATCTGTTCATGGGTATTCCCGCAGGTAAGATGCTCACGCGCATCGGTTACAAGAAGACTGCTATGCTGGGCATCCTCGTAGGATTTATAGGTGTCACGGTTCAGTGGATTTCAGGTTTCGAGACCCTGCAAGGCTATCAAGACAACGCCATCTACCTGCTGGGAGCTTTCGTTTCAGGTCTTTCCGTCTGCTTGCTGAACACCGTTGTCAACCCCATGCTGAACCTGCTGGGTGGCGGTGGTAACCGCGGTAACCAGCTGAACCTCATGGGAGGTACGCTGAACTCACTCTCCGGTACGTTGACTCCCATGTTGGTTGGTGCCCTTATTGGTGAAGTGACCAAAGATACCGACTTTGTGGAAATCAACCTCGTGCTGTACATTGCAATGGCCGTCTTTGCCGCAGCCTTCATTGCGCTGGCACTCATCCCCATCAAGGACCCCGAAATTGGCAGAGTCACCGCAGCGACAAAATTCGAGCACTCCCCGTGGCAGTTCCGTCACTGTCTGCTTGGCGTCATTGCAATCTTCTTGTATGTCGGTGTCGAAGTCGGCATTCCAGGAACACTCAATTTCTATATTGCCGATACCACTGACAAGGGTGCCGGACTGCTTGCCAACGCTGCTGCCATTGGCGGCTTCGTAGCAGGTACCTACTGGCTACTGATGCTCGTCGGCCGTCTATGCTCCAGCTTCATTGCCAACAAGGTGTCGTCAAAGACCATGATGATTGTGACCAATGGCGTAGGCATGATTCTCATCCTGCTGGCCATCTTCATTCCCAAGACCGTCATGACCTCCATGCCGTTGTTTACCGGCTCGTCGTTCGCCATGACCGAGGTGCCTGTCAGTGCCATGCTACTGGTACTCTGCGGACTGTGTACGTCAATTATGTGGGCCAGCATCTTCAATCTGGCCACTGAGGGACTTGGAAAATACACCGCTCAGGCCTCAGGTATCTTCATGATGATGGTTGTCGGTGGCGGCGTGCTCCCCCTGATTCAGAACTTCATTGCCGACAGTACCGGCTACATGATCAGCTACATCGTGCCTCTGCTGGCCATGGGCTACATGTTCTGGTACGCCCTCGTTGGTTCTAAGAACGTCAACAAGGACATTCCGGTAGATTAAATAATCACATCATTCAACTCTAAACAATTATGATGGAAATAGATTTTGTAAGAAGCCGTTTCATCAAGCACTTTGATGGAAAGACCGGCAACGTATATGCCTCACCAGGCCGTATTAACCTCATTGGCGAACACACCGACTACAACGGAGGCTTTGTATTCCCTGGAGCCGTCGACAAAGGTATCATGGCCGAGATGCGTGCCAACGGTACCGAGGACACCGTCATGGCCTATGCCATCGACCTCAAGGACCGTGTTGACTTCCACCTTAACGACCCAGCTGGCCCCCGTGCATCATGGGCCCGTTATATCTACGGTATCGCCTTGGAGATGAGGAAGTTAGGCGTTCCCGTTAAAGGCTTTAACATTGCTTTTGCCGGCGACGTTCCCTTAGGTGCCGGCATGTCGTCATCGGCAGCTATGGAAAGTTGCTTCGCCTGCGGTCTGAACGACATATTCGGCGACAACAAGGTATCCCAGTGGGACATGGCTCTCGCCGGACAGGCTACCGAGCATAACTACTGCGGCGTCAACTGCGGCATCATGGACCAGTTTGCTTCCGTCTTCGGAAAGGCAGGCTGTCTGATGCGACTCGACTGCCGTAGCCGTGAATTCGAATACTTCCCCTTCAAGCCCGACGGCTACCGTCTTGTACTGCTTGACAGCGTCGTAAAGCACCAGCTGGCCGGTTCACCCTACAACGACCGCCGCAACTCATGCGAGAACGTGGTGAAGCACATCCAGGCCAAGCACCCCGAAGGTAAGTTCGAGACTCTGCGCGACTGCACATGGGAACAACTCGACGAAGTCCGTGCCGAAGTCGGCGAAGAAGACTACAAGCGTGCCAAGTTCGTGCTCGGTGAGAAAGACCGCGTGCTGGCTGTCTGCGACGCCCTGAACGAAGGCGACTATGAGCGTGTCGGCGAACTGATGTATCAGACTCACGAAGGTCTGTCGAAAGACTACGAGGTCTCTTGCGAAGAGCTCGACTTCTTGAACGACATAGCCAAGGAGTGCGGTGTCACGGGGTCACGCATTATGGGTGGCGGCTTCGGCGGTTGCACCATCAACCTCGTACGCAACGACCTCTACAAGCAGTTCATTGCCACGGCCAAGGAGAAGTTCAACGCTAAGTACGGACACGAACCGAAGGTCTATGACGTTGTCATCGGCGACGGCTCGCGCAAGCTGTGCTAACGTCCACGCCCCAATATATAGTTGTAGAAAAAAGACTGAGCCCTGTCATTTCGACAAGGCTCAGTTTCCTTTTTGGATTGTTCTTTATACTGTCCCAGGAATTACTACAGCCCTAACGTTAGAGTTCGCTTGCAAAGATACGAACTTTTTACCATACGGAAAAATTTCAGCTGCCGTTTATAAAAATGTTTACTGCCTATAAACACTGTGTTTATTGCTTATGAACATTGTGTTTATAGCTTAGAAACACTTTTAACATTTGCCAACATTGTATCACAATTGTACGCTTTTATTACCCATATTAACTGTTTATGGTGCTATAAAGGTACTAATTATTTACACTAACGGCCAGACGTATCAAGAAGGTGTGTTGACTCAGCAGGCAAAATACCTGACTGAGCTGATACTTCAGGGGCAGCCTGTGAATCCCTAAAGGGGAGCGGACAGTTTGCCGTATTCATTTAAATAATTCATTTTTTATTATTTTATTTTTTTATTTTTTCGTACCTTTGCACCCAAATTCAACAATAAGACAAAGAATGAACAAAAAAATTCTACTGATGACCGTGGCCATCACAATGGCCGCCATCAACCTGCAAACACAGAGAATCCGTACCATAGACAAGGATGGGCAGCCCTTGGCTCCTGCCGTGCAGCAGAAACTGAACGAGCTGTGGAAGGCTGACAAGGACTAAAAGATTTGAAAGATTATGACGAAAGATAATATAACAATGTACATGGATAACAAGAACAGGTCGTTTTCGATGATTGCCGATATAGAGGGCGACTACGGCGACCTGACCAACCTGCAAATGCCCGACTCACTGCCCATATTGCCTGTCAGAAACCTGGTACTGTTTCCAGGTGTCGTGTCACCCATTTTGATTGGCCGCGAGTCGAGCATGACGCTCATCCGCAAGGCTGAGAAATCGGGTACACTGATTGGCGTAATAACACAGCGCGACCCTGAGGTGGAGAGTCCCATACGTGCCGACCTGCACGACATGGGTGTGTATGCGAAAGTGCTGAAGACGCTGACGCTGCCTAATGGCAACATTACGGCCATCGTACAGGGCCTGGGACGTTTGCGACTGTTGGAACTGGAGAAGTACAAGCCCTATCTGGTGGGACATGCTGCGATAGCTCCCGAGGTGGAGCCTGACCGCCGCGACGTGGAGTTTACGACGGCCGTGGAGGACCTGCGCCACCAGGTGGTGGAGTATATCAACATGAGCGACGACATTCCTGACGAGGCGTCGTTTGCCATCAAGAATGTGGACAACAACATCATGGCGCTGAACTTCATCTGCTCGAACCTGCCGTTCTCCATCAAGGAGAAGATGAGCCTGCTGATGATGGACAGTATCAAGGAGCGCTTGTTCAACACGCTGCGTATCGTCAACCGTGAGATTAACCTGCAGAACCTGAAGCTGGATATCCGCAACAAGACGCGCGACGACATTGACGAGCAGCAGCGCAACTACTTCCTGCAGCAGCAGATAAAGAACCTGCAGGCCGAGATGGGCAACGAGAGTACGCCCGAGAAGAAGGACCTGCTGGAGAAGGCGCGTAAGAAGAAGTGGCCCGAGGAGATTGAGAAGTTCTTTTATAAGGAGGTGGAGAAGCTGGACCAGGTGAACCAGAACTCGCCCGACTATAACGTGCAGTTGACTTACCTGCAGACGCTGGTGGAACTGCCTTGGAACGAGTGTACGAAGGACGACATGGACCTGAAGCGTGCGCAGAAGATTCTGGACCGTGACCACTATGGCATGGAGAAGGTGAAGGAGCGCATCCTGGAGTATATTGCCGTGCTGTCGCTGAGGGGCGACCTGAAAAGCCCCATTCTCTGCCTGTACGGTCCTCCGGGAGTTGGTAAGACCTCTTTGGGCAAGTCGATTGCCGACGCCCTGAAGCGTAAATATGTGCGTGTGTCGCTGGGTGGTCTGCACGACGAGGCTGAGATTCGCGGACACCGTCGCACCTACATTGGTGCTATGCCCGGCCGTATCATCAAGAATATCCAGAAGGCAGGCTCGTCGAACCCCGTGTTCATTCTCGACGAGATTGACAAGGTGACGCAGAACACCCATAACGGCGACCCTGCCTCAGCCCTGTTGGAAGTGCTCGACCCCGAGCAGAACGGTGCCTTCCACGACAACTACCTGGATGTGGACTACGACCTGTCGAAGGTGATGTTCATTGCCACAGCCAACAATCTCGGCACCATTCCCCGTCCGTTGCTGGACCGTATGGAGATTATCGAGGTCAGCGGCTACATCACCGAGGAGAAATACGAGATTGCGAAGCGTCACCTTGTCCCGAAGGAGAAGGAGAACACGGGTCTGAACGACAAGAAGCTGACATTCAGCAAGCCCGCCATCGAGAAGATTATAGAACAGTACACGCGTGAGAGCGGCGTGCGCCAGTTGGAGAAGCAAATCAACAAGGCGCTGCGCAAGATGGCTTTCAAGAAGGCCGAAAACGGCGAGCTGCCTTACGAGAAGATTACCCCGACGGAGATTGAGGACCTGCTGGGCAAGCCACCCTTCTATCGCGACATCTATCAGGGCAACGCCTATGCCGGCGTCGTCACCGGTCTTGCTTGGACCAGCGTTGGCGGTGAGATACTGTTCATCGAGACATCGCTGTCGAAGGGCAAGGGTGCGAAGCTCACGCTGACCGGCAACCTGGGCGACGTCATGAAGGAGAGTGCCGTCATCGCCCTGGAATATGTCAAGGCCCACGTTGACGTGCTGGGCATCGACTATCGCATTTTCGACCATTGGAACATCCATATCCACGTGCCCGAAGGTGCCACACCCAAGGACGGTCCGTCGGCAGGCATCACCATCGCCACCTCGATAGCCTCGGCTCTGACCCAGCGCAAAGTGCGCAAGAATACGGCCATGACCGGCGAGATTACCCTTCGTGGAAAGGTGCTGCCCGTGGGTGGCATCAAGGAGAAGATTCTGGCTGCCAAGCGTGCCGGCATCACCGATATCGTGATGTGTCAGGAGAACGAGAAGGACATTCTGGAGATTCCCGAGATGTACCTGAAGGGCGTCAATTTCCACTACGTGGAGAACGTCCAGGATGTCTGGAAATTCGCGCTGACCAACGAGTTGGTGGAACATCCGATGGACTTCACCATTCCAGAGGAAGTAAAGAGTGAAGAGTGAAAAATTTGCTACCGCCATATCATGACGTTTGAAGTACAACATAGCGACAATGCCTCAGATGCAAGGACAGGCGTGATTACCACTGACCACGGTCAGATCAAGACGCCTATCTTCATGCCCGTGGGAACATGCGGCAGCGTGAAGGGCGTGCACTTTCAGGAGCTGCGCGAACAGGTGAAGGCACAGATTATTCTGGGCAATACCTACCACCTGTATCTGCGTCCGGGTCTTGACATTCTGCGCAAGGCCGGCGGTCTGCACAAGTTCAACACGTGGGACCGTCCCATTCTGACTGACTCAGGCGGCTTTCAGGTATTTTCGCTGACCGGCATCCGCAAACTGAAGGAGGAAGGCTGTGAGTTCCGCTCGCACATCGACGGCTCGAAGCACATCTTTACGCCGGAGAACGTGATGGACACAGAGCGCATCATCGGTGCCGACATCATGATGGCGCTGGACGAGTGTCCCCCCGGACAGAGCGACTACCAGTATGCCAAGAACTCGTTGGGACTGACCCAGCGATGGCTGGAGCGCTGCGTGATGCGCTTCAACGAGACGGAACCGCTGTACGGCTACAACCAGACGTTGTTCCCCATCGTGCAGGGCTGTACCTATAAGGACCTGCGCGAGGATGCCGCCAAGCATGTCTGCGACGTATTGGGCAGACTGAACGACGGCGGTGGTGCTAGCATCGGCGGACTGGCCGTGGGCGAGCCTACCGAGGTGATGTACGACATGATTGAGGTGGTGAACGCCATCCTGCCCAAGGACCGTCCGCGCTACCTGATGGGAGTCGGTACGCCGCAGAACATCCTGGAAGCCATTGAGCGTGGTGTCGACATGTTCGACTGCGTGATGCCTACCCGCAACGGCCGTAATGCTATGCTCTTCACCTACGAGGGCACGATGAACATGCGCAACAAGAAGTGGGAGGACGATTTTTCACCTATCGACCCCGACGGCTGCGACATCGACCGCCTGCATACAAAGGCCTACCTGCACCACCTGTTCAAGGCTCAGGAGCTGCTGGCCCTGCAGATTGCCAGTATCCATAACCTGGCATTCTATCTGCGACTGGTGGGCGATGCCCGTCAGCATATTGAGCAGGGCGACTTTATGCAGTGGAAGCGCAGCGTGATAGATAATTTAGGACGAAGAAGGTAGGAAATAATTGATAATTGATAATTGATAATTGATAATTGACAATTGATAATTGATAATTAAAGAATAAAAAGGTGCTAAAGAAATTATTGAAGAGGATACGGACATTGTGGATGAAGCTGCTCATCCTGTTGCACCCGTTTATGAGGTGGGTGCGCGGACTGCCTTGGCACAAGCTGGCATGGATGAAGCACCTGAACGTCTTCAGGCATGTGAAACGCATGGACTGGTACATCATCAAGAAGTTCATCGGCACCTATATCTACTCCATCCTGCTCATCATCAGCATATCCATCGTCTTCGACGTCAACGAGAATCTGGCGAAATTCACGAACTTCCACGCACCACTTAGGGCCATCGTGTTCGACTACTACGCCAACTTCGTACCCTACTTCGCCAACCTTTTCTCGCCACTGTTCGTGTTCATTGCCGTCATCTTCTTCACATCGAAGCTGGCAGGCAATTCTGAGATTATCGCCATGCTGGCATGCGGCATGAGTTTCAAGCGACTGCTAAGGCCTTACTTCATCTCGGCAGCTATCATCGCCATACTGAACTTCTACCTTGGCTCCTACGTCATTCCGAAAGGAACGGTGGTTCGCCACGACTTTGAGTCGCTGTACAAGAACAATAAGAAGAATACGTCGGCATCGAACATCCAACTGATGGTCGACCATGGCGTGGTGGCCTACATCTCGCAATACGATGACACCCGCAAGACGGGCTATGGCTTTGCGCTGTATAAGTTTGAAAACAAGAAGATGGTGAGTCAGATGAATGCCAGCGTCATCCAGTACGACACCATCAGCGACTCACGCTACCACTGGAAGGCTCGCAACTATAAGATCCGTACGCTGAAAGGAATGCGCGAACAGATTAAAAGCGGTGGTGAAATTGACACGTTGATACAGATGGAACCCATGGACCTCGTGTTTTCGAAGGGTCAGCAGGAGACGTTCACATCGCCGGAACTGCTGCGCTACATATCGAAGCAGCAAGAGCGCGGTTCGAGCAATGTTGTGCAGTACGAAGTGGAATACCACAAGCGCATCGCCTCGTCGTTTGCCTCGTTCATCCTCACCATCATCGGTGTATCCCTGTCGTCGCGCAAGCGCAAGGGTGGCATGGGCCTATACCTCGGTATCGGTCTGGCGCTGTCGTTCACCTACATCCTCTTGCAGACCATCAGCGCCACCTTTGCCATCAATGCCGGTACGCCGCCTATGCTGGCAGCCTGGATGCCGAACATCTTATATACTTTCATTGCCTACTTCTGCTATAGGCAAGCACCGAACTGATTATAATTGATAATTGAGAATTGATAATTGACAATTAAGTGACATTCGAAGAAACATATCTGAATGACAACATTCTCGATGCGCTGTATGACATGCACTTCGAGGAGATGACACCCATACAGGAGAAATGTATTCCTGAGATTCTGGACGAGCGTGACCTCATCGGTATCGCACAGACCGGTACGGGCAAAACTGCTGCCTACTTGCTGCCTATTCTGAGCATGCTCGACGATGGCGGCTATCCCAAGGATGCCGTTAACTGCATTGTGATGGCTCCCACACGCGAGCTGGCACAGCAGATAGACCAGGCCATGCAGGGCTTCGGCTACTATCTCGACGGCATCAGTAGCGTTGCTGTTTATGGCGGCAACGACGGCAGCCGTTTCGATGTGGAAACAAAAGGCCTGAAAATGGGTGCCGACGTGATTATTGCCACACCAGGCCGTCTGCTCAGCCATATCCGCATGGGACATGTTGACCTGAGTCGGCTATCGTTCTTTGTGCTCGACGAGGCAGACCGCATGCTCGACATGGGATTCTCGGACGATATTCTCAGTATTGCCAAGCTGTTGCCCAAGGAGCACCAGACCGTGATGTTCTCGGCAACGATGCCCCAAAAGATACAGCAACTCGCGCGTACCTTATTATATAATCCTGTAGAGGTGAAGATTGCCGTATCGAAACCCGCTGAGAAGATTCAGCAGTCGGCATTCGTGTGCTACGAACCCCAGAAGCTGGGCATCATCCGCCATCTGTTCAAGGCTGGAGAACTGGAGCGTGTCATCATCTTCTCGGGCAAGAAGGACAAGGTGAAGGACATCACTCGCGAGTTGAAGCGCATGAACATCAACTGCGCAGCCATGCACTCAGACCTGACGCAGGCTGAGCGCGACGATGTGATGTACCGTTTCAAGGCCGGACAGGTCAACGTGCTCGTAGCTACCGACATCGTAGCCCGTGGCATCGACATCGACGACATCCTGTGCGTCATCAACTACGACGTGCCGCGCGATGCCGAGGACTATGTTCACCGCATTGGCCGTACAGCCCGTGCACAGCGCGACGGCGTGGCCATCACATTTGTCAGCGATAACGATATGCGCTACTTCGGCGACATCGAGCGTTTCTTGGAACGTGTCATCGAGAAGAACCCTCTGCCGGAAGGATTAGGCGAGGGACCTGAATACAAACCGTCATCTGCACGAAAGTTGAGCAGAGGACGAGGCGGACACGGTCGTGGCAGCAACGGAAAACCCCGTCGGCATGGTGGCAACCATCGTGGCAAAGGAAAAGGCAAAAAGCCAAACGCTAACAGCCAAAAGCCAACAGCTAATAGCTAATAGCCAAACGCTAATCAACCTTTAGGCAAAGAATTGTGAGATCGTCATTAGGATCGGCACCATTACGATGTCGTTCCACCTCGGAACGCAGGTACTCCACAACCTCCTTGGCTGAACCAAACGACTTGTTGGCCAGAATCTCCAGCAGACGCTCGTCGCTGAACTGTTCCTGATGTTCGTTTTCGGCTTCGTTCAGACCGTCAGTATACACCAAAATAGGCATTCCCTTGACATTCTCAATACACTCGCCAACAAAATCGATGCCCGGCCAAAGACCTATGGGTGCATTCGATTCCATCTCCATATAATGTGGCGGATTGTCAAGGAGAGGTGGATTGTGGCCGGCATTACAGAACTCCATACGGCCACTCTTCAGATGTATCAGTCCCATGAACATCGTCACGAACATGCCCTGTTCGTTATCCTCGGTCAGCGCGTTGTTCATGCGTGTACAGATTTCTGACGGCATCATGTGCTGGGCTGCCAATGAACGGAACAATCGCGTAGCCTGAGCCATGAACAGGGAGGCGGGCACACCCTTGCCCGAGACATCACCCACACAGAAGTAGAGCTCGTCGCCCTGCAACAGGTAACCATACAGGTCGCCTCCCACCTCTTTGGCTGGCGTCATAGCAGCATAGAGGTCGATGCCGTCAATGTCGGGGAAGATATTGGGAACCATCGACATCTGGATGTTACGGGCGATGCGCAGCTCCGACTCAATACGCTCCTTGGCCTTCGTGGTCTTCTCCAACTGGTCGTAGGCCGTCTGCAGCTTGGCGTGAGCATCTTCCAGACGTTCATGGGCAGCAGCTAGACGATGGGCTGACCTACGCTTGTGCAGCGTATAGACCGTGAAGAAGATAATGAGCAATATTAGGGTTACAGCCGTTCCCACCAGTCGCGAATGGGTCAGGTCCATCTCCCGCTGGGCTATCTCGGCTTCCTTGCCTTGCGTATCGTAAATTGTTGCCAACTCTGCTGTGGCGCTGTTTTTCTGACCGGTAATGGCATCGTCGAGAACACCCATGATGTGGCGGCCAATGACCATCGCCGAATCACCACGGCCAGCCTCAGCATTCGCCTTATATTTCGGCAGGATGTACAGCTGGATGTTGTCCAGCGACTCCTCCATGCCCCAGTCTGCCAACGCCTTATCTAGGTAGCGGTAGTTGTCGGCAGCCTCACGGTAACGCTTGGCCACCATCAGATAGTCGTTAGCATTGATGCGGCCTGCTGCCGTCTTCGAATAGTCGGTCTCAAGGAAACGCTTATAGGCAGCAGCAGCCTCTTGGCTTTTGTTGAGACCCTGCAAAGCCACAGCACGCATAATCTCGATACGCCCTTGGTATTCGTCGAAATACTCCGTGCGGGCGTCGCTCCTCTGCCGGTACTTGCCCAACAGCATCTCCGTGCGGTCAATCCAGTAGATGGACTCGGCATAGCGACGCGTATTGATGTAAGCCTGACTGGTATACACCGTACCGATGACGGCCTCCTGGAAACCACGTCCCGTGCTGTCGGACTGCCAGCGGTTGGCATAGTGGCCACGGGCTGTAAGGAAGCTCTCGTTGGCCTCCTTGTCCTGACCGAGATTCAGCTGACAACAGCCGATATTGTTCAGTAGGATAGCATAGTCGATATCGGAGCCAATGCCCGTCTGGTCCATCTTCTTCACGGCAGGAATGGCCACCTGTAGCGAACCCTCGTAGTCGCCCCTCACCAGCAGCAATTCAGACAGGCGGCGCGCTACCTTGTTGTAGTTCAGCTGGTCCTGATCGTTCCGGATGTCGCATTCCAGTGCCTTACGATAGAATATCTCAGCCATGCGGTATTGTCCTCGGCGATAATAGGATACGCCACGCCAACGATTAGCATCAAGGGGAGAAAGGTCGCCCTTTGTCTCGAAGCTGTCAGCAAGCTCAATCATCTGTTCATATTGCTTCTTGACACCAGTAGCGAACATCACGCTGTCAGCATGACTGGCCTTAATCTCCCTGTGTTTGCCATTTTGACACGACATCAGGGGAATAATCGTCATGGACAGTATGAAAAGAACGCTCAGTAGCTTCGATTTGTTCATAAAGGGTCGTCTTAGTCTATTTTGCGTGCAAAGATACAAATTATTTTTAATATCTATTATTTTTTTTCTTTTTTTTCGTACCTTTGCAAACAAAAACATACTGATATGAGTAAAATACTGACCGTTGTGACTGCCGTACTGTTGGCAGTACCAGTCACCAGTAATGCACAAGACAACGTGAGAATCGAAAAAAGTAACATCAAACTGAATAGCCGAATGATGACGCCAGAGGCATTGTGGGCGATGGGACGCATCGGTACCGTAGAGGCTTCACCAGACGGAAAACAAGTGGTATATCAGGTAGGCTACTACAGCGTCAAGGCCAACAAAAGCCGTCAGGTCATCTGTGTCGTAAACAGCGATGGAACAGGCGTTAAGCAATTGAGTACCAGTCAGAAGAGCGAAACTGATCCGACATGGATAGACGCAGAGACCATTGCCTTCATCAGCGGCGGTGATATCTGGGCCATGAAGGCTGATGGTTCGTCACGTCGTCAGCTCAGCAATACCGACGGACAGGTAGAGGGCTTCAAGTTCTCACCCAACCGCCAGAAAGTCATCATCCTGAAGAGCATCCCCTTCCACGAGGTCATCAAGGAAAACCCCAGCGACCTGCCTAAGGCAACAGGACGTCGTGTGACCGATCTGATGTATCGTCACTGGGATCACTACGTGGAGAGCATCCAGCATCCGTTCGTCTATACAGTGGGTGATGGTTTTGCCATCGCCAATGACGGCATTGATATCCTGGAGGGCGAACCTTTCGAGTGTCCGATGGAGCCTTTCGGTGGAATGGAACAGCTGGCGTGGAGTCCTGACTCGAAGACCATTGCCTATACCTGCCGTAAGAAGACCGGACTGGAGTACAGCATATCGACAGACTCCGACATTTATCTATACAACATAAACACCCATGAGACAAAGAACCTTTGTAAGCCTGCCGACTACAAGGCTCCTGCCGTAGATCCCACACGAACACTGGCCATTCAGTCGGTAAACGCCAAGGAGAATCTGAAAAACAACGTCGGCTACGACCAGAATCCGCAATTCTCTCCCGATGGCAAATACATTGCATGGCTCTCGATGGAACGCGACGGTTACGAAGCAGACCTCAACCGCCTGTGCATCTGTTCTTTGGCTGATGGTTCTAAGTGGTATCTCAATTGGAAAAGCGATATCGATGCCTTCTGTTGGGCACCTCCTACCAATGGCCAAAAGCCTAACAAAGTAAAGAGTACCAACCCGCTGTTCTATTTCATCAGTGTCTGGCATGGCTGCTGCAACATGTATATGGCCACCCAGAAACGTGAAATCATCCAGCTGACTGAGACGTGGGATGACTGGACCAGTCTGCAGATGGCCAACAATGGACAGCATATCCTGGCCACTCGTCAGAGCCTCAGCGCCCCCACGGATATCTATATGGTGTACCCGCCCGTGAAGCCCACCAAGAGTCGTGAGGGCAATGGCATGTCGACTGCCAAGATAGCTCAGCTGACCAACGAGAACAAACACATCCTCGACCAGCTGACATTCGGCAAGATGCAGCAACGGTGGGTGAAGACCACCGATGGCAAGGAGGAACTGGTATGGGTCATGCTGCCTGCCAACTACGAGGAAGGTAAGAAGTACCCTACCCTGCTCTTCTGCGAGGGTGGCCCGCAGTCACCCGTCAGCCAGTTCTGGTCTTACCGCTGGAATTTCCAGATCATGGCTGCCAACGGCTATGTGGTTATTGCTCCTAATCGTCACGGACTGCCTGGCTTCGGACAGGAGTGGAAGGAAGAGATTAGCGGCGACTGGACGGGACAGTGCATGCAGGACTATCTGGCAGCCATCGACGATGCTGCCGCAAACCTGCCCTTCGTCGACAAAGACCGTCTGGCAGCTGTAGGTGCTTCGTTTGGCGGCTTCTCTGTCTACTACCTGGCAGGCATCCACGAGAAGCGTTTCAAGGCCTTCATCGCTCATGACGGTGCCTTCAACCTGGCAGCTATGTACACCGAAACGGAAGAGAACTGGTTCTCGAACTGGGAGTACGACGAGGCCTACTGGCACCGTCCGCAGATGCCCCGTGCCAAACAGACCTACCACGACTCACCCCATAAGATGGTGGAGAAGTGGGACACGCCGATTCTGTGTATCCATGGCGAGAAGGACTACCGCATTAACTACACGCAGGGAATGTCAGCCTTTAACGCTGCTCGCATGAAAGGTATTCCTGCCGAATTGCTCATTTTCCCCGACGAGAACCATTGGGTGCTGAAACCCCAAAATGGTATCCTTTGGCAGCGCACCTTCTTCAACTGGCTTGACCGTTGGCTGAAATAAACAACCATTCCACCAGATCCATCACAACAAGAATATATAACACAGATTATCAAATATGAACATTAGTGAAAGATTTCTGAACTATACGAAGTTCGATACACAGTCGGCTGAAGACAGCCAAACAGTGCCAAGTACCAGCAAGCAACTATTGTTTGCAGAGTATCTGAAAAAAGAACTGGAACACGAAGGACTGGACGACGTGGAACTGGATGACAAGGGTTATCTGTATGCGACTCTGAAGGCCAATACAAAGGAGGATGTACCTGTTATCGGGTTTATTTCACACTACGACACCAGTCCCGACTGTAGCGGTGCCAATATCAAGCCACAAATAGTACGTAACTACGACGGTACGGACATACTGCTCTCTGAGGGCATTGTCAGTTCACCGAAAAAATTCCCCGAACTACTGCAACATGTGGGCGAAGACCTCATTGTGACAGACGGTAAGACACTACTGGGTGCCGACGATAAGGCCGGTATAGCCGAAATCGTACAGGCCATGGTGTATCTGCAGGAGCACAAAGAAATCAAACACGGTAAGATTCGCGTGGCCTTCAATCCTGACGAGGAGATTGGTATGGGGGCCCACCACTTCGATGTGAAAAAATTCGCTTGTGAATGGGCCTATACCATGGATGGTGGTGATGTGGGTGAGTTGGAGTTCGAGAACTTTAATGCTGCCTCGGCAAAGATTACCATCAAGGGTATCAGCGTACATCCTGGCTACGCCAAGGGTAAGATGGTAAATGCCAACGCTCTGGCTGCTGAGTTTGCAACCATGTTGCCCGCCGACGAAACCCCAGAGACCACTGAGGGTTATCAGGGATTCTATCATCTGTTGGGCATTACGTCGAACATCGAACAGGCCAAAATGAGCTATATTATCCGCGACCACGACCGCGACCGTTTTGAAGACCGTAAGCGCTTCATTCAGAAATGTGCAGAGGAAATGAATGCCAAGTACGGTGAAGGCACGGTAGAGGCCATCGTCAACGACCAGTATTATAATATGAAGGAGAAGATAGACCCGCAGATGCACGTCATTGACCTGGTGTTGCGCGCCATGCAGGAGGTAGGTGTGGCTCCAAAGGTGCGTCCCATCCGTGGTGGTACTGACGGTGCCCAACTGTCCTTCAAGGGTCTGCCCTGTCCCAACATCTTTGCTGGTGGCATTAATTTCCATGGCCCCTATGAGTTCGTACCTATTCAGTCAATGGAGAAAGCTATGCAGGTCATCGTCAAAATTTGCCAGCTCGTCGGAGGCTTTAACGATTAAGACACTTATCATTTAACACTCATCATTAAACAATCATGGCTGAACTACCCACAATGATTGAAGACCTTGCGCTCATGCTGATGATGGCGGGCGTGGTCACACTAGTTTTCAAACGTCTGAAACAGCCCCTTGTCCTGGGCTACATCGTAGCAGGTTTCCTCGTATCACCCCACATGCCTTATACGGCATCGGTGGCCGACACCGAAAACGTTCATCTGTGGGCTGACATCGGTGTGATGTTCCTATTGTTTTCGCTGGGACTCGACTTTTCGTTCAAGAAAATCCTAAAGATGGGAGCATCGCCCATCATATCGACCATCTCCATCATCTTCGCCATGGCCATGCTGGGTGTTTTCGTAGGCCATGCATTCAATTGGTCGCGCATGGACTGTATCTTCCTGGGTGGTATGTTGGCCATGTCATCGACAACCATCATATATAAGGCCTTCGACGACCTTGGACTACGCCAGCAGCAGTTTGCTGGTATGGTGATGTCGGTGCTGATTCTGGAGGACATTCTCGCCATCGTCATGATGGTGATGCTGAGTGCCATCGCCAGCGGAAACAACCCTGATGGCGGTCAGATGTTGGGATCTATTATGAAGATCGGCTTCTTCCTCGTACTTTGGTTGGTTGTGGGTATTTTTGCCGTACCGGCCTTCCTGCGGAAGGTGCGTCGTCTCATCAATGCCGAGGTGCTGCTGGTAGTATCGTTAGGCTTATGCTGTGCGATGGCTGTATTCTCGACGAAA
Source organism: Prevotella sp. (assembly GCA_016286995.1). Lineage (GTDB taxonomy): Bacteria > Bacteroidota > Bacteroidia > Bacteroidales > Bacteroidaceae > Prevotella. Next base: position 105,142 of record JAEEVA010000003.1, read on the forward strand.
GTCGGTTTCTCATCAGCTTTCGGTGCCTTCATTATGGGTAGTGTCCTTGCAGAAACCGTTGAAGCCGAACGTATTGAGAAACTCGTAGAGCCTGTCAAAAACCTATTTGGTGCCATATTCTTCGTATCGGTAGGTATGCTCGTCGACCCGGAAATACTCGTCAGCTATGCGATACCCATCCTGTTGCTGGTACTCACCATCCTTATTGGACAAAGTATTTTCGGCACCATAGCCTTCATGTTAGGCGGCGAGAGTCTGAAGAGTGCCATGCGCTGCGGTTTCTCGATGGCTCAAATTGGTGAATTCTCGTTTATCATTGCCTCGCTGGGACTGTCATTGGGTGTCATCAGCGACTTTCTCTATCCGGTGGTGGTAGCCGTATCAGTTATAACCACTTTCCTCACACCTTACATGATACGGCTTGCCACACCGGCTTACACACATTTGGAACATCATCTGCCAACGAAGGTTATCAAGTTGATGAACCACCTGAGTACCAGTCATTCAGCACCTTCAGAGCAAAACAAATGGAAGCAACTGCTAACAGCTATGGCTGTGAACACACTCATCTATAGCATTCTGTCTGCTGCTACCGTTGCTATCATGTTTACATTCGTACTGCCCTTCATGCGTCGTCTATTGCCTGGCTGGGAGCTCCACTGGTATGCCAACGCCATTACAGGTGTACTCACCGTGCTGTTCATATCACCATTCCTACGTGCTATGATTATGAAAAAGAACCGTTCGGAAGAGTGGCGTGCACTATGGGAAGAGAGCAACCGCAACCGTGTGCCACTGCTGTTTACCGTTCTGGTACGTGTCATGATTGGTGTCTTCTTCATCTTCTATATCTGCAACTTTCTGAGCCACTTCACCAATGCCGTCATGATTACCATCGGTATCATAGCCATCGGTCTGATGGTACTGTCGAGAACGGTCAAGCAGCGCAGCATCAAACTGGAGCGTCTATTCATGATGAACCTGCGTTCACGTGATATAGTAGCACAGGTTCACGGCACCAAGCGTCCGCTATATGAAGGTCGTCTGTTGGACCGTGACGTACACATTGCCGACTTCAACGTTCCCATGAACTCAATGTGGATGGGCAGCTCGTTAAAACAGCTCGACTTAGGTCGTAAGTACGGTGTGCACATCAGTAGCATTCTGCGTGCCAACTTCCGTCTGAACATTCCCGATGGCGACTATGTTATCTTCCCTGGCGACCGTCTGCAAGTCATCGGTAGTGACGAACAGCTGAGTAAGTTCGGACATGCCTTGGAGACAGATCTCATTTCGGAAGACATGTATTTGGAAAACCGTGAGATGAAACTCCGTCAGCTCATTATTGGTGCAGATAGCCCATTCATAGGCAAAACGCTCGCAGAAAGCGACATCCGCTATCTGTACAGTTGTATGGTAATTGGTCTGGAAGAAGGTAAGGAAAACCTTTCACGCTTCGCTCCCAACCGAAAATTCCAGGAAGGTGACATCATCTGGGTAGTAGGTGAAGAGGAATCGCTGAAGGCACTACTCAACTCCTAATTCTGGATTAAGCACTACGAATTGTCAATATCTATTGCCAATTCCCCTTAGTACCACTGTACGGCATTGGAGGCCGACGAACGTTTGTCATACTTCAATGCGTCGGTAAGTGTAGACGCATTGCATCGGAACGAGAAATTATAGCTGGTGTACGGTGACAATACCACTTGGCAAGACATATTGAAACAATGCAGGTCACGGCTCAGCGATGCTGTTGTCATTGATATCTTGTGCTCCTCGAAGTCATAGCCCGACGAGAACGAGATATTCCAACCCTCTGACAGACGGATATTACCACTAAAGTTCAGGTTCTGTGTAAACTTATATGGATAGCGCATGGTATCATAGTTGAACTTCTTGACATCAGTATCCTCACGCATAGTTATACCATAGCCCAAACTAAGCGACCACGGTAGCGCAAATGGCATATAGCCATCTTCATCAGTATCAGCCATCGACGACTCCCTACGCTCGGCACCATGCTTTCCTGCCTCCAAATCAGCATCTAAGTTGGTTTCTACGCCAGTATCATATTCTTCCTCATCGTCTTTTTTCTTTCTACCCTTATCTTTCTTCTCCACACGTTCACCTTTCAGCCACTTGATGAGATTTGTGATTTTCTTGTCATCAAGGGTATACGACAGGTTTTGTGACATACCCTGAAAGCGTCCGAAGCGTCCCTTGCTATACTCTGTACGCGTACCGACATAAGGCGTTGCACCCACAGAGTCAGCCTCATAGGCATAGGTAGCCCATGTAGAACTCAGATTAAACGTATAGCTCTTGCTCAGTTTCAGTCGTAATGTGGTACCCAGATCACTCCACGGACGTTCCTTGGCAGCGAGATCATACGACATATTTAAGCCCAGTTCATCAATCAGACTTACCTTCACCAGCGAATCGTCGCGGTTACGCAACTTCATTTCCACATTGTTCGATAACGACATCGACACGGTACCACGCATATCCTTGCCTGGTGCCGAGAACATCGTACCGGTATAAGGCGAATATTCCACCAGAGATACATTACCGTACGCATCAGTTTTCTGATAGGTATCGTAGTATCCATAATGCTTGGCACCAAAACCTGGTGTATAAGTGAAGCTTACATTCGGCGTCAGCACATGGCGGATGGCATTAATCTTATCGCCAAACAACTTGCGGTTAGGGATATACATACCGTAGAGTTTCGTCGAGACAGACAGCGACAGGTTCCAGTCGTAGATATTATAGAAGCCCTGGAGTGTGTCTATGCGTTCCTTTTGTGCATCCTCATCCCACGAACGCTTGTACTTTTGTGTCAGCATACGGTCAGTAAAGTTGAATGACGGATTCACATTGACGTAGCCGAACATGGTGAAATTAGCCTGAATTGGTATGCGATGTTCCATGCCGTTACGCCAATCCTTGGTCAGACTGGAGTGCAGCAGCTTGTCCTCCTTGGTGTTGATGGTGTTCTGCAAATGACCAGTATACTGCATCGAAATCTTCTCATACCACTTTTCATCACCTGCGGCTTTCTTGCGTTTGAAAGGATAGAAACGCGATACGGAAATGTTGACGTCAGGGAGTGTCAGACCTATGATGGAGTCACGCATGTTCTGGTTCAGGTTCATCGTGGTATTGATGCTCATACCAAGACTTGAGAAGGTGACACCATAGTTGACGGATGACGTTCGCGTAGATTGTGTCATAGCCTGCGGATTATACATCGACGTCAGGTTGTGCGTATCATAGCCCGTAGAGGCAAAATTCACACTAGCGGACAATGTGCGGAAAGGATTGGCCTTCGGGTCTTGCTTGTGCGACCATTGCAACTTATAGCTCGTGGACTTCATATAGTCGGGCATGTTCTTATCACCTGTCACCGTATTCTGATAACTGAAGAAGAACTGACCACTATGCTTGTAGCGTTTACGGTAGTTAGATGCTGCCGAGATACCCCACGAACCCTTAGTAAATATCTCACCAATTAGTTTCAGGTCCATCTTGTCACTAATGGCAAAATAGTAGCCGCCATCACGAAGATAGAAGCCTCGTGAAGTCTCGTCACCATAAGTCGGCATGATAAAGCCGCTGGAGTAACTCTTGGTAAAGGGGAAGAAACCGTAAGGGATAGCCAGCGGAAGCGGTACGTCGGCAACCACCAGATAGGCCGGTCCGAAAACGACATCCTTTCCTGGACGGACCTTGGCACGCGACAGAGCCAGATAGAAGTCTGGATGTGGCTGGTCACAGGTGGTATAACGGCCATGATAGAGATACATCTCACCATTGGCACCACGTTTTGACAGCTCCGAAGTCATGAAGCCATCATCCTGTTGGGTATAGACATTTTTGATGAGGCCCTTCTTTGTCTTGAAGTTAAAGGCCATCGTATCGTTCTCATAGGTATCGCTTCCCATCTTAAAAACTGGCAAGCCTTTCCTCTTGCCTGTAGAGTCCGTCGTACCCATGGCATAAACCAGACTGGAGTCTACCGACATCATTATCTGGTCGCTCTTCAGATCCATGTTCTGATAGGTTACGTGGGCATCGCCATACAAATGGGCCATGTCGCTTTCTCCCTCATAGGTCATCGAGTCGTTGGCAGTATACTCCACAGGAGCATCAATACCGTTCCTGCGCTGACGGTTAATGGAGTCGGCACGCAGAGAGTCGTCAATCTCCTTGTTGTGCAGCCATATCAGTCGTTGTAGCGAGTCCATGCCGACGGTATCAGCGGTAAGGGTGTCTGCGCTGTTCAGCACCACTTTAGGTGTTTCACTAATGGTATCTGCCGGAACGCTGTCCTGCATGATGCTGTCACGTGTTTCCACGGTTGTCGGGAAATGGAAACGAGGCACCCCAGCCACCACGAAAATGATGACAAAGCACACAATGAACAGGAGTGTCTTTCTTTTCACGACTGCAAATTTACAAATTATTTACGGAATACCACCCGCATTTACCGCATTTAACGTTAATTATTAAGATAAGTCAATGTTTCTATTCAAAACGTTCTGCCCAGCCGAGGAACTTCAACACGCCATCGTGACCGAACTTCTCCAATGACTCGGCAGTTTGGGCAACGGTCAACACACGGTCGGGATGCGACTTGGAATAGAACTTATCAGCATAGCACACAATCTGTTCCTCCAATGTCTCTGGTTCATAGCCTAGCAAACCTGTCCCTGTATGACGCTCGGCCACCCGTGCATGACGCGGGAAGCCCTCTTCACGCAACAGCTGACCGCCTATTGGTCCATGACGCAAATAGGGTTCCTTACCATGACAATGAATCGAAGGAGCATCGCATTGATAAATACCTATATCATGGAGCATGGCAGCTTCCTCCAGAAACTGTACATCAACTGGTAACTCCCTATGCTTCCTTGCAATAGAGAGACACCTGTCTGCCACCTGACGAGAATGCTTGACAAGCAGACGTCGTAATGCATCGTCTTCCGGATAATAACGTTGGATAATGGCCTGATAATCCATCACATTCCTAAGAAGTTAAGTTCCAGCCAAAGGGCTATAAATCCGACAATAAACCCCAACAGCACCTTGGGCGAGAAATGCTTGATATACCATCCCAGCTTGACATGCTCGGCACGCATAAGAGCCAAGCCACTGACACTACCCACAGCCAGCAGCGTTCCACCGACAGCCGTTGAATAAGCAATAATCATCCAGTAAGCGCCATTGGTGGCTACGTCGCCGATACCGACCTGATAGAGCGAAATATTGGAAATAGCAATTGTAAAGGTGTCTACGATGCTCGAGAGCATACCAGCACCAATGCCCATCATCCAGATGTCGTCGACATACATGTCAAACCACTCTGCCACATCATCCCATACGCCAGTTTCAGTCACCACACCCATACCCAGCATGATACCCGTAACAAACAGTACCTGCTGTAACGAGCCGTATGCCAGCGACATGGGAATGCGTCGCTGAACCATCTGGTCGCTATGGATGAGCTTTCGGTTAAATGCCTCGTTAACCACCCATAATACCGACAGCACACACAGGGCGCCAAGGAAAGGTGCCAACTTGGTGATGTTATGGAAGGTAGGGATAAACCACAACCCACCAATACCCACCACGAGCATGACAATGCGCTGCCAGCGGTTCAGACGCGTGTCGTCGCCACGATAGGGTGACGGACTCCAGGCGATGTCAAGACGGTCAGGCAGTTCACGGTTAATGAGAATGGTGGGAATAATCCATGCCAGCAATGCTGGTATGGCCATGTAAGCTGAGAAATGACTGGCTGTCACGGCGCCATCGCCCCACAGGATGAGTCCGATAGGGTCACCAATGACCGTGAAACAGCCTCCTGCATTGGCAGCCAGCACGATGGCCGCCCCCACATACATCCTTTGTCGTGAGTTCTGCAGGATATTATGCATGATGACCAGCATCATCGTCGTTGTTGTCAGGTTGTCCAGATTCGCCGAGAGGATGAAGGTGGCCAGCGTGATAGTCCACAGCAGACGTTTCGAGTTTCTCGTACGAATCCATTCCGTAATGAAATCAAAACAGCCGTTGTTGTTCAGCAACTCCACAATCGACATGGTGGCGAGCAGGAACAGCACAATAGCTGCTGCCTTGCCCACATAGCTCAGGAACACCTTATTATATATATATAGCTTCACTGTCTCACTGGTGGCAGTTGCACCATTCAGCCATTTCAGGTAGTCGTGCGGATACTGAGCCATGACGAAATCCTCGCCCCACGAGACATATACCACCCATCCTACTGTTCCGAGGAACATGGCGATGGCAGCTTTGTTTACTCCCGTCATGTGGCCCGTAGCAATGAGCACGTAGGCCAGAATTAGCATGGTAACAATTACGGCAGTCATCAATCTTTTTACTATTTGACGATTTACTATTTACAGCAATTCCTTGGGCATCAGTTCCTGTGCTCGCTGGAAATCTTCAGGCGTATCAAGCTCGTATGAGAAGTAGCAGGTGGTATCTACCACGCGGAAGGTGTGACCCTGAGGTATCAGTCGCTCAAAGGCACGTTCGTAGAAGACGTCGATGAGCCCTTCTTGCTCAATCATCTGCTTCAGTTCGTGATAGAGCGCCTCGCTATAGTCAGCAGTCATCTTCTCAATGCCCACCGACTCGCCGATGGCATCCTGAATGCTGCACACCTTGCTGATTTCGGTGATATGGTTGTCAGCATCTACAATGACCTTGATTTCCTCTTCGCCGCACTCATGACGGTTCAGGGCCAGAGCAGGCTCCTGTTCCCGTGCAATGCGCATGACGGCTGCAGGATCGCAGAGGATATCGCTGTCCATCAACAGGAAGTCACGGCCACGCACCACATCCATCGCCATCCACAGCGAGTAGATGTTGTTGTTGTGCTCGTAGTCGGCGTTGTGGAGAAAGGTGAAGTGGGGCTGTTGGCTGTTAGCTGTTAGCTTTTGGCTATAAGCTGTGAGGAAATCGCGGATTTGGTCGGCGCGATAACCTGTAACGACCACAAACTCCGTAATTCCTGCCTGCTGCATAGCGCGAACGGTACGCTCCAACAGCGTCTTCCCACCAACCTCAAGCAGACACTTGGGCTTGGTATCGGTCAAAGGGCGTAGCCGCTTGGCCATTCCTGCTGCTAATATGACTCCAACCATATTGAAAATTGATAATTGACAATTGAGAATTGATAATTATGATTTCTTCAGGACTCGCAGGATGGTGTCGACAACAGTCTGCGTCTGTTCCTTACGACCCAGCGTGATGCGCAGACACGACTCCAGACCCTTGTCGCCCATGAACTTGATCTTGTAGTCCTGAACCTTCAGGGCTTCCATCAGAGCGTCCTTGATTTCCAAGGGATACTTGATGAGGATGAAATTGGCCACCGACTTGTACACCTTAAAGCCAGGCAGCGAGCCAAGCTCCTTCTTGTACAGCTGGCGTCCCCATTCCATGTCATCAGCAACTTGACGATAGTGCTCGTTGCTGTCGAGGGCAGCCAGTGCCACAGCCTCAGAGAAGCGGTTGTAGCCCAGATACTTGTTGACATAGCTCAGGAACTGGTCGTGACCCTTGCCGATGAAGCCGAAACCGCAACGCAGACCAGGCAGTCCATAGAACTTACTGAGCGTACGCGAAATAATCAGGTTCGAATACTTGTTCACCAACGGAGCGATGTAGTCTGTATCCATTGAGATGAAGCTGGCATAAGCCTCGTCGATGAGTACCATCGTGTCGCTTGGGATATTCTCCATGATGCGTCCAGTCTCTTCGGGAGTCAAACCATTACCCGTAGGATTGTTGGGCGATGCCAGTAGCAGCATACGGGGATGTACGCGGTTGGTGTACTCGATGACCTCGTCTATATCGTAGGCAAAGGTATCTTCCTTCTCATGCAGAGGATACATCTCGAAGGTACCGCCACACTCAGAGGCCACGCGGTTGTAGTACCACCATGAGAACTCGGGAATGAGAATCTTTGTATTGGGCTCGGTAGCTCCTTCCTGGCTATTGATGCTGAGGAAGTAGTGGATGGCATTCTTCAGCATGTCCTCACCACCGTAGGTCAGCAGCACCTGCTCCTCGGGGATATTGTAGATTTCGCTCAGACGGACGCTGATGACACTCTTCTTTCCCTGATCATAGATACGTGTATAGAAACACAAGTCTTTCGGGTCAAAACTCTTGATGGCCTCAACCACTTTCTGGCTGGGCTCAAAGTTAAATTCGTTTCTGTCTAAATAATTCATTGTTTTCTTATTTAAGTCTTTTATTCTTTTTATTTTTTTATTCTTTTAATTTCATCAGCGCCATACCGATGGCTATCCAGATGATTTCACGCACACGGCAGATGATACTGACGAAGATGCCCAAGGCTGCCGACAGTCCAAGGGCAGCAATGGAAAGCACAAAACCACCCTCCTGGACACCCAACTGCATAGGCAGGAAACCGATGAGGTTGGCAAACAGCGTGGTGAACGACACGATAAGGATGCTGTGCAGGAAGGTCAGCGTCAGTCCGCCCAGTCCTCCGCCACAGTCTATACCAAACAGCAACAGCATAAACATCACCTCCGAACTTTGGACAACACGCGAAAAGTATTCCAACACCAGACTACGATAGAAGGCACGGGTGTCCTGACTATAGAGGGCGGCTATCTGCTGGTCAATATTCGTGATAGCCTCGCTGTGACGTACCCAGAAGCGCAACGTCCATTTCTTCAGTCCTGGAATGCGGCTGATAACGCCCAGAACGTATTTCACCAGTCCGTTGCGGTAGCCCTGGGAAAACAGGTAGAAGGCCAGCAGGCAGAACACCACGATGATGCCCAGGATGATGCCGATGGCTGTCGTGATGGGCAGGTCGCCAATGACCACGAGTACCAGATAGATGAAGATACTGATAAACCAGAACCAGAAGTGGGCGAAGAAATGCATCATGGCATAGAGGATGACCGACGAAGTAGCATGCTGGTTGTCGATGTCCTTCGAGAGTTCCATGATACGATAGGGCTCCCCCCCCAGTCCACCCACGGGAGTGGCATAGTTCAGGGCATAGCCGGTAATGGTCAGTCGGTAGATACGCCAGAAAAAACGGCGGCTTGACAATTTCTCTGTGATGGCATCGTCGCCTTTGCAATTGCCTTTGATGATTGAAAGCCACGCCATCGCATTCAGCCCGTATACAAACAGCCAGACGCCAATGATGGGTATCAGCCAGTAGCCGGCATGACACAGGTGCTGCCACAACTCAACGAAGCTGACGTCAAACGTCAGCAACATCACCACACAGGCTGCTACGCCCAGGATGAAGAACAGGTTGTTGAGTCGTTGCTTAGTCCACTTCATGCCAGCTTTTCCGTGATTTTAGCGCTGAGTTTCTCATGTCGACGGTTCACGTAATATGTCAGCAGGCCAAGAGCCACAATCTCAAACACGAAGTTCATGACGGGGACATCCAGCAGACAGAAAAGGAACAGCCAGGCTGAACGGAAATTGAATGTCAGCAAACCATTCCAGAAGATAATCTTCTTCGATTCCGAACGGAACTCCTCGCGCAACGGATAAGGCATGCCTTCGACACCACCATAGTTCTTCTTCAACGTCTGAAGCAGACGCTGGAACTGGGGTGTGCGCTTCTCCTGTTTCTGCGTATAGCCGATGTACGACTTCTGGAAGATGCGCTCGTAGAGTGGTGCGTCATCCGGCATTTCGTCGTATATCTTCTGCTGCTGAACACTATTGTCGAGCTCGCTGCCCTTCTCACCCTTCAGGAAGAACAGGTGCGCCTGGATGTAGTAGTCGGCCAGACGCTGCTGACCAGCCAGTCCGCTGATGCCGGAAATGAGTCCTAGCACAAACACCACAGCCGTAGCGATGATGGTGTTCTGCTCATTGTTCTCGATACCCAGCCATCCGAACTCAATGTCGTGGTACAAATAGAAGCGGTAGACCAGCAGCACATAAATGGGTGCAAACCAGGTGAATCCAGCCACACCGTCGAGAATGCGTCCCAAACGGCTCTTCTTACCCGTCATGCGGGCCAGCTGTCCGTCAGTACAGTCGAAGATGTCGGCAAGACACAGCAGCAGGATAGCCACGACGTTCAGCAACAGTCCCGTAGTTCCTTCATAATAGAAGCTGCCATGCATGAAGAAGAGGGCACTTGCGGCTCCAACGAACATGGACATGATGGTGACCGTATTGGGATGGATATCAAGCTTGGCAAACAACACCGCCCACCAGTAGCAAAAGGGGCGCACTACATGCAGGTCGAGCCAGTCTTCTGTCTCGGCAGATTTCAGCGTTTTATTGAAATTTTCATTCATTGCTTTATTGTCTTTTTCAATTCAACCTGCAAAGGTACTATAAAAAAACGAGTCTACCAAAGGTAGACCCATTTTTCCGCACTCTTTTTTACTTTTTTACCTTTTTTACCTTTTGACCTTCCTACCCTTTTTCCTTTCACTATTCCTCAGGCACGGCATAGCGGTCACCAGTCTGCTTAATCATTTCACGGGCAAAAGGCGTGGGGAATCCCGGACGTTTGACACTAGCTCCCAGCCCATATTCAGTACGCTTGAAATGGCCGTTTTCTTCAGGTTTCACAGCCATATCGTTATACTTCACAACCAGATAGAAAGCCAGCTGCTTCCAGCGTTCCAGCATGGCCTGTGCCTGACGCACGCTGTAGTCGTTTAGGAAGCACTGCATCTGGGCAGGTTCCATCGTCTTTGCCTGTGCCTCAATAGCCTGCTGCTGGACGAAATAGGCCTGCTGTAAGGAATCGCGAACCTCCTTTAACGACGGGAAGAGCATGTTGTAGCGCGGATAGACCATGTTACTGACCCAGTTCTCCACCCAATAGGCATTCTTCATCGAAAAGGTTACCTCGTCGGCGCCAGGCGTGTTATAGCACTCCGGACGCTCGGTCATGGAGCAGTAGATAGGCGTATAGGCCACCATATTGCCGTCGTCATTACCGAACCAGAAGCAGCCGCCCACCTCACGAGGCAGCCATGAGCGCATCTGGCTGACATAGCTCCATGATGTCTGCTGCGTCGAGGTAGGACGCTCGTTAAAGTATTTCTTGCCGTCAACCTTGAAATAAAGAGGTGTCGGACGGTAAGGCATCTGCCAGATGCCACCGCCGATATCCGTCGAGTCAATGGCCATCGGTGTTCCCTCGAAGTGGTCGCGCATATCGCTCATGACGTCCTGTACGCTCAGTTTCTGGTCAGGAATGACCCACAGCGGCATGTCCTCGGCATTCTTGTCCTTGCCCAAAGCCCACGGCAGGTAACGGTCCATGCCCTTCACGTGATGGTTGAAGAAGCTCCACACACGGGCATCACAGATACGACGACCTGAGAAATCGGGGAAGGCATAGGCATTCTTGAAGGAAAAGTCCTCGTCCTTGCCATCAAACCACCCCATCGCGCGGGCGTATTTAATGACATTCTTCGAGTAGAGCACGTTCTCCTTGTCCTTCAACGGGAACTGCCCTATCCTACTCTGGTTAGCATGGCCGCAGATGGCCTCATCCGGAATACGGCGAGCCACCCACACCACACGTTCCTTCGATTTCTGACGGTCAGGACCGCAGCCCTGCATCTCCAGAATCCAAGCCTCGTTGGGGTCGCAGATGGTAAATGTTTCGCCTTCCGAATAGTAGCCGTACTGCTCTACCAGCGACGTCATGATGCGGATGGCCTCACGAGCCGTCTTCGATCGTTGAAGGCCAATATAAATCAATGAACCATAATCGATTACACCCGTCGAATCAACCATTTCCTCACGTCCTCCGTAGGTCGTTTCTCCAATGGTTACCTGCCACTCGTTGATATTGCCGACGACGTTCCAGGTCTCCTCTGCTTCTGGTATTTCACCCAGGTATTTGTTGGTGTCCCACTCGTAGATTTTCCGCATCTCACCCTTTGCGTGTTTTCCTGCGGGATAATGGGCCAGATTCATGAACGCGCCATACGAGTCGGCATTATACGAACAGATGACGCTACCATCCACCGAGGCCTTCTTGCCCACGATGAAGTTAGTACACGCCATAGCATAAGCGGCACCCATGAGTGCCAGCGTTAAAAGAATGCTTTGTCTTTTCATAAATATATTACAAATTTTTCCTTATCTTAGATTTCTCAAGTTTTTCCTTATCTTAGAAATGGTAGCTGACAGTAGCCATCCACCAGCGTCCCTTCTGTGGAATGACGTTGGTGTTCATACCGCTACGCTCATAATAAGTATTGAAGAGGTTATGGATGTTCAGTCCCAGCGTCACGGGACCTAACTGGAAGTCTGCGCCGACATTGAAGAGTACACGGGCTGGCATATTCCTCTTGAAGACCATTTCCTTAGCCAGCTCAAGTGTGTGTTCCATATAGTATTCATATTCCACCATATCTTCCCGGGCGTAAGCATCTTCGGCCATGTCCATCTCCTTGTATATCTGAACAATCTTCACCAAGTCGGTATTGTAGGTTGACTGTTTTCCCTCAAACATGATGTGGGTGTGCAGCTTCAGTTTTCTGGAAGCCTGCCATGCAAGTACCGCGTTCGACATGATGGCGGGCGTATTGTTGTTGGCATTGATATCAGTATTAACAACATCTCTCAGGTCTTCTACTAGATTGACACCCATCAGGTTCGACTTGAAGGTATGCGTCCAGGTCAGGTTGAAGTCTACCGAGAACCTGGGCTGTTTGTAGTTGGCTATCAGCTCTATGCCAGCCGTCTGGTTCTTACCGGCATTCATGTAGTCGATGACGTGAGTCATGATGAGGTTGGTAGCCTTGTTGTAGAAACCGTTCACTTCGAAGTTCAGTCCCTTGATCCAGTTGGTACCGGCAAAGGATAATTGAAATGAGTGGATACGTTCGGGGTCGAGTTTTGTGGCCTCATCGGTTTCGCCGTTTCGCAGTAGCGTCATCAGCACGTTACCCATGCGATAGACATACGGCGCATCGACAAAGGACTTCGAGTAGCTGAGCTTGACGTTCCACTTAGGACGCAGCAGGATGAGGGCAATACGCGGCGACAGTTCGTTGGCCTTGGTATCGTCGCGGCGGTTCTTGTAGTCGTAGCGCAGACCGGCATTGACGATGAACGATTTCCATTGATGCTTCAGCTGCAGATAGACGTCGGCGCTGTTTTCACCACCCTTACCTGCCGAGGAGAGCCTTGGGTTCTCATAGGTTGACAGATTGAAATCGTAGCCTACCTGGAATCGGACGTCGTCAAGTTCAAAGCGGCTGAATTCGGCACCAAAACCTATCGATCCCTTATGATTCTCGCCCACCTTATAGTTATAGTTTCCCTTCAACTGCGCTCCGTAGTTCTGCTCCTGTCCGTTGACATAGCGTGAGAGACCCTCAAAATTGTCGAAAATCAGCGAGAGGTCGTCTGGCAGTCCCATGGCCATTCCAGCACCTGGTAACGGCAGGTCATTGATGACCTGATAGCGTGTCAGGTCGGCGTGGTCATAAGTGAGTGTTCCTCTCAGGTTCAGGTTGCCGAACTGATGGGTGTAGCTGAGGTCGGAATGATGCGACACGGTAGTGAAGCTGGGCTTTATGCCGTTATAGGTGCGGTAGCGGTCGTGGTCGTACGATAGTGCAAGGGTCGTCATGGTGTATGGTGCCACCACTTGCGAGAAGTGTGTGTCGTAGAGGAGCTGCCACCCCTTCCATCTCAGTTGGGTACCGAAGTCGTAGGATGGCTTATCGCCGATTCGTCCAATATAGATGTGGTCGACCGGCATGTTGTAGATGTTCTCATTGCTTCTTTCTTCCGACACGCCCTGTCGTTCGCCTTTATTGTGATAGATGCTACCCCAGAGCACGAGGTCCAGGTCGAAATAATGCTTGCCGAAGACCACGTCACCACGTATCTGTCCGTGGTTGCCTCCGCCGACTTTCACGGTCATGCCGTCAGTTTCGCGTCCGTCCTTGGTAATGATGTTGACCACCGCCGTGAGTGCCACGCCGCCGTAGAGCGATGATGCCGGTCCTCGTAGCACCTCTATCTGCTTCACTTTCTCGAGCGATATGCTGAAGTCTGGCGCAGCCGTATTGGTGGCAAAGCTGTTCAGTCGGTGTCCGTTGAGCATGAAGAGCATCTTCTCCTGCGTATTGCTGTAGATGCCTCGCATGTTGATGTTGATGTCGTCGTTACAGTCGATGATGTTCATGCCCGGCACATAAGCCGCCAGGACTTCCTGCAGATTACTGGCTCCGCTGTTCTCAATCATCTCAGCGGTAATGAGCGTGGTGGGCACGGGTACCTCTGCCAGGCTCTCTGCCTGACTCGATGCGGTAGTGATGGTGGCGGTCATGCCGGCCTTGATGTTGTTGACGATGTCGATAAATGCCGGCGGGTCTTGTGTCGAGACACTATAGTAAGGGTCTTGGTCGAGCATCTGTCTTGTCCATCGTTCTGCGCTCTCGTGGTCGAACTGTACCAGATGACACAGGGCTATGAGTCGCAAGGCGTCGCGCTTCAGGTTGCCCTGCATCAGGTTCAGGTGCTGTTCCAGGGCCTCTACGCATTGGTCGAAGCGTCCTATCTGGTAGTCGTTTTCAGCCTGTGTATATATCTGAAGGATTTCCGTGTTTTCCTGTGCCCACCCTTGCGGAATGAGAAATGAGGAATGCGTAGCGAGTAATGCTGTCAGGAGCACGATCCTCCAGATCCATTGTTTCGTTGTTCTCTCTCTCATAGCGGTAGCCAATTATTCCCTTATCATAGCGGTAGCCAATTATTCCCTTATCATTGCGGTAGCAAATTTTTCACTTTTCACTATTCCCTTTTACCTTTTTATGGGTATACTGATGGTAAAGGTGGTGCCTTGTCCTTCGGTCGAGGTGAAGGTGAGCTTGCCGCCATGCTTGTTCTCGACAATATCGCGGGTGATGCTCATGCCAAGACCTGTACCCAGCCCGATGGGCTTGGTGGTGAAGAAGTTCTCGAAGAGTCGCTGCTGCACTTCCTCGCTCATGCCTTCGCCGTTGTCTGCGATGCTGATGATGAGGTTGCCGTTCTCTGCCGCCACGCTGATGTCCAGCTCGGGATTGTAGTCGTCCCCTGCCGTCTGCGTCTTGTGCCACACGGCATAGCAGGCGTTGTTCATCAGGTTCAGCACGGCCCTGCTCAGGTCCTGCGGAATAACCATCATCATCGGCAGGTCCTCTTGGTACTGTTCGTTGATGGTAACGTTGAAGCCCTGATGGTTGGCGCGCATGGCGTGATACGACAGCCGGACGTATTCCTGGACGATGTTTCGGACGTCTGACGGCACGAACTCGTTCTCCTTGCCGCGTGATACGAGGAGTATGCCTCTGATGATGCTGACGGCCCGTTCTCCGCTGTCCTTGATCTGTTTCATGTTCTCCTTCAAGCCCATCATGATGTCAGCCAGGTCCTCTCGGTCGGCTTCCGGCAGTTTGTCCTTGTTGTCGTCAACGATAGCCGACAGGTCGTCAATCAGGCTGCTGGACATTTTGCTGAAATTGATGACGAAGTTGAGCGGATTCTGTATTTCGTGCGCTATTCCTGCACTCAACATGCCAAGTGAAGCGAGTTTTTCCTGCTTCCTCAGTTGTTCCTGGAGTTGTTCGATTTCTGTCATACCAATTATTTAATATGATTGCGGTAGCAAATTATTCACTTTTCACTCTTCCCTTTAAAATCGGCAGCGTGATGGTAAACTCCGTGTATTCATCCTTGACCGATTCGACCGCGATGTCGCCGCCGTGATTCTGGATGGTTTCGCGACTCAGATAGAGTCCTACGCCGGTAGCCTCGTCTGAGGTCTTAGTAGTGAAGAAGGGGTCGAAAATCTTCTCTAAGGTCGTCTTTCCAATACCCGTTCCGTTGTCGTGTATCTTAATGACACACACCTCATTGTCAATGGTTGCCGAAAGTGACACTTTAGCATCGAACGCCGTCTTTGACTTCTTCTTGACGAGGGCATAGACGGCGTTGCCGAGTATGCTCATGAAGGTCTTGCTCAGTAGGTCGGGATTGCCGTGTATCACCATCGGTTCGCCGGGCAGCTCGAAGCGGATGTCGATGTGGTGTTCCTCACAATCCTTGGCGAAGTAGTTGCCCAGCATCGACTGATTCTGCTGCAGCACGGGCAGCAAGTCCATGTCGACCATACCGCCTGAACGGTCTTTCAGCATCTCCTCCATCGCCTTCAGGATGCGTGAGGTGTTCTGACCGTACTGGTCGACGGACTTCAGGTTCTGGTCGAGCATGTCGAGGACGTCACAGGTATCGTCGTAGTTGTCAGGCTTCATGCTGTCCTTGTCGTCTTCAATGTTGGCGCGGATGTCGCCGAGGAGTCCTTCCGAGAGTTTCGAGAAGTTGATGATGTAGTTCATCGGGTTCAGGATGCGGTCGATGAGTCCTTGTGTGAGCTTACCCACGGTAGCCATCTTCTCCTGGCGTATCAGCTGGTTCTGCGTGCTATGCAGCTCGTCGAGGGCCTTTTCGAGACTGTCTTTCTGCTTGACGACCTCTGAGGTGCGTTCCTTGACGATGGCTTCCAGTTTCTGCTTGTCGGCCTTCAGTTTTCTCAGTCGCAGCCGGAAGAGGGCGTAGGACAATCCGACGGCCAGCAGCAGGTAGATGATTCCCATGTACCATCTCAGGAAGAGCGGATAGTTGATGGTGAATTCCACGGAGATGACGTCGGTCAGCTCGCCGCTGCCCAGTCGTGCTTGTATGGAGAGTCGGAAGGAGCCGTATGGCAGATTGAGGAACTCTGCCTCCTGACGGTCGCTCCACGCACTCCATTTGTCATCGTTCAGACGGTAGCGATAGAGTGTCTCGCCGGTCAGGGGTTCATGGCTCACGGCATAGGTGAAGCGCAGGCGTCGTTCGTCGCTGTCGAGGTCGGGCAATTTCTGGGGCATATCGCCATAGCCTCCCCACAGCACGTTGTCTGGTCCCCAAATGACTGAACGGAAGCGTAGCTGTGGACTATCCACGAGCGACTGTAGCGTCTTCTTGTCACGGTCGATGACCACCATTTTGTCGTCGCCGCCAATCCACACCTTGCTGCCCTGTGAGAAGAGTGCGCTTACCGACATCTCGCCCAAGGGTGTGAGCATGGCCGTCTCGCGGTCGTAGTCGGCCTTGCCTGGTTTCCATCGGTACAGGTGTCTGCCGTCCCTGTCGGTCAACCAGGCCACGCCGTCGGCATCGTCTTGCGAGAAGGCCGGATAGGCTATCGGCACGGTATCGAGGGCGGTGACCACCATGACCTTGCCGCCTATTTCCACGATAGTGGCTGCCACGCGGGTTCCGTCTTTATCGGTATGATAGGGTTTGTAGTTGCTGTCGTTGGGCTGTTTGCTGTTGATGGCGCCATAGACGTTCTGCAGCCAGATGGCGCCGTCGTCGTCCTTGACAATCTTCGTCACCTTGTCCATGTTGCACACCTTCTTGGCTTCAGAGCCGTCCTGCATGGCGTACAGACCGTCCTGTGCGCCGATGTAGATGGTTGCATCATCGGCCATGACGGCGTTGGCAGGCGTCATCGTCAGACGTGTGGTATTGCCGTTGGGAGCTATGCGGTAGACGCCGTTCGAGGTAGCCACCAGGAGTCCCTTCCGGTCTTGGGCGAAGTCCCAGCAGATGGCGTTGATATCGCTGACGGGCTTTGGTGTCATACCGTCCAGTCGATAGAGTCCGTTACTGCTGCCGACGAAGATGCTGCCGGCAAAGGCCGTGATGGCATGCATCTCGCCCGAGAGTCCATCGACAGGCAGCCAGTAGCTGTAGACCGACGGCAGTTCGATGCTGAAGATGCCGTGGTCGGTAGCTCCCCATAGTAGTCCGTGACCGTCGTAGGCCACATAGGCCACATTGTTGGAACATAGTCCGTGGTTCTCGTCGATGGTGTAAAGCACGTGGTTCTTGTCATCCGATATCACCAGTCCCTTATTGCGTTTCACCTGTACGTGGATACCGCCGTCAATGGGTTCGTCCTGTGTAATGCCTTCGAGCACCACGTCGGAATAGCCTTCCTTGAGTTTGTCGACCTCGACGATTTCCGATTCTAGTCCCAGTCGGAAGTTGGCATTGGTGCGTTCCTTCAGCACGGCCTGGTCGTTCTTGACCTCATAGATATTGTTGTCGCTGGCCACGAACTGGAGGGTGCCGTCGCGCTCGAAAATCTCCATCACCTCGCCGCGGAACAGGTCGGCACGGCCAACGCGCTTCAGCGTCAGATCGCCGTTTTTCTTCGTTTCCACGCGGGCAAAGAAGTTGTAGCCGCCCACCCAGATGACGTCGTCGGAGGCGCGGTAGACCACGGTGGTACGGTTGATGTCGGGGGTATGGATGATACGCCACTGTGCGCGGTCATAGTAGAGCAGTCCTTCGAAGTTGGCAACGAAGACGGTCCCGTCGGCGCCGATGTCAATGTCGTAGTTGCGGTTGTGTGCGCCGTATTCTGCCGCGGTATAGTTTCGAATGAGCGGATAGCCCTGGGCCTTTGCCGGAGTGATGAGACACGAGAAGTGTAACAAGAGGCATGCTACGCACAAGAGCAGGCGACATATCGCCTGGCGGCCAAGTGGCTGCCTGCGGCATTTCTTTATTTCTTCACGGACCTGTCTCATTTCGTTCATTTCTCGGTTGGCAAAGGGGCTTTTATTTCTCTTGAATCATTTTCCTGTAGGGTATGGCACGTCCCACATAGTAGTCCCACTCCTGCTGCGTGAAGTTGCGCTTCACACGCTGGCGAAGGCGCTCTTGCAGTTGAGAGAGCGACATCAGGTATTCGGTTAGCGTTCCGTTGGCCTCGCCGGTCCAGATGTAATCCTTCTTCGGGTCGAAGTTGAAGTCGGTCAGCCAGCTGTTAGTCTCGAAGAGTGTGATGGGCTTGATCTGGCTGTCACCCACCTTCCAGAAGAGCAGGCTGCCGTCCATACTCGACGAGTAGAGGAGATTGCCGTTCATCTTCATCTTCGTCACCTGCGAGCGGTGGCCCACCAGCCTGTGTTGCTTGCCGTGACTGTCGGTCAGCCAGATGGTGCCGTCGGACATGCCATAGACGGCCATGTGGACGTTCTTGGAACTGGCAAAGGCCATGACGCGACCTGTGACGGGCACTTTCTCGTCGGTCATGTGGTCGGGGTCGCTTATCAGGTGCATGCGGCCCTTGTTGTCGAAGAGCAGGGGCTTGTAGTCGCGCCGTCCGGTAGAGATGACGGTGAAGTCGAGCCGGCGGGTGCTGATGACGCGATCGGTAGCGACGTCAAGCAGGATAATGCTTTTCGGTGCAATGATGAGCAGCTGCTTGCCGTCGTTCATGGGCTGCAGGTTGAAGGGTTTTTCTATGTTCTCCAAGGGAATGACCGTGGCCTGGTAGGTGCCGTGGTCGGGTGTCACCACGACAAGATGGCCGGTCATGCTGATGGCATAGCCCTTGCCGCTATTGACCGTTGCGGCGTCGCGGAAACAATATTGGCTGTTGGCAAACAGGCGCTTGGAGGTAAGGCTGGGAATCTTGGCGTCGGCGGTCACATGGATGTCGTGGACGTAGATTTCGCCATAGGTGCTGACCGTCAGCAGGCGATTCAGCTTCGGGAAGAATTCTACGCGCGAGACCGTCCCCATGTGGACACGCCAGTTCTGCTTGCCTTCTGCCGACTGTGCCACGGCCTGGAAGACGGCGGGGTTATAGAGGTCGCCGTGATAGTCGTTGGTGAAGAGGTATGACGTGTAGGCCAGCATGGTGCCTATCTCCTTGTCGCCGGCCTGATAGACGGCATAGGACTGTGAACCGAGGGTTCGACCCAGCGAGATGTAGTTGAGCGTGTCGGCTACCTGCTTGGCATATTCGGCCTCGCGGCGCTGACCGTCGGCAATCTGGCGCTGGTTCTCGGCCATCAGGGCCGACTCACGGGCTTCCTGGGCCGACACCTCGGCAGCGGCCTGGGCCTGGAGGGCATTCTTTCGCTCGGCTTCGGAACGGAGCGTGGCGGCCTGGGCTATCTCCGACTGGCGGATGGCCTCGCGGCTGCGCTCTTCGGAGTAGGCCTGCTGTCCGTAGGCTATCTCCTCCATCTGCTTGCTCACGCGGCGGTCTACGGCCGACAGCTTTTCCTGCTCGCGCATCGTCTCGACCTGTTCCTCCAGACTCTGCACATAAGCCAACCCCTTCTGCCGACTGATGAGCGACCACGCTACCGTTGCCACCAACAGCGCAGCCAGACACCCTATGATAATGTTCTTCGAATCCTTCACCTTCAACTATAAACTATGATTGCATTGCAACGCCACACTCTCAAAGAGAGAACTACTCTCTCTTCAGCACCAGCATCGTGACATCGTCGCTCTGCTCGGCATCGGCCACAAACTCAGCCATACCGGCTTTGATGGCCTCTATCATGGCCTGACAGCCGACACCCTTCTGCTGGGCGATGATGGGCACCAGACGGACTTCGCCAAACTCTTCGAGGGCGGGGTTCATGGCCTCGGTCACACCATCGGTATACATCACCAGCATGTCGCCGTGGTCCATCTGCAGCGTATCCTCCTTGTAGGTGATGCCATCCATGATGCCCACCACCATCTGGTTCGAGTTAGGCAGCTGCTCTACCCTACCGTCCTGCTTCACCAGGTAGGGCGAATTGTGACCGGCATTACAGTAGGTCAGCTCGCCGGTCTTCGTGTTGTAGACGCCGTAGAACACGGTCACGAACATGCAGTCGACCGAGTATTCGGCCAGCAGCTTGTTCGACGCCGTCAGACACTCGGCAGCGCCCACGCCCTGGGTTCCCTTGGCACGTATCATCGTGCGGCTCACGGCCATGAACAAGGCGGCGGGAACGCCCTTGCCACAAACGTCGGCAATGACCACGGCTATGCGGTCCTCGTCCAGCCGGAAGAAGTCGTAGAAGTCGCCGCCGACATCCTTTGCGGCCACCATCGAGGCGTAGATGTCCAGGCGCTCGCTGTCCTCGGGGAATGGCGGGAAGACGCGCGGCAGGATGTACTGCTGAATCTCGGCAGCCACCGTCAGGTCGTTCTTCAGCGACTCCAGCTGGGTGTGCTCCTGCTGCGACTTGTGCACATAGTCTATCTGTTCGATGGCCTTCTCGATGGTCACGCTCAGGTCCTCCATGTCGATGGGCTTCGTGGCAAAGTCGAAGGCACCGTTGTTCATCGCCTGGCGGATATTCTTCATGTCGCCATAGGCACTCACCATGATGACGCGCAGCGCCGGATTGCGCATCTCGTTCACCTTGGCCAACAGCGTCAGACCGTCCATCTCGGGCATGTTGATGTCCGACAGGATGATCTCGATGTCGGGGTTATTATACAGCACGGCGAGGGCCTCCAAACCATTGTGGACAAAGAAGAACTCATACTCTCCGCTGCGGATTTTCCTTCTGAAA
>JAEEVA010000057.1 GCA_016286995.1 Prevotella sp.
TCATCCAGAAAACTATCGCCCCGTCGTGTTTAAGGACATGTCCAACGGCGATATGTTCCTTTCGCGTTCTACCGCAAAGACTAATGACACCGTAGAATTCGAAGGCGAAACTTACCCCGTGGTAAAGGTTGAAATTTCGAGTACGTCTCACCCGTTCTACACTGGTAAGAGCAAGCTCGTCGACACCGCTGGTCGTGTTGATAAGTTCATGAGCCGCTACGGTAAGGCTGCGAAGAAATAAATACATTTCAGAAGCCAAGACATCTAAGGCGCGTCCAGGGTAGTTGCATATGCCTTCGGCCGCGCCTTAATCTTTCCAAAATCGTTTCATTCGTTGTCAAAAAAACATTTGTATAACTAAATTCCTATAATAACATGAAAACTTCCAAACTTGCTCTGCTTCTTCTCGCCGCCCTGTTTATGGCAGCCTGTGGCGACGATGACGACCCCATTATCATCAAGGGCAATGAACCCCTGGACGACAAGGGTGCCAACGTCAACAAGAATATCACCAACGGCAATGCTGCCTTGGCGAGACTCGAATTTCCCAAGACCAAGGACGATGCCGACAACGTGGTACTGGTACGTAGCACAGAGAGCCACGGTGTCACCTATTCCATCGAATACAATAAGCCAAAACGTGCTCAGCGCTGGACGTGTTTCCAGTTGTATAACTCCAACAGCGTCCGTTCATGGAACCGTAATAACTGGGCAAACTATGCTTCCACCAACGAGTGGGTGGCCAGGAACCTGAGAGACTATGGTTTTGGCGACCCTTTCCAGCCCGACCCCGATCTGCCTGTCGGCGTACGGACGGAACTGGAAGAATATAGAAACATTCCTTACCAGCGCGGCCATATCTGTGCCTCGTCAGACCGTCTCTATTCCATGCAGGCTAACGAACAAACCTTCTACCTGTCGAACATACTGCCCCAGTCGAGAGGCTTGAATACGGGTATCTGGCAGGACATGGAGGCTTATGTCAACGGCAATACCAGCCCGACGTGGAACATCACCAAATTCCGCGACACACTGTATGTCTGCAAGGGCGGCACCATCAGCGACGGCATGATTCGCACAACCACCGCGACGGGACTTGTCGTGCCCAAATACTTCTTCATGGCTTTGCTGTGCCGTAAGGGTAATGATTTCAAGGCTCTGGGACTTTGGGTGGAGCATACCGACCAACTGAAGAAGGATGGCGTACAGAATTACGTAGTGAACATCGACTATCTGGAACAGAAGACAGGCATCGACTTCTTCTGCAATCTGCCTGATGACATTGAGGAAGAGGTTGAGTCAGCCACCGTTGCCACCATCAAGAAAGAGTGGTTCCCGTAATGCCCGCAAAAGAACCGTTGTCCGGATTGCCGGAAATACTTTGCACTTGCTGATTAGCTCTGCAAAATCATCGTAATCATTTTGCAACAAAGAAAAAATCCCAATTCGTTTGGTAATCACAAAGTTTTTTCGTATCTTTGCCGATAAATCGGTGAAGATACTTTCCGTATCCCGACATCAACATTATTATTAATACAAAACAATGAAGACTATCTATGATTTCTCTGTCAAGGACAGAAAAGGTAAAGACGTATCACTCAAGGAGTATGCTAACGAAGTGCTACTGATTGTCAACTCAGCCACCAAGTGCGGTTTCACACCTCAGTACGAAGAACTCGAAAAACTTTATGAACAGTACCACAGCCAGGGATTTGAAATCCTTGACTTCCCCTGCAACCAGTTTGGACAGCAGGCTCCCGGTACCGACGAGTCCATCCATGAGTTCTGCAAGCTCAATTTCGGCACAGAATTCCCGCGTTTCAAGAAGATCAAGGTGAAAGGTGACGATGCCGAACCTCTCTACAAATTCCTGACAGAACAGAAAGGCTTTGCCGGCTGGGACATGGACCATCCCATTGCCCACATTCTGGACGACATGCTGTCGAAGGCCGATCCCGACTATAAGCAGAAGAACGACATCATGTGGAACTTTACCAAGTTCCTCATCAACAAGAAGGGTCAGGTTGTTGCCCGCTTCGAGCCGACGGAGAAGATTGAGAATATCGAGGCAAAAATCAAAGAATTGCTATAAATAGAATCAAGAAAGAGAGAATTAGAGAATGAAACGCGCCAAAAAGAACATGGGGCGAACAATTCTCTAATTCTCTCATTCTTGATAAGAAACAAAGATTCATGGAAAAAACAAAATGTTTGATTATAGGCAGCGGCCCTGCAGGATACACTGCTGCCATATATGCCAGTAGAGCCAACCTGCAGCCTATTGAATACAGCGGACTGCAGCCTGGCGGTCAGCTGACACAGACTACCGAAGTAGAGAATTTCCCAGGCTATCCGCAGGGTGTAGATGGTAACGTGATGATGATGGAACTGCGTGAACAGGCCGAGCGTTTCGGTGCTGACATCCGCGACGGCAGCATCACCAAAGTCGACTTCTCACAGCGTCCCTACAAGCTATGGGCAGAAGACGGCACAGAGATAGAAGCCGATACCGTCATCATTGCCACAGGAGCATCAGCCAAATATCTGGGTCTGGCCGACGAACAGAAATACAACGGTCAGGGCGTATCGGCCTGTGCCACCTGCGACGGTTTCTTCTATCGCAAGAAAACCGTTGCCGTTGTCGGTGGCGGCGATACGGCCTGTGAGGACGCCTTGTATCTGGCCGACTTGGCCGCCAAGGTCTATCTCATTGTACGCAAGCCTTTCCTTCGCGCCTCTAAAGTCATGCAGGAGCGCGTCATGAACAATGATAAGATTGAAATCCTATTCGAGCACAACACACTGGGGCTTTTCGGAGAAAATGGCGTCGAGGGCGCCCATCTGGTCAAGCGCAAGGGCGAAGCCGACGAGCAGATGGTAGACATCCAGATAGACGGTTTCTTCCTGGCTATCGGCCATAAGCCCAATACAGACATCTTCAAGGAGTGGCTTGAGACCGACGAGACAGGCTACCTGAAGAAGATTGACGGTACACCGCGCACCAAGTTGCCCGGCATCTTTGTTGCCGGCGACTGTGCCGACCCCGTCTACCGTCAGGCCATCACTGCCGCTGGTACTGGCTGTCAGGCCGCCATCGAAGCCGAACGCTTCCTGCTGAACAGTTAGTTTCTCTAGAGCATCTAGAATATCTAGAGTATCTAGAAGAACTAGAAGAACTAGAAGAACTAGAAAATCTAGAAAATCTAGAAACAAAAATCAAAAAAGCCCCGCTTCCCAGCGAGGCTTTTTCTTAAAAAACTAAATTAATCAACCATAAACCTTAACCATTAAAATTCAAAAAAGTGCATTTCTTAAATTTTATAGACTTCTCGTCTCTAATTATTTAAGCTTTGGGAAATCTCCTTTCCCTCTTGCACATTGCAAAGGTAGTATAAAAGTTATAAATACAAGTTCAATAATCATTATAAGAGGTTTAAAATTCGTGATTATCGCTAAAATTATACCTAAAATCACGGATTTTAAACTAAAATCGAGTCATTTAACATCTTTTTCACCCAAAATTAACCTCTAATTCAATGAAAAAACTTACATTTGCAACATAAAAAAAAGTATCATGAACATTTTAAATATTCTATTAATCGTTATTATTATTGCCTTATCAGGCTATTGTATCAGCCAAAAACTCCATCAACAAGGCACTGACAATGGCATTCAGACCTATGAAAGACTGAAAATCCACGTCAGCAACAATGATATTATGCAATATATCCGAGAAACGGCAGAAAACTTCAAGCCACTGATGGAGTCGAAAAGCATTCACTTCAGCATCAAGTGTACACCTGAGAGTATGATGGGCTGGATAGATATCGACATCATAGACAAAATCATCCTTTTACTGCTGTCAGACATGGTCAAAAATAGCAATCCTGACGGAAAGATCACCATGGAGGCCTATACGAACAAGAATTACGACCACATCATCATACGCATCAATGACAATGCCGTCGAGCTGCCTAATGCAGGTATCATTATGGTTCAGCAACTGACAACCATGCACCGCGGTACTCTTCAAAAAGAATACTACAAGCAGCACGGCAACATGATTCTGCTGGTATTCCCTATCAGCAAGAGACAATTCCAGGAAGAACACGACGAAGAGACAGCCCCAGATGAAGAAACCAAGCCGTCAGCATTCCACATTCCCAACAATATCACGCTGAACATTCCCAAGATAGAGTTACCTGCAGGCTATTTCACGGGCAAAGAGCCCCTGGGCAACCTGATTCAGCAGGCATACAACTCTACCGACCAGAAATTCCTGCAGCAAGCCATCAACTGTGTCAAGGAGCATATTGACGACTCCGAATACGACCGAGAACAGTTTGCTGCTGATATGGGCGCCAGTGCCAGCACGCTCTACAACAAACTGAGGGCACTGACGGGCATGAATGTCACGACGTTCATCCGCGATATCCGCATCAAGACGGCCTGTCAGTTGGCCAAGGACAATCCCGACCTGCGCGTCAGTGACATTGCTTACCGCGTCGGTTTCAGAGACCCGAAATACTTTGCCACTACATTCAGGAAGGTCACAGGCATGCAGCCAAAAGAATACATAAACCAATTAAGAATTAAGAATTAAGAGGTGAGAGGTAAGAATTAATGCTTGCTAAGCCACAGGCCACAAAATGTCAGAAAGCCGTTGAGCATCAGCAGCTCATAGCCGAAGTGATAGCCTGTGGCCTGCCCTACCCCATAGTCGATAGCATAGCACAGAAAGGGTGATGCTACCGCAATATACGGCACCATGCGGTCGTTGACAGCCCGTTTGGTTAACAGCCCGTAAGCAAACAAGCCCAGCAAAGGACCGTATGTATACCCACAAATGATGTATATAGCATCTATCAGGCTGGTAGAGTTAATCATCTTGAATAACAGGATAAACAGGACAAAGACTCCACACACCATGATATGGGTACGCTTGCGAAGCCGTTCATCATCCTTTTTGCCGAGGATATCTACGCAATAGATGGTTGTCAGCGATGTCAATGCGGAGTCCGCACTTGAAAAAGAAGCCGCTACGATGCCAAGGACGAAGAGGTAAGAGGTAAGATGGAAGACGGAAGATGTCTGTTCCACGTAACCAGGCAAAAGATCGTCACCACTCGCCGGCATAGCCATACCCTGTTTCTGATACCACATGGTCAGCAGGACGCCCAAGGCCAGAAACAGCATATTGGCCGGCAGGAAGGCCACTCCGTAAGAACACATATCCTTCTGTGCACCCCGCAATGTCTTGCAGGTCAGGTTCTTCTGCATCATGTCCTGATCAACACCCGTCATGACAAGCACGACAAAGACACCGCTGACAAACTGTTTCCAGAAGTTTTGCTTCGACTCCCAGTCGTCCCAGACGAAGACCATCGACAGCTCATGACTGTCGATGGCACTAAAAGCCGACATCATGGTCAGGTCCAGGTCTGAAGCCACCTTATATATAATAAGGAGAAGGGCTGCAAACAGACAAAGCGTCTGTAGCGAGTCGGTCCATACCAGCGTCTTAATGCCTCCCCTTCGGGTGTACAGCCATATCAGCAGTACGAGTATCACTGTCGTCACGGCAAAGGGTACGCCCTGCGGTTCGAACACGAAACGCTGCAGGATGATACATACAACGTAGAATCGGACGGCGGCTCCCGTCATCTTTGACAGCAGGAAAAGCCATGATCCCGTCTTGTGCGACCTTGCGCCCAGTCTCTGTCCCAAATAGGCATAGATAGAAGTCAAGTTAAGCTTATAGTAGAGCGGCAACAGCACGAAAGCCACCACCACGTAACCTAGGACAAAGCCCATACACATTTGGAGATAGGTCATCTGCGTCTTCAGTACCATGCCCGGCACACTGACAAAAGTGACGCCAGAGATTGAGGCTCCCACCATGCCGAAGGCCACCATATACCATGGCGACTGACGGTCGGCACGATAGAATGTCTCATTCGTGGCCTTTCGTCCCATCCACCTGCTCAGAGCAAAAAGTAAGGTAAAATAGGCCAGTACAATAGCTATTATTGTCATAACGGGTGCAAAGGTAGCAAAAGTTCATAGTTCATAATTCATAGTTCATAGTTATTTTAGTGCTAATTATGGTAAAAGATGTTAAACGGCTGCGACTATAAACTATGAACTATGAACTATGAACTAAAAAAAATGTACCTTTGCAAGCGGTAATTATTCACCAACAACAAAAAACAATGGCAAAACAAAAGAAATTTATCCTTCAAGAGAGCGAAATCCCAACACAGTGGTACAACATTCAGGCTGACATGCCCAACAAGCCCATGCCCCCCATCCATCCTGCTACCAAGCAGCCATTAGGCGTTGACGACCTGGCTCACATCTTCCCACGTGAGTGCTGCGTCCAGGAGCTGGATACTGAGCATCGCTGGATTGACATCCCTGAGGAAGTGCTCGACAAGTACAAATTCTATCGTAGCACACCGCTGGTACGTGCCTACGCACTGGAAGAGGCTCTGGGTACTCCTGCCCACATCTATTTCAAGAACGAGTCAACCAATCCTTTAGGTTCCCACAAGATCAACTCTGCCCTGCCCCAGTGCTATTATGCCAAGCAGGAAGGTACAACGAACGTTACCACAGAAACGGGTGCCGGTCAGTGGGGTGCAGCTCTCTCGTATGCTGCAAAAATCTACGGACTTGACTGCGCCGTCTATCAGGTGAAGATTACCATGCAGCAGAAGCCTTACCGTTCAAGCATCATGCGCACCTTCGGTGCTGTTGTCACAGGTTCTCCCTCTATGTCTACACGTGCCGGTAAGGACATCCTGACCAAAGATCCCACCCACAGCGGTTCATTAGGAACGGCCATCTCTGAGGCTGTCGAGCTGGCAACTACCACTCCCAACTGTAAGTACACGCTGGGCTCTGTGCTGAACCACGTAGGTCTGCACCAGACCATCATCGGACTGGAGGCTGAAAAGCAGATGGCAATGGCTGGCGAATATCCCGATATGGTGATTGCCTGCTTCGGCGGTGGTTCCAACTTCGGTGGTATCGCCTTCCCCTTCATGCGTCATAACCTGAGCGGCGAGCGTCACACAGAGTTCATCGCCGCTGAGCCCGACAGCTGTCCGAAGCTGACTCGCGGCCAGTTCCGCTACGACTTCGGCGACGAGGCAGGCTACACACCCCTGCTGCCTATGTACACCCTGGGCCACAACTTCAAGCCGAGCAACATCCACGCTGGCGGCCTGCGCTATCATGGTGCCGGCATGATTATCTCACAGCTCATCAAGGACGGTTTCATGCATGGTGTCGACATTCCTCAGCTCGAGACCTTCGAAGCCGGCATGCTCTTCGCCCGTACCGAGGGCATCATCCCTGCTCCTGAGAGCTGTCACGCTATCGCTGCTACCATCCGCGAGGCCAACAAGTGC
This sequence comes from Prevotella sp., assembly GCA_016286995.1. Lineage (GTDB taxonomy): Bacteria > Bacteroidota > Bacteroidia > Bacteroidales > Bacteroidaceae > Prevotella. The sequence continues at coordinate 7,416 of JAEEVA010000057.1, forward strand.
AAGGAGACTGGCGAGGAGAAGGTCATTCTCTTCAACCTCTCTGGTCACGGACTCATCGACATGCCGTCATACGAGTCGTTCATCAAGGGTGACTTGCAAAACTATACCGTCACCGACGAGATGATTGCAGCAAACCTTGCAGAGTTGGATAAGACAGAGTAATGTGTTTATTTTAGACATATTATCATTTAAAGGCATAATAACATATTAACATTATAACATATTATTTGTGTCACAAATAAAAAGACTGCGCTCCAATGTATGAAGTGCAGCCTTTTTGGTTATTATGTTAATATGTCTTTTAGTGTTATTATGTCTTTAAATGTTACTTTGTCTGTTATCCAATTTCAATCTGACGTGAAACCTTCACTTTCTCTTCCACTACCTTCGGCAGTTCAACGGTCAGCACACCGTGCTCCACTTTGGCCGAGATAGCATCCTTCTTCACGTCGTCAGGCAGAATCAGCGTCTGCTCAAACTTCGAGTAGCTGAACTCTCGACGCAGATAGCGTGTGGTCTTGTCGTCCTCGTGGTGTTCCTCCTTATGTTCCATCTTCACCACCAGGTTGCCGTCGTCATTGATATGTACATTGAAGTCCTCCTTCTTCATACCAGGAGCAGCGAGCTCTACGGTATACGCTTTGTCCGATTCTTTCACATTGATAGCAGGTGCCGTGCAGTTAGCCTTCGGCAGATAGTCTGTATCAAACAAATCGTTGAACACTGCAGGAATCCAGTTGTTACTTCTCATCATTGGCATCATAATCATTACCTCCAAATTCTATTTTTATTAGTTATACATGTTAATTATTTTCTCTGATTGCCTTGCGGCTTCATCCACTATCATGCAAGCTATATGCCAAACCGTATTATCTGCCACATTGTCAGTATCGACCGCCAGAATGACAGGTATATATTTCCAATTCCCAAAAACACATTACTTCATATCATATTAGGAAAGGCATTAGTACGCTAATGATAGGTTTTTTTAGGAATTCATTTGGTATTTACATTCCTTTTATGTACTTTTGCAGCATCAATTGAAAAAACTGATACATGATATAACTAAATTTATATGCTATGGATTCGTTTATGTTTTTAGGTTTCGGTATTGAGGCCTGGATCACCATTATCACAGTGCTGGGCATGTTTTCCATATTACTGTTCACCAAACTACGCACCGATTTGGTGTTCATGGTGGCGGTCGGCGTACTTTTCGTCACGGGTGTGCTCGATGCTAAGGAAGCATTCTCGGGCTTCAGCTCAACATCGGTGATAGTCGTAGGCGTACTGTTTGTAGTGGTGGCAGGATTGACGCATACAGGCGTCCTGCAGTGGATTGTGCGTCACCTGTTGGGGCAGCCTAACAGCTACGGCAAGGCAGTGGTACGACTGATGCTGCCTGTAGCCGGTCTGAGTTCGTTCCTGAGCAACACGACGGTGGTGGCGATGTTTGTGAACATCGTCAAGATGTGGTCGAAGAAGTTAGGAGTCTCACCCTCCAAACTGCTCATCCCGCTGAGCTATGCTTCGGGCATGGGTGGTGTTTGTACGCTCATTGGTACGCCACCGAACCTGATTATCTCGGGTATGTATGCCGACAAGACTGGTATAGCCATGAACGTGTTGGCAACAACCATCCCCGGTTTGTTCTGTCTGGCCGTGGGCGTGCTGTCGGTCATCGCCATGCGCCGACTGCTGCCCGACCGCAAGGCACCGGAGTCCGATTTCGAATCCACCGGCGACTACACTATCGAGCTACGTGTACCCTCCGACAACCAGTTCATCGGCAAGACTATTGGCGAAGCCGGACTCTACCATGTCAAGGGCGGTGATCTGATTGAGTTGTACCATTTCGACACTGCTCCGTCACCCGTCAGCGAGGACGAGTATTTGTTAGGTGGCGACCATTTGGTTTATGCCGGACAGATTGACGAGATTCTCGAGTTGATGGAAAGCCACGGGCTGGTGATAGCCGACCACCACGTCTTCTCTATGGACGAGATAGACAAGAATCGCAAGCTGCGTACAGCCTTTATCACCTTCGACAGTAAACTTGTGGGTACCAAGTTGGGGGAAGTTGACATGCTACGTCAGAAGAACATTCATATCGTGGCGGTTTCACGTCACGGTCATCGTATTAAGCAAGTACCCCGCGAGGTCGTGCTGCGGGCGGGCGACACATTACTGCTCGGGTTTCCACCGCATTTCGATATGAGTGAGGTAGAGAAGGACCCCAACCTCCACTTCTTCGACTCCAACGACGTGCCGAACATTGGTATAGGTACCCTCGTCTCTTCCCTCATTATGATAGCTATGGTGGCACTCTCTGCGTTGGGTGTCATGTCACTGCTACAGTGTGCAATCATTGCTGCTGCCGCTATGTTGCTCTTCCGCTGCTGCAATGCAGAACAGGCCATGAAATCCATTAACTGGGACATCCTCCTCGTCTTTGCTGGCAGCGTCTCACTCGGACTGGCCATTCAGAAGACGGGCATTGCCCAATGGCTGGCTACGGGCATCCTCGACGTCTGCGGTAACAATCCCATTATCGTTATGACGGCCATCTGCTTCGTCGGTACTTTCATTACCGAGTTCATCTCGAACACTGCGGCGGGAGCCATGTTCTTCCCCATCATGTACGATGCTGCCGAGAAGCTGGGGTATGAACCCTATCCCTTCCTCATCGCCCTGATGGTCAGCGTCAGCAGCAGTTTTGCCACGCCCATCGGTTCACCCACCCACATGCTGGTCTATGGACCTGGCGGCTACCGGTTCAGCGACTTTATGCGTATCGGTCTACTGATGAACCTCATCATCCTTGCTGCCAACATCTTCATCGTGAATATCGTGTATCCCCTGACTCCATTGCATTAAAAAAAGACTGCAACACAATAAAGTTTTCTTATAAGTATGAAAGAAAATCACCGAAGCGAAGATACGTCGCCGCACTATAAGCGACGTCCACTCCCTGGGCCGCTGGCGCGTGAATGACTTGTTCTCACCAGTCAGAGAGTCTTGACTGAGCCTCTACCCGATCTTCTGTCGGGTCATCGAGTTCAGGAAAGAAGTCGAGCTTGGTGAGTCTTTCTATATCGTCTACCGAGCGGACAGCTTCGGCCATTGGCTGCTTTTTGCCTTCGTTACGATAGAGAAAACCGATGGCTTTGGGAGTACCCTTGCGGCAGAGAACAACCTTGAAGAAAGCATCGGGAACCCAGACCTTGTTCCTCCCGATGGTCTTTTGTTCACGTTGTGCAGAGTAGACGGGGCCGCATACGATGTCAATAGCACCGTACTTCCTGGCCCATTCACGACAGAGTATCTCCAAGTCGTTCCATTCGTACTTGTTCAACCCGTGGTTCTGGGGACAAATATTCGTGAAAAGGAACGACTGGGTCATGGCCTGACGGTCCCACTTGTTGTCGCCTGCCGGACACATGTGTCCCCTGTCGTATCGCGAGTTATAATAGTCAGCATCCGTCGCACGGCTACCTTTAACGATGTCCTCATCCTCTGAGAATATCTCCTGACTGCGTTGAAAGGAACCTCTGGTGTGGGCATCCGTCAGGTGCCACGCCACCCAGTTAGGCGTCTTCGTCTGCTTGTTATACGACGTGGTGTAGCCCTTACGATGCAGCATCTGCTCCGGACGGTCCTTCAACGGTGCAGGAATCTCGTACATCCTAACAACCTTTGCTTTCTGACTTTGAGGCTGTCGCTCAGCCTGCTGGCTCCTCGTCTGAGCAGCGTACAGGCCTTCGACGGACTGTGACTCACTCTGTCGTCCCTTGCATGACAGGAGTGCTGTCGTTAAGGCTAACAGGAAAACGAAAAACGAATGTTTAATCTTAACCATATTTATTGTGCTATTGACCTCAAGATGTTGACAGCCTCTTCAACTGTGGGGATATTGGCGATAACCATCGAGCGACGACCGTTCTGTTCGCGGAACTGACAGCGGCGGGGGTTCTGAGCCACAAAGGAAAGAATGCGGTCAAAGGCCTCGCTCTGATAGTAAGGGCTGTCGGACTGCGTAACGAAGTAGAGGGTCATGCGTCCTTGCTTGAGCATGATTTTCTCGCAACCGAGATTCTTGCCATGTCGGCGTAGAGCCACGACACGCATCAGCTCTTCACCGACATGCGGCACAGGACCGAAACGGTCCACGAGTCTGGAGCGATAGGCAGCCACCTGCTCGTCGGTATGCAGCCCATCAAGTTCACGGTAGAGCAGCATACGCTCAGAGTCAGACGGCACATACTGGTCAGGGAAATACAACTCCAAATCGCTGTCGAGGGAACAGTCAGAAACGAAGTCGAAGCCATTGGAGGACAGTCCCTCTGTACTCCGCGAACTACGCACAGCAGGGTTAGTCCCCGTGTGCGCTGGATTTTCATTCCTTATCTCAACCACCGCCTGCTGAAGAATCTTGACGTAGGTCTCGTAGCCTAGGTCGGCTATGAAACCTGACTGTTCGGCACCAAGCAGATTGCCGGCACCGCGGATGTCGAGGTCCTGCATGGCAATGTGGATACCGCTGCCCAGGTCGCTGAACTGTTCGAGAGCCTCAAGGCGACGACGGCTCTCCACGGGCAGATCTGCTAATGGCGGTGCCAGCAAGTAACAGAACGCCTTGCGATTGCCACGTCCCACACGGCCACGCATCTGGTGCAGATCGGAAAGTCCGAAATGCTGAGCGCCATTGATAATGATGGTGTTGGCATTGGGTATGTCAATGCCGTTCTCAATGATGGTCGTTGAGAGCAGCACGTCGTAGTCGTAATTCTGGAAGTCGAAGATGATACGCTCCAGTTCGTCGGGCTTCATCTGACCATGGGCCAGGGCAATGCGGACGCCAGGCACCGACCGTCCGATGAGGTCGCGGATGCGCTGCAGGTCGTTGATACGCGGATTGACAAAGAACACTTGTCCGTTGCGCGACATCTCGAAGTCGACAGCCTCGGCAATGATGTCTGCACTAAAGGTATGAATTTCGGTCTGAATGGGATAACGATTAGGCGGCGGAGTCTGAATGATACTCAGGTCGCGAGCACCAACCAGCGAGAACTGCAGTGTGCGCGGTATGGGCGTTGCCGACATTGTCAATGTGTCGACATTCGTTTTCAGCTGGCGTAGCTTCTCCTTGGTCGAAACACCGAACTTCTGCTCTTCGTCGATGATGAGCAAACCGAGGTCCTTAAACTTCACGTTCTTACCGATGAGCTTGTGCGTACCTATTATTATATCTATCTCGCCCTCAGCCAAGTCCTTAAGAATAGCTGTGGTCTGCTTGGCACTACGAGCACGAGAGAGAT
>JAEEVA010000023.1 GCA_016286995.1 Prevotella sp.
TCATACTGAGCGAGCTTAGGCAGCACCTGAGGAATCTTGTTGCCGTGACCGAGCTCCTTAGCCATATCAGCTACGACAGCGTCGATGCGGGGGTCGTCTGCGTGCTTCTGGAAGGCCTCCAGCAGGTCGAGCTCTGAGTTCTCCTCAATCTCAACATCCAGGTCATAGAGGGCGCGGATAGGAGCGTTACAAGCCAGGAAGTTGTTAGGACGGGGACCGAAGCTGATGATCTTCAGATTCTGCAGACCCACGATAGCGCGAGCGATAGGCAGGAACTCGTGAATCATCTCAGCGCACTGAGCAGCGTCGCCAACGGGCTCCTCGGGGATGTAAGCGCGGGTCTTGCGCAGAGAGAGAGCCTGGCTAGCGTTCAGCATACCGCAGTAAGCGTCGCCACGACCGTCGATAAGGTCGTTCTGAGTCTCCTCAGCAGCAGCGCAGAACATGGCGGGACCCTGGAACCAGTCAGCCAGCATGGTCTCAGAAATCTCAGGACCGAAGTTGCCGAGGTAAACGCACAGAGCGTTACAGCCAGCCTTCGTAATATCCTCGAGAGCCTGCTTAGCGTGGATCTCGCTCTCAACGATGCAGATGGGACACTCGTAGATGCCTTCCTTACCAAACTTCTTTTCATACTCGGCGATAACGGCCTTGCGGCGGTTAACGGCCAATGACTCGGGGAAACAGTCGCGTGATACGGCGACGATTCCAATCTTAATTGTAGGTACGTTGTTCATAAATACTATAGTATTAAATGTAATGCTTAGTTGGTTTTGACTGCAAAGATAATAATTAGTAGGTAATTTACACCATTTTAATTGTTAAGTAAATTAAATAATCACATTTTTTAATGAATTGACAAAAACAGGCCGAAGCTCACACGAGCTCCGGCCTGTCGTCAGTTAGTTATGATAGATTGTATAGGTTTATTCAGCAACCAGTGTGAAGCGCTTGAAAGCCACAATCTTCAGCTCCTTGTCCTGCTGGGCAAGCCACTGCGTAACAGTAGCCTTGTCGCCGTCACCGAACTGGAACTCCTGGTCAACCAGGCAGCTCTCCTTCAGGAACTTCTGTACACGACCCTTGGCAATGTTCTCAATCATGGGCATCTTCAGCTGAGCCTCACCCTCGACCTTTGCCTCAGCAATGATCTTGCGGGCCTCGTCAGCCTGCTCCTGAGTGAGCCAACCCTTAGCCATGTTGCTTTCAATGTGATCCTCAGAGTCAACAAGGTTGGGGTTGATGCCGGCCTTCTTAACCTTCATCTCTACGAACTTCTCGACCTGCTCCAGCTTGGTCTTTTCGAAAGAAGTCTTGTACTCCTCGTCGAGAATCTTCTGGTCAACGCTCTGAGCGTCCAGGGCAACGGGCTTCATGGCAGCAACCTGCATGGCCAGCTTGTGACCAATCTCGGCAGCATTCTTATTCAGCTGAACCATGGTGCACAGTGTGTGCTTACCCATGTGGTCATAAACCTCAATGTTGTCACCCTCGAGAGTCAGATAGCCATCGAGCTCCATCTTCTCACCGGTGATACCAGAACGCTGGGTAACAGCCTCCTGAGCAGTCTGACCATTGATGTCGAGAGCCTTGACAGCCTCGATGTCCTTGCACTTGTTGGCGATGGCAGCGTCGAGGATGCTCTGGGTCAGTGCAATGAAGTCAGCACCGTTGGCCACGAAGTCTGTCTCACACTTCAGGGCAATCATGGCGGCAAAGCCATCGACAGCCTTTACAAGTACGCAACCATTTGATGTCTCACGGTCGGAACGCTTAGCAGCGATAGCGAGACCACGCTCACGCAACAGTTCCTTAGCCTTGTCGAAGTCGCCCTCAGCCTCGGTCAGAGCCTTCTTGACGTCAGCCAGACCAGCGCCGGTCATAGCGCGAAGCTTCTTAATATCGTCTATTGAAATAGCCATTGTTTTTCTTTTTTTTCGTTATTATGTTATTTCATTATCATGAGAATTACTCTGCAGCGGGAGCCTCGGCAGTCTCTTCAACAGCGGGAGCTGCCTCCTCGGCTACGGGAGCTTCCTCGGCGGGAGCATCAGCGGTCTTGCGGGGACGGCGGGCCTGACGGCGGGGTTTGTCGTCGGCAACGACCTCATCATCAGCCTCAGTCTGTGCGTCTGCAGCCTTCTCGTCGGCCTTCTCCACTTTGCGCTCTTCGATACCCTCGTTGATGGCAGCGCAGCAAGCGCTCAGAATGATCTCTACAGAATCCTTGGCATCGTCGTTGGCGGGAATCACGAAGTCGATGTTCTTCGGGTCACTGTTGGTGTCAACGATACCAAACACGGGGATACCCAGACGGTTAGCCTCGCGAACGGCAATCTGCTCTTTCAGTACGTCCACAACGAAGAGGGCGCTGGGCAGACGGGTCAGGTCGGCGATAGAACCAAGGTTCTTCTCCAGCTTGGCACGCTGGCGGGTTACCTGCAGCAGTTCGCGCTTCGACAGGTTCGAGAATGTACCGTCCTGCATCAGCTTGTCGATGTTCGACATTTTCTTTACGGCCTTGCGGATAGTCGGGAAGTTGGTCAACATACCACCCGGCCAGCGCTCTGTAACGTAAGGCATATTCACGCTGGTAGCTTTCTCAGCGATGATTTCCTTAGTCTGTTTTTTAGTAGCGACGAACAGGATCTTCTTGCCGCTCTTGGCAATCTGTTTCAGTGCGTCAGCAGCCTCGTCAATCTTGATAGCTGTCTTGTGGAGGTCAATGATGTGGATACCGTTACGCTCGGTATAGATGTAGGGAGCCATTGCGGGGTTCCACTTACGCTTCAGGTGGCCGAAATGGCAGCCGGCCTGCAGCAGTTGGTCAAAATTTGTTCTTGCCATTTTGTTTTCTTTTACTTTTAATTGTTTACTTTCTTTTTAATTCTTTGTCCAGAATCAACCGGTGAGTAATTGACAATTGACAATTGATAATTGACAATTCAAGTCTCAGCGGTTTAGATACTAAACGGTTCAGTATATTAACGCTTACTGAACTGGAAGCGACGACGTGCCTTCGGCTGACCGGGCTTCTTACGCTCTACCTCACGAGCATCGCGAGTCAGGAAACCGTGGTCCTTCAGGTTCTTCTTGTCCTCAGCATTGATCTTGACCAGCGCACGAGCGATGGCCAGACGCAGAGCCTGGCTCTGACCGGTGAAACCACCACCGTCCAGATTAGCCTTGATGTCGTATTTCTCAGCAACCTCCAGCAGGTTCAGCGGCTGCTTAACCACATACTGCAGGATGGCAGAGGGGAAGTATACCTCTAAGTCTTTCTTGTTGATCGTGATCTTGCCAGTACCCTCTGACAGATAAACGCGAGCCACAGAGCTCTTACGACGACCTATTGCATTGATGTATTCCATCTTCTTTAATCTTTAATCTTTGTTCTTTAATTTACTTGTACTGGTTGATGTCGATAGCCTTGGGCTTCTGAGCCTCATGCTTGTGCTCTGTCCCATTGTATACATACAGGTTGTTCAGCAGGGCGCGACCGAGCGGGCCTTTGGGCAGCATACCCTTGACGGCGTGCTTGATAATGCGCTCTACACCAAACGGCTTCTTGCGGAGCTCAGCGGGTGTGTTGAAGCGCTGACCACCGGGATAGCCCGTGTAGCGGGTGTAAACCTTATCGGTCTCTTTCTTACCAGTGAATACCACCTTGTCGGCATTGATGATGATGACATTGTCGCCACAGTCCTGGTTAGGAGTGAAGGTGGGCTTGTACTTTCCGCGGATAATCTTGGCTACCTTAGAAGCCAGGCGGCCTACTACCTGATCGGTAGCATCGATGACCAGCCATTCCTTCTGCTCGCGGGCAGCTTCTTTTGATACGGAAATGGTCTTGTAACTTAAAGTGTTCATTTCTTTTAAAATTTACTACTAAAAAACAGATTTACTTTGAATAAATAATGTACGCACATAACATCACACCCGAGGTCTAACTCCCGGTTGTTAGTCTAACGTGCGTTCCCTTCGAGAAATCAACTCCCTCTTCAGGACTTTTGAACCAGCGATTCACGAACCACCACGTCCGGCCAAAGACGCCGCTATTCACACTCAGGCTCACGGGGATTCTAAGCCTTTCCCCAAATCGGACTGCAAAGGTACAGCTTTTCTTCCTAATATACGATAGAAGAAACTAACGAGATGAAAGATTTATGTTTATTTAACAAATATGCAAAGAACCATCTTACGTAAAAGAGTTGAGTAGCTCAGCTACATGATTGGCCTCTGCGTCGGTCATGGCAGGATGACAGGGAAGGCTCAACTCTTGGGCATGGATGCGCTCTGTGATGGGAAGGATAGAGTGTTTTGTCGCATAATTGTTAGCATAACATTGCTGCTTATGAGGTGGTATGGGATAGTGGATTTCGGTTTGTACACCGTGGTCGGACAGATACTGGCGCAGGGCATCACGGCGCTCGCAGAGAATAGGGAAGATGTGGTAGACAGAGTCGCGATGACACTGTGGAATCCAAATTCCCGAATTTCTCACCTTATTTATATATATAGAAGCTATCATGCGACGGCGTTGGTTGTCGGCCTCAAGATTACGGAGTTTGGCGTCAAGGATAGCAGCCTGCAGTTCATCCATGCGGGAGTTGCGGCCAAGATAGTCGAAGATGTAATGACGTGCAGAACCGTAATTCCCCAATGCGCGAATAATGGCAGCGAGTTCGTCATCGTCGGTAGTCACTGCGCCAGCATCACCGAAAGCACCGAGGTTCTTGGTAGGGTAGAAGGAATGGGCAGCGGCGTGGCCAAGGGAGCCTGTTTTACCCGACGATGACGCGACGGGAGTAGTGGCACGGCAGCCGTGGGCCTGTGCGTTGTCTTCGATTAGGCGGAGACCATGTCGGCGGCAGATGTCGTCAATGGTGGTGGTATAGGCGCAGCGGCCATAGAGGTGTACGATCATGATGGCACGGGTACGTGGGGTGATGGCCTGTTCGATGAGCGTGTCGTCTATCTGCAGCGTGTTGATATCTGGTTCTACGAGGACGGGTACAAGGCGGTTTTCCGTGATTGCCAGGATAGAGGCGATATAGGTGTTGGCCGGTACGATAACCTCGTCACCGTCGTGCATCACCCCCATCTCCTTATAAGCACGGAGGATGAGTGTCAGCGCATCAAGACCGTTGCCGCATCCCACACAGTGCCGTGTGCCGATATACTTAGCATAATGTTCTTCGAAGCGGCTCGTGGCTTCGCCCCGTAAGTACCAGCCGCTCTGCAGCACCTCGTCTGCAGCGTGCACGTACGGTTCGTTGATTCGTTTCAGAGGAAGATACTCTATCATGGTGGCAGCAATAATGTTCACTATATAATATTCCATTCGTAGGTATCGTAACATACGGCACGGGCACCAAAGCCTTCCTTTTGGAAGATAAGAGAGTCGTGCAGATCGTCACTACCTGGCATGTTTGACGTGCCAAAGTCAAAGAAGATGTGGTGGGTGGTGGGTGAAGTAAACGAATATAGTTCACCATCGCCTTGTGTGAGCAGGGTGTTGAAAAGCATGTCGAGGGCTCCAACAGCCAATCCTTCGTCATTGGCCGCAATGTATTGTGTCTTTACCGTCTGACGGATCACATACAAGACAGTACCACCTATCATGTGTCCGTCCTTGTAGGCAGCAAAGAGGCGAATGATGTCGGGGAAATGCTCGTGCAACATCTGAATCTCAGATAGTGTATGGACTGGATAGGCACCATGTCTATGGAGCAGACGCTCTTCCAGAAGCGACCAGAAAGCCGTCCAGTCGTCTGACTCGCAAATTGTCACCTGAGCTTTTTCTGCCTTTTTGATACCCCGCTGACGCAGAGTAGAGAAAGGCAGACGACGGTCGAGAATGACCACGGAGGCTACGTCGCGACTTGTCAACTGCGCATGACAAACGTTACTCAAGGCATACAGGTCTTCCCCTGACGGCAAAGAAGTATAAATCCAAGGTACTGGCTTATAGACAACGCGTGAAAAGTCCTGATCTCGCAGCCAAATGTTCAACATAGAGAACAAGTCACGTACGGCAGCCGTCGTACAGCGCTCGCTCATCACCAGACCGCCATAGGTCAGTCCCTGATGCGAGTACAGCACATCATCACAACGGTTGGCAGGTAACATAGCATAGAGCCCTCGCTTGTCATAAATCATCAGCGAACAATCCTCGAAGCGGTCGCTATGGTAGTCCATGTATCCGCGGTCGAAAAGGAATGTGCCATTTTTAGAACGAGTCAGAAACGCGTTCCACTCTGCCTTGCATTCCGGGGTGTATCGTTGGATGTCGAACATTGTTCTATGTTATTACGTTAACTCGTTAATGCGTCATTTCGACGTGAATTCCAGAAACTCGTTGTAGTCGTAGATGTACTCATCTTCGTCGAACAGTTCGGAGGCAAGTACCAGACAAACGGCACCGGACGAGAAGTCCTCCAGTGTGCGCCACACGCCTGTACCGATATACAATCCTTGCCAAGGATGATTGAGATGATAGACTTCCTTGCCGCCATGTCCGTCATCCAGCGTCACATCGAATGAGCCGCTGACGGCAATGATGATTTCCTCACAGGTACGATGGGCATGGCCACCACGCCGTTCTCCTGATGGTACGTCGTAGGTCCAGTAGACGCGGGCAATATCGAACGGGATGTTCTTGCTCTGCTCTGCCACGGTCAGGTTACCGCGAGGGTCAACAATCTTCGGCAGGTTTAAGAGTCGGACTTTTTCTTCCTTCATACGCTATTTCAAAAAAATAGAAATTAATTTTCTGTTAACAGGAGATACAAAGAATTTGTCAACATAATAGCTAATAACAATCACCACTGCAACGCAGATTGCAAACATAACGATATGCGGGGGATAGAGGCCTAATTTTGCAGATAAAATAAAGATGACAACAAAGATAGGCATATGTAGGAGGTAGGTACCCAAAGTCAATCCACCCAAAAACACCATTACACGAGTCTTCAAGAAACGACTTACTAAACCTACATGGCTGTCGTCCTGTACAAATATGAATAATGAAGGAATCATTATCAGCCAATGAATTAGTGCGTAGTGCCATTTCTCGTGAAGGGGATACGTGATGACCGACAATACTATCCCAATTACCATTAAGATTTCAGCAAAAGTGGGATAACGAAAACGACAACATGAAGGATGTAATTGTATCCATCGCCATACCATCATACCCCATATAAAATCAAACTGTCTTATTGGTGGGAACACAAAGAGCCAATAGTTCAGATTATCAACCTGCAATATAGATACATAACCACAATAAATCACAAGTAAGAACAATGCCACTGTTCCCAAGGTCTTTTCATTCATTCTGCCGATACAGCGCTGATACAATGGAAACATGAACACAAAAAGAAGCATTGTGGAGAGATACCACGAAACTCCGTTAAAAAAAAAATAGAAATCCGATACAGGAACCCAGCTTTGCAATAGCAACAAGTTGAAAACAAATGGCAAGAAATCATCACTTGTCAACACATTTCGATTTAAAACCACGAATGCCAGAAGACACATGAGGTGCAGAGGGTAGAATTTAAAATAGCGACGCAGGAGAAATTGCTTGAAGCTGAAACTACCATCCATCACCTTTTTACCATAGCTCTTTGACATAACCAAACCTGTCAGAAGCATAAAATACATTGGTCCAATACCGCCGCAGCTCACAGAAAAGCCGTCAAAGGTATAATGCTGTAGCATGACGACCGTAGAATAAACAATGCGAAGTGACTGTAGGGTTTCTATCATCTTTTTTGTATCAATGTTCGAACTTGGTGTAGGGGTCAGTGCCGAGGACGGTCGTGGCCAGGCGCTTCGCCTTGTCGCGGAGGGCGTCGACATCGTCGCCCACCTCACCGTAGCAGAGAACTACGCCCATGCGGCGTCCCTTATGCGCTTCGGGTTTTCCGAAGATGCGGATACGCGTGCGGTCTTCCTTGAGTGCGTCGACGAAGTTGTAGTCGAGCAGCGAACGGTCAACGGGCGTAGAAGCCTCCTTCGGTGACAGGATGACCGCTGAGGCACCGGCGTGCTCGAGGTGGATGCCTGCGATGGGCAAGCCCAATACGGCGCGCAGATGCAGCTCGAACTCGCTGAGATTGATGGTATGTCCGAGCGTCACCATACCCGTGTCGTGCGGACGTGGCGACAGTTCGGAGAAGATGACCTCGCCCTGCTTGGTCAGGAAGAACTCCACGCCCCAGATGCCGGCACCCGTCAAAGCTTTCGTCACCTTGTCAGCCATTGTCTGCGCCTGCTTGAGCGCCTCTTCACTAATCTTATAGGGTTGCCACGACTCACGGTAGTCGCCAGCTTTCTGTACATGGCCGATGGGCGGACAGAACAGCGTCGGCCAACCGTGCTGCTGGGTGACGGTGAGCAGTGTGAACTCCGAGTCGAAGTCGATGAATTCCTCGATGATGACTTCCTTGACGTCACCGCGGCTGCCTTCCATAGCCTCCTTAAAGGCGGTTTCCAGTTCGCCGGCGTTATGTACGTAGCTCTGTCCGTGACCGCTTGATGACATCAGCGGCTTCACCACACACGGGAAACCGATCTCAGCGGCAGCCGCCTTGAACTCGTCGAACGTCTTTGCGTAGAAGTATTTTGCCGTACGCAGCCCCAATTCCTTGGCGGCGAGATCACGGATGGCACGGCGATTCATGGTGAAGTTGACGGCACGCGCCGACGGCACTACTTGGATGCCTTGCTCCTCGAACTTGAAGAGACGCTCGGTACGGATAGCCTCAATCTCGGGCACAATGATGTCGGGCTGGTGCTTCTTGACGACGGCCTCAAGGGCGTCGCCGTCGAGCATGGAGAATACCTCGCGCTCGTCGGCCACCTGCATGGCAGGCGCGTTGTCATAGCGATCGCAGGCAATGACATACTGGCCGGCACGCATGGCGGCAATCACAAACTCCTTGCCCAGTTCGCCTGAGCCTAATAATAGTATTTTCTTCATAAGCATTGGGGCTGTGCGGCCGAACCGCACAGCACTCAAATTAGCGATTGTTATACATCTTTTCGTAATACTTCTGGTAGTCACCGGATGTGACATTGTCCAACCACTCCTGGTTGTCAAGGTACCAGCGGACTGTCTTCTCTATGCCCTCCTCGAACTGTAGCGACGGCTCCCAGCCCAGCTCTTTCTGCAGCTTTGAAGAATCGATGGCATAGCGCAGGTCGTGGCCGGCACGATCGGTGACGAAGGTGATGAGGTCCATATCCTCACCTTCCTTACGTCCTAAGAGGCGGTCGACGGTATTGATGACCACCTTGATGATGTCGATGTTCTTCCATTCGTTGAAGCCGCCGATGTTGTACGTCTCGGCAATCAGACCCTGATGGAAGATGAGGTCGATGGCGCGTGCGTGGTCCTCGACGAACAACCAGTCGCGTACATTCTCGCCTTTGCCGTATACAGGCAGCGGTTTGCGGTGACGGATGTTATTGATGAACAGCGGGATAAGCTTCTCCGGGAACTGGTAGGGGCCGTAGTTGTTCGAACAATTCGTCACGATGACGGGCATTCCATACGTATCGTGGTAGGCGCGGACGAAGTGGTCGCTTGAAGCCTTGGCGGCAGAGTACGGCGAATGGGGGTTGTACTTCGTGGTTTCGAGGAAGAACTTGTCACCATAGGCCAGGTGGTGTTCAGACGAAGAAGCCGTCGTGGTGAACGGTGGTTCGATGCCTTCAGGATGCGTCAGCTCCAGTGCGCCGTATACCTCGTCCGTCGAGATGTGGTAGAAGCGCTTGCCCTCATAACGTTCGGGCAGACTCTCCCAGTACAGTTTGGCAGCCTGGAGCAGCGACAGGGTACCCATCACGTTGGTCTTGGCAAAGGTAAAGGGATCCTTGATGGAACGGTCTACGTGGCTCTCTGCGGCCAGATGTATGATGCCGTCCACCTTCTTCTCCTGCATCAGCTTATAGAAAGCGTCAAAGTCGCAGATGTCCATTTTGACAAACTCGTAGTTGGGCTTGTCCTCGATATCCTTCAGATTGGCGAGGTTGCCGGCATACGTCAGCTTGTCGAGGTTGATGATGTGATACTCAGGATACTTGTTCACGAACAGGCGAACAACATGTGAGCCAATGAATCCGGCTCCACCGGTAATAACAATTGTACGTTTCATATTGATATGTTTTAATGTTTTCCTAGTGTAATAACTTCGCAATCACTGAATTTATTGCCTTCTATGGTCAATCTTATCAGTGTACGCTCCTTATGCCAGCCCTGCAAACCAGCAGCTCCTGGATTGATGTGCAACAGGTTTAGGGTCTTGTCGTACTTCACTTTGAGAATGTGTGAGTGTCCTGCCACGAACAACTGGGGCGGATTGGCGTAGAGTGTCGAGCGTACAGAGTAGTCGTAGTTGCCGGGATAGCCTCCGATATGCTTGATAAGCACGTCGACGTCTTCTATCTTGAAGCGGTTCAGCTCACGATACATCAAGCGCAGGTCGCCGCCGTCGCAGTTGCCGCAGACGGCACGGAATGGACGAAAGGCTTCAAACTTTTCTGCTACTTCGACACTGCCGATGTCGCCTGCATGCCATATCTCATCGCAAGGTTCGAAATAGTGTAGGTACTTCTCGTCCCAATAGCCGTGTGTATCGCTAATGATTCCAATCTTTTTCATAGTTTAAAACGCTTACGGATGAATTCGGCGATGAGTTTTTCAGTCTCTACCAGTCCCAGTATGCTGGCATCAATGCAGAGGTCATAGTGCTCTGCCGCACCCCATTTCCAACCTGTGTAGTAGTTGTAGTAGGCAGCGCGCTGAGCTTCACACTGGTTGATAAACTTATTGGCTGCGGGCACGTCAATGTGTTGCTTGGCCATAATCTGATCGATGCGGAAACGCTTTGAGGCAGTAATAAATACGCTGACGACATTCGACCGTTCGCGCAGGATGTAGTTGGCACACCGCCCGACAAAGACACATGAGCCCTCATCGGCGGCCTTGTTGATGGCATCGCTCTGGAACTTGAACAAATTCTCCTGCGAGATGGATGAATTGTAGACGTTGCCGCTGTTGACATTCAGCGAACCTAGATTGAAGAGTCCTTTCAGGAACCCCTTGCGCTCGTCGTTCATCTCGAAGACTTTCTCGCTGAATCCACTCTCCTTCGCAGCCAGATTCAGAATCTCGCGGTCGTAGTATTTGGCGTAAAAGTCCATGGCCAGCATGCGGGCAATGTCGTGTCCGCCACTGCCAAGCTGGCGTCCAACGCAGATAATGACATGTTTTTTGTTTTCCATCCTTTTAACTCTTATCTCTTTCTGTTATCTCTATCTGTTAACTCTTATCTTCTTCATGTACCACCACAAGATGGGCAGCGTCATGGCAAACGAGCCGAAGTCGCTGGCCGGCATAGCATACCACACACCTTCCAGGTCCCACAGCAAGGGGAACAGATATGCCATGGGCAACAACATGAATAGCTGACGCGACAGCGACAGGAAAATGCTGACTTTCACCTTTCCGATGCATTGGAAAAAATTAGTAATGACCGCCTGCGAGCCTACGACGAAGAATACCAGCATGTCGAGTTTGATACCCCGTGCTGCCAGAGAGAGTAGCGTCGGGTCTGTTGTAAAGATGCGGGCTATCTGTCGCGGGAACAGCATGCACAAAGCCCAGCCAACGAGCAGAATGGCTGTGGCTGCAGCAATGGTAAGCCACATGCAGCGGAACATGCGGTCATACTTCTCGGCACCGTAGTTGTAGCCCACGATGGGCTGCATGCCCTGATTCATACCCATGACGAACATAAAGAACATCATGACGACGCTATTCGCAATGCTGTAGGCACCCACGGCCATGTCGCCGCCGTAGCGTACGAACTGGTTGTTCATGAAGATGACGATAATACATGACGTGGTCTGCATGAGAAACGGCGAGACGCCAATGGCCAAGATGTTCCTGACCATGTCGGCCCTCAGACGGTATATGCCGCGCTTCAAGTGTAGCAGCTGCTTCTGGTCCGAAAACAGCCACATCTGCCAGCATAGTGCCAACGACTGCGACGTGACGGTGGCCAGCGCAGCTCCCCGGATGCCCCATCGGAACCACCATACAAAAAGTACAACCAGCACAATGTTACATGCTACCGTAAACAAGGTGGCATACATGGCATGTCGTGGTTTGCCTGCGGCCCTCAATACAGCATTCATGCCGAAGTACATGTGGGTTACCATGTTGCCCAATAGGATGACGACCATGAACTCGCGGGCGTAGGGCAGCGTCACGTCGGAGGCTCCGAAAAACCGCAGTATGGGGTCGAGGAATAGCAGGCACACTACCATGAACAGGAATCCGATGACGAGGTTCAGCGTCACGGTGTTGCCAAAGAAGTATTCGGCGCGTTTGTAGTCCTTTTGTCCAAGTCTGACGCTAATACATGTCGAGGCTCCCACACCGATACAAGCGCCGAAAGCCGCACTCAGGTTCATGAACGGAAAGGTGATACCAAGACCGGCAATGGCCTCTGGACCGACCACCTGGCCTATCATGGCGCGATCGATGATGTTATACAGCGACGAGGCCGTCATTGCGACAATGGCAGGTAGGGCATACTGCCAAAGCAGTTGTCCCACGGGTTTTTGACCCAGTTCGAGTGCAGCTTGTCGGTTGTCCATAATAATAATGCCCGCAAAGTTAGCAATTATTTTCGAAATAACAAAGGAATGTGGAAAATATTGCTTACCTTTGCAGTCTGAAAGATTAGTAATGGACAAAATGAAGCAACGACTACTGATTATTGTCACGATGCTATTTGCCTCTTTGACACTCTATGCAGCTACTGAGCAAGAAGGAATGCAGCGCGTGCGATACAAGCACGGACCGGCATTCATCTACCGCCTGCAGCTCGTAGATAAACAGGGCTCGCACTACTCTTTGGAACACCCCACTCGGTTTTTGTCGCGCCGCAGTGTGGAGCGTCGTCGCCGTCAGGGACTGCCGCTCGACTCTACCGACCTGCCCGTAAGTAGCCGTTATCAGCGACTCATCGAGAGCAGCAACGTCAGTGTCATCGGCCAGAGTCGTTGGCAGAACACGCTTTTGGTGAGGGTCAGTGATTCTACGTTCATCCAGCCCGTTCGCCAATTGCCCTGTGTCAAGTCGTGCCGACTAGTATGGTTGGCACCCGACAGCATCACGCCGACAGCCATCAAGAGCAAGTACCACGATCATTTTGATGAGCGCGACAGCGTCAGCAATGAACCCTACGGCACGGCAGCCAACCAGATAAAGACCTTGCAGGGCCATCGGCTTCATGGTATCAGCATGCGTGGCGAGGCCATGATGATAGCTGTTATCGACGGCGGCTTCAAGAATGTCGACAAGATTCCTGCCTTCCAGCGCGTCGACATCCGCGGACATCAGGACTTCGTTATGCCACGGTCACCAAGCATTTTTGCCGAAACTGACCATGGCACGAAGGTGCTGTCGGCTATGGCCATCAACGTACCTTATTATTATATAGGTTCCGCGCCCAAGGCTTCCTACTGGCTACTGCGCTCGGAAGATCAGCAGATTGAGCAGGAAGTGGAAGAAGACTACTGGACCATGGCCGCTGAGTTTGCCGACTCCGTAGGTTGCGACCTCATCAACTCGTCGTTAGGTTACAATGAGTATGACCATGCCGACATGTCGTATAAGCAATGGCAACTGGATGGACGTTCGGCCTTCGTCAGCCGTTCGGCATCCATGCTGGCACGGAAAGGCATTATTCTCATCAATTCTGCCGGCAATTCCGGTATGGGAACGTGGAAGAAAATAGGCGTTCCTTCCGATGCTGACCATATTCTGACCGTAGGAGCCATGCTGGCCGACGAACCGCATAAGATAGCACCCTTCAGTAGCGTTGGCCCCACACAGGATCAGCGCGTGAAACCCGATGTTGTGGCCATCGGCGCTCCGGCACGGCTTGTTAACGGCCGTGGCGTGATTATCGACGACATGGGCACCTCCTTCTCGTCACCTATCGTCTGCGGACTTACTGCATGTCTGTGGCAGGCATTGCGCAACAAGACGGCAGAGTAAATCATTGAACTCATCCGCCAGACTAGTTCCAATGCAGAGCACCCGGACAATATCTATGGTTACGGCATACCCAACTTCTGGCGTGCCTACATGATTGGAAAAGTGGATTATGAGAAGTGAAACGCGACTGACACTGCTTGAGCTCAACGGTCTCGTACGCAATGCCATTGAGATGAGTCTGCCCGATGAATATTGGGTAGAGGCTGAATTGAGTGAATGTCGCGAGCATGGAGGCCACTGTTACATGGAACTCATCGAAAAGGACGATAGCACGAATACCCCAGTAGCCCGTGCCTCAGCTAAATGCTGGCGACAGACGTGGCAGATGCTTCGACCGCACTTCGAACGGGCCACCGGTCAGCCGCTCCGTGCTGGCATGAAGGTGCTGCTGCACGTCTATGCCCAATATCACGAGGCATACGGCTTTTCGTGGATTGTCAGCGACATCGACCCTACCTATACCATCGGCGATATGGCCCGTAAACGCCAGGAAATTATTCGCCAGCTGAAGGAAGAAGGCATCTTTGATATGCAACGCGAGTTGTGCATACCTCTCTTTGCACAGCGCATTGCTGTTATCAGTGCCCCCAATGCTGCCGGCTATGGCGATTTCTGTCGGCATTTGGAAGATAACGACTATGGCTTCCACTTCGACGTAACTCTCTTCCCGGCCATTATGCAGGGAGAACAAGTGGAGCAAAGCATCATCGCAGCCCTGAACTCTGTCTATCAATGCATCAACACCATCGACGTAGTCGTTATCATCCGCGGTGGCGGCGCCACCGCGGACCTCAGCGGTTTCGACACCCTTGCCCTGGCAGAGAATGTCGCACAATTCCCCTTGCCCATCATTACGGGTATTGGCCACGACCGTGACGAGAGTATCCTTGATATGGTCAGCCACCTGCGTGTCAAGACGCCTACGGCTGCTGCCGCATTCCTGGTTGATAATCTGAAACACGTTTTGGAACGCATCGAACGCGCAGAGACATTCATTGACCATTACGTTACTGACCATATCCGCCAGCAACAGCAACGCATCAGTCATTTGGCTACACTTATCCCCACACTTGCCATGCGCACATTGATAGATGGTCGCCATCGTATAGAACTGCTTGAGAATCGTCTGCCGGTAGCCATCAGACGACGACTGACTGACCAGCAGCACCTGCTGGAGCGAATCACGCTCCAACTACAAGGCTTTGACCCCCGTCTTTTACTTGCCAGAGGCTATAGCATTACAATCAAGGATGGCCACGCTGTGCGTGACCCACAACAGCTGCACCCAGGTGACGAAATAGAAACCCGAGTAGAGAAAGGAACCATCATTTCAACGGTAAAAAGGGTAAAAAAGTAAAAAGGTAAAAAAAGGAAGACTATGAACGAGAATCAGAAATACGAAGAAGCACTGGCCCAGTTGGAAACTATTGTCCGTAAAATGGAAGCCAACGAGTTTGATATTGATGAAATAGCTGCGCAGTTGAAAACCGCACAGCAACTCATCAAGTTTTGTAAGGACAAACTGGCCAAGACAGAAGCCGAACTCCAGAAGATAAATGCCGAAGCTGAGTAAAAAAACTCGCGCTAATTAACTTTTACGTCTTTTTTCTTGCAAAAACGCAAGAATTTGCGTACTTTTGCAAGCAAAATCGAAGTTTTTAATATCAATAAGTATTATGAAGAATTTAGACTGGGGTAGTCTGTCGTTCGGTTACATGAAGACCGACTACAACGTACGCTGTTACTATCGTGACGGCAAGTGGGGCGAGATAGAGGTATGCTCCGACGAGTATCTGAACCTGCACATGGCAGCCACGTGTCTGCACTACGGTCAGGAGGCTTTCGAGGGTTTGAAAGCCTACCGCTGTAAGGACGGCAAGGTGCGCATCTTCCGTGTTGACGAGAATGCCGCCCGTCTGCAGTCTACCTGCCGTGGTATCATGATGCCTGAGGTGAGCACAGAGCTGTTTACAGAGATGGTGAAGAAGGTTGTTCGTCTGAACCAGGAGTGGATTCCGACGTACGAGAGCGGTGCCACGCTGTACATCCGTCCGTTGCTCATCGGCACGTCGGCCCAGGTAGGTGTTCATCCTGCCAAGGAGTATTGCTTCCTGATTTTCGTCACGCCCGTGGGTCCGTACTTCAAAGGCGGTTTCGCTGCCAACCCCTATGTCATTATCCGTGACTACGACCGTTCGGCTCCTCTCGGTACCGGTAAGTACAAGGTGGGCGGCAACTACGCAGCCTCTCTGTTCGCCAACAACCTAGCCCACGAGAAAGGCTATGCCTGCGAGTTCTATCTGGACGCTAAAGAAAAGAAATACATGGACGAGTGCGGTGCTGCTAACTTCTTCGGTATCAAGGACAACACGTACATCACGCCGAAGTCGACGAGCATCCTGCCCTCTATTACCAACAAGTCGCTGATGCAGGTTGCCGAGGATCTTGGCATGAAGGTGGAGCGCCGTCCCATTCCTGAGGAGGAGCTCGAGACCTTCGAGGAGGCTGGTGCCTGTGGTACGGCTGCCGTCATCAGTCCCATCTCTTACATCGACGACCTCGACACCGGCAAGCGCTACTCGTTCGGCGAGAAGCCCGGTCCCATGTCGAAGAAGCTTTTCGATACCCTGCGCGGTATACAATATGGCGAGATTGAAGACAAGCACGGCTGGACTACCGTCGTCATTGAATAATGGGTAAAGGCAAGCTGGCGAAGTTCGCCGATATGGAAACCTACGACTGCGTGTTCCAATATCCCTATGGGGCGTTGGGACACGCTGATTTCCCCATGCAGGGTCGCTGGCATGAGGACTATTTCCATAACGATCACCCCATCGTGCTCGAACTGGGATGCGGTAAGGGTGAATACACCGTAGGGCTTGCCAAGCTATATCCGGAAGTCAACTTCATCGGCGTCGACATCAAGGGCGCCCGCATGTGGACCGGTGCCACGCAGGCCGTCCGGGAAGGGCTGAAGAACGTCGCCTTCCTGCGTACCAACATCGAAATCATCGACCGCTTCTTCAGCGAAGGCGAGGTGCAGGAGATATGGCTGACGTTCAGTGACCCGCAGATGAAGAATCCGCGCAAGCGACTGACATCGTCGTGGTTCCTCAACCGCTACCGCCATTTCCTGGTGGACGGCGGCATCATCCACCTGAAGACCGACTCCAACTTCCTCTTTACCTACACCACACTGCTCGTGGAGAAGAACCACCTGCCCGTACTGGCCAGCACCAGCGACCTCTATGGCCAGGGCGCACAGGGCGGTGCGGCCGCTGAGGGCAGTCTTGCGATGGCCGCCTCCATCCAAACTTATTACGAAGGTATGTGGATGGCACGGGGGCTGAGTATCAAGTACATGCAGTTCCGTCTGCCAGGAAGCGGCGAACTGGAGGAGCCCGATGTGGAGATAGAACTCGACGACTACCGTTCCTATCATCGTGATAAACGAAGTTCATTAGAAAAAGCCAAATAACAAAACAATCAAACGATATGAAGAAACTATTGACCATTATCATGGCAGCACTTCCAATGCTCGCCATGGCACAGCAAAGCCTCGATGTCACAGTTGACAGTGCAGGCCAGTTATCCACTAAGATTGCCGAAAACCAGCGCTTTAAGATCACTGATTTAAAAGTCAGTGGTCCGCTCAACGGTGCCGACCTCAAACTGTTACAGCAGATTGTGGCACGCACCAAGACCGATAGCAAGAATCCCGGCGAATGTCTGGTGAACTCCATCGACCTGTCGGGAGCCACTATCATTGAGAGCAATGTCAAGGACGGTATGAAGACACAGGCTGACGAGTTGCCCGCAGGACTCTTCGCTGGTGCCAAAAACCTGAAAAAGGCTGTGTTGCCGCAGAGTGTGAAGAGCACCGGCCGCGAGATTTTCCAGAACTGCGAGAATCTGACGGACATCGTTCTGCCAGCAGGTTTGAACGTTCTCGGTAACGAGGCCTTCGAGGGCTGTAAGAGCCTGATGGCCATAGAGCTGCCCAGTGGTCTGAATGAGGTCGCCGTTCAGGCATTCAGCGGCTGTAAGTCCCTGAAATCCATCAATATCCCCGATGATGTCAAGAAGATTGGCGGTTCAGCTTTTAAGGACTGTGAGAGCCTGACCAGCATTGTGCTTCCCAGTTCTACCGATGAAATTGAGTCGGCAGCTTTCGACGGCTGTAGCAATCTGGAAGCTATCGAGATGGCGTCCGTCCAGAAAATTGGTGCCAACGCATTTTCGGGCTGTAAGAGTCTGAAGAGCGTCAACCTGGAGCGTATTTCCAGCCTTGGCATGATCGCCTTCACCAACTGTAAGTCATTGGAAACCGTGAAGTTGGAGGGTAACCTGTCGGATGTCAACACAGGTGCCTTCAAGGGCTGCTCAAGTCTGACGAGCATTACGCTGCCAGAAGGACTGAAGGAAATCAGCAGCCATGCCTTCGAGGACTGCGCACAGCTGACTGACATCACACTCCCCGACGGTATGACAAAGATCAAGGACTATGCCTTCCAGAAGTGTACAAGCCTGAAGAGCATTGTACTGCCCAACTCGCTGAAGAGTCTTGGTGACCACGCTTTTGAGAAGTGTGTCAGCCTGGAGAGTGTCACCGTCGGCAACCTGATTGACGAGATAGAGACCGAAGTCTTCCAAGGCTGTACAAGTCTGCGTAGCATTACGCTGCCGAACATTGTGAAACGCATTGGTCGTAACGCTTTCTGCGACTGCACCATGCTTTCTGAAATCAACTGGCCTGCAGCGCTGAAGACTATCGAGGACGCAGCTTTTGAGAAGTGCCAGTCACTTCAGACGCTGAACTTCTCTAACGGTCTGAAGAGTATTGGTGGCGATGCCTTCAAGGGTTGCAGCCAGCTGACAACTGTTGACTTGCCCGTTACACTGAAGGAGATTGGCGGCTCTGCTTTCCAGGAGTGTAAGGCGTTGAGAACAGTGACTATCAATAGCCCAGCACCTCCCTCCATTGCTGGCGACACCTTCAAGGGTTCCAATCCTGTCATCCTCATTCCGAGGGGCAGCAGGCAAGTGTATGATGCCGACAAGAAATGGGCCAAACAAAAGGGCGTCAAGGAGAACAAGTAAAGGTAAAAAGTAAAAACAAGCAATAAGAGCGTAAAACGAGGTATGACATTATACCCCCAACTGATTATGGATGCGCTGGCTACGGTAACGTATGCCGGCACGAAGAAAAACCTCGTAGAGAGCGGAATGGTTGCCGACACCCCGTCGGTAGCCGCTCCTGCTCAGGAGGGTGAGCCTTGGAAAGTGAAGGTCGTGCTGGAATTTCCGCGCGACACCGACCCTTTCCTGAAGTCAACCGTCAAGTCGGCTGAGGCAGCTATCAAGTATCACTGTGCCAGTATGTTCGGCGGTTCCCCCGCCGAAATCCCTATTGATGTCACCATCGAGACGGAGTTCAAGACAGCTCCCCGTCCCAAGGGTGACCAATTGTTGCCCGGCGTAAAGAATATCGTTGCCGTGAGTTCTGGCAAGGGTGGCGTTGGCAAGAGCACCGTTTCTGCCAATTTGGCCATTGCTTTGGCACGTTTGGGATATAAGGTGGGACTACTCGACTGCGATATCTTCGGACCTTCCATGCCCAAGATGTTCCATGTGGAGGACGAGCGCCCCTATGCTGTCAAGAAAGACGGCCGCGACCTCATCTGTCCTATCGAGGCTTACGGTGTCAAGATGCTGAGCATCGGATTCTTCGTCAGTCCCGACACGGCGACGCTGTGGCGTGGCGGCATGGCCACCAGCGCCCTAAAGCAGCTCATTGCCGATGCCGACTGGGGAGAACTCGACTACTTCATCCTCGACACACCTCCAGGCACCTCAGACATTCACTTGACATTGTTGCAGACGTTGCCCATCACTGGGGCTGTCATCGTCTCGACGCCTCAGCAGGTGGCACTGGCCGACGCTCGCAAAGGTATCGACATGTATCGCAACGAGAAGGTCAACGTACCCATTCTCGGGCTCATCGAGAATATGTCGTGGTTTACCCCTGCAGAACTGCCAGAGAACAAGTATTACATTTTTGGCAAGGAAGGTTGCAAGCGATTAGCTCAGGAAATGAACGTTCCCCTGTTAGCACAGATACCCCTCGTTCAGAGCATCTGCGACAGTGGCGATGCTGGCGAACCTGCTGCCCTCAACAGTGATACGGCGACAGGTCTGGCTTTCATTAATCTGGCACAGTCTGTCGTTACCGTCGTCAATCGCCGCAATAAGGAACTACCCAAGACTCATATTGTAGGTACGAAATAAAGACGACGAGTGGATAGTGCTCCATGAAGATTGAACCGATAGCTTTCTTTCGTTCACCGTTTACATCAAAATTCGGCATTCCACGTCAAAGCGGCATTGTCAGCAGCCTGCGTGGAACTATAGAGTTCGCCCCTTCATATAGCAATACAGAAGCACTGCGCGGTTTGGAAGAATACGACTTCCTTTGGCTGATATGGGGGTTCTCTGAAAATGCGGAAGCAGAGAAACATCCAACGGTTAGACCGCCGCTGTTGGGTGGAAACAAACGAATGGGAGTGTGGGCCACGCGTTCACCCTTCCGTCCCAATAATCTGGGATTGTCATCAGTACGTATTGTCAACATAGACTTTTCAAAGCCTTCTATTGATGTTGTCGGCGCTGACTTAATGGATGGTACGCCCATCTTTGATATAAAGCCATACCTGGCCTATGTGGATAGTCATCCTGAAGCCCGAGGCGGATTCACGGAACACACGTCGTGGCAACGTCTTCAAGTAGATATTCCGTCGGAGTTGAGTAAGCTTTTCAGCGATCCAGACCTACAAACACTTCGAGAGGTCCTTTCTTTAGATCCGCGTCCTCATTATCACGATGATGAAATGCGTGAATATGTGATGCCTTTTATGGGTTATGACATTAGTTTCCGCGTTATCCGTAACGTGTTGTATGTCATAAGGTGTACCAGGGTTTCTGCTGTATAAATAGCTAAAAAATCTCAAAAAGCTATCGTTTATCGATTTTTTTTGATTTCTCGTTAAACTTTTCATAATTTTGCCGTCAAATAAAGTAGTTGTGACTGAGAGATTTTCATTTGAATACGTATTAATCATAGTGATTTAGGTTAACATAGTGTATCGAGGCTAGCGTGCCTCTTCTAGAAATTGGTAAGCATCCTTTTGTTTTAAGAAGATAACTCAGGACAACAAATATCCCGTCAGAGATGGCGGGATTTTCTTTTTTTTTTCGTACCTTTGCAAGAAATTAGGAGAAATAATAGTTTAAGGATATGAAAAAAGTATTGATAGTAACCGCTGCAGTCGGTATGATGCTGATGATGTCAGCCTGTTCGGAAAAGAAAAAGAGTGATAACATCATCACGCAGCGCGTAGAGACCGTGAAGCCCTCGTCGCCGGTGAAAATGCAGGAATATGATGATGAGCGCGATGTGGAATGGATTGGTAAGACATACCATGTAGCAGTACACCGTCAGCCTTGCGATTCGCTGCCGATGGTAAAGGATGAGACGGGTCAGCAATTTGTTGACAATACTTTCCAAGTGGTGGTATCGCGTAGCGATGGCTCTGTATTCTTCAGCCGTTCGTTTACGAAGTCGTTCTTTTCAACGTATATCACGGAAGACTTCCGACGTACGGGTATTTTGGAGGGTATTGTCTTCGATAAGGCCGACGGCGACTGGCTGATATTTGCTGCCAGTGTAGGTCATCCCCAGACGGATGAGTATATACCTCTGGTGATGCGCCTGTCGCGGATGGGTGATTTGGATGTCAAGCAGGATACCCAACTGGATACCAGTGCTCCCGATCATGAATCCGCTGCTGACGACGAGGACGGCGTATAGAAATCATGCCATGCCTCACTGAGACTTGTCATCTTGTCGAAGATGAGGTTCGCTCCTTCATCGGCCAATACTTGGTCGGGTAGGGGACCCGTATTGACGGCTATCGTGAAGCAGCGGGCAGCAACAGCGGCACGGACACCTAATGGGGCATTCTCTACCACGATGGTCTGCCAAGGTTCTGTGTTACATTTCAGCATACCTTTCAAATACGGCTCAGGGGCAGGCTTGCCGTGTTTGACGTCGAAAGCCGTCACGATAAGTTCCTCTTTGAGCAATCCTTCGAAATCTATCAGCAGCTTGTCGAGCAAGGCATGCTGGGCACTGCCTGTCACTACGCATATCTTCAGACCATCAGCCTTGATCTGCTGCATCAGCGTCTTAATGCCAGGCATGATGTTGGCAGGATACTCTTTACAACGCTGGGCAAACACCTCGGCCTTATGGGCATACATCTGCTGAGCCTCGTCGTTGCTTATTTCGCGCCCCCATTGTTGGCGTGTTAGCAGTCTGATAGTCTCCACACCCCGCATACCCTCACACTGGTAAGCCCCTTCATACGGCATGTCGAGGCCGAAATCCTGCATGGCGTCGTGCCACGAAACGGCGTGGTTGGGCATGGAGTCGTAGATGACGCCGTCCATATCGAAAAGCACGGCTTTGGGACAAAACCGCTCAAAACCGTGCTTCTCTAAATACTTCTTAATTATTTCTTTCATCAATTAGTTTTTTGCAAGGACTACAGGACTTAAGGACTTTTTTCTCTTTTTGTTACATGATGCGCAACATAGTCCTGTTAGTCCTGTAGTCCGCTGCTAAAAATTATTCATTTGCAATGCGTGCCTTGATGGCCTTGCTGTCCTCTTCGTAGCCAGGCTTGTCGAGCAGGGCAAACATATTCTTCTTGTAAGCCTCCACACCAGGCTGGTTGAACGGGTTGACACCAAGCACGTTACCGCTGATGCCGCAGCCAATCTCGAAAAAGTAAATCAGCTGACCGATGTAGTATTCGTTGAGTTTGGGAACGCTGATGCGGATGTTGGGAACACCACCATCGACGTGAGCCAGACGAGTACCCAGTTCAGCCATCTTGTTCACCTCGTCCACACGCTTGCCGGCCAGAAAGTTCAGACCGTCGAGGTTCTCCTCGTCGCTGGGGAACAGCAGCTTCTTCTCAGGCTCTTCGATAGAGATGACCGTCTCGAAGATAGTGCGCTCGCCGTCCTGAATCCACTGACCCATCGAGTGCAGGTCGGTAGTGAAGTCTACGCTGGCAGGGAAGATACCCTTCTTGTCCTTACCCTCACTCTCGCCATAGAGCTGCTTCCACCATTCGCTGACGAAGTGCAGCTTAGGCTGGTAGTTCACCATGATTTCAATCTTCTTGCCTTTGCCATACAGAGCATTGCGTACGGCAGCATACTGGGCAGCGGGGTTCTCGTCGAAGGCAACGTCTTTGCCACAAGCCTTCTCCATGTCTTGAGCACCCTTCACTAACTGTTTGATATCGAAACCAGCGCAGGCAATGGGCAGCAGACCCACCGGAGTGAGCACTGAGAAACGACCACCCACGTTGTCGGGAATGATAAAGCTCTTGTAACCCTCCTTGTCGGCACATGTACGGGCAGCACCGCGCTTGGCATCCGTTACAGCCACGATGACCTTCTTGGCCTCCTCCTTGCCGCGCTGGGCCTCGCACTGCTTCTTCAGCAGGCGGAAGGTCAGGGCAGTCTCAGTGGTAGTACCCGACTTAGAGATGTTGATGACGCCAAACTTCTTACCCTTCAGGTATTCAGTCAACTCGAAGAGATAGTCCTCGCCGATGTTGTTACCTGCAAAGAGGATGGTGGGATTCTTGCCGTCCTGAATCAGCCAGCCGAACGAGTTGCTCAGTGCCTCGATAACGGCACGGGCACCTAAGTACGAACCACCGATACCTGCAACGACTACAGCCTCGCAGTTATCGCGCAGCACCTTTGCGCAAGCCTCAATCTCATCGAGGAAGGCGGGTGTGATCTCTGTGGGCAGATGCAGCCAACCTAAAAAGTCGTTACCAGGGCATGTGCCATTCTCCAAAGCCTCCTGAGCGGCCTTTACCTTCGGCTCAAAAGCCTTCACTGCGCCAGCTTCCAGGAAGCACGCAGCCTTTGTGATGTCAAGTTTGATGTTACTCATAGTTTGTCTTAAATAATAGATGTATTCAGATTTGTGATTGCAAAAATACAAATAATGTGGAAACTATGCGTGGTATCATGGGTTAAATAACATTAATTTGAAAGAAAAAGCTTTTCACTTCTTACTTCTTACTTCTCTCTTCTCACTTTTTTTATTACCTTTGCGCTCGAATTAATAGTGCATTCGTAGAATATGAAGAAAATCATTATCTTTTTGCTCCTGACAGGACTGGTAGTAGTGACGTCGAGCGCACAGTCGCTAAAGAACGACTCTATCGATTTGTCGGAGGCAGACATGGCACCCATTTCGGCCGACTCGGCCATGGCAGCATTAGAAGCGGAATTCACGGAAACTAAGTCGGCTGCTACTGAACAGGGCGGTGGGCTGCACAAACAGCTGAAGCGGAAATTCATGGAAGGTTCGGCAAGTTTCATGTCGCTGGTAGCGATGGCTCTCGTGTTGGGTCTTGCCTTCTGCATCGAGCGTATCATTTACTTGACACTCTCGGAGGTCAACACTCGCAAACTGATGCGTGACGTGGACGACCGGCTGTCGAAGGGCGACGTTGAGGGCGCCAAGGACCTTTGTCGGGATACACGCGGACCAGTGGCCAGCATCTGTTATCAGGGACTGCTTCACATGAAGGAGCCGCTGGATCAGATAGACCGTCAGCTGACCAACTATGGCGAGGTGCAGATTTCCAAGATGGAGAAAGGCTGCACGTGGATTCGTCTGTTTATCGCTATAGCACCGTCGCTGGGATTTCTGGGAACGGTGATAGGTATGGTAATGGCTTTCGACCGCATACAAACAGCTGGTGACATTAATCCTACCATTGTCGCCGAGGGCATGAAGGTGGCGCTTATCACCACCATCTTCGGTATCATTGTAGCCGTCGTGCTGCAATTCTTCTACAATTACATTCTTGCCAAGATAGAGCGTCTGACGGCCCACATGGAGGAATGTGCTATTATGCTGATGGATACGATTTCCCAATATAAAATGAAGAACAATGGTTGAAGCAGGTTATCTCTTTTTGGCAGACATCATGCTTTGGCTGATGTATATCACTCTCTTTGTGGCCATTATTGCTGTACTGGTCTCTGCTACCCGTTCTTTCTGGATGGACAATAAGAGGATTGGGGAAGTTAAGGAAGATAAGGAAGTTAAAGAAGCTAAGAAAGTTAAAGAAGTTAAGGAAGGGAAGGAATAGGCCGTGTTTCGTAGAAAGCGCAGGGAAGTACCCGAACTCAACACGACATCGACAGCCGACATTTCATTCATGCTGTTGGTGTTTTTCCTGGTCACATCGTCTATGGACAGTGACAAGGGACTGGGTCGTAAGTTGCCTCCTATCGATGAACAGCAACAGGAACAGGTGGACATTCACCAGAGTGATGTGCTGCAAATAAGGATTGATGCCAATGATGCCTTGTTTTGCAACGACCAGGCCGTTACTCTCCAGCAACTTCAACAAGAGGTGGAGTCGTTTGTGGCTTCCCGCCAGACCGACCGGCATATCATTGCTGTACAGACCGACAGCAAGACCAGCTATAATGCGTATTTCGAGATGCAGAATGCCGTCGTGGCAGCCTACCGCTCTTTACGGGAAAAAATGGCGCAGACGCGCTACCATCATCCCTTCAGTCAGTGTACGGATGCTCAGCGTGCAGCCATCATGGAGCGTTATCCCCAGCGTATTACGGAAGGGGTAAATGGTAATAGTGAAAAGGTAAAATAGATGAGTAGGTTCCGAAATAGACAAAAGCGTGAGTTGCCAGGATTGAACTTGGCAGCTATGCCCGATCTTATCTTCACGGTTCTCTTCTTCTTCATGATTGTCACCCACATGCGACAGGTCAGTCCGCAAGTACAACATGTAGTGCCGCAGGGTACGGAACTGGAGAAGAGTAACCGCAGGGGACTTGTCTATATCTTCATCGGCAAACCCGTTGATGGTCATGGAAAAGTGGTATCCAACGAGTCTCGTATCCAACTGAATGACCGTTATGTCACTGTGGACCAGCTGGATGACGAAATACAAAAGGAACGTGACAAGATGTCTGAGGATGCCCGCCAGCACATGGTTGTCAGCATCCGTGCTGACCGTCAGACACCGATGGGCGTCATCAACGACGTCAAACAGGCTCTACGGCGTGCCGGTGCCTTGAACATCAACTACTCTGCTACGCAGGGCAGAATTAAGAAGTAAGATGTAAGAATTAAGAGGTATTGCCTGACGGCAAGTAAGAAGTAAGATGTAAGAATTAAGAGGTATTGCCTGACGGCAAGTAAGAAGTAAAATGTATGAAGTAAGAGTTAAACCCTGACGTAGTCTACGAAGGCATAGTTGAAAGCATGACGCTCATCCTTGGGATGGGCTTCTTTTTTGTCAATGCGCCAACCCTCGCTGTAGTCGGGGAAGAAGGTGTCTGCCTCTGACGGTGTGTCGTCGACTTCGGTCAGACACAGACGGTCGGCCTTGTCAATGAACTGGCGGTAGATGCTGGCACCACCGATGATATAGATGTCCTCGTCGGGCTTGCAGGTGATAAGGAATTCGTCCCACGAGGCAAAACATTCACAGCCAGGCAATTCCTTCGTAGAACGGGTCAGTACACAGTTTCTGCGGTTAGGCAGTGCTCCCTTTGGCAGACTCTTGTAGGTGTTCAGCCCCATTACAATAGTATGACCTGTGGTCAGCGCCTTGAACCGTTTCAGGTCGTTGGGCAACCAGTAGATGAGCTTATTCTCGAAACCAATGGCCCTGTTCCTGGCCACTGCAGCAATGATGGTAATCATAATTCTCAATTCTCAATTCTCAATTTTCAATTACACCGAAACTTCGGCCTTGATGTGTGGCCAAGGGTCATAGCCCTCTAACTCGAAGTCTTCAAATTGAAAGTCGAAGATGCTCTTCACGTCAGGATTAATCTTCATCGTGGGCAAGGGACGGGGTTCACGAGTGAGCTGTAACTTTGCTTGTTCCAGATGGTTCAGGTAGAGATGCGTGTCTCCCGTAGTGTGGATGAAGTCGCCAACCTTGAAGCCTGTCACCTGGGCCATCATCTGCAATAGCAGGGCATACGAGGCGATGTTAAACGGCACCCCTAAGAAGGTGTCGGCACTGCGCTGATAGAGTTGCAGCGACAGTCGTCCCTGGCCATCAGGGCCGTCAGGATAGTCGACATAAAACTGGAAAATGGTGTGACACGGGGGCAGTGCCATCTTGTTGACTTCGGCGACATTCCACGCAGAGACTATCATGCGGCGTGAGTTGGGATTGGTTTTCAGCTGGTCTACTACATATTGTATCTGGTCGATGACACCACCGTTGTAGTCTGGCCATGCACGCCATTGGTGACCATAGACGGGACCTAGTTCGCCGTTCTCGTCGGCCCATTCGTTCCAGATACGTACGCCATGCTCCTGTAGGTATTTCACGTTGGTGTCGCCCTGCAGGAACCACAACAGTTCATAGATGATGGACTTCAGGTGCAGCTTTTTGGTTGTCAGCAAGGGAAAGCCCTCGCTGAGCGGATAACGGCTCTGTGTGCCGAAAATGCTGATGGTGCCCGTTCCTGTACGGTCACCCTTCACCGTTCCTTCTTTGAGGATACGGTCAAGTATGTCTAAGTATTGCTTCATATTCAGTGGGTATATGTGTTGTCTTGATTCGCCATGCTTTGGGATAGAGGTTGTTGGCACGTGTGCCGATGTTCTTCACCATTCCTAAGGGATGTCCTTGAAAAGTGACCGCAACCTCACCGCGTGGCGTGTTTTCTGGTAGTATGAGCGCCTCTCCGCGAAGATAGCTAATAGCTTGATAATAAGTAAGTTCGTGCTGCACGGCTTGTTGCGGAATCCTGCAGTATTCCTGTAGATGCTTTACAGTGTTGTTGTGGATGCTGCACAGCTTTCCTGTAGATACTTTACAACTTTGTTGTGGATGCTTTACAACTTTGTTGTGGATATTGTACAATACTTCTGTAGATGGTTTACAGCATTGCTGTAGATGCTCTACAGTGTGCTGACGCCCTTTTCTTAGCACGCAAATGAATAATCCTTCACCGCGCGAGATGCCAGGAATGAAACGGTAGACGGGCTCGTTGAAGCCTTCGAGCAGTGAACCCGTGATGTTCCATTCGGGCTTCACCTCGATGGGCAGCACCTCAGCATCGGGGAACGTTTCCAGCATCCAGCGGATGTTTTCCTCGTTCTCTTTTATATTAAAGGTACACGTACTATATATAAAAAGACCGCCGGCATTCAGACATGGCCAGGCATCGCTGACAATGTCGCGTTGCAGACGCCAGCATTTCTCTACATTCTGCGGACTCCATTCACGGATGGTGGTCTCGTCCTTGCGGAACATGCCTTCTCCGGAGCAGGGCACGTCGCAGAGAATGACGTCGAACTTCATTTTCGACGCACGATAGTCCTTGGGATAGGCGTTGGTGACGACATGATTCGGGTAGCCCCACTTGGTGACGTTTTCTAATAGGATGTTGGCGCGATTGTGGATGGGCTCGTTGGAATAGAGCACGCAGTCGTCGGGCAGGGCAGCACGCAATAGCGTCGACTTTCCGCCAGGTGCCGCACACATATCCAGCACGTTTTTTACACAATAGGGTCGGTTCCGCTGTGTAAAAATAGTGTCGAGGAACATCGAGGCAGCCTCCTGCACGTAGTAGCAGCCAGCGTGGAACAAGGGATCCATGGTGAAATTCGGACGTTGCTTCAGGTAAAAGGCATTACGGCACCAGGGTACAGGCTCTGCATCTGCCACCTTCCATCTGTCCTCTTCTATCTTCATCGGATTCAGACGGATGCTGACAGGTGGTTCTTCCTCGAACGACTTCAGGTATCGTTCGAAGCGCTCCTCACCCATCAGTTGACGCGTGTATTCACTGAATGCCGCAGGTAAATTTGCCATTTCGTTTGCAAAGATACAATTTTTTTCCTACCTTTGCAACTAATTGCTGATTTATTACGTCTAACGGATAAAAAGAAACAAAAAAAAGATGCAGTTATGAAAAAGGTTTTATTATTATCAGTGGCGGTTCTGGGAATGTTGACTTCCTGTTCATGTAATGGTTTGAAGGTGCATTACTCCAAAACGGAACCCCAGGCAATGCATGAACGCGATTTGAAAGGCTTTGAACGCATAGAACAGTTAGGTTCGTTAGATGTGAAGTATCAACAGGCTGACTCGTTCTCAGTGCGTGTTGAGGCTCCCTTAAAAGTTCTCAACGACGTAGAAACCTTTGTGATAGACAACAAACTGGTGGTCAGGATGAAGGGTGAAGGTGATATTATTAACTTTGGAGTGTCTGACGCAGATAACGTGACGGTCCATGTGACTTCTCCCGATTTCCTCGGCATTGAGCTGAAGGGTTCTGGAGACTTCGAGAGTAACGGTCTCGTAGATACTGACAACCTCGAGATTACGTTGAACGGCTCTGGCGACATCAAGTTTGAAGACATCATCTGCGACCGCATCAATGTGTCACTCGTAGGTTCTGGCGATGTGGATGTAAGAAACGTGAAGACATTGTGGGCTGGCGTGCAGGTTGTCGGTTCTGGCGACATTAAGATGCAGCTTGACAATTCTGGTGCTGTTGAGGCCAATCTGACAGGTTCTGGCGACATCACGCTCTCAGGCAAAGTCAAGGACTATAAGTATAATGTACGTGGTTCTGGAGACATGAATGTAAACAAATTGATAATTGACAATTGATAATTGACAATTGATAAATTGGACAAAACAATACGACTATGAAGAAAGTACTGATAACATTGGCAATGCTGCTGACGCTCGGAATGGGTGTTCAGGCAGCTGCTCAGAAACACCGTCACACACCGCAGCCTCCGACTGAACTGGTGGATTCAACCAACAAGGATGCCGTTGAGGTTTATTCCGATACCACGAGTACGGATACGGCAGTGACGAAACACAAGGGAAAGGTCACCGTCACTTATCCGACCTCTCCCTGGAGTAGTAATACGACAACTTATGAGGTTGACGACGAAGACTTCGGAAGCGTGATACGCAATGCCTTCAGTGGCATGCGAGGCAAGGATCTGGCAGGCATCATCATGGTACTGGGTGTACTGCTCATCATCTTCGTGCTGGCTCCCGTATTGATTATCATCGTGCTGTTCTACTTTATCAACAAGAACCGCAAGCAGAAGATGAAGCTCGCACAGATGGCTATGCAGCAGGGACAGCCCATTCCTGACCAGCTACTGGAAGACAAACCGTTAGACAGCGATGACGAGTATCAGAAAGGCATGCGTCAGTGCTTTGTGGGTGTGGGACTCATGGTGTTCCTGGGCTATGCAGCCGGTAGTGTCGGCTTTGGCATCGGTGCCTTGGTGTTCTGCATTGGACTGGGTAAGGTGTTTGCCTCGCGTACAGCTCGCAGGAACAACGACAGAGATTTATATAAAAACGATAACGACAACATTTAAACAATAGAGATTATGACTAAGAGATTATTTCGTAGCAACGACCGCGTGTTAGGCGGTGTTTGCGCAGGATTTGCAGAATATATGGACTTCGATCCGGTTGCAGTACGTTTGGGCTATGCCGCTTTGACGCTGTTCACGGCCTTTGCTGGCATTCCTTTCTACATCGTGGCGTGGATCATCATTCCTGAAAAAAACGCTTTGACGCGACAGTAAATGGCTTCGCTCACTGACATCTCTCTCGTAGCACAGGTGGCTGTTTTCGGCAACAAACGGGCTTTCGACGAGCTCGTACGCCGATACCAGTCACCCGTGCGCAGGTTTTTCCTGCATCAGACATTGGGAGACAGTCAGTTGAGCGATGACCTGGCTCAGGACACGTTCATCAAGGCCTACATGAACATCTCGAAGTTCCGTGGCCTTTCCTCGTTTCAGACGTGGCTCATGCGTATAGCCTACAACGTGTTCTACGACCACCATCGAAAGAAGAATGTTGAATGTGGAATGTTGAATGAGGAATGGTCGGCTATACCGATGAAAGATGATCAATTGAGAATTCATCATTCTACGTCGCAGCAAAGCGAGAAAAATTCCTCAATCGTCACTCAACACTCTTCACTCAAAATGGACCTCTATGCCGCCTTAGCTCTGTTGAAGCCTGACGAGCGGACGTGCATCACCTTGCAACTCATTGACGGCTACGACATTGCAGGCATTACCAAGATTACAGGCCTCAAAGAGGGAACGGTGAAGTCTCACCTGTCCAGAGGCAAAGAGAAATTAGCTAACTATTTAAGAAAGAATGGATATGATGGAAGATAACGAACGCTTGTTACAGCAGTTTTTCAGCGAGGCAGCCAGTCAGCAGATAGCCGACGATGGCTTCACAGAACGTGTGATGCAGCGCATAGAGGCCACTCAGCCATCACTCAGCCCTCAGACTTCTATGTTCACACGTCTTTGGACGCCGTTCTGCATCACGGTCTTCGTGGTGTTGTTCATCGTCTTCCGTGGTTGGGAGTTGCTGGCCGTCCACTTCGAGGTCATGCTCCGCACGCTGTCCACACAGTCGTTTAGCGTCAACCTGCTGGCAGCGGCTGTCATACTGTTTGGTTTGCTTTTTGTCGGAGTAGGCGAGGTTATTTCTTCGGAAACAGTCCGTAAGTAGTGCGCAATACACGGAATTCCGTGCGGCGGTTCAGCTGGTTGCACTGCTCCTGCTGTTCCTCATCTTCAAGCGTCTTGATGAATTCTTCCGTCAAGACGTCTTTTTCTTTCAGGAAGGGATACTTCTCGGCCACCTTGCGCCGTATTTCCTTGGGTCTCTCCTTGCCGTAGCCCACAGGCGTCAGACGGTCGCTCGCAATGCCGTGCTCTATCAGATAGTTCACAACACTCTCTGCACGACGCTGCGAGAGACGCTTGTTATATTCTTCCGATCCGCGGTAGTCGGTATGTGCCGACAGTTCGATGGTGACGTTGGGATTCTCGTTCAGCAGTGCTACCAGCTGGTCGAGGGCTTCGGCAGACTCAGGACGCAGCGTGGCTTTGTCGAAGTCGTAGAAGATGTTATCGATGAGTACGGGTGCAGTAATCGAGGCCAGTGGGAATTGCAGCGTGTATTCCTCTGACTTCGTTACGGGTTCTACGCGCAACTGTTCCTGATGGTTCAGAAAACCCTTGCAAGTGCCGAGGAACACGTAGTCCACGCCAGCCTTGATTTCCTGGGTAAACGAGCCGTCGCCCTTCACGCTCAACTTCAGGTTGGTGCCGTCGTTGCCCACCATGTACACCTGTCCCTGGGGCAGCTCGTAGCCGTCCTGCTCGTACACCCAGCCCGTGACGGTCTGGATGATTTCGGGATTATAGAACGAATAGATGTGGTCCCAGCCCTTGCCGTCGCCTCGGTTACTTGAGAAATACCCCTGATTCTTCAGTCCCTCGAAGGTCATGCCGAAGTCGTCGCCCTGCGAGTTTAGCGGATAACCTGGATGCTCGATTTTATAATTGATAATTGAGGATTGAGAATTCTGATCACCTTGACCCGTTGCATTTAATGAATCAGGCATATCAGAATTATCAATTCTCAATTCTAAACTCTCAATTGGCTTTGCGATATAGATGTCCAGTCCGCCCATGCCCTCATGGCCGTTGCTCGAGAAGTACAGGTCGCCATTGGGACGGAAGGTGGGAAACATCTCGTCGCCAGGCGTATTGATGGGTGCTCCAAGATTCTCCACGCCACCAACGCCACTGGTGGTCAGACGAACGCGCCAGATGTCGTAGCCGCCCAAGCCGCCAGGCATGTTGCTGGTAAAGTAGAGCCACTGTCCGTCAGGACTGATGGCTGGGTGGGCGTATGCCGACAGCGTGTCGCGCGTCAGCTTCAGTTCCGTAGTCTTGCTCCACGAGGCATCGCTGCGGTTCGATGTCATGATGGTGGCATAGCGTGGATAGTCGGGGTCGGTCTTACATTGTGTCAGGTACATCGTACGGCCGTCGGGTGTGAACGAACAGACACCCTCGTCGAAGTCGCTGTTCAGCTCCGAGTCTATTACCTCAGGGCGTTGCCATTTGCCTTTGTCGTCCTTCTGTGCCACAAAGATGTCGCCGTTCTTCGTACCCGTGATACCGCTCAGCTCATCGCCCTTAGCCTGGTTGCGCGTCGAGGTGAAGAACAGCTGGTTGTTTTCCTCACCAGCCAGCATGGGTGAGTAGTCCGCACGTCGTGAGTTAAAGAAATTCTCGCGCTTCACGGTATAGTCCGATCCCTGCTTCTTCCATTCTGGAGCCTGCTGGGCCGACCTCAAGCCAGTTTTGGCTAATTGAGAATTAATCATTGAGAATTGAGAATTATCGTTGGGCAATGAGTCTAAGAACGTCTGGAACTCCTTGGCTGCCTCCTTATAGCTGCCGTTCTTCATCAGCTGCTGCGCCAGATGCAGGTGCGTCAGCGAGTCTGCCTGCTTGTAGCGGATGACATTGTTGTATGCCGCAATGGCCTTCTGCGTATAGTTGATGCGCCGGTAGCACTCAGCCATCTTCAGCGCACGCTGTCCGCGTAGCG
Source organism: Prevotella sp. (assembly GCA_016286995.1). Taxonomy (GTDB): domain Bacteria; phylum Bacteroidota; class Bacteroidia; order Bacteroidales; family Bacteroidaceae; genus Prevotella. The sequence goes on from JAEEVA010000023.1 coordinate 33,661, forward strand.
CCCGTTCTTTGGCAGGCGTCTGCGAGTATGCCTTCTTATATTGTGTGGCAGCGTCGAAGTATTCGCCCAAGTCATAGAACCGGTCACCCTTCTTCATAGCCTGTTCCGCACCGCACCCCGTCAGGAGTACGGCCACCACCATCAATATGATCAGGTATAAGTTCTCTCTCACTCTTATCAATTGTCAATTATCAATTGTCAATTCTCAATTATAATAACGCTCTACATCCTATTTTATTGCAAATTCCTTTGGTTTTTCATTTGGTTTGCACTACCTTTGCAGCCACTATGGACGACAGACGCTATCTTCTCAGACTGATTAGCGAGGGTGAACACCAGCAGCAGGACTTCAAATACCGTGTGGTGGATGCCTGCAAGCTGGCCAAGTCGGTGTCGGCTTTTGCCAATACGGACGGTGGCCGCCTGCTCATTGGTGTCCGCGACGACGGCCATCTCTCTGGCGTCCGCAGCGAGGAGGAGATTTTCATGATGCACCAGGCGGCCTACAAATTCTGTAAGCCCGAGGCCAGCATCAAGTTCGATACGTTTCATGCTGCCCCATCCGATAAGGCCAGTGGAGTGGGAGGGCTACGGACCATTGTCATTGCCACTGTGCCGCCATCAGTCAGACGCCCCGTCTGTGCGCTGGATGAAACAGGACGGAAGCGCGCCTACATCCGCATCAACGACGAGAATATTGTGGCCTCGCCCGTTCATCTTGCCCTTTGGCGTGAATCACAGAAGCCTCAAGGTACCGTCATTACCTACGATGATGACATCCGTTTGCTGCTTGACGTTATGCAGGAAGACCATCTCACTCTGAACCGTATTGTCAGTCTGTCCAAACTCCCTCGCCACAAGGTTATCACCCTTCTGGCCCGCCTTATCCGCTTCGGCACCGTCCGTTGGGAATACAGCGCCCCCCAGTTCCTGTTCAGTATTGTATAGTAAATACTTGAATATGTGAGTGACTTCACCCTCTTTTTTAATGCCGTGCAAAAGTTTTGTGAGCACGTCACTCTTAATGTCTTTGCACGTCACTCTTAATGTCTTTGCGTGCTCCTCTCTTTAAAATCTCGTCGTGACGCGTTAAAATCCCGACATGACGCATTAAAATCCCGACGTGACGCATTAAAATCCCGTCGTGATTAGGCAGAATAAAAAGGTATTAATTGATAGTTAAGTAGAAAGCAAGCATGCCACACTCTCGAAGTGCGGCATGCTTGCTTAATTTTATTTTATTATGACTCTTGAAAAGAATTCTGTCCTTGAACTTCACAGTCCGTTAGAGGACGATTCTTTTTAGATTAATCTTTAGGGTGCAGCCTGTGTAAGATTAATAGTGGTAGCACCGCTTGCACCGGTTACAACTATATCAACTGACCTTGCACTGCCTGTATTTGCACCTACTGATAAGTTGAAAGAGAACGTTCCCTGAGTTCCTACAGTTCCTGAAGTAGGAGTTACTGTACCTACTGTTGTCGATACACTTGAAATAGCCTCTCCACTTGTCAAGCCAGTTATTGTAATAGTATATTCTCCTGCTTCTGCTGCTATATTGGCGGCATGTGTTCCACCTTTTGCAAATACCATATTACCAACAGTATAGCTTTGTGAATCCCAATCATCAACAGTGACGGTTACGAACTTAATTTCAGCACCATCAAGAACTGGGTCTAAGTTTTCATCAGTTCCATTTACATTAGTCGGGTTATAACCACCCCCTGCAAGGTCAACAGTATAAATATACTTCTTGCCAGGATCCCATTCTGTAGCAGGTAATGGCCACAATGCCGTCTTGAATGTACTACCATCACCAATTATATAGGCACCACCAGTGGCATTTTGGATTTTAAGCTCTACATTAATATATGATCCATTAAATGCAGCACCGTTAGCACTTGAAGCATAGGTTATGGCATGAGTTAAGGTTTGTGGTACCAAAATCATGTCAACACCGACTTGCGCAGGGGTGCTTGTAGAATATGCACTTCCATTAGAAACAGTTTGGGTGTAAGTTGTGTTACTGGCACCAGTCCATCCCCAGTCAGTATACTTAAGGCGACTGTCTACTACACCAGTGTATACATACTGTCCTTTATCTTTTACATTACCAATGGTGACATTACCAACTGTAAATGTCAGATTAGGATTGCTGTTTTTTAGCATAATAACAATCTTTGATTCTGCGTGATGAAAATTAAGCACAACACCAGCATTATCAGTTGATTTCTTTTTTTGATTTTCATTAGCGAATATCAAGTCTACTTGAGAAGCTGCTGTAGTTGAGGGTGTAATCTCAAAAGATTTATAGTCAGCATGTGCTGTAATTTGGTCATTATGGCTATCTCCAACTGCTTTAGGGGCATAAGCAAAAAAATCCAGTTCTGAATTATCTCCAGGCCAATAATATGGATTTGCAGAGGTCCATGTCTTTATGCCAGAAGGAGTAGAGAAAACAGTATAAGCTACATCTGTAAAATACTCGGCATTATCACTATGCTTTCTTGCAGACACATAAAACCCCGTACCTTCCAAAGTAGAAGCGTTAATATCTGCCGCACGGGTAACATTTGTTGCCAACGGCCTAAACGCAATTGCATCGCTCTGAGTTACAGAGACGGTCTCATCGTTGCTACAAGCGGCAAGCGCCAATGCTGCCACTGCAAATAAAAAAACTTTCTTTTTCATAACCTTTATTGTTTTTGTTAATAGCTTTTTATTATACTCGGGGACAAATTTAGTTATTATCTTTTAAATAACCAAATATTTTCGGGAAAAAGTTTCAGATTATCAGTTAATTACGGTGTTTTTCAACAATCTGACGTAAAAAAAGGACGTACAAAGGCAGTACGTTAACTGTTTTTATGTAAATAAGACAGCCTCTTCTCCCACGAAAAGACAAAAAATATGGCCCAGGAAAAACCTGAGCCATATCGTTGCTTATAAATAGAAATCGACTTTTTTAGTCCATGACGCTGTCCTCAGCAAAGTCGAGCACGTTCTTGCGGTTGGCCTGCATGCGCTCGTACTCTTCCTTGGAGCCGACAATGATCTTCTCGAACTCGCGAAGGCCGGTACCGGCAGGAATGAGGTGACCGCTGATAACGTTCTCCTTCATGCCCTCGAGGTTATCGCTCTTACCACGGATGGCGGCTTCGTTGAGCACCTTGGTGGTCTCCTGGAACGATGCGGCAGACATGAACGACTTGGTCTGCAGGGCAGCACGGGTGATACCCTGAAGAATCTGGGTCGACGTGGCAGGAACGGCATCGCGCACCTGGACGAGCTTCATGTCGCGGCGCTTCAGCGAGGAGTTCTCGTCGCGCAGCTTGCGGGCGGTAACAATCTGACCGCGCTGCATGTTCTCGGAGTCACCAGCGTCGATGACCACCTTCTTACCCCAGATGCGGTCGTTCTCCTCAGCAAAGTCGAGCTTGTCGACAATCTCCTGCTCGAGGAACGAGGTGTCGCCAGGATCGTTGATCTGGACCTTGCGCATCATCTGACGGACGATAATCTCAAAGTGCTTGTCGTTGATCTTCACACCCTGCAGACGATAGACGTCCTGTACCTCGTTGACGATGTACTCCTGAACGGCCGTGGGACCCTTAATGGCCAGGATGTCGGCAGGTGTGATGACACCGTCAGAGAGCGGTGTACCGGCACGCACAGCGTCGTGCTCCTGTACCAGAATCTGCTTCGACAGGCTGACGAGGTACTTGCGCTGCTCGCCGGTCTTCGAGGTGACAACAATCTCGCGGTTACCACGCTTCACCTTACCCATGGTGACCTCACCGTCGATCTCAGAGACGATGGCGGGGTTCGACGGGTTACGAGCTTCGAAGAGCTCGGTGACACGGGGCAGACCACCGGTGATATCACCACCCTTGGCTGCAGCACGTGGAATCTTGACGAGGGTCTCACCGGTCTTGACGGTCTGACCGTCCTCGACGACAACGTGACCACCCACGGGGAAGTTATAGGTTCCGACAATCTCACCGTTGCCATTGATGATGTCGCAGGTCGGCACACGTGACTTGTCCTTCGACTCGGTGACGATCTTCTCGGTCAAACCAGTCGTTTCGTCGGTCTCTGCACGGAAGGTGACACCTTCGACAACGTCGTGGAACTTCAGCGTACCGGCATACTCGGTAACGATGACGGCATTGAAGGGATCCCACTGAGCAATCTTATCGCCCTTCTTGACGGTGTCGCCATTCTTGAAGTAGAGCGACGAACCGTAAGGAACGTTGACGGTAGAGAGCACAATCTTGGTGTTGACGTCGACGAAACGCAACTCACCCAGACGGCTGACAACCATCTCGCAGTCGCGGCCGTCCTCGTCGAACGGTACGGTACGCACCTCTTCGAGTTCAATCTTCGAGTCGTTCTTGGCCACGATGCTGGCATTGGCAGCTGCGTTGGCAGCCACACCACCGGCGTGGAAGGTACGCAGCGTCAGCTGAGTACCGGGCTCACCGATAGCCTGTGCGGCAATGACACCGACGGCCTCACCCTTCTGTACCATGCGGCGGGTAGCAAGGTTACGTCCGTAGCACTTCATGCAGACGCCATGCTTCGACTCACAGGTGAGTACGGAACGAATTTCGACAGACTCGATGGGTGACTCTTCAATCTTCTGGGCGATGGGCTCGGTAATCTCTTCACCAGCAGCCACGATGAGCTCACCGGTAGAAGGATGGATAATGTCGTGAACACTGACACGACCCAGAATGCGCTCGTAGAGGGTAGAGATAACCTCGTCGCCATTCTTCAGGGCTGTGCAGACCAGTCCGCGCAGCGTGCCGCAGTCTTCCTCGTTGATAATCACGTCGTGAGAAACGTCAACGAGACGACGGGTCAGGTAACCGGCGTCAGCCGTCTTCATGGCGGTGTCGGCCAGACCCTTACGGGCACCGTGGGTAGAGATAAAGTACTCAAGCACGGACATACCCTCCTTGAAGTTCGACAGAATGGGGTTCTCAATAATCTGGGCGCCCTCGGCACCGGCCTTCTGGGGCTTGGCCATCAGACCACGCATACCAGAGAGCTGACGAATCTGGTCCTTACTACCACGGGCACCGGAGTCGAGCATCATGAACACGGCGTTGAAGCCCTGGTCGGCCTCGGTCATCTCCTTCATCAGCACGTTACCAAGGTCGTTGTTGATATGTGTCCACGTATCGATAACCTGGTTGTAACGCTCGTTGTCGGTGATGAAACCCATGTTGTAGTTCTCGGTAATCTGCTGCACCTCGGCATTACCCTTCTCCACCAGGTCTTTCTTCGACTCGGGGATGATGATGTCGTCGAGGTTGAACGACAGACCAGCCTCGTAGGCCATGCGGTAACCAAGGTTCTTGATACCATCGAGGAACTCGCAGGCCTCGGCGAAACCAACGTTCTTGATAACGTCGGCAATGATGTCGCGCAGAGACTTCTTAGAGATAATCTTATTGACATAGCCTACCTCCTTCGGAATAATGCCATTGACGATGACACGACCGACAGAGGTTTCTACCATGTGCTTGTAGCGCTTGCCGTCCTTGATGTCGTCGACGATAACCTTCACCTGGGCGTGGAGGTCGCACTTGCCTTCGTTGTGGGCAATGATGGCTTCCTCGGGACCGTAGAAGGTGAGACCCTCGCCCTTGGCACCCGGACGGATCTTTGAGATATAGTACAGACCAAGCACCATATCCTGAGACGGCACGGTGATAGGAGCACCGTTGGCAGGGTTCAGGATGTTGTGGCTCTGGAGCATCAGAATCTGAGCCTCCAGGATGGCCTCGTTACTCAGGGGAAGATGCACAGCCATCTGGTCGCCGTCGAAGTCGGCATTGAATGCCGTACAAGCCAGCGGGTGAAGCTGGATGGCCTTACCCTCGATGAGCTTGGGCTGGAAGGCCTGGATACCCAGACGGTGCAGTGTCGGAGCACGGTTGAGGAGCACGGGGTGACCCTTCATGACGTTCTCCAGAATATCCCAGATGACGGGCTCACGGCGGTCGACAATCTTCTTGGCAGACTTGACGGTCTTGACGATGCCGCGCTCGATGAGCTTGCGGATAATAAACGGCTTGTAGAGTTCGGCAGCCATCAGCTTGGGCAGACCGCACTCACCCATCTTCAGCTCAGGACCGACGACGATAACCGAACGGGCTGAGTAGTCGACACGCTTACCTAGCAGGTTCTGACGGAAACGGCCCTGCTTACCCTTCAGTGAATCGCTGAGAGACTTCAGCGGACGGTTGGAGTCGCTCTTCACGGCACTGGACTTACGGCTGTTGTCGAACAGCGAGTCGACAGCCTCCTGAAGCATACGCTTCTCGTTACGCAGAATGACCTCAGGAGCATGAATCTCAATCAGCCTCTTCAGACGGTTGTTACGGATGATGACACGACGGTAGAGGTCGTTCAAGTCTGATGTGGCGAAACGGCCACCATCGAGCGGTACCAGCGGGCGCAACTCAGGGGGTGTGACGGGGATGATCTTCATCACCATCCACTCAGGACGGTTGATGCCCTTTTCAACGCTGGAACGGAAGGCCTCGACTACCTGCAGACGCTTCAGAGCCTCATTCTTACGCTGGACACTGGAGTCGCTGTTGGCACGGTCGCGCAGTTCATACGACAGACTGTCGAGATCAAGCTTGACGAGCAGGTCGTAGATGGCCTCAGCACCCATCTTGGCGATGAACTTATTGGGATCGCTGTCGTCGAGCATGTAGTTATCCTGCGGAACCTGGTTGTCCATGATCTCGTTGTACTCCTCTTCAGAGAGCAGGTCGTACACCTGTGAACCCAGCGCAGGATTGCCCTCGCCGTCTTTCTTGCCAGCCAATGTACCCGGCTGGATGACGACATAACGCTCGTAATAGATGACGGCGTCGAGCTTCTTGGTTGGCAGTCCCAGCAGATAACCAATCTTGTTGGGCAACGAACGGAAATACCAGATATGAGCCACGGGAGTGACGAGCTCGATGTGTCCCGTACGCTCACGACGTACCTTCTTCTCGGTTACCTCGACACCGCAACGGTCGCAGACGATACCCTTATAACGGATACGCTTGTACTTGCCGCAAGCACACTCATAGTCCTTGGTGGGACCGAAGATGCGCTCACAGAACAGACCGTCGCGCTCAGGCTTGTAGGTACGGTAGTTGATGGTCTCAGGCTTGGTAACCTCACCGCATGAGTTCTCCAGAATTTCCTCAGGAGAAGCCAGTCCGATGGTAATCTTGGTGAAATTACTCTTGATCTTTGTATCTTTCTTGAAAGCCATATTTCTCAATTTTCAATTTTCAATTATCAATTATCGATTAGTCCATCTTGATGCTCAGACCAAGACCCTTCAACTCGTGCAGCAGCACGTTGAGTGACTCAGGAATACCAGGATTAGGCATGGGATCGCCCTTGACGATGGCCTCGTAAGCCTTCGAACGGCCTACGACATCGTCGGACTTGATGGTGAGGATCTCCTGCAGCACATGGCTGGCACCGAATGCCTCAAGGGCCCAGACCTCCATCTCACCGAAACGCTGGCCACCGAATTGTGCCTTACCACCGAGGGGCTGCTGTGTGATGAGAGAGTACGGACCAATGGAACGGGCGTGCATCTTGTCCTCGACCATGTGACCGAGTTTCAAGAAGTAGGTGATACCCACAGTAGCAGGCTGGTCGAACTTCTCACCGGTCTCACCATCGTACAGGTGGGTAGAACAGAGACGCGGCAGTCCGGCTTTGTCAGTCCACTCAGCAAGGTCGTCAAGCTTGGCACCATCGAAGATAGGCGTAGCAAACTTCACACCAAGACGCTTACCGGCAGCACCAAGAATGGCCTCGAAGATCTGACCGAGGTTCATACGAGACGGCACACCCAGCGGGTTCAGTACCAGGTCGACGGGACGACCATCCTCGAGGAACGGCATATCCTCCTGACGTACCACCTTCGATACGATACCCTTGTTACCGTGACGACCGGCCAGCTTGTCGCCGACACCAATCTTACGCTTCTTGGCCACGTAGACCTTAGCCATCTGCAGGATGCCTGAAGGCAGCTCGTCACCAATGGTGATGGCAAACTTCTTGCGCTTGTTCTCGGCATCGAGCAGTTTGAACTTCTTCATATAGTTGATGATCAGCTTGGCAATGAGCTCGTTCTTGTGCTCATCGTTGGTCCATTCGCTGATCTGAACGTCACCATATTCGAGGTTGCGAAGGGCTGCCATCGAGAACTTGCTGCCCTTCGAAATAATCTCAGCACCGGTGTAGTCCTTGACACCCATCGAGGTCTTACCCTTAGTCAGGGTAGCGAGCTTCTCAATGAGGATATCCTTCAGGTCGTCAATCTTAGCCTGATGCTCCTCGTCAATCTTAGCCAGTGTAATCTTATCCTGCTGCTTCGACTTACGGTCCTTGACGGCACGGGTGAAGAGCTTCTTGTCAATGATGACACCTGTCAGTGACGGATTGGCCTTCAATGAAGAGTCCTTCACGTCGCCGGCCTTGTCGCCGAAGATGGCACGCAGCAGCTTCTCCTCGGGTGAGGGATCGCTCTCACCCTTCGGTGAAATCTTACCAATGAGGATGTCGCCGGGCTCCACACGGGCACCGACACGGATGACACCATTCTCATCAAGATCCTTGGTAGCCTCCTCGCTGACGTTGGGGATGTCGGCAGTAAACTCCTCGGCACCACGCTTGGTCTCACGGACGTCGAGAGAATACTCATCGACATGTACTGAAGTGAGGATGTCCTCACGGACGATGCGCTCGTTGAGCACAATGGCGTCCTCGTAGTTGTAACCCTTCCAAGGCATGTAAGCCACAAGGAGGTTACGACCTAGGGCAAGCTCACCGTTCTCGGTAGCGTAACCTTCGGTAAGGATGTCGCCTGCCTTCACACGCTGACCCTTGTCGCAGATAGGACGCAGGTCGATGGTCATGTTCTGGTTGGTACGGCGGAACTTAGGAATGCGATACTCTTTCAGAGCCGGCTCGAAGCTGACAAACTCCTCGTCTTCAGTACGGTCGTACAGGATGCGGATGGTAGTGGCGTCGACATAGTCGATGACACCGTCGCCCTCGGCAGTAATCATAGTGCGTGAGTCCTCACAAACCTGCTTTTCAATACCGGTACCCACGATAGGTGCCTCGTTATGAAGCAGGGGAACTGCCTGGCGCATCATGTTCGAACCCATCAGTGCACGGTGAGCATCGTCGTGCTCCAGGAACGGAATGAGTGAAGCGGCGATAGAAGCAATCTGCTGCGGAGAGACGTCCATGAGGTCGACCTGTGCAGGGGGCACAACGGGGAAGTCGGCATCCTGACGGCACTTGACGACCTTGCGGATGAAGGTGCCATCGTCGTTCAGCGGGGCATTGCCCTGACCGATGACATGGCTCTCTTCTTCTTCAGCAGTCAGATAGACAACATCGTCGTTATTGAGGTTGGCTATACCGTTCTCTACCTTACGATAGGGAGTCTCGATGAAGCCAAGCTCGTTAATCTTAGCATAGACGCACAACGACGAAATCAGACCGATGTTAGGACCTTCAGGACTCTCAATCGGGCAGAGACGGCCGTAGTGTGTATAGTGTACGTCACGAACCTCGAAACCGGCACGCTCACGCGACAGACCGCCAGGACCCAGGGCAGAGAGACGACGCTTGTGAGTCACCTCGGCCAGCGGGTTGGTCTGGTCCATGAACTGTGACAGCGGGTTGGTACCGAAGAACGAGTTGATGACACTCGAAATGGTTTTGGCGTTAATCAGGTCGGTCGGTGTGAACACCTCGTTGTCGCGAACGTTCATGCGTTCACGGATGGTACGGCTCATACGGGCCAGACCAATGGAGAACTGATTAGACAACTGCTCACCGACAGTGCGTACACGACGGTTCGACAGGTGGTCGATATCGTCAACAGCGGCCTTCGAGTTGATGAGCTGGATGAGATACTTAATAATCTCGATGATATCTTCCTTGGTCAGCACACGGACATCCATATCCGTTTCAAGACCTAACTTCTTGTTAATACGGTAACGGCCTACATCACCCAAGTCATAGCGCTTGTCAGAGAAGAACAGGTTCTGGATAACCTCGCGGGCACTGGCATCATCGGCAGGATCGGCATTACGCAGCTGACGATAGATGTAAAGTACGGCTTCCTTCTCGGAGTTCGACGGGTCCTTCTGCAGGGTGTTGAAGATGATGCTGTAGTCCTGGGCGACGGCTTCGTCCTTGTGCACCAGAATAGTCTGGGCGCCACTCTCGAGAATGTCCAGCATGTTGTCCTCGGTAATCTCGGTCTCACGTTCCATGATAACCTCGTTACGCTCGATGGATACTACCTCACCGGTATCCTCGTCAACGAAGTCTTCGTTCCAGCTCTTCAGCACGCGGGCAGCGAGTTTCATTCCGATGACTTCCTTCAGGGCCTTCTTGTTAACCTTTACCTCCTCGGCAAGGTCGAAAATCTGGAGGATGTCCTTATCGGTCTCGAAACCAATGGCACGAAGCAGCGTGGTAACAGGTAACTTCTTCTTACGATCAATGTACGCGTACATGACATTATTGATGTCAGTGGCAAACTCAATCCAAGAACCCTTGAACGGAATGATACGCGCACTGTAGAGCAGCGTGCCGTTGGCATGGACGCTCTGACCGAAGAAAACGCCGGGTGAACGGTGCAGCTGCGAAACAACCACACGCTCAGCACCGTTGATGACGAACGTGCCGTTCTGGGTCATATAGGGAATAGGACCCAGGAACACGTCCTGAATAGCCATGTCGAAATCCTCGTGATCAGGATCTGTGCAATAGAGTTTCAACTTAGCCTTCAAGGGTACGCTATATGTCAGGCCGCGCTCCAGACACTCGTCGATGGTGTAACGGGGCGGGTCGATGTAGTAATCCAGGAACTCAAGGACGAAATTATTACGCGTGTCGGTGATAGGGAAGTTCTCGGAGAACACCTTATACAAACCGTCGTTCTTGCGTTCCTCAGGCGGAGTGTCTAACTGCAGGAAGTCTTTGAAAGACTTTAATTGCACGTCGAGAAAATCCGGAAACGGCATCGGATTCTTGACGCTGCCAAAGTTTACTCTGTTTTCTGCTTTCTTTGTTGCCATATCTTATGATTATTTCTAGATGTTCTAGTTGCTCTAGATTTCTAGAGATTCTAGAAAATCTAGCATGAAAAGACAAAAAATGGTCGGGAACTCTCGACTGGAGAGCCCCCAACCACTTGATATTGTTGTAATCTGAATTACTTCAGCTCAACGACGGCACCAGCCTCTTCGATAGCCTTCTTCAGGTTCTCAGCCTCGTCCTTAGACAGACCTTCCTTCAGAGTAGAAGGAGCACCGTCTACGAGATCCTTAGCTTCCTTCAGACCAAGACCGCAAGCTTC
>JAEEVA010000058.1 GCA_016286995.1 Prevotella sp.
ATGCTAATCTGGTTTTCGTCAGCACGGAAGCAGGTACCTTTGTTTTGTAGCGAGTTCAGGACGATGAAGTCTAAGTTCTTCTTTTCCAGCTTTTTCTGGGCGTTGGCCTGCTCGTCATTCGTCTCAAGGGCAAAGCCTGCCAGCACCTGTCCGTTACGCTTCATCTGTCCCAGTTTGGCAGCAATATCAGGATTGGCCACCAAATGGATGTCGAGGGTGGATGCCTGGGGATCTTCACGCTTGATTTTCTGTTCAGCGACATGTTCCGGACGGTAGTCGGCAACAGCGGCACAAAGGATGGCAGCGTCACACTGGGGGAAGACATTGGTGGTGGCGTCATACATCTCCTGGCAGCTCTCTACGTTGATGCGCTGGATATTTGATGAGCATTGAACGCTGACAGGACCAGCAATGAGCGTCACCTCGGCACCGCGACGGGCACACTCCTCAGCGAGGGCAAAGCCCATCTTGCCGCTGGAGTAGTTGCCGATAAAGCGCACAGGGTCTATCTTCTCGTACGTCGGTCCGGCGGTAATCAGCACCTTCTTGCCTTTCAGTGAAGAACTCTTTTTGCAGTCCGTGCAGTCCGCTGTCGTCCCCTGCTCCAATTCTTTACTCATGAACTCAATAATGCGTTCCGGCTCCTCCATGCGTCCCTTGCCTTCAAGCCCTGAAGCCAGGAATCCGCTCTGCGGTTCGATGATGTAGTTACCGAACGAGCGCAGCCGTTCCATATTCTGCTGGGTGGTGGGATGCTGGTACATGTCAAGATCCATCGCTGGTGCAATGAATACAGGAGCCTTCATGGATAAATATGTGGTTATGAGCATATTATCAGCTACTCCATTAGCCATCTTTCCAAGCGTTGAAGCCGTGCATGGGGCTATCAGCATGGCGTCGGCCCACAGTCCAAGGGCTACGTGCGAGTGCCATGTGCCGTCGCGCTGCGAGAAGAAGTCGCTGATGACGGGCTTCTGTGTCAGTGCCGACAGTGTGATGGGGGTAATAAACTCCTTGCCAGCCGGTGTGATGACCACCTGCACCTCGGCACCCGCCTTGATGAGGCCGCGAATAATCAGGCATGCTTTATAGGCTGCTATCGAGCCCGTAATGCCCAGCACTATCTTTTTTCCTTTCAGCATAACTTGTTCGTTATAATCTTTTCAATCGTGCTGCAAAGGTACGATTTTTTCAGTTCATAGATCATAGTTCACAGTTCGCAGTTATAGCCCTTTAACATCTTTTATTATTCCGCGAATTTGGAGACACATCATCGTGAGGTCATCATTGGGTTCAGCACCATTACGATGCTTTTCGACCTCAGCACTGAGCAATTCTATGACCTGCTGCGCTGAACTGAATGGCGTGTTGCGCAGAATGTCAAGCAGGCGCTCGTCGCTAAACTGCTCATTCTCTTTGTTTTCAGCCTCATTCAGTCCGTCGGTATAAATGAAGAGCGGGCGGCCCTTGATGGTTTCCACTTCTTCATCTATGTATTCCATTCCAGGCATTATACCTATCGGCGCATTGGGAATCATTTCCAAAAACGTGACATCTTTGTCCCCACATCCGATGACGGGTGGATTATGCCCTGCATTACAGAATGTGAGATGTCCCGTGGTGAGGTCTATAAGTCCGAGCCAGAAGGTCACGAACATGTTGGTCTCATTGTCGTTGCCCGATAAGGCATCGTTCATGCGAGTACAGATTTCTGCGGGAGACATCGCCTGTTTGGCCAGCGTGAGGAACAGACGCGTGGCCTGAGCCATAAACAGCGAGGCGGGCACACCCTTGCCGCTGACGTCACCCACGCAGAAATAGAGTTTGTCATCCAGCAGCAGATAGTTATAGAGGTCACCGCCCACCTCCTTGGCAGGTATCATCGAGGCATACATGTCGATTCCCTCAACGTCTGGGAATACGCTCGGCACCATCGACATCTGTATGTTGCGGGCAATGCGCAGCTCACTCTCCATGCGCTCCTTGACCGCCGTGGTCTCCTCTAACTGGTCGTAGGCCACCTTCAATTGCTCGTGAGCCTTTTTCAGTTTCGCTGCCATGCGATTACGCACTATGATATAGATGATAAGGGCAAGGATGAGGGCTGCCATGACAGCCAGTCGGGTCCACCACTGCTGACGCTCCATCTGCTCCTTTTCTGCTGTCATCTCCGCTTCCTTCTGGCGCACGGCTTCCTCCTCGATGGCGTCCTGTCGGCGCTGCTTGGTGATGGCCGAGTCGAGGTGCTGGACTATTTGCATACTTACGGCCCTTGCCGTGTCGACCCGTTCGGCCATCATGTTCACGTAGTATTTCTTCAGCATCCACTCCTGAATGGTTTGCAGTGAATAGTCCACACCGTATTCCTTAATAAGCTTTTCGGTGCTTCTGAGATTGTCGGCAGCATCATTCCACAGACCGGCCTGACGCAGATAGTCGCTGCCAAGTATCAAGCCTTCAGCTGTCAGGGAATAGCTTGTGTCTAAGAAGTCCTCGTATATCTTGGCTGCCTCGGCTTTGCGCCCCACACCCTCGAGGGCCGTAGCACGATAGACATAGTAGCGTGCCCGCTGTTTGTCGGCATATTCGAGACGTGCATCCGGCAGCTTGTCGTAGGCCTCAAGCAGTTTGCCGAAGCGGTCTATCCAGTACATGGCCTTCTTGTAGTCGTGGATTTCCAGGAAGTTGTAGCAGATGTTGATGACGCCGACAAAAGCATCGCGATAGGCTATCGCATTCGGATTCTTCTCCATATTGTCAAGATGGGCTTGATAGGCCTTTTCCAGACTCTTATTGGTCTCTTCCTCGCTCAGACCGAAGCGGCTCTGGCAGCAGCCCTGATAGATGAGCAGGTTGATGTAGTCGCTCGTCATCTTGGCGTCATACTTCTTGAGATGCTCCAGTGCGGGTACAGCTACCTTTAAGCCGGTCTCATACTCACCCCACGTACATTTCAAACCCGTCAGTCGGCTGGCGATGGCGGCATAAACCTCCAAATCCTCAGGAGTCTTTGCATCATCCATGACGGTCATGCCTTTGGTCCAGTATAGTTCGGCCAGACGCTTCTTATGTGCACGGTCGCTGGCATATCCCAGCCAGTAGTAAGCCTTGCCTTCGCTGATACCGCCCGTTTCCTTCAGACTGTCGGCCAGCGTCACTATACGTTGATAGTTCTTCCCTTCATAGGCAGCGTTAATCAGGCTGTCTGCCTCTTGTTGTTGCTTTCTTGTCGCAGGACTGTTGTCACACCCTGTAATTGTCAGCAGCATGCCGACAACCGAAAAAATAGTAATGTGTTTGATATTCATATTAGTAGTAATTCCTTATTTGTCTGCAAAGATACTAATTATTTTGCAATAACATGGAAATTACCCCAACTTTTTGGCAATAAAGTTAAGTATTTGGAATTAAACAGCTACGAGAAAGGCACCAGCCGTTTTTGCCTTTCCATTGCCACCAACCATTAAAATATGGTACACGGCGCCCGCCGTGCCTTCACGCGGCGCACGCCGCGGATAGCCTCGCCGTTCGCCGCGCGAATCCTCGGCGGGCGCCGAGGGGTCAGCCCGCCCGGTCCTCTTGACCCGTCCGGACCGTTCTCCATAGACGACAGCAGGCACCCCTTCAACCGAGATGTGCCTGCTGTCAAATATAATACTCGTTAGATATTCATTAGTTACTCTAGCTCCTGTTCAGTTTCCTCCTGCTTGCTGAGTGCTGGGGATGCTGTCGCAGGGGCTGTCACAGAGAGGAATGTCCCTGCAACTCATTATTCAATAACCAGGGTTCTGTGTTAATGAAGGATTCATCATCATTTCACGCAGGGGAATGGGGAATAGTAATTGATATTCTTCTATTCCAAGAGTAGACAATGCAAGTCCTGTACGTTTTAGGAAGGCAAAATAACCACCGAAATCCACCTGAATCTTACTGCGAATTTCAGAGATTATCGGTAACACTCCAGAAGACGAAGTGGTAATGGCTTTTGCAGCTTTCACCTGATTCAGATATTGCATGGCTTTAGAGTCATTGCCTAATATGCTTTCACACTCAGCAAGAGACAACAAGACATCGGCATACGTCTTGATAATTGTGTAGGGTGGGTCATAGTCTATTACAAAAGTAACAGCATTCCTCCTGCTTGCTCTGGTATTAGGATTCCCTGTATCCATACTCCATATGATCTCAGGATTGTCTACACTCATGTTGTTTAAATCACTTATAAGACTATAGCGATTGCTTTCAACGATTTCTTCAAGCAGTGGTTTTGCCAAGGCATAATTCCCTTGATACATATAGATGTCTGCCAGAACGACACGTACAAGGTCTTTCGATGGGAGGGCTATTGACTCTGGGTTAGAAATATATCCAGCCTTCTCGTCTTGCAGGTTGTTGATTATTGATGTTAAGTTGTCTATAAGTTGTTGTAATAATTCGTCTTGTGGAGTTCTGCCAATATTATACATGCTTGGGTTAGTGATATATGGCACTCCACCAAACATTGTTACCATTTCGTAATAGGCCAAGGCATTCATCAGTTGACACATCGGTAACAATACTGTTACGCCAGTTTGTTCTATCAGTTGTAGCAGATAGAAGTCCTGATTAATCAGATCATAAGGTTTGCTGAATAATTCTCTGAGATTGTCGTTGTCTGGATCTATTGGAGCCTTGAACTCTTCATTATCAATCAGCCCAGTATATTTCGCGTCAGCAATTCTATACATGGAGTGGAAAGATGATAAGATAGAGCAAAAGTAGTTAACGTTGGCGGCACCACGTTCGTTCAGAATAGTGCCGTTCGGATTTCCATCCTGCGTTACCGGGATAGAGATAACCGTATTTCCTAAACCATCATAAAGGTTAACGGTCCGGTCGCTGATAATCCGGTATCTGGCAGGATTGACATCTATTATTAATACGCCGTTGTTATAGGTATAGGTCATATCCATAGAAGTCTGAAAATAATCATACCAGGGGTTATAAGATTGATCTACATATCCCGTCGTAGTGAACAGTTGTACGTTGCAACTTACATTCACCACATAATGTCCTCCTTCTTGAGGTGCGTGTATGGAAGCTACATCAACGGTAGCAGGCTGTGAAGGGTCGTAAGCTTCAAATGAAGTAAAATACACTTCTTCCACATCATCTGCATCAACCGTATAGATAGAGCCGTTTGTCATTTTGACATTCATCTTATATACAGTCTGCTGTGCAGAAGCTGTCAGGCCAATAGCCATTAGGAGTAATATAATTATTTTCGTTTTCATTGTTGTTTATTTATTGATTATCTTTATGTTCATTTCACCAGCATGCAACAGCAAGATTCCTTTTGGTAGTTCAGATAAACAGATAGAGATGCTGCCCTTCTCGTCAGTTTTACTTTCTTTTGCCATCCGGCCATCTTGCAAATAAATGCCTATTCTCGTACCAGCCTTCAAGCCTTTAAAGAAAATATAACCATCTTTCATTGTCACATCTTCTTCTTTCACCACATCATGTATAGCTGTGCCATCCGATGAAAAAAGATAGTTCTGAACATCTACCAAGTTTAGCGTAAAATGTTGTTTGTCACTATCAACAGTTAAAGTGCCGTCTTTACATTTTACTATGGGCTCATCAGACAACGCAAATGTTGCTTTCGCCCCATTCTTGCCGTTGACAACCAAGAAGTGTACGCCATCTGCCAGACAATCTGTAAGTGACATAACCGTCATCATGAATACTAACACTAATCCTCTTACTTTCATATTATCATATCATCCCTTTTTAGTTAAAAATCATTTTGTCTCTTTCAATGGAAATGGCGCAGACCATCACCATATCCAACCGGGTTCGCTACAAACCTCAATACCTTATGGAGAAGCCCGCGCCATAATGCGCGACTCCTTAGGTATTGAAAGTGCCCGAGTTCAATTCGAGGTAGCGATTCGGTTGGAAAACGAGCAGTTAATATGTTTATGTCCTAAGACACGAGTGCAAAGATACGAATAAGTGAGGACAAAAGCAAATAAAAGGGCAATTATTTTTGTTTTGTCGAACGAAAGTATCTTTACCGTGGATAAAAGATAGGGAATGAATAACACTCACCTTACTCAGCAGGAAAGCATCTTTTAAAGCATAAGATATCATATACTGAAGGGTAATATGTGCTTAGCTACAAAAAAGTTGTTACAGCTTTTAAAATAGTTGTTATAGCTTTTCAGAAAGTTGTTACAACTTTTTTGCCATTCAGCATCTCTTACTCTGTAGTATATATGGATTTACTCGCTAAAAGATATGTTCTTGTTCAGTTCGATAGGCTCACTGGTGCGTCAAAGTAAGTGCGACGGTGCGTCAAAATAGGCTCGCGAATACCTTTCGCGCACTTGCTTTGACGCACCGTCGCACTCACTTTGACGCACCATCGCACTTACTTTGACGCACCATCCCGTATAATTTGACTTGTTGACGTATTCCTTATATTTTCTTGTTAATTTTTGCTTCTTATTCGGCAGAAAAGATTAACTTTGCAGCACGTTAGAACATTTGAGATATAGCAACATGAGCAAACTATCCAGACTCTTGAAGCCCCTGATGCCTTTATTGGCGACAGCATACGCTGTTGCGCTCATTTATGTGACGTCAATGCCGTTGGAGGGCAATGTCCAGACTTTCAGCAGCGAGTTGATGTCGTGGGTGATAACACTGGCGGGCATCGGACTGACCCTTTTTATCTTGATTAGGTTTGAGCAGAAATGGTTCCCAGAAACCAGACAATTTCCGCTGAAACTGCCGAAACTTTCCTCCCTCGCAGGACTGATGCTAATAGCCCCGCTATGTCTTACTATAGAGGGATATGTTGTATATGGTCTCACGTCAATGGTTCACACCGTACAATTGGAACCATTGACCTATACTGCTTCTGAACTGCGTGAAGACTTGTTGTCCAGCGTGCATGCTGTATTGCTTGCGCCCGTGCTCGAAGAGCTGTGCTTCAGGCAAATGGCCATCTCACCGTTCCGCCGACGGAGGACACAGATAGTAGTCTGCATGGTGATAGCCATATTGTTTGGCATGTTACACGTGCGCAACTTCCCAGGAGCCTTTTTCAGCGCGATGCTATATGGCTTAGTGTTCATTTTGTCGCGAAATATTTGGTACGGCGTAGCACTACATGCGGGCCACAATCTGACCGCTGTACTCCTTGCGATTTACTGCTGGTTGGGACTCGGCGACATACAGATGGCAAAGACGCCAGTCATATTCTTGTCTGATGCGAAGGTCATCGTTGGCAGCGTTATCTTGGCTGTAGTGGGGGTGTCATTAATAAAAAAGCTCACGCCGTGAAGCGTGAGCAATCTATTTTCACTATCACCTTACTTCTGCGCCTCGCGCAAACGGATGCGGGTCAGCACCTGCTTGGTGTTGTAGGTGAAATCGCCATTCAGTATCCAGCCGTAGTAACCTGGGTCGAAACGCAGCACTTCGGCAACGGGAATGCCCTTGTGCTTGCCGAAGTTAAACACCTCGGTGCGTACGCCGTTTACTTCAGCCCAAATGATGCGTCCGGCAAAGTCGACATTGTCGTTCTGTTTCGAGAAGTCGGCAAGAACCTGCATGTCGTTGGCCAGCACACGACCTGTGGGGTCATTGTCTAACGCACGTTGGTGCTCTTCGGTATAGTAGTCCAGCTCGGCCTGAAGCACACGGTAGGTCGCCTCCGTGTCCTGATCGGCACGGTGTGCCTCGAAGTCGTCCTCCATCTTGCGTCCGCAATAGAACTTGTAGGCGGCAGCCAGATTGCGGCTCTCCAGCTTCTTGAAGATGGTGCAGGCGTCGATGAGACGGCATTTCGAGAAGTCGAAGTCGATGCCGGCACGCAGGAACTCCTCGGCCAGCAAGGGTACGTCGAAGTAGTTGGAGTTGTAGCCGGCAATGTCGCTGCCTGTAAACACTTCTTCCAGCTTCTTGGCCAACTGCTTGAAGGTCGGTTTGTCCTTGACGTCGTCGTTGGAGATGCCCGTCAGTTCGGTTATCAGCGGCTCAATATGCTTCTCGGGGTTGATGAGCTCGTTGCCGCGCACCTCGCGTCCGTCAGGGAATACCTTAATATATGACAACTGGATGACGCGGTCCTTGACTAAGTCAAGGCCCGTCGTCTCCAAGTCGAAAATCACCAGTGGTTTCTGTAGGTTCAGTTTCATTTAGCAGACATATTAACTATTTAGACATAGTAACATATTAACGATTTTGGACATAGTAACCTTTTAGACATAGTAACAAAGTAACAAATTGTTATTATGTTAATCTGTCTTTATCTTGTTCTTCTGTCTTTAACTTGTTTTTCTGTCTTAATCATTGATCAGCATCGGCATCATCAGCATCAGCACATCCTGGTTCTCAGGCTGTTCTGAGGGCAGCACCAGACCAGCACGGCTGGGGTCAGCCAGCTGGAGGATGACTTCCTGGCAGTCAAAATTGCCAAGAATCTCGATGAACGACGAACCCTTGAAGCCAATGCTCATGGGCTGACCGTTGTATTCGCACGACATGCGCTCAGTAGCAGTTTTCGAGAAGTCGTAGTCCTCAGCATCGAGCTGCAGGGTGCCGCCCTCCACATGGAAGCGGATCAGGTTGCTGGAGTCGTTG
Organism: Prevotella sp.; assembly: GCA_016286995.1. Lineage (GTDB taxonomy): Bacteria > Bacteroidota > Bacteroidia > Bacteroidales > Bacteroidaceae > Prevotella. The sequence goes on from JAEEVA010000058.1 coordinate 8,635, forward strand.
GCAAACGGCTGTACACGGCGCAGGGCAGCCTGCAGGGCCAGACGGTCGACGGTGAGCTGGTTGGGGTTGTTCTGCGGAATGACTGAGTTGTAGTTAGGATAGCGTCCCTCAATGAGACGACATGTCAGTTCGCCGTCGCCATAGCTGATTTGTGCGTTACGCTCGTCGAAGCGGATGATGACGTCGCCACCATCCTTGCCCAGCAAGTTCTTCAGCAGTGATGCGGGCTTTTTGGGAAGGATGAACGATGCTGGCTGTTCGCTATGGATGGTCAGAATCTTGTTGCGTACCAACTTATGGCCGTCAGAAGCCACGATGGCCAGACACTCTGGTGTCAGGTCAAAGTATACACCGTTCATGACGGGACGCAGCTCGTCTTGTGCAGTAGCAAACAGCGAGCGGTTGATGTTCTCAGCCAGCAGGGCATTGGGGATGGTAATCACTGTGGCACTGTCGCTGACACCCTGTGTCATAGGGAACTCGTCGGCATTCTCGACGGGCAGTGAGAACAGACCGTTCTGGTAGCTGATCTTGGCAATGTTGGCCTGTTGGTCAACGTCGAAGGTGATGGGTTGCTCGGAGAAGCCCTTTACGGCCTCCAGCAGGTCGTGGTTGCCAATGGCAAAGCGACCGTCACCGTTACTCTCTGCCAGTTCGAGCTGGGTCTTCATGACGTTCTCGCTGTCTGATGCTGTCAAGTGGAGAACGCCACCCTGGATGTCGAACACGAAGTCTGCCAGAATGGGCAGAGAATTTTTACTGTTGATGACTCTCGAAAGAGCGTTAAGTTTGCTGCTAAGTGCAGTGCTTGATACTGTAAATCTCATGAGTTATTACCGGTTTTAGTTTCGTTTCTATTCAAATTGAGTACAAAAATACAAAAAGTCTTGCTTAAAAGCAAAAATATTTAGAGAAAAATTCTCATTTTAAAATTATTTTCTGTAATTTCGCCATCTGAAACGAAAAATCATCATTAAAAACGTATAAAATTATGGATTTAACAGGAAGAATTATTGCAATCACTCAACCGAGAAGTGGCGTGTCGCAGCGCACAGGTAATTCATGGATGTCGCAGGATTTCGTCATTGAGATTCCCGGTCAGTATCCGCGTCACATGGTCTTTACCGTTTTCGGCGAAGATCGTCTGAAGCAGTTTAATATTCAGATGAATCAGGACTACACCGTATCGTTCGATATCGATGCCCATGAGTATCAGGGCCGCTGGTTCAACGACATCCGCGCCTTCAATGTGGTGCCTGCCGTTCCCGGTGCTGCCGCTGTACCTGGTGCAGCTCCCATGCCCGATGCTGCTCCTGTGGCTGGTGCTGCTCCATTCCCTCCTCAGCAGTCTGCTTCTGAAGCTGCCGCTGCTCCGTTCCCACCCGCTCAAGAACCCGCAGGTGACGGTTCCGCCGACGACCTGCCCTTTTAGGATCAGCTTTAACGGTTGATACGCGCGCGTATATATAATAATGTGTACTATGGTGTGCGCAGTTGCCAAAATGCTATGGCTGCTGCGCATGCTACGTTTAGTGAGTCGACCCCATGTGCCATGGGAATCCTAACCGTATAGTCGGCCTCGCTGATGGTACGCAGGGGCAGTCCGTCGCCCTCTGTTCCCATGATGATGGCCAGTCGCTCTTCGTTGGCTAACCGCTTGTCGTCCAATGAGATGGAATCGTCGCACAGCGCCATTGCGGCCGTACGGAAACCATAGTTGTGTAACGAACTGACGGGACCGTCAATCCACGTCCAGGGTACGAGGAACACGCTGCCCATCGACACGCGGACGGCACGGCGGTTCAGTGGGTCGCACGAGTCGCGGGTCAGCAGCACGGCATCGATGCCCAAGGCTGCTGCTGAGCGAAAGATGGCTCCGATGTTGGTAGTGTCTGTCACAGCTTCGATGACCACTACGCGGCGGGCATCTTTCAGCACCGTTTCCACCGTAGGTGGTGTCTTTCGGCGCATGGCACACAGCACGCCGCGTGTCAGCGTATAGCCTGTCAGTTGCGCCAGCAGTTCGCGACTGCCCGTGTAGACGGGTACATTGTCGTCAAGCCGTTCTATGATATCTTGGGCATCGCCCGTGATATGCTTCTGCTCGCAGAGTAGGGCAGTGGGTAGCCAACCAGCATCCAATGCCACTCGGATGACCTTCGGACTTTCCGCAATGAACACTCCCTTCTCCGGTTCCAGCTCCATGCGCAGCTGGGCCTCAGTCAGTCGGCTGAACATGCTTACGCGCTGGTCATCCAGCGATAAAATTTCCTCTATATCCATCGTTTCCTTCTACTTTTTTGCAAAGATACGAATAATTATCGAAAAAACTTTGCCATTACACTTTTTTTTCGTACCTTTGCAGGCTGAAATATGGTTCCGTAGCTCAGCTGGATAGAGCAACAGCCTTCTAAGCTGTGGGTCTCGGGTTCGAATCCCGACGGAATCACAAAGTCCTAGGATGATTCCTGGGACTTTTGTTATATGACTCTTTGTTGTAAAGGAGCAACACCCGTCTCGTATATGGACATCAGTGCTCTGATACATTTTTGCTTTTTTAACGCGGATTGTGCCTATATGTCGTGCAAAATTGCTACCTTTGTAGCCGCTAATATGAAGAAATAGGCTAAACAAATATTCAACTATTTAATATTTAGTAAACTATGATTTATTCAACAGAAGTCAAAAACATGTGCAGCGTCTGCAAGGGCGCTTACCATGGTCCTGCACCCATTCCCGAGGAGGGTAAGTGGATTCAGGCAAAAGAGATTAAGGACATTTCGGGTTACACACACGGTATTGGCTGGTGTGCACCTCAGCAGGGTGCCTGCAAGCTGAGCCTGAACGTCAAGGACGGTGTGATTCAGGAAGCTCTCGTCGAGACCATCGGTTGCACTGGTATGACCCACTCAGCCGCTATGGCCAGTGAGATTCTGCCTGGCAAGACCATTCTTGAGGCTCTGAACACCGACCTCGTTTGTGACGCTATCAACACCGCCATGCGCGAGTTGTTCCTGCAGATTGTCTACGGACGCACACAGAGCGCCTTCTCTGAGGGTGGTCTGGCTATTGGTGCCGGTCTGGAGGACCTGGGTAAGGGTCTTCGTTCTCAGACTGGTACACTCTATGGCACCGTTGCTAAGGGTACCCGTTACCTGGAACTCACCGAGGGTTACATCACCAAGCAGTTCCTCGATGCTAACAACGAGGTTTGCGGTTACGAGTATGTACATCTGGGCAAGATGATGGAAGCCGTGAAGAACGGCATGGATGCCAACGAGGCTCTGAAGAAGTTCACCGGCTCTTACGGTCGTACAACCGAGGAGCAGGGTGCTGTAAAGGCTATTGACCCACGTAAGGAGTAATTGAAAAATAAAAAATTAAAAGATTAAAAAATTAAAAAAGATTATTCCTATGATACGTAAAGTACAATTTGAAAGTCAAGAGCGTCGCATCGCACAGGTGCTTGCTGCTCTGAAGGAGAATGGCATCAACAGTATTGAAGAGGCCAACGAGATTTGTGACAAGGCTGGTGTGGATCCCTACCTGATGTGTGAGGAGACCCAGCGCATCTGC
>JAEEVA010000024.1 GCA_016286995.1 Prevotella sp.
GCATGGTACTCTCTGGACGGTCGCCGCATCGAGGGCAAGCCCAGCAAGAAGGGCATCTATGTGAATAATGGACATAAGGTAATCATCAAATAAAACCACGAATTAAACGAATCAAACGAATTATGATAAAGAAAGCATATCAGAAGCCAACCGTGAAGGTGGTACAGTTACAATATCAGTGCCAGATTCTGGCAGGAAGTGGGGCTAAGACGCTGAGTGGCAGCAAAGGTGAAGGCGGCGAACCCGATACTTGGTACGAGCTGGATTAAGAACGACAGGATAAAACCGCGAGGAACAATCACGGGGACAGGTTTTTGATTGTGTCAACGACCGCAATCAAAAACCTGTCCCCGTGATTCGCCTGCTGATCCACTGCTGGCTAAGACAGGTAATAAAAGCGTACAATCGTGATACGACGTCGGCAAATGTTAAAAGTGTGCCAAGCTTAGAAATAGTGTGTGCCATCCTTTGGCACACACTGTGCCAAAGGATGGTACACTTTTAAAAAAGGCAGCTGAAATTTTGTTGTTTGGTAAAAAGTTCGTATCTTTGCAGGCGAACTCTAACAATAAAGACTATGATTGACGAAAACATTCTACGCGAAAAAGCCCAAAAATACATTGTGTGCTTCAATGGCGAATGCCCCCTGCACGACCATTGTCTGCGCTGGCAGGCAGGACGTTACCTGCCGGAACGCTTATACAGCGTCTATTGTTTTAACCCCAATCATCCAGGTGCGGCCACAGACAATTGTCCAGGTTTCCGAACAGACCAGCCCCAGCGCATACCTCGCGGCATGGTACATTTCTATGAGGCTATGCCAGGTAAAATGGAACGGGCTATCAAAGCTCGTCTCATCGAGCGTTATTCCCGTGTTACGTACTACCGCTATCGCCGTGGTGAATACCCTATCACTCCCGACGTTGAGCAGACCATCCTTCAAGCCTGCCGCGACTGTGGCTGGACAGCCGATCCTGTCTATGACAGTTACAACGACGAACTGGTGTGGTAGGCGCCTTATTGGTTTGTTTATAATTATTTCTGGGGACTATGTCAGAGAACGTCCTGACATAAAAAAGTGAAGATGTTAGGTGGTTTCAGAAATAATGTGTATCTTTGCAAGCGAAAGTTGGTGAAAAACAAAAACGAAGACTATGTGTGAGACTCAGGTTATATCAAGACATATCGGACGTATCGGAAGGCGTTCTTTCGATAGACGAATGAGAATGGCATCCCCTTTGTATGTCGAGAAACGGGGAGATTTGACCCGTTTGCTGAATGATGTGGATAAGCTGAGCGAACTTTTACATGATGAATTCCAGTCGATAACGGAGGAAGACTATCGTCTTTTCAGTCCAGAGCTAAAGATTGTGATTGGCACATTGAAGGCGTTGCGACGGGAGAGCATGATACACAGGGAATTGAAAGCCTACAATGAGCGTATGCGCCAGCAGATAGTTGACTTGGAAGAGTTGGACCACGACATCAAGGTGTTCAGGGTGGATGCACCGAAGAACAAGGAGTTGCAGGCTTCAATGGCTTCTGTGGGTGAAATCGATTTCTCCTATTTATTCAAATAGAGTTATGGATGAAGGGGAACTTCAGATGCTTATGGATGCATTTTCTGCTGAAACGAAGGCCAGACAGGTTGTGGTGCATGACATCAACGACAACCTATTATGTCATATGATTGTTCCCTGATATATCAATTTGCTAAAAAATTAGTATCTTTGCAGTGGCATAAACATCCTCCAGCTTATTGACAAGCATACGGTAATTGTTGTGATTTGCTAAAAAATTAGTATCTTTGCAGTGGCATAAACATCGCCATGTCTTTTTTCAATTTATGACGTTATGTTGTGATTTGCTAAAAAATTAGTATCTTTGCAGTGGCATAAACATCACCTTTAAATCATAAGAATATCTATCATAGTTGTGATTTGCTAAAAAATTAGTATCTTTGCAGTGGCATAAACATCGTATTACCTGAAGTTCCAGACATCAAATTAGTTGTGATTTGCTAAAAAATTAGTATCTTTGCAGTGGCATAAACATCATGAAGGCAATCAGATATATGCATAATGAAGTTGTGATTTGCTAAAAAATTAGTATCTTTGCAGTGGCATAAACATCAGTAGACGCATAGCACCACGAGCACCATTAGTTGTGATTTGCTAAAAAATTAGTATCTTTGCAGTGGCATAAACATCGTATCCTGATTATCCTAAACTTTGGGACAGTTGTGATTTGCTAAAAAATTAGTATCTTTGCAGTGGCATAAACATCTCGCCCTTAATCATACTATCGAGCTCGGCTGTTGTGATTTGCTAAAAAATTAGTATCTTTGCAGTGGCATAAACATCCGTAAGCGTCGAGTGGTCTCTATCGAATTAGTTGTGATTTGCTAAAAAATTAGTATCTTTGCAGTGGCATAAACATCAGCCAAAAAATAGATAATTCCTATTATTTGTTGTGATTTGCTAAAAAATTAGTATCTTTGCAGTGGCATAAACATCACTTTAAATTTTTTAGTGATTAATACTATGTTGTGATTTGCTAAAAAATTAGTATCTTTGCAGTGGCATAAACATCTTTTGCTTTTTCATAATTCTTAAGTTTTAAGTTGTGATTTGCTAAAAAATTAGTATCTTTGCAGTGGCATAAACATCGGCAAAAGCTTACCACTGAACAGGAGCAGAGTTGTGATTTGCTAAAAAATTAGTATCTTTGCAGTGGCATAAACATCTGAAGCTCTTTCTGACCGACGGCGGCATCGTTGTGATTTGCTAAAAAATTAGTATCTTTGCAGTGGCATAAACATCTCGATGTGAGAAAGTGATTGATTGCCAGATAGTTGCAAAGAAAATTAGAAAAAGAAAAATGCCACTATGAAAAATGAGGATTCCGCGTTCATCGCGAAATCCTCATTTTCTAATTCTCTTGTTCTCTCGATAGTTTCGCTTTTTCTTTCCCCAAAATAGTTTAAATCTTCAAAAACTATCTAAAAGAGTTCCAGTTGCTGCCCTGGGGCATTGGGTTGTTGGGGTTTGGTTCCAAAAAAGAGTTCAATGTTACCAAATTGCTTGTCGGTGATGCACATGATACCTACCTTTCCGAATTCTGGCAACATGGCTTTCACGCGTTTGCGATGAACCTCCGCATTCTCCATGCTGGCACAATGGCGCACGTAGATGGAAAACTGGAACATGGTGAACCCGTCTTGGATGAGACGTTTACGGAATTTGGTATATTCCCTGATATCCTTCTTTGTCTCTGTTGGGAGGTCGAACAACACTAAGAGCCACATAACCCTGTATTCACTGAACCGTTCTGCTATCATAACTCTGGATAGGCAATTTTCCTTAGTTCTCCGCTGAAGCATTTATATAGAGACGCTGTGGTTTGCGATGCTGCCACCATGAGCGGGCTGCGCTTGCCACCAATCACCACGTCAAGAGTCGGTATAGATAATAGTTCTGCCTTGATGTCTTTTGACAGCTCCACATCTACGCCATATTGTTCTGTGATGTCGTAGATTAGGCGGTCGACATAGGGACGGTAAGGCTCCATGATGTCATCAGCCAGGCAGTAGGCGTTGTAACGGTTATGATGATGGATGCCAAGGGTGGGGAGTAGTCCGCTGGCCACCAATGAGCGGGCCACAACGGCACGAAGAATAGCATAACCATAGTTCAGGAGGTTGTTAGGAGCAACGCCTTCACGGTCTCTGATAAAACCAGGAATATGACCGAATAAACTTCTCCAATAGTAGACGGCAGCACGGGCCTCCAGATTGTCTGGGTCACCACTTCGAACGTCGTTGGCCCACACTTGCATACATTTTGTTTCTGCATCAGAACATTTGCTGAGTACAGCAGCCTGATTCCTTATTTTGTACTGCATGGTCTGTTGCCAGAGTTGTTTGCGCAGTGGTTGTGAGGCATTTAACTGGTCGCGGAATCGTTCGCTCTGCGTGGTATTCCCAACCAATGGCAGCAAAAGTCCGACGGGCATCGACTTTGAGTCGCAGGTGATGACGGCGCAGTTGTTCTCCAACAATGCTTCGAGCGCACCTGAAGTGATGGTGATTTGCTTATGGCTGAGCACCAACACTCCGATGTCCTCAATGGGGCGTGTCACCTCAGCAGCCTTCTTGAAGTCCTCAGTGAGGTTGTCGGCCTTTTCCACCTCAGGCAGTTTGATGACCAGTTGCTCATTTCTCAGCGAGAGGTAGGCGGGATTGCTGAAACATAGGGTCTTTTTAATCATGGAATAATATAGTATCTCCTTGTTCAGTCAACTGTATCTCAAAGTCGCGATGTTCTATCAAACAGTTGAAATTATTACTTGTAAGTTTTTCTAAATTGTCAGAATTAGCAGACAAATGACTGTTCAAATAAATAAGATTTGCCCCAGTTGCATTGAACTTGACCACAACATAAAGGCGCTTCATAAGTTCGGTTTTACTTAATTCAAAGAGCTCTTCGGGTGTGTTGTTCCATTTTAAAACTCTGTCGCCAGTTCTGATAATAGCAGTGAGAGTACAATCGACATCTTTCCCTCTTGGTTTAAATGTTTTCTTCAGAAAATCAGGTTCTTGCATCAACTTCGATTTAAGATGCTCAAAACTGTTAATGTCGGTACTTCCTTCGTGTTTGTAAAATTGCTTTAGTTTAGCAGCCTCGTAACTGCTAATGAAGACGAATTCTCTATGAATCTTTCCTTTAAAAATGCCTTCATAAACAAGACAAAGATAGTTGCCTGTGTTTTGAGCATATACATATTTCTTATGATTTCTGTCATTTAAATTGAAAAGTGGTTTATGCGAAATATATTTCTGCTCACGTAGAGGTATGGCAGATTCGAATTTTAAGAAACCTCGCCCTGCCGCTACCTTACATCTGACGTGACGGATGGGAGAAAGAGTCTTGCCATATTTATTATATTTGATTTCTTCTCCTTTACCTTTCTTGTCCCTCATCCAAATATCACCAGATAGAATAGAAGCAAGTGATTTTTGTGAGTCGGATTTTACGATAAGCTCAACCGTAGTTTTGATGCTTTGGCGAACAATGGGGTCAATAATTTTATCAAGGTCTTCAATTTTCTTGAAAGACTTGATATCCACTCGTTGAACTATAGTATATATTGGCTGCCCTTTATCATCCTTTGTGTACTGGTACCTACCATCCTTTTTTACAAAATTGCCATCAGCATCACGTTCAGGTAAAAGAATAGCACCAAGATTACCTGCTGCAGATAATTCTAGACGGATACTATCACCATCGCTATATCTTTCTTTATAAGTTCCTTTCGAAGTCAGTTTCCATATAGCCTTGCCTTTTATTCTCTGTCTACGTTTGGCATTCTGTAGAGACCTGTCGTTGTTCCTGTGGTTTATAAGTATGTTCTCATTGATGAAATTATTTATATTTGAAATACCTCCACCGATATTTAACTGACAGATTTTTTCCCTAAGTAATCTTTCGTAATATTTTACTTCATCCCACTTTTCCAATTTACGTGCTTCCTCTTTTTGATAATACAACTTGAGAATTTCTTCCCGAAGACCTGCAACAGGAATAATAGTTAATATGGTAGCATCAATAGCATGGTGTGAGTGTTTGGTTCTGTCTTTCTTTTCCTCAATGCTTTGTAGGCCAAGAATCTTTCGAAAATCTGCTGTGACAGAACCTTTCTCGGCTACAACGTTATTGAAGACACTTTTTAGATAAGCGATAGCATGGCGTGTGATGATACCCGTATCAACTAATTGGCTATTTCTGAAACCATCGGGAATGTCCGTTCTGGTAAACCTGTCTAATTTGTTCTTCCAGTAGTTTAGTTCCATCTGCCACTCATGTCTATTGACAATACAAAAGTCCTTGTCTTCTTTTGTAGAAGCTGATAAACTCCTGCGCTTCCAATAGTCTACCATGTTTTCTAAATGTTCAACCTTTTCTTCCCACTTTTTTAACCGAGGCTTTATGGCAGTATATGTTTTCCCGCCTATAACAGCATCCTTATCATAATTCTCCAATTCTGTTGGAATTCGATTCTGCTTTATTTTCCTGTTATAGTATGCATCACATACTGTTAGGTTTGCATCGCTGTTGTCGAAGGATAAACTCCGAGGAATAGTATGTTCAAAATCAGTGGCAACATCGCTGAACAAATTATGAATGTTGATAATGTTACCTGTATAGATACAGCGGCAATCCTGTTGTAACCACAACTTGTATTTTTGAACATATTTACTGAACGTACCATCGAATGTCCCTTTTTTCTTTCCTTCATTTCTGAAATAGGGTGTTTGCCAGTCATCGTGTTTTAGTTGCTCAATGAGATATAAAGCCTTGTCTATATCTTCCTCACTACCTCTTTCGGGAAAGTATTGAGTAATGATTCTGCTTATTTCAGCACGTTCGTTCTCTCGCTGAGTTTGATAATGCGAAATTGCTCTTCTGACATTAGCATCATCAAGAACATCACCTTTTCTTCTTGTAGTTTCAATAACGATTCTTGTATTCTCTGGATCTATCAAATGACAAGAAAGCATTTGATTAATCTTATTTTTTAAAATATTGAGCGTGCGAAGGGCTACAGGGTTTTTTATACTCCCCATGTTAGGTGACCCTAATTGCAAACCATCGGAGATTGAGGAACTAATCGGTCTATAAACAGAAATCATCGAGGGATGGTACAGTTTTGTTTTGTCAGCATCGGTAAGACCATCGCATTTTTCTTTCAGATAAGAAAATAGATCATCAGATAACTTAGGTACTTTTATATATTCCCTTTTCCTGTCGTAGAAGAAACTTTGATATCTGTCAGCAACTTCTGCGATGACCTTGCCCTTTTCTTCTTCTGAAAAAGAGTTCCACTTGTTGGCTCCAAAGAAATTTTGGCATCTTTTTTTGACTATATCTATATCACTTTCCTGTAGGGTGTAATCAAATAGTCGGTCATCATTTCTTTCTGTGTAGTCTAAAGATTTGTAACTCGCGATTAACCCATTAGCAATATTGGCATAAGTTTTTAATGTATTGTTTTTAGCTTTGATTATTTCGATGTACTCTTTTATGATGTCTGAAATGTCTTTGTCGCCAATATTCTTGCCATATTTCAAAAGAAGTTCTGGGACTTTTGCCAACATGACGGCATCAGGATATCGTAAACCAAGTCGCAGAAAACGATTGATGTTTCTCATTGCTTTTTGACTTAACATGGCATATCCTTGCTGCATATCGTCCCACAGCCTTATCAATTTCTTAGTTTGCTCAGTATCCCATCCAAGGCATTCCGTAGAGAAACGCTCTACATCCTCTGGCTCGTCAGCGTTGTAGCAGAAATTCCATATAGATTCAGCAGTATGCTTGACGATATGGAATGACTTCTCTTGCTTAGCTTGGTTTTGTCTTTGTTTCTTGCCAATAATGGAAATACTATTCCAATCATTACCAAATAGTTTTATTAATCTGGCAGTAATAGGGCATCCTGCCACACTGACATTATCACCGTAGTTAATAGTACCATTCTCTTTACTAAGTGATAATCCTGACTGTTCAAGTAATGTTCTTATTTCTTGGAATTTGAATGTTTTAGTGACTCTTGAGGTAAATAATTTGGCGTAGATGTTTTCTACTTGAGCCGAAGTAAGACTTATCCATTCTGTGTCTGCAGAAACTTTATAGCGAATATTGTTGATGAAAGAAAGAGCCCTGAACTCTTCAAAGACAGGATGACAAATAGGGCATCGCGTTTTGTCTTTTTCCAAAGTACATTTTCCAACATTACCTTTCTGCGACGCTAATGGCTTTTTGTAAAATATAGTGCCCTCACCCTTCTTTTGGCTTAAAAGTCGTTTGTATAAGTCTGACTCAAGAGAAAGCTGGTTTTGGAACATGAAAATTGCATTTATTTCTTTCATGTAATCTAAACGCGTAGCTTCATATTGACTTGCTCTTATTCTAATTCCATTGTCAATTAGATCGGCAAAAGCACATGCAACGGTCTTGAATCCATTTTGTTCCATGTATTCATTTATCTTTTTGCTTTTCTTGAGTTCTGATGCCTTTAATTCCTCGCTAAGTGCTATTTCTGTACTCGCTTGCTGGTCATCAGAACTATCTGCCTTATTTCCTTTACTGCTCTTGAACCCTCTACGTTGTGCTATGTGATAAAGAGCTCGCCCCAGCTTATAACGGTCTTCTTGGATGTCAAGGTTGAGTTGGATTTTACTCACAAGGTCGCGACGTAAATGATATGGACTTTCATAATCTGGATCTCCATTATTGTTAAAGTCTAGTCTTATCCAGCTTTCGAAAGCCTTTTCCTCAAAAGGATACTGTCGAGAATAGCCGCCACGAGATTTGTCATAATGTCTCCAAGTGTTCAATGATCCCATAGAAAGAGGACAGAGACTATACTCTATCAATAATTCAAGAGTTTTCCATAGTCTTCGCCTTCGAGTATCGTATAGACGGCGAGTACGTCTATTTGCGGATCGATTGGCAGCATAAGAGTATTCTCTCGCTTTGTCATCCTTCCCGACACCGGAATTAAACACATCAACAGAAAAGTATTCCAACTGTTCTGAAAGACTTCCTTGTATGTTAGGGTTTCTCAGTGATATACCTATGGAACTGGTTCCTAAGTCAATACCTAAAATATTCTGTGACATTTTTTTGTTTTTATTTGGTAGTTTGATTTTTTATCTTTAATTTTGCACCCGTACTAATTTTGTGACTTATCACAACAAGGCTATAAGCCGCAGAATCTGTGGTCTCACGCAACAGCGTGGGACCTTTATTTGTGCATCATGCAAATACTCTAAACCAATACTTTTCTTCATATTTATTGCGTTTTTAGTTATTATGCTACAAAAGTACAAATTTCTTTTGAAATATTTGGCGCATTCAAAGAAAAAGTTTATCTTTGCAGCACTAATTTTTAGCAAATCACAATAAGGATTATTCCGTTGTGAAAACATTAGGTCCCGGTCCATCGTCCTCAACGGTGGACTTTTTCTGTAATTATGGTGCTTCTGTTTTTATTTTTTTAAGAATATTTGGGCGTTTGGAGTAAAGTTCGTATCTTTGCCATCGTAAATGATAATTATAATCTTCAAGTTATGAAAGCAATAAAAAAAGAACAGTATAAGATAGGATTGCCAAAGGCTCTGAAGCGGAAGTGGAGGGTGAGAAGGCCGACGGATGTCGTAATGGTGGAAAAAAGTAGCGCCTTTAGTTACGTGAAGACTGGTATGCGCACGCTGAAGTTGGCCGATTTGCCTGACGGTAAGGTGAAGATGCTGTGTGTAATGACCAAGAATAGGGCCGAAATACTGAGGAAAGAGGGAATACATGTGGAACTGATGGCTCCTGTAGACAGTGTGGACGGCATGTCGCGTCGAAAAAAGTACAGGGCGAAGGCTTACGGTGAATTGAATATTGTGGAACGTCGTGAGCTGACTGCTATCATTAAGTCTGCTGCAGTGCCGTATCCTGCGTCTGGAGCTGAAACTCATATAGCTGGTGGCATCAGCCAACGGGCAGAAATGGAGCAGTTGTACTGGGCATCGGTGGAGATTGCCCGAAAGATGGAACGGATTCTCAAGAGTATGCCCGACGAGGACGGCGGTGGCCCGTCGAGACTCTTCCGCGATTTCGTGGATGAGGAGCAGCTGGCGAAGTCGTTCCGCGAAATATGCCTGGCATTCTATGGCATTGACCAAACGGCAGAATTGAAAGGTAATGACAAGGACCGTGTGACACTGGTAGCATACCTATTTATATTAGTAGAACACGAGGGACTGGGTAGCGATACCTTCAGAGAGAAGGGTGTCACACCGTTCTACAGGTTTGTCAAGAAGCACGTCATGACTTCAATCAATGCCACTTCGCGTACGCTGCACAACCGGTTGAGGGGCAATATGGCCACTTTCCGGAAGCGCTTGCACGACGAACCTCGCGACAGCAAGTATGAAAACAACTACTGGAAGACCAATACTTTCCTGCCGAATTATCTGAAAGTGCGTGAAATTTTCCACGCAACCGATTATTATAAAGTGCTGGAACCCCTGTTGCAAAAGGCTTCCTGAAAAAACTTTTTTCCACGGGAAACCACGTTTTCATTACACCTTGTGGAGTAAAAGAAATGCCATACCTTTGCAGTGTCCAATTTGATGAAATATTCGGTTGGATGCTGCCAAAAGCAGCTGGTGTTAATTCATTTTATTTTTTACTCTAAAAAGGTTATTTATTATGAAAATGATCACTAAAAAGTACCAGAACAAGAACACGAAGAGTGCTGCTTACAACAAATGGTACGGACGTTTCATCTACACTGAAACGTTGACATGGGAAGAGTTTATCTATCTCATCTGCAAGCGCCCATCTCCCTTTGGTCGTGAAACCTTCCTGGGCGTATTGGCTATTCTCTGTGATTGTCTTATTGACATTCTTCTCGATTCTAAGCGCGTCCAGTTCTCTGACCTCGGAACTTTCTATCTCAGCGCTGAGAGCGAAGGTGAAGAGGTAAAGGACGAGTTCTCTGCCGACGATGTGAAAAAGGCGCATCTCCGCTTCCTTCCTAACATGAAGAGAACTTACCGCCTTGACTCAAAGACTCTTCGCAACAAGGCTTCTCTCATCGACCTCGATGTCTTAAACGGCATCAAAAAGGACTCTAACGATGAACCTGACGACGCTAACAACGGCTAATCACAGTCTCTCTTTAAAAGGCACCGCCGCTTTCCTGTTTTGGGAAGCGGCGGTGTTGCTTTCTTTATTTTATGGTCGGCTGGTCTAAGTACACAAAAAGTACACAAAAAGAACCGTCCCTTGTGTACTTTTTCCGTTTTTATTTGACTACGACCGTTTTACCTTGATGAATATACAAGCCCCTGGTCGTGGGAACGCCGTCGACCTGCTGGCCGCTCAGCGTGTACCATTTATCGGAGGACGCAGGGGTAGTGTCTGCCGTCGTCTGGGCTGTGACGGGAATGATGGCAGTGGTGTTGCCTTCTTCGTCCTCCAGACCGATGATGACAGGAGCGCCGTTGCCGCCTGAGAGTCGCAGGAAACCGCGGAAGGCTCCAAGCAGACGGTCGTCGGACGTGCTGGTTTTTACAGGGTGCCAGTTGTCGTCGCCTCCCATGACGTAAATACCTTCTTCAGATGCCTTGCGCTTGCTGATTTCGTCGAAGGTGCCGCAGAAGGCGTAGTCGCCGTGTTGGATTTCGACACCCTGCTCGGCACTAACTCCGAGAGAACGGCGCGCAAACTTGAAGAGAACAGGCAGGTTGCTCCGAGCAACCAAGCCGCCAGCACTAAGAATTAGACCAAAATTAACATTTGTCGAACTAAACTAGAATTGAACTGGCCAACCTCTTGTTATTTTATTGTTTTATTGTTTTATTTTTAAGAAGGTTAATACCCGGGATTTTGGGTGAGATTCTGATTGAGAGCCCGTACATCGGCAGGGATTGGGAATACGGTGGTGTGACCGTCGGACTCGTCGATGGCGTCAAGACCGTCGTAGAGTGACTGATAGCGGTGGAAGCGGATCATGTCGGGTCGGCGCCAGCCTTCCCAACAGAGTTCCATAAGGCGCTCGTCGTACAGGTTGTCGAGGGTACATTCACGCTCTTTGGCTCCTGCACGTGCCCTGACGGCATTGAAGTCGGCGCTGCCATCCAGTCCCAGTCGCTCCTTACATTCGGCGCGCATCAGCAGCACGTCGGCATAGCGGAAGAGCACGATGTCGTTGTCGACGAGTTTGCCGTCCTTGATGGCGTTCTTGTCAAACTGGTATTTGTACATGCGTGCACCTGCCGTTTCTACGTATGGTGAACCGCTGAGGTCGAGCAGCACCTTGTCGGGCTCGTATTTCAGGGGCTTCCCAGCTCGGTCGTAGAGGGGTTCTCCTTGCGGACCGTAGACGTATGAGAAGTGGTAACAGTCGATGAAACGGGAATCCAGGTTGTCGGGATAGCCGAACACCTGCAGCGTCTTCAGTGTGGCGCAAGTACCGTTCTCGCCGTTATATCCGTAGGCTGCTGCATGACGGTAGTGCAGGGAACGGATGATGTTCTGCTGCTGGTTGGAGAAGAGGTTCTTGTCCATCGGGATGGTGAAGATGTTCTCCTTGGAGTTCTGGTTGTAGACAAGGAAGTTAGAGCTGTAGGCCAGTTCGAGGCTATAACCCATATATTCCAGGTTGTCGCAATAGCTGATGCAGTCGGCCCATCGTGGCACACCGGTGTAAACTTCCGACTGCAGCATCAGTTTAGCCAGGATAAAGAATGCCACGGGTTGCGTGATGCGTCCGTAGTAGTCGCCCTCGCGGGTGCTGTTCTCGTCGGACAGGAAGTTGACGACGGCGAGGAGCTCGTCTTCGCAGAATTTGAACACCACGGCGCGCTTCTCGCGTTTCACCTCGTTCATCGACACGTTGCTGTTGGTCACTAAGGGCACATCACCAAAGAGGTCGATGAGATACCAGTAGTACATGGCCCGGAGCGCTCTCACCTCTGCTGTCCATGTGCGATGGTTCACTTCGCCGGCAAGGTCTTTGTAGGTGTCGAGGGTCTCCAGCGATCTGTTGCACAGCGTGATGACCTTATAAAGGTATAGCCACGAGTTCTTCATCAGGTCGTGACCGGCAGTCCATGAGTGCTTATACATGGCCTCCCACAGGCCGCCGTCGTACCAGTCGCCGCCACGCAGGGGTATCATGGCTTCGTCGCTGCCGAAGGTCTGCAGGTCGTAGATGCCTCGGTTGGTGCCTTGCAGTCCCTGGCCGTCTTCGTACCCGCCTACGTAATTATATAAGGTGGCGACGGTGTTGAGATACAGGTTCTCTACAGATGTGTAGGCAACGCTCTCGGGCAGCTCGCTGCTTGGTGTCTCGTCGAGCGAACACGACGTGAGTGCGATGATAAGACAGAGGGATATATATTTCTTCATTTTCAATTCTTCATTTTCAATTCTTCAATTCTTCAATTCTTCAGAACTGTACGCTCAGTGCCAGTGAATAGGTGCGGTAGGGTGGGATGGTGCGCTTGTCGTCGACGCCGAGTGTCGAATCGACTACCGTTGAGTTGATCATGGGCGTGAGGCCCGAATAGGAGGTGATGGTGGCAAGATTGTTGACGGAGCAGGCCACGCGCAGCTTGCTGATGTATCGGGAGCGGACGGGTACGTTCCAACCCAGCGTGACATAGTCGATGTTGACGTAGTCGCCACGCTCCAGCCAGTAGTCGCTGATGTCCTGGTCCTGGATGTTCATCTCGGGTGCGCCCTCCATCACGTTATAGTTGGGCAGCGAGGCCATATTCATGTAGGCCAGCGACGTACCGTTATAGATCTTGTGGCCGAAGGCGCCGTTTACTTGCATCGTGATGTCGAACTGCTTGTAGCGGAAGGCGAAGTTGGAACCCATCGTCGCCTTTGGCGTTGCCTGTCCGCAGATGTATTTCTCCGTTGTCAGGTCGTAGCGTTTCGAACCGTCTTCTGCTATGGTAAAACCCTTGCAGTGGGGCAGATAGAACACGCCCAGCGTCTGGCTCACTATCTGGAAGCACACATCGCTGGCTCCGTGATAGCCGGCGCCGTAGAGTCCACTGATGCCCTGCACGTCGGGGGCCGTCAGGTATTGTCCCTGGTAGTAGCCGTTGAGGGTCACGAGCTTGTTGCGCTCGAAGGTCCAGTTCATGTTGATGTTCAGCTCCATGTCCTGCCTCTTCAGCGGTGTGATGCCGAAGCCAATCTCCAAACCGTGGTTGCGCATCTTGCCGAGGTTGGCCAGCAGGTGGTCGTAGGTGAAGGGTGGTACGGGTACGGTGTAGTTATAGAGCATGTCCGACGTGCGCGAGGTGTAGAAGTCGGCCGTCAGCACGATTCTGCTGTCCCAGAAGGCCATGTCCAGACCGACGTTGAAGGTGCGCTTGATTTCCCATTTCAGGTCGGGGTTGGCGTTGCGTATGATGCCCAACGTGGTGGTAGGCATACCGCCCACGCTCACTACGCCGTTGGGGCGGATGAGCTGTTGCGACAGGAAGGCGTCGATGCCTCCGAGGTTACCGCTCTTACCGTAACCCACACGCAGGTTGAGCTTCGAGATGTATCGCTTCAGCGGTGTCATCCATGGTTCCTTCGTCACGTTCCAGGCGCTGCTGACAGACGGGAAGAAGTCCCAGCGGTTATTCTTGCCCACCTTCGAGGAACCGTCAAGACGGGTGCTGACGTTAAGTGTATAACGGTCGTTGTAGGTGTACTGTGCCTTAATCAGGTAGGACATCAGACTCGAACTGTAGTTGTAGGAGTTGGTGCCTTCCCACGGTCTGATGGCTCCTGCCGAGAGGTTGTCGTAGCCGAAGTCGTTGGTATTGAAGTTCGACGAGGTGGCATAGAAGCCCTTGTCCTTATCCCTGCCTCCCTCTATCAGTCCTAACAGTTCCAGCTGGTGACGCTCTACTATCCGCCCCCTCCAGTTCAAGGCGATATTGCCCAGCAGTTCAACGGCTTTCCTGTCGCCCTGATAGGCTTCGCCGTGGCTCCACACGTAGGTGGGGTAGTAGTGGGCGTTGCCGATGTCAGTATATGAATAGCTGCCAAAGGCGGTCAGCGTGAGTCCGTAGCCCAAATCGATTTTGGCCTTTGCGTGGACATTGAAGTGTGCGTTGTCCTCGTCCTCCTGCATGGTGAGCAGGGCGTAGGGATTGTTGATCCACCAGGCCTCGGTCACGTCGTCGTAGCCGCCAGAGGCGTTGCTGCCTGCCGGGAAGGTGGGATTGAAGGTGGCAGCTGAATAGAACAGTTTCTGCCTGAAGGGGATGACGTTGTTGTCCTGCAGGGTACCCAGCACGCCGAGGTCCACCGTCAGATGGTTGTCGAAGGCCTTCTGATGCAGGTCGAGCTTGGCAATGTAGTTGCGCAGGTTGTAGTTCTTCACCGTTGTCTTGTGGTCGGTCATGCTGATGGAGGCACGATAGTTGGCGGTCTCCGAACCGCCTCCGAATGCCAGGTGGTGGTTCTGCACAAAACCCGTGCGGAGGGGTGCTTCGGTGAAGTCGGTGTTGGCGCCCTTGTCGATGATGTCCATGCCCAGACTGCTGGCAGCCTGGCGGAACTGGTTGGCGTTGAGCATATGGAGATTCTTGTAGGTGTGTTCGAAACCCACGCTGCCGTCGTAGGCGATGTGGAACTGTTCGGCCTTACCCTTGCTCGTCACCACCTGTATGACACCGGCAGCACCGCGGCTACCATACTGCGACGTCTCCGAGGCGTCCTTCAGGATGGTGAAGCTCTCGATGTCGGCGGGGTAGATGGTGCTC
Source organism: Prevotella sp. (assembly GCA_016286995.1). Classification (GTDB taxonomy): domain Bacteria; phylum Bacteroidota; class Bacteroidia; order Bacteroidales; family Bacteroidaceae; genus Prevotella. The sequence goes on from JAEEVA010000024.1 coordinate 15,341, forward strand.
AGCGTGACGATGTCCGACTGCACACCGTCGATGACCACCAGCGGGTCGTTGCCACCTGTGAGGGAAGTGGTGCCACGCACTCGTACGGCCGACAGCATGGCCTCGTGGTTGCCGCCCGACTGCACCTGCACACCTGCGGCCTGACCGCTGAGGGCGTCGAGGGAGTTGGTAATCATACCTTTGTTCATCCTCTCGCGGGTCACGGTGTTAGGGGCGTCAGTCTTCGTGGGGCTGTCGCCGTAATAGTTGTTGATACTCACCTTTGTGGTGTCGCTCTGATGCTGAGCTGTTGCGGACGACGGGCTCTGCGCCCAAGCTGCTGTGGCCGGCATCCCGCATTGCAAGGATGCCAGACAGAGTGTCCGCAGTAGGAACGATGTGGTTTGTTTTATAGTTTTCAATTTTTTCTCTTTTAGGGGAGTATATACTTAATAGTTATTGCTATTTGGTTGCAAATATACGAATTATTTCTGATTTTCACGCTTTTTCCGTATTTTTTATCGCTTCCTTCAAAAAGAGAAAAGGCGGAAATAGTTAAGAATTGAGAAAAATAGCGGGTGGAAGCAAATTTTCAATTATCAATTGTCAATTATCAATTTTTTTTTCGTACCTTTGCAGTCGAAAAGTGTGAAACAACTAAATTTGTAATAACAAAAATGGACGACTACCCGGCGAATCATTACAATTCGTAAGGCAGGGGAACAGCAGGCAAGACCGCTAATCCTCTTGCCGCTAAAAAGTATTCAATTGTCAATTATCAATTATCAATTGTCAATTATTTAAAGGATTAGCAACAATGAAGACCTACTGGAACACCCAAGGAGGGCTGAGCCAAATCAACGAATGGCAGCCAAATTGTTGGATACAGGTGACGTGTCCGACAGAAGAAGACCAGCAACTGCTGGAGGAGGAGTATAAGATTCCCGACTATTTCCTCTCCGACATCAGCGATACCGACGAGCGTGCCCGTTACGAGTATGACGACGGATGGATGCTCATCATCCTGCGTATACCATACGTCAAGGAGGTGCGCTCTCGAACACCGTATACGACGGTGCCGTTGGGTATCATACACAAGCGCGACGTGACCATCACGGTGTGCTACTACGAGACGAACATGATGATTGATTTCGTCAGCTTCCAGCAGAAGCGCGGCGAGGGCTTTACCGACTATGTCGACATGATTTTCCGACTGTTCCTCTCGTCGGCCGTGTGGTACCTGAAGCGTCTGAAACAGATATCGATGCTCATCGACAAGGCCAAGCGCAACCTGGACCGCGAGGTGAACAACGAGTCGCTGATAGGTCTGAGTCGGCTGCAGGACTCGCTGACGTACTTCAACACCAGTATCCGCGGCAACGAGACGCTGCTGTCGAAACTGAAATTCAAACTGCAGATTGACGAGTTGGACGCCGACCTCATTGAGGACGTTAACATCGAGATGACGCAGGCCCGCGAGACGACGAGCATCTATTCGAACATTCTTGAGTCGACGATGGATACCTACCAGTCGATTATCAATAATAATATGAACACAATCATGCGTACGCTGACCTCGGTGACCATCATCCTGATGTTGCCTACGTTGGTGGCTTCGTTCTTCGGCATGAACCTTATCAATGGCATGGAGAACAGCCCTGTGGGCTTTGTCGTCGCCATCATCATCTCTGTGCTCATATCAGTTGTCTCGCTGCTTGTCTTCCGCCACAAGAGACTGATTTAGAATTGATAATTGACAATTGACAATTGACAATTGAACATTGAATGGTTAACAAATCATAAAAGTCAAAGGCCAAAGGCCAAAGGTCAAAGAAAAATGGTTACCTTTGTGGATTGGAAATCGTAAAATTGTAAATTGTCAAATTGTTAACAACGATGATGGACTCTCAAGAAAAAGCTCCCATCGAGGAGCAGACCCTAGAACAAAGCGTTCTTCAGACTGAAGAACAGAGCGTGGAAAGCAACGTGGAAACCGCTACAGAGCAGCCTCAGGAAACTGAGCAGCCCCTGGAAGCCGAACAGCCCCAGAAGGCTGAGGAATCTCAGGAGGCCGAACAGCCCAAGGCAGAGGAAACTCAGGAAGCTGAGCCGGTTGAGCGTAAGCAGTATCAGACGAAGAAGGAAGTGTTGGAGCGCGTGCGTGAGATAGCGCACGGCGAGGAGCCTTTCCAGAAGGAGGAGGTGGACTACCTGAAGACGGCCTTCTATAAGCTGCATATTGCTGAGCGCGAGGCAAAGCTGAAGGAATACATTGACGGCGGCGGCGATCCCGAACAGTATAAAATCACGCCTGATGAAGAAGAGGAGGCTTTCAAGGCTGAGATGGTCATCATCAAGGAAAAGCGCCAGCAACTGTTCCGCGAACAGGAGCAGGAGAAGCAGGAGAACCTGCAAAAGAAACTGGCCATCATCGAGAAGATTAAGACAATGATTACCTCGCCCGAGGAGGCCAATAAGACCTTCAAGGAGTTCAAGGCACTGCAGGATGAGTGGCGCGAAATCAAGAACGTCCCCGCTGAAAAGGCCAATGAGCTGTGGCGTAACTACCAGCTGTATGTCGAGCAGTTCTATGATTTGCTGAAGCTGAACAGTGAGGCCCGCGAGTACGACTTCAAGAAGAACCTCGAACTGAAGACCAAACTCTGTGAGGCTGCTGAGAAACTGGCCGATGAGCCTGACGTCATCAGCGCCTTCCACCAGTTGCAGAAGTTGCATCAGGAGTATCGTGAGATTGGTCCCGTCAACAAGGAGCTGCGTGAGGAGATATGGCAGCGCTTCAAGGCTGCTTCGACGGTCATCAACAAGCGCCACCAGCAGCACTACGACGGTCTGCGTGCCAAGGAAGAAGAGAACCTGGCACGTAAGACGGAGCTCTGCGAGAAGGTGGAGGCTATCATAGCCGAAGAAAACAAGAATACAGGCGATTGGGAACGTCATACCAAGGAAATCCTGGAAATCCAGGAACAATGGCGCGGCATCGGCTTCGCTCCGAAGGTGATGAACGTCAAAATTTTTGAGCGCTTCCGTGCTGCTTGCGATAAGTTCTTTGCCAGCAAGACCGAGTTCTTCCGCTCGCTGAAGGACAGCTACAAGGAGAATGCCGATAAGAAGCGTGCCCTCATCGAGAAAGCCAAGGCCTTGCAGGATAGCACTGAGTGGAAATCGACCAGCGACAAGCTCATCAACCTGCAGAAGGAATGGAGAACCATCGGTATGGTTCCCAAGAAACTTGGTGACCAGCTGTGGGAAGAGTTCCTTGGCGCTTGCAATAAGTTCTTTGAGGCTCGCAATGCCGCCGGTGCCGGCACACGCAACGAAGAGCGTGAGAACCTGGCTAAGAAGCGCGACGTCATCGAACAGCTGAAGGCTGCTGCTGCCGAGGCTGGCGAGGGCTTGCAGGAGAAGGTACAGAAGCTGGTGGAGCAGTATCAGGCCATCGGTCACGTGCCGTTCAAGGAGAAGGACAAGCTGTATGAGGAATACCATGCCGTTCTCGACAAGCTCTACAAAGACCTGAACATCTCTGTGGCCAAGCGCCGTCTGTCGAAGTTCAAGGACAACCTGAAGCAGGTGGCTGAGCGGGGTGGCGACGCCCTCGACAACGAGCGTGCCCGTCTGATGCGCCAGTACGAACAGCTGAAGCAGGAGGTACAGACCTACGAGAACAACCTCGGATTCCTCAATGCATCGTCAAAGAAGGGCAACTCGCTGATTGACGAGATGAACCGCAAGGTGCAGAAGCTTCGTGACGAAGTTCAGTTGGTACGCGACAAAATCAAGGCTATCGATGCCGAAAACGCAGGTAAGTGATTGTAAGGTTAAAGGTCAAAGGTCTAAGATCTAAGGACTAAGGTTAAGGGTTAAAGGTCAAAAAATATGGCACTGAATCTGGATAAGAATCTGAAACGCTATCACTCCATTAAGGAAGTGGCCGAAATGTTCGGACTCAACGAGAGTACGCTACGCTATTGGGAACAGGAGTTCCCGTTTCTGAAGCCGAAAACGAGTGGTCCGGCCAAGATACGCCAATATCAGGAGAAGGATATCGACCAGATTCGCCTGATACATAATCTGGTGAAGGTGCGTGGCTTCAAACTGGCGGCTGCCAAGAAGATTATCAACAACAACCGCGATGGAGCCGACCGGCGAGCGGAGGTACTGACCCGACTGCTCGACATCCGCAACGACTTGCAGGCACTGAAAAAACAAATGGACTACTTAGGGTAGTCCATTTGTTATAATTAATATGGGGTCAGGGCACCCAGGTGTCGTTGATGCTGAACACGCGCTCAAGGGTAATCTGCTGAGCCTCCTTCTTGGTGAGCTGACGGCTCCAGGCAACACGCTGGGTGGTGGCGGCACCGAGACCATGGTTGTCGTACTCTAAGTAGCGGGCGGTCTGCTCGCGCTCCTTCTGCCAGTTGTGCCAGCCCTCAGGACGTATTTGGATGGGCAGCTCGCAGTGCATGAAGAGGGTGTAGCCGTAGTCACGCCAGGGACGACCCAGATAGACCTTGGTGACGTGAGGGTCGGCGGTGACGGTGCAACGGTTGAAGATGTAACCGTAGGGCACGTCCTGAGGTGTGGAAGCGGCAGTGATGTAGGAGTCGGCCTTGCAGTGAATGTGACATTGCTCGAACCATGCCGTGGAGGGGCCGAAGATAAAGTCGGTGGTGCCCTCGATGTAGCAGGCGTTAAAGTAGAGGCGGGTACGGGCATTGCCGGTGTAGACGGTGTCCTGATGTCCCAGAAACCGACAGTTCAGGAAGGTGAGACGGTCGCCATTGGTCTGCAGGGCTACGGCCTGTCCCAGTCGGGCGGCGTTGTTCTCGATGGTGAGGTCTTTCAGCGTGATGCTGCTACCGTCGATGCGCAAGGTGTAGGTGCGGAACGTGCCCATGCCTGTGCCAGTGGCGGGATAGATGATGTTGGCGTGGTCGTCCCAGGTGATAATGGTTTGGTCGCGGTCTTCGCCACAAAGCTCGATGTTGGTGAGCGACTGGGGAATGATGATTTTCTCCTTATACGTACCTTTCTTTATATATATAACCTTGTGGTAGTCCATGAAAGCACGGCAGACCTCAATGGCTTCTGACACATTGCGGAACTGACCTGTGCCGTCACGAGCCACGACGATGGTGTCGGGGTTGTCGTAGGGATTGGCACCGTATACAGAAAGGATGCAAACGAACATCAAACAGAAAACGAATACTCTTTTCATAAACATTGAACTTTTAAACAGAAATTAGCCAGATTTTTTGAGGGAAAGAAATTACCAGAAATTAGCCAGAAATTATTTTTGTTTCCGCCCGCATTTGAGGATTCAAGCATATCATAATTTCTAATTTCTAATTTTTAATTTCTACATAATCTGTGTCACTTCCTGAATGCCCTCGATCTTCTTCAGCTCGTCGATGATGGCACGAACGTCGTCGCGGTCGTGGACGCGCAACTCGATGCTGCCGTCGAAGACTCCCTCTTCAGAACCGATGGTAAGACGGTGGATGTTGACGCTCATCTGAGATGTGATGACGCGTGACACGTCGACCAGGATACCCATTCGGTCAATGCCTTGCAAACGAATGGTCGCATCGAAGAACAGCAGTTTGTGCATGTTCCACTTGGCATCGAGGATGCGGTTGCCGAAACTGCTCTTCAACTTGTCGGCAACAGGACAGGCACGCTTATGAATCTCGATGTGACGGCGGTTGTCAATGTAGCCGAGGATGTCGTCACCGGGGATGGGGTGGCAGCAGTGCTTGAACTTGTACTGACCGATATTCTCTTCGGCAATGTAGACGGGCTTCTTGCGGTTGAACTTATCGGGAACGGTGAAAAACTCGCCGCTAACGTTGAGCTGTTCGACGTTGTCACCGTCTTTCTTGCCACTGCCACGTCCGAGAAACGGCACCAGCTTGCGCCAGCCGAGCTTGCCACTGCCAGAACCCTTGCCGTGGAGCTCGTCGACATCCTTCTCGCCGAGCAGGACGGTCTTCTTGCCGATGGCAACGAAGAAATCCTCACGGTTGCTGATCTCATGGAAACGGGCCAGCTGGTCGACGACGGCCAATGTGTTCTCTATCTCATTCTTCTTCAGGAACTCGTCCAACAGCTCCTCGCCCTTCTTCTGTAGCTCACGGCTGTCGCGGCGCAGCACAGCCTGTATCTTGGCTTTGGCTTTGGCAGTGGAGACGAAGTTAATCCATGCGGGCTGTACGTGCTGCGACTTCGAGGTGAGAATCTCTACCTGGTCGCCACTCTCCAGCTTATGGCTGAGCGGTACCAGCTTGTGGTTGACCTTGGCTCCAATACAATGGCTGCCAAGGAAGGTATGGATGGAGAAGGCGAAGTCGAGGGCAGTACATCCGGTTGGCATGGTCTTGATTTCACCCTTGGGCGTGAAGACGAATATCTCGGATGCAAACAGGTTGAGCTTGATGGCATCGAGGAAATCCATAGCATCGGGCTGGGGGTCGTCGAGAATCTCCTTGATGGTGCGCAGCCAGTCGTTCAGCTCGGCCTCGTCCTCGGTATATTCCTCGTCTTCCTCGCCCTCCTTGTATTTCCAGTGGGCGGCCAGACCCTGTTCGGCTATCTCATCCATGCGGTCAGAGCGTATCTGTACCTCTATCCAGCGTCCCTGCTTGGACATCAGCGTGACGTGCAGCGCCTGATAGCCGTTGGCCTTGGGATGGCTGAGCCAGTCGCGCAGACGGTCAGGATGGCTCTTGTAGATTTTCGAGATGGCGACATAGATGTTGAAGCACTCGTTGATTTCCTCCTCGCGGTTGTTGGGTGTGAAGATGATACGGACAGCCAGGATGTCGTAGATTTCCTCGAAGGTGACATGCTTGTTCTGCATCTTCGTCCAAATAGAGTAGGGGGTTTTTACACGCTCTTTGATCTGGTAGTTGATGCCCATCTTCTTCAGCTCCTCCTCGATGGGTGCCGTAAACTGGTCGAACAGCTCATGGCGCTGAACTTCAGTATTCTTCAGCTTATCCTTAATCTGCTGGAACTGGTCCGGATGCTCGTACTGGAACGAGAGGTTCTCAAGCTCAGACTTAACCTTATACAATCCCAGGCGGTTGGCCAGTGGAGCATAGATATACAGTGTCTCACCGGCAATCTTATACTGCTTGTTGGCAGGCTGCGACTCCAGGGTGCGCATGTTGTGCAGACGGTCGCAAATCTTGATGAGGATGACACGGATGTCCTCGCTCATCGTGAGCAGCAGCTTCTTGAAGTTCTCGGCCTGGGCAGAAGCCTGCTCGCCAAAGATGCCGCCGCTGATCTTCGTCAGTCCGTCGACAATCTGAGCTATCTTCGGACCGAAGATGTTCGACAGGTCCTCGGTGGTATAGTCTGTGTCTTCTACGACGTCGTGCAATAGGGCGGCACAGATGCTGGTCGACCCCAGCCCGACCTCTTCGCAGGCTATCTGCGCCACAGCAATGGGGTGCATGATATATGGCTCGCCAGAGAGTCGGCGGACCCCCTTATGTGCCTGTCGTGCAAAGTTGAATGCCTTTGTGATGATGTCCACCTTCTTGCGGTGGCGTGACTTCAGATAGCTGTCCAACAGGTGTTGGAAGGCTTCGCTCACCATTTTCTCGTCAGCTTCTTCGCGTCTGATTTCCTCGTCCATATTAATTGTCAATTCTCAATTGTCAATTCTCAATTGTCAATTCTCAATTCTCAATTATCTCCTCCTTCTTTTCTTTGATGCTGCTTTGCGCTTCTTGGGTGCTGTAGCACGCTTCTTGCCTGCTCGGGATGAGCGTTTGCTGCTGACGGCACGGCCCTTGTGTTTGCCAGCACGGGCATGTTGCCTGCCGGCACGGGCATTGCGACGGCTGTAGCGGCCTTTCTTGCCACGGGCATAGCGCTTGCTCTTGTGATAGTAGGTAGGTACGTCATCGTTCACCTCCACCTCGGCACGCTTGGTCAACAACTCGTCGGCACGGTAGTTATACACCGAATCCTCCAGGTCAAGGAAACGCGTGGTCTCGGTCAGGGGCAGTCGCAGCGACGCCGGTTCGGTGGCGCCTGGCACGATGTCACGACGGTACATGGGGTTCAGTGAGCGTAGCAGGTCGATGTTCAGTCCTACCACTTCAGCCACCTGTTCCAGATGCATGTTGCGTTTTACCATGACGGTGTCGGTCTTGGCAGGCAGACGGGTAGTCATGGGGCAGATGTTATGGAGAGAATAGTAGGTCATGATATAGTTGGCTGCAATGAATGCCGGCACGTAGCCACGTGTCTCACGAGGCAGGTAGGGATAGATGTGCCAGTAGTCCTTGTTGAGGGACTGGGCATCGCCGTCGGCTGTGTTACGAATAGTCGAGGCGTTGGCACGGTGGATGGCTTTGTTGATGTTCTCCGGGCCACAGTTGTAGGCGGCAATGACCAGGTTCCAGTCACCGAAGATGCGATACAGGTCCTTCAGGTAGCGTGCTGCGGCATATGAGGACTTTACAGGGTCGCGACGCTCGTCGACCAGCGAGTTGACCTGCAGACCGTATTGTTTGCCAGTGCCAATCATGAACTGCCACAGACCCGTGGCGCCCACACGGCTGACGGCCTTCGGATTGAGCGCTGACTCGATGATGGGCAGATACTTCAGCTCCAGGGGCAACTGATACATTTCCAGGGCCTCTTCGAAGATGGGCATATAGAAATTCGAGGCTCCCAGCATGTAGCTGATGCTATGGCGCAGACGGCCACTGTAGCGGTCGATGAATTTCTGTACGACGTCGTTGTAGGCCATCTCCATCACGGTCGGCAGACGGCTGAGACGCTCGATATACTCTTCCTTGCTGTAGGTGGGATTCACGTCACGCATGTTACAGTCGTTGTCCTCGCTGAGATAGGTCTGCGACATATACAGGTTGAGCAGCGAGTCGAGGTCGTATGTCATGGCCTCAGGGAATTCAATGACTTCCTCATTGCCCTCTTGGTCGGTCACCACAATCTCGTCCTCGTCGACAGCAATCACTTCTTCCTCCTCGTCGTCCTCTTCGTCAGTCACAACGACCTGTGCTCCAGCAGTTAACGGTAAAAGGGTAAAAAGGTAAAAGAGTACCACTCTTACCATTCCTGTCTTCACTTTCCATTCAAATATACTGTTCTTTCTCATATCTTCCCTAACTTCTTAATTTAAAATTCTAACTTGCAATTCACCCCCAACGTCTGGGCTTCTAACGGACTGCCGCCGCTATGGGTAGGTAATACCGTCGGCCCTACTTTCAGACTCAGATCCTTCGAGATATCGAACACCGATAGTTCGGCATCCACGTAAGCATCGATCACCGAGAGTGCATAGACACCTATCATGACAAAGAAACTCAAGTCGCGCCAACGACGGTATTTGTCCTTTCGGCTCTTGAATATCTTGGCGTACTTCGGCTCGTTCTCAGGTGTTATCTGTCGGCCCAGATGCAGGAACTTGTTATACGACGCCGTCGCCGGATCGTCGTCCATGATGTCGAGGTAGGCCTGTGAATAGTCTTTGTACATCATGTTGTTCCATGTCAGGGCGTAGATGCACCCAATGAATCCGCCATAGATAATGGGCAGCTTCCAATATTTGCGGTTGTATATCTGTCCTGCTCCTGGCAGTACCAGAGCCAGCCACAGGGCACGCTGCGGATCGGGCGTCCATGTGTTCCAGTCGCGTTTCACTCTTTGTTTGCGACTTTTCTTGCCCACCATCACCGATGTCGTGTCAGCCAGTTCGTCGCCCAAGGCTTTGGCGTCAACGGCCGCCATCGAGTCTAAGGGTGCAAGTATACGGTGCACAGAGTCGTTGCGGACGATGACGCTGCCAATGGTGTCACCCGTCTCCAGCAGGATAACCTTTCCGATTTCCTTCTGGGCCTGGCCCTCTGCGAGACAAGCCACCATCAGCACGATAGTCACCAGTATTCTAACCATTTGCTCTGTCCAGTGCATTCATGATGTGCTCCAGTTGATCCTCGTTGTCGAACTGGATGCTGATTTTACCATTTCCCTTTGCCGAATACGTCATCTGCACCTTCGTCTGGAAGAACTGCGACAAACGGTCCTTGAGGATGTTGAACTCCTCGGGCAGCTGACTCTTGGCAGCCACCTTGCCACGGGCGGTCTTCACGTCGTCGCCATTCTTCAGGGCCTGTACCAGCTCCTCCACCTTGCGTACTGACAGGTGCTGCTGCTGAACCTCCTTGAATAGCTTGATTTGCTGCGAGGGACTGTCAATGGCCAACAAGGCACGTGCATGTCCCATCTCTATCTCGTGGTTCTTTAGGGCTATCTGTACCTGAGCAGGCAATTTCAGCAGACGCATGTAGTTGGTGACGGCAGCACGGCTCTTGCCTACACGCTCCGAAATCTTGGCCTGCGTCATGCCTGTCTCCTCGGCCAGATGCTGGTAGGCCAGGGCAATCTCAATGGCATTGAGGTCTTCACGCTGGATATTCTCCACCAGTGCCATTTCCATGGCGTTCTGGTCCTCAACGGTGACGATATAGGCGGGAATCTTAGCCAGTCCAGCCAACTGCGAGGCACGCCAACGACGCTCACCGGCAATGATCTGGTACTTCTCGCCAGCCATCTTACGTAGGGTGATGGGCTGGATGATGCCCAGTTCTCGAATACTGGAGGCCAGCTCCTGCAGGGCATCCTGGTCGAACTCACGGCGAGGCTGGTTAGGATTAGGCTCTATCTGACTAATCTCTATCTCGTTCAGGTTTGAACTGCCTTCGGTCTTTACCTCAGCAGCAGTATCAATCAGTGCGTCCAGTCCACGGCCTATTCCGATGTCGTCCAAGCCGCGTCCCAGCACATTACGGTCATATTTCTTCTTTACTGCCATAATTCACTTTTCATTTCTCAATTCATAAAACGCCTTATGCATTCTTGTTGATGATCTCCTTGGCTAATGCCAGATGGTTCTTGGCACCTGTCGACTCAGCATCATACAAAATGACCGGCAGACCATGACCAGGAGCCTCGGACACCTTCACGTTACGCTGGATGACGGTCTTGAACACCAACTCCTGGAAGTGACGCTTCATCTCGTCGTAAATCTGGTTGGCCAACCGCAGACGCGAGTCGTACATGGTCAGCAGGAAACCCTCAATCTCAAGCTTCGGGTTCAGACGCTGCTTGATGATTTTGATGGTGTTCAGCAACTTCGAGATACCCTCCAGCGCAAAGTATTCGCACTGCACAGGAATGATGATAGAGTCGGCGGCTGTCAGTGCATTCACTGTGATGAGGCCCAACGATGGCGAACAGTCTATCAGGATGTAGTCGTAGTCGTTGCGAATTGGAGCCAGTATCTGCTCGATGATTTTCTCACGGTTGGGCAGGTTCAGCATCTCTATCTCTGCACCCACCAGGTCGATGTGGCTGGGGATGATGTCCAGTCCGTCGATATCCGTTGTATAAATGGCGTCGCGTACGTCTTCTTTGTTGATAATGCACTCATAGAGAGACGTTTCCACCTCTTGCAGATTCACGCCCAGACCACTTGAGGCATTAGCCTGCGGGTCTGCGTCAACTACCAGTACGGTCTTCTCTAAAGTAGCTAATGAGGCTGCCAGATTGATGGTTGTTGTTGTCTTTCCTACACCACCTTTCTGGTTAGCCAATGCAATAATCTTTCCCATAATCTATCTTGACTAATATATATAATAGGGTGCAAAGTTACAAATAATAATTGAAAAAAGGCAAATGGTATAGATAATTTAAATATATTTTGTATCTTTGCACCCAAATTGAAGATTCTTATGAAACCACTGATATTAGTTTCGAACGATGATGGCTACCAGGCGAAAGGCATCAATGAACTGGTCAGAATGGTGCGCGAATACGGCGATGTGCTGGTGTGCGCTCCTGACGGACCACGTAGCGGACAGGCTTGTGCTTTCTCGGCTACTATGCCGCTGACACTGACGTTGCAGCGTCAGGAGGAGGGTGTGCAGATATGGTCGTGCAATGGCTCACCGGTAGACTGTGTGAAAATGGCTCTGGCAAACCTCTGCGAGCGTAAGCCCGACTTGGTCATCGGAGGTATCAACCACGGTGACAATGCCTCGGTTAATACCCACTATTCAGGTACGATGGGTGTTACGCTGGAAGGCTGTATGAAGTATATTCCCAGCATTGCATACTCCATCTGTGACTATCGTGCTGATGCTGACTTTACACCCTTGGAGCCATATATCCGCCAAATGACGCAGCAGGTGTTGAAGGATGGACTGCCGCAGGGTGTCTGTCTGAACGTCAATTTCCCCTTGTTGGAATCTCAGCCGTCAGACTTCAGCCCTCAGTCATTCAAAGGTGTCCGCATCTGTAGGATGGCACGGGGAACGTGGTATAATGAGACGACGAAATGTCACCATCCTCGCGGCTACGACTACTGGTGGATGGTGGGGTGTTACCAGAACGATGAGCCTGAGGCTGAGGATACAGACCGTTGGGCTTTGGACCATGGTTATGTGGCCATTACGCCTACACGTATTGACGTGACTGCCTATGAGGCTTTTGAGGAGTTAAAGAAGTTTGAGGGAGATAGAGGAAGATAAAGGGAGATAAAGGAAGATAAAGTAGTTAGAGGAAGAGATGAAATATTATCTGATTGTTGGTGAGGCCAGTGGCGATCTACATGCATCACACCTGATGCAGTCGCTGAAAAAACAGGACGGCGAGGCTGAATTCCGGTTTTTTGGCGGCGACCTCATGGCTGCCGTGGGTGGCACGATGGTCAAGCACTATCGTGACTTGGCCTATATGGGCTTCATTCCCGTCTTGCTGCATCTGCCCACCATTCTCAGGAATATGAGGATGTGCAAGGAGGACATCAGGCAATGGCAGCCGGATGTCGTCATCCTTGTAGACTATCCGGGTTTTAATTTGAAGATAGCCAAGTTCGTTCATGCCCTTCGTCATCAGCCTACATCCGTCGGCCATCAGCCTTCCCCTAAAGTCTACTACTACATCTCTCCCAAAATATGGGCCTGGAAGGAATATCGCATCAAGAATATCAAGCGCGACGTCGACGAGCTCTTTTCCATTTTGCCATTCGAGGTGGACTTCTTCGAGAAGAAGCACCACTATCCCATCCACTATGTGGGCAACCCAACTGCTCAGGAAGTGCGAGAATTTCTATCTGCCAACAGCCAACAGCCAACAGCTAACAGCCAAAGGCCAACAATCGCTCTATTGGCAGGGTCGAGGAAGCAGGAGATCAAGGATAACCTGCCGCCCATGATTGAGGCTACCAGGCATCTTGCAGGGCAGTACGACATGGTGCTGGCTGGAGCGCCATCTATCGAACAGGCATACTACGAGCCTTTCCTTGCCGGTACTGATGTCCGGCTGGTGATGAACGAGACGTACCCCTTGCTTGCCCAGGCGACGGCAGCCCTAGTCACCAGTGGCACGGCAACCCTCGAAACCTGTATGTTCCGTGTGCCGCAGGTGGTATGTTACAAGACACCACTGCCCCGACTGATTGGATTCCTGAAACGGCACGTCCTGAAGGTCAAATGGGTGTCGTTGGTCAACCTCATTGCAAACAGGGAAGTGGTGCGAGAACTCGTTGCTGAGACATTCAGCGTTGAGAACATCCGTCGCGAACTGGATGCCATCTTGCCAGGAGGAACTGAGCGTCAGCGTATACTGGACGACTACCAAGGGGTTCATCGTCTGTTGGGCGACAGTCATGCTCCTGATGAAGCTGCTCGTATCATGATAGAGAAGTTAAGTAAGAAGAGAAGTTCCTCATGAAATATATAGCCCCATTGTTCTAACATTAAATTTTTAATATCAGATGAAAAAGTGTTTGACTATAGTAATGACAGTAATCTTAGCATTGACTGTTCAGGCGCAGAACATCCAGTTGCACTACGACTTTGGACGTAACATCTACACAGGTGAGGAAGCTGGACGTGCAAAGGTAACCATCACCCTCGAGCAGTTCAAGGCCGACCAGTGGGGTTCATGGTTCTACTTTGTCGACATCGACTTGAGCAGGCACTTTGCTGAGAGTGCCTACACGGAGATTTCCCGTGAGCTGACACTGGGCAAACAGTCGCCGTTTGCTGCCCATGTGGAGTATGACGGTGGACTGAGCCGTAACGGCAGCTTCCAGCAGGCAGCACTCGCTGGTGCAGCCTATAACGGTCATACCGAGGATTTCTCAAAGACGTGGTCGGTACAAATGCTTTACAAACAAATCTTTAAGAGCTATGAAAATACCCACAGTTTTGCCAGTGCCCAGCTGACAGGCGTCTGGAGCCTCTCTTTCTTGAATAGGAAGTGTACGTTTTCAGGCTTTATCGACTTCTGGAGAGGCGAAAAGGCAAACGGTCACGGTTGTCTTGTCATCCTCACCGAACCCCAGTTCTGGTATAATGCCACATCGCATCTGTCTATCGGCACGGAATGGGAAATGTCTAACAATTTTGTTTACAATGTCGACCCTAATAGTAGCAAGACGTTCTTTTGGAATCCGACACTCGGTTTGAAATGGAGATTCTGAGAAGGTCTCTCGGTAGAAATCAGAATACCAGATAGCGGCCTTGTTGTTGCATAAACACGGCCTCATGGGCTTCCTGCTGGCACAGCTGAGCCTCCTCAGGGGTAATGGTGTCAGGGAAATAAGGGTTGCCGTCGACTATCTTTCCTGTCAGGAATTCACACCACGTACAGGCTGCCGTATAGCGTCCGATGGTCAGCGTCAGATGGTAGCCGTCACGATTCAGTACGTCGCCCATCCGATAGCGCATCAGCTGGATGGCGATGCCTGAGGGAATGATGCGATGGATGCCGACACCGGGCAGTACATTGAGCATGGTGTTGACGATAGCGCTATACATCTGACGTTGGTTGTTGTCATAGGCAGCAAATTTTCTCGACACAAAATCGTTGGCGTAGGCCCACGTCATGTGCCACACAAATTCTATATGCAGATTGGTGGTATAACTTTCCACCAGCCGTTTCAACAGTGGCAGGTAGAGATAGCTGTCAGGAATACCTGAGAGGTGGCTGGCCTGCTGAAAGGTAATGATGTCCCACTGTTCGTCGCGGATGATACTTTTCAGCGTGATCTTATTTTTTTTAAACTTGCCCTTCCCTGTTATTTTGCGATAGCCGTAGAGCGCACTGTCACCTTTCAGGTTGTTGTAGTGCCGCTCAATACTGCATCCAGCGATATAGGCGTTACCGATGACCAGCGAGTCGCCCTGGGCATTGGCCAACTCATAGAGATACTGTTCAGTGGCATCCTCAGAGAAGCTGTTGCCGATGGCCAGCACCTTGATGACCTTCGACTGTGAAGGTAAAAAAGTAAATAGGTAAAAAAGCAGAAAGAATGTTGTACGCTTCATCTCACTCTTCATTCTTCACTCCTTTCGCTGCTTTGCGCAATTTTCGAACAGCCTTGTCACGCTCCTGACGGACACGCTCACGCTTCAGCCCCATATCCTCGGCAATCTCATCCATCGTTTGGCGCCAGCCTTTCAGACCGTAATAGCGGCTCACCACCTCATGCTCACGCTCGTTAAGCACATCGATACAGCTCAGCAGGTCGTCATTGAGCGTGCTTTCCTCGACTGTTTGGTCAGCCTTGGGCGCATCTTTGTCCTCGAGGACGTTGAGCAGAGTGTAGTTATTATGGCTGCCGATGGGTAGCGACTCGTCAGTCGATCGCACGTCAGTAGCATTAGCCGTACGTGCTATGGCATCCTCAATACTTTTGCGGATATAGGGTGCTGCAAAAGTGACAAAGGGTTTTGCACGTGAGGCATCGTACTTCTCGGCGGCCTTCATCATGCCAATGACACCCTCACTGACCAAGTCGTCAGTATTCAATATCTCACTCTTATACTGACGGGCCAGTGTCACCACATAACCCATATTGTCAGTGATAAGCTTGTCTTGCTCCTTTGTCATAATACTCAATTATATTTCAGTAATAGTTTCTTTACCAATTTACCATATTCCTTGATGACATCGTCTGCCCAGGGACCAGTAGCTGTAGCACGGGGCAGCAGCATAGAGCACGACTCGTTCTTGTCGCTGATACTCCAACATACCCAACTGACACCAAGACGCTCGCACAGCTCAATCCACTTCTCTTCGCTCTCAGGGTCAATCTTGCCGTCGCCGGAAGCTTCGGTGGCACCACTCTCGGAGATAAATACGGGGACGCCCCTCTTTACGGCTTCCTCCATACGGTTGCGCAGATGGTCGCCATGTGTGGCAGCATAGAAATGCACGGTATACATCACATTATCAAAACCCTCCAGCGGGCTTTCTGCCACCAGGTGGATGTCCTGGTCCCAGTGGGGATTGCCCACCAGCACAACGTTGTCCGAGTCGTATTTGCGGATTTCACCAATCACCTCGGCAGCATATTTCTTCAGGTCTGCCCAGCTGTCCTCAACGGGTTCGTTGAATATCTCATAAATGATGTGCGGATACTTGCCGTACTTGCGGGCCATCTCACCGAAGAATGTCTTTGCCTCAGCCGTCTTCAGGATGTGCGAATGCCAGTCGATGATGACGTAGACATTCTGCTTGATGGCTGACTCGATGACAGGCGTCATACATTTCATGGCATACGACGGATTCTCCAGATAGTTGTCTTCTATCATGATGCCCATGGCAGCACGTACTACTGAGCAGTGCCAGTCCTGCTTCAGGGTCTGCACCACTTTCTTGTTATAGAAACGCGGCCACAGATTGTGCCAGCCCAGACTGACACCACGCAGGATAACGGCATTGCCATTCTGGTCGCACAGTTGACTGCCTTTCACTTGCAGTTGTCCGTACTGCTTGACGGGGTCGATGGCGTGTGCTTGGCAAGCACACACAAAGAACAAAATAATAGTTAGTAGTTTCTTCATATTAGAATAATGATAATGTGTACAAATAAACAACTGCTGCAGGAATGGCCAGCAACGACGAGTCGAAGCGGTCGAGCATGCCACCATGACCGGGCAGGATGCTGCCAGAGTCCTTGATGCCGAGGGTACGCTTGAACAAACTCTCCACCAGGTCGCCCCAGGTACCGAAAATGACAACCACCAAACCCAGTCCCAGCCACTCCAAGGTAGTCAGCATCTCACCGTCCAAATAGTAGGACACCAACCAAGCAGCAGCCAGTACAAAGATAGCACCACCGATGCTTCCCTCCCACGACTTCGCCGGAGAAATGCGCGGAAACAGTTTGTGTCTTCCCAGCAGCGAGCCTGCACAGTAAGCACCTGTGTCGTTGACCCATAGGAATACGAATACCGACAAGGGTAGGATAAAATTGAAGGCGATGGTGCCATGCGGCGTTGCTGTGAATGCCAGCACGTTCAGCAGTGAGAACGGCAGGGCGATATACATCTGCGACAGCATGGTGTATGCCCAGTTGTTGATAGGGTCGGTCTGTTTGGCATACAGCTCAGCCACCAGCAGATAGATGATGGTCACCAGATAGGGGATGAATACCACACTCTTGGCTATGCCGCCATACATGTCGCTGCAGAAGTACGTCATAGCGTAGAAGAAGTACACGGCAGCCACCGTACAGATAAAGCGGTTGATGGAAACCCTCTCCAACTCATTGACGAGTCCGGTGAACTCCCAGACGGTCATACCCGTCACAATACTGAACAGCAGCACCATGGCCTCGGGGCGCATGAAACTGGCCACGATGGCAGCAACAAAAATCACGCCTGTTATCGTTCTAACGATAAGATTCTTCATAGCAGTAACTGTTTTATTTATTCTTCACTCTTCACCGGCTCCAGCCGATTCTTCACTCTTTCCTTCTTCATTTTCTTTCGCTTCAAGTTCCTTTGCACGACGCTCCGCCATGGCTTCAGCATCGGCACGCATCTGAGCCTCAAGCAATTCCTCAGCACGACTGGTCCACGGGCGCTTGCCGAAAATCTTCTCCACGTCGTCGGCAAAGATGACCTCACGATCCACCAGCAGCTGAGCCAGCTGGGCATGACCCTCCTTGTGCTCAGAGAGTATCTGCTTGGCACGCTCGTACTGCTCGTTCACCATCTTCAGCACCTCTTCATCCATCAGCTTCGCCGTAGTCTCAGAGTAAGGCTTCTGGAACGAATATTCCTGTTGGTTGTAGTAGCACAGATTGGGCAGCTTGTCGCTCATACCGGCATAGGCAACCATTCCGTAGGCCTGCTTCGTCGTACGCTCCAGGTCGTTCATCGCACCCGTTGAGATATGGCCGATAAACAGTTCCTCGGCAGCACGGCCACCCAGCAGCGAACACATCTCGTCAAGCATAGCCTCCTTGGTCTGCAGCACGCGCTCCTCAGGCAGATACCACGCAGCACCCAAAGCACGGCCACGTGGCACGATGCTCACCTTCACCAGCGGATTGGCAAATTCAGTAAACCACGAGATGGTAGCATGTCCGGCCTCATGGATGGCTATCGACTTCTTCTCGGCCTCAGTCATCACCTTCGTCTTCTTCTCCAGTCCGCCGATGATGCGGTCTACAGCATCCAGAAAGTCCTGTTTGCCCACCTTTTCGCTATTGTGACGGGCAGCAATGAGGGCTGCCTCGTTACAGACATTGGCAATATCGGCACCAGAGAAACCGGGGGTCTGACGGGCCAGGAAGTCGATGTCGAGGTTCTCGTCCAGCTTCAACGGCTTCAGGTGCACGACGAATATCTCCCTGCGCTCGTTCAGGTCAGGCAGGTCAACATGTATCTGACGGTCAAAACGGCCTGCACGCATCAGTGCCGAGTCAAGCATGTCGGCACGATTGGTAGCAGCCAGCGTGATAATACCACTGTTGGTACCGAAGCCGTCCATCTCCGTCAACAGGGCGTTCAGCGTGTTCTCACGCTCGTCGTTGCCACCCATAGCGGGATTCTTCGAACGGGCACGACCCACAGCGTCAATCTCGTCGATGAAGATGATGCACGGAGCCTTCGTCTTAGCCTTCTCAAAAAGGTCACGCACACGACTGGCACCCACACCCACGAACATCTCCACGAAGTCAGAACCCGACATCGAGAAGAACGGCACACCAGCCTCGCCGGCAACAGCCTTTGCCAACAGCGTCTTACCCGTTCCCGGAGGACCTACCAGCAGCGCGCCCTTGGGGATTTTTCCACCCAGCTCGGTATATTTCTGCGGATTCTTCAGGAAGTCCACAATCTCCTGCATCTCCTGCTTGGCACCAGCCTGTCCTGCTACGTCTTTGAAGGTGATGCCCAGTTCACCACCCTTCTCGTACATTTGTGCTTTTGATTTGCCGACGCTGAAAATGTTACCTGGCCCCATCATGCCACCACCGCCGCCCATTCGGCGCATGATAAACATCCATAGCACGATAATGCCACCAAAGAACAAAATATTCATCAGCAGCGAGCTGAGGAAATCGCTCTCCTTCGCGTTGTCGTACGAGAACTTGCCAGTGAAGACTTTTTCCTCGCGGGCCTTGTTGACGAACTGCTCCACTTGATCGGTACTGCCGAAAGCAACCGTTAGACTGGGATTCTTACCCGTCTGCTGCACGCCCTGATGGAAGACGTCCCGGATATGCTCCGGTTTGACAAACATTTGCAACGTGTTCGAATAGTTGTTGACCACAATCTTGTCGGCATAGCCCTTCATGACCATGGTCTTAAAGTCTGAGTACGACGTCTCCGTCTTGATACTCGATTGTTCCTGTCCTGTCGTAAAGTAGAGCAGTCCCAATGCCAGAATCACCAAACCGTAAATCCAGTTCATGTTAAACCGCGGCATATTCATCTGGGGCTTATTATTCTGTTTGTTTTTCTGTTCCAACGTCTTATATAATTCTTAAAATTCTTACTTCTTACTTGCCGTCAGGCAATACCTCTTAATTCTTACCTCTTAATTCAAAACTCTTAATCCAAATCAGGAATTTGGATTAAGCCTGCGTCATCCCAAAGATGCTCCAGGTCATAATAATCACGCACATCAGGCAGAAAGACATGCACCAGTACGTCACCATAGTCCATTGCCACCCACTGGGCATTCTCCAGTCCGGCCACCGTCGCCGGTTTCTCGCCCAGCGTCTTACGGGCAAAGTCGCCTATTGACTCCGTGATGGCCTCTACCTGAGCAGGTGAATTGCCTTGACAAATGACAAAATAGCGTGCTATGGCCCCTTCAATGCCTTGCAGGTCGGCCACCACAATGCGCTGTCCTTTCTTCTCTTGTATTCCCTTGGTTATTGTTTCTACTAACTGTGTTATTTGTTCCATTTAATATTAATAATGTACGAATTGAATTGCAAAGATACACAGAATCCTTGTATTTCGATAATGAAAACACTTTTTTTTGGACTTTTTTATAAAAAAACTCTATTTTTCTTTGGCGATTACAAAAAAAGTAGTACCTTTGCACCCGCAAATTGAGATTTGCTCCTCAAGATTGGGGTATGGTGTAATGGTAACACTGCAGATTCTGGTCCTGCCTTTCCTGGTTCGAGTCCGGGTACCCCAACACAGTAAACGCTAAGTAGTTTTACAACTCTTAGCGTTTTTTTATGTTCGTCCTATCCTCTATTTCCAAAAACTTATTAAAACAAAGGTCGAAATGATACATATTCGAGGATTATTTGCTATATTTGCACTCACATATGGATAGTTTATAATGAAACCAACAAAAAACTGAAATGATGAAACACTTGAGCATCCCAGTTATCGGAGGATGCGGCTTAAGCCGAAAGGTCTTTTCCGCTCTCGCAACCCTGCTGACGGTTATGTCGTGGGGACTGCTGGTTTTGTCTTGTGCTGAGGAGAAAAAGAAGCCGCACGATACGGCTCACTACCAGACGTTAGTTGTCTCACGGAAGGATATGACACTTGAAAGGCAGTATAGTGCGCGGATGACGGGCCGCCAGATAGTGGAAGTGAGGCCACAGGTGGCTGGGTGCATCACGCGTATATGTATTAATGAAGGTAATGCCGTCAGAAAAGGACAGACGCTGTTTGTCATCGACCAGGTGCCTTATCGGGCTGCTTTGGAAGTGGCTGTGGCTGCACGCAAAAGCGCTGAGGCACGGTTGGCGACAGCGCGGATGAACTACGAGAACGAGACGCTGCTGAAGAAAGGACAGGTGGTGAGCGATGTGAGTGTTGAGACCATGAGGAATGCCCTGCAAGAAGCGGAAGCGGCTCTGGCCCAGGCCAAGGCTCAGGAGGTGAACGCCAGGAATAATCTTTCATATACGGAAGTAAAGAGTCCCGTCAGCGGAGTGGCCTCGATGATTCCCTGGCATGTCGGGTCGCTGGTCAATAGTAACATTAGCGAGCCGTTGGTGACGGTGGCTGACGACTCGGAGATGTACGTCTATTTCAGCATCAGTGAGAACCTGACGCTTGACTTGATAGCGCAATACGGTAGTATCGAGAAGTTTATCGTCAAGGCTCCTGAAGTGTCGCTGCGAATGAACAACGGGCAGGAATACGACCAGAAAGGACGCATCAGCGCCGTCAGTGGGACGGTGGATGCCCAGACTGGCGCTGTTACGTTGCGAGCAACGTTTCCCAACCCTGGTGGCATACTGCACAACGGCGGTAGCGCTACGGTGATTGTGCCGACTCACCGGCAACAGTGTGTTGTCATTCCGCAAGAGGCAACGTATGAACTGCAGAACCGCTCGTTTGTCTATCGTGTCATTGACGGCAAGACAAAGGCCACGGCTGTCACCTTGTTTCCACAGAACAATGGAAAGGAATATATCGTAGAGGATGGCCTTTCTGAAGGTGATACGATTATTGCCGAAGGGGCCGGCTTGCTGAAAGAAGGAATTGAAATTAAGTAAGTCATGAACGTAAGAACATTCATAGACCGACCGATATTATCTGGGGTGATAAGCGTGCTGATGGTCCTCGTGGGCATTATCGGCCTGAGCAAGCTTGCACTGGAGCAGTTTCCGGAAATTGCCCCGCCGACCGTCCGCGTGATGGCGAGCTACACTGGTGCTAACGCGGAGACGGTGCAGAAAAGCGTCAACGTGCCACTCGAAGAGGCCATCAACGGTGTCGAGGGAATGATGTATATGACATCCTCAGCCTCGAACAACGGTACGGCCAGCATCGGCATTTTCTTCCGCCAAGGCACTGATCCGAATATGGCGATGGTAAATGTTCAGAACCGTGCTGCCACCGTGCAAGGCCGTCTGCCGAGTGACGTGGTGAAGAGCGGACTCACCGTGCGCAAACGCCAGACGTCAAATATCAAGCAGATAGCCGTTTATAGTCCTGATTCGACCTTCGACCGCTCTTTTCTGGCCAATTACACGAAAATCAACATCGAGCCCCGTCTAAGTCGCATTCCTGGCGTTGGCGAGGTGAACGTGATGGGTGCCGACTATTCTATGCGCATCTGGCTTGACCCGCTGAAGATGGCACGCTACGGTCTGACGCCCAACGACGTCACGCAGGTGCTGAACGAACAGAACGTGGAGGTGGCTACAGGCACGTTGGGCGCTGAGAGCCAGAATACGTTCCAGTATGTGCTGAAGTATCGTGGCCGCTACGAAGATGAACAGGAGTACGCCAACCTCGTGGTCCGTTCGCTGCCCGATGGCGACGTGTTGCGCATTGGCGACATCGCACGTGTTGAACTGGGTTCGCAGAACTATAATATCATAGGTGAGACCAACGGCAGTCCTGGTATCAACATCTCCATTAACCAGGTTGCCGGTTCGAACGCCAACGAAATCATCAAAGAGATAGACGCCGAGGTGGAGGAGATACGCCACTCGTTGCCACCAGGTATCGTTATCGAGGACCTCGAAAGCAAAAAGGACTTCCTTGACGCCTCTATCACGAGTGTCGTGGAGACATTGCTCGAAGCCCTGCTGCTCTTGATACTCGTCGTGTGGCTGTTTTTAGGCAGTTGGCGCGCCACCATCATCCCTGCCATCGCCATCGTCGTCTCACTCATCGCCACTCTGGCCGTTATCTACGCCATCGGTTTCTCGCTCAACATGCTGACGCTTTTCGCCCTCGTACTGGTTATCGGAACGGTGGTGGATGATGCGATAGTGGTTGTGGAGGCGGTACAAGCGCGAATTGAAAATGAGAGTAATGTGGGACAACGGTTAGCTTTGACCGCTAAAAACCACAAACAGATGACCGAAGAGGCGATGAAGAAGATAACCTCGGCGCTCATCACTACCACGCTGGTCTTCATGGCTGTCTTTGTACCCGTTAGTTTCATTGGCGGCGTCACGGGAACCTTTTATACCCAGTTTGGTCTTACCATGGCCATCGCCGTCGCCATCTCTTTGTTCAATGCGCTGACGCTTTCACCAGCACTCTCAGCCGTCATTATGCGCGACTCGAAGCTAAATCGCTTCCAGGCTGGCTTCAACAACTTTTTCACATCGTTCTCTTACAAGTATAAAAAGATCGTCAGTAGCTTCATGAGGCGCAAGACGATTGCTGTCGCCCTCGTTGTTGTCGCTATTGTCGCCCTCGGCTGGATGATGAAGACGACTCGTACAGGACTTGTACCCAACGAAGATATGGGTACTGTGTTCATTAATGTTCAGGCATCGCCTGGCAGCAGTCTCCAGCAGACCTACCATATCCTGAAAGAGGTCGAGGAACGCATCAAGGACCTGCCACAACTGCGCATCTACTCCCTGATTGCCGGTGCCAGTAACAACTTCGAGCAGTCATCCTCTAACGGTAACTTTACGCTCAAGCTGAAGAAGTGGGATGAGCGCAAGGGGAAGGGCGATGACGTGCAGAGCATTGTCGAAGAGATTTACCGTCGTACCGCCGACATTGCCAACGCCAAAATCCAGGTCAATACCCAGACGATGTTGCCTGGTTTCGGACGCATCAACGGCTTCGAACTCCACGTACAGGACAAGCACGGCGGTACCATCACCGACCTTCTCACCTATACAAACCGTCTCATCGCTGCTCTCAACGAGCGTCCTGAAATCAGTCGCGCCTATACCAACTTTTCATTGAAGTATCCACAATATCGCGTTGAGGTCGATGCTGCCCTGTGTAAGCGCCGTGGGGTCTCGCCCAGTGATGTCCTCTCTGCTTTGAGCGGCTATGTCGGAGGTCTCTATGTCTCGAACTTTGTACGCTTCACCAAGCTCTATCGTGTCATGGTGCAGGCCTCTCCCGAGTACCGTCTTGACACTGAGTCGCTCAATAACATCTTCGTGCGTACCGCTTCAGGCGAGATGTCTCCCATTGGCCAGTACCTCACGCTCACCCGTATCTATGGCTCCGAGACGCTTTCGCGCTTCAACCTCTTCCCCTCCATACAGGTCGGAGGAACTGCTGCTGAGGGCTATAGCAGCGGCCAGGCCATTGATGCCATCCGCGAGACGGCTGCTGAAATCCTGCCCGAGGGCTATGGCTATGAGTTTGGCGGCATGACGCGCGAAGAAGCCTCGGCGCAGAATACCACTGCCCTTGTTTTTGTTCTGGTTTTGGTTTTCGTTTACCTCATTCTCTGTGCCCTTTATGAGAGCCTGCTCATCCCAATGGCTGTCATCCTCAGTGTGCCGTTTGGTCTCGCCGGCAGTTTCCTCTTCGCCAACCTATGGGGGCTTGAGAACAATATATATATGCAGACAGGTCTTATCATGCTTATTGGCCTGCTATCGAAGACAGCCATCCTGCTGACTGAATACGCCTCTGCGCGCCGTCGGCAGGGCATGGGCATCGTGGCCGCCGCCCTTGACGCTGCCTCCGTCCGCCTTCGTCCGATTTTGATGACCTCCCTCACCATGGTTTTCGGCCTTCTGCCGTTGGCCCTTGCCACTGGGGTCGGTGCTAATGGCAACCACTCCCTTGGTGTAGGCACCATTGGCGGTATGGTCATCGGTACCATTGCCCTCCTCTTCATCGTCCCTGTCCTCTTCGTGATCTTCCAGGGAATTGAGGAGCGGGTGATGAAGCGTCGATAGTGGTGAAGTTATCGTAGATACCAAATTTTTTGTTTCTTTTTCTTGCTTGTTTCAGAAAAAGTTCGTATATTTGCCGACAGAAAAATAAATGACAACTAATAAACAATGAGCTTATGAAAAAGTTTGTACTTGCTATGACTGCTGCTGCCTTGATGTGCAGCGCAAGTGTTTCCGCACAAAACAGAGTGAAAAACGTCTATACCGAGTCACAGACGTTGAAGGTTGAACAACTGGTTAATACAGCCCAGACAGTGCAGGTGAACCGTTACCTCTTTGCCGGCTATAATACGCTGTGCTTGCCGATGACAATGGATGCAGCCCAGCTGGCAGCGTTCCAGGTGAAGGTAGAGCGCCTGGCTGCTATCGGTCAGGAGGGCAACACACTGTGTCTGTATTTTGTCGACTGTAGCAACGAAGGCATTGAGGCTGGTGTACCTTATTTGATTTACTCGCCAGTAAAGCAGTATCTGCGTCTCAAGAATACCGATGCTACGGCATTCTCTGCTGATGTGCAGACTATTCGTCTGACTGACGGAAAGGGCAATCAGGTGTCTTTCACCAGCAGTTGGGACAAGCGTCAGAAGGATGGCTGCTATGGTATTCCTGCCAAGCAGGACGTAGAGATTCTCGAAAGTGTGCTGGTACGTACCACTGCCGACTTGGCCTTCCTGCCCACTCGTTGTGGTTTCAATTGGGAACAGCAGGCTGAGGGTGCTGACAATCTGAAGATTCGCCACATCAGTGCTGCCGAGGTTACGTCGCTTCGCGAAATGAGAAACGATAAATTCGGAACGGATAATGGTGAGGCTTATAACCTCGCTGGTCAGCGTGTCGGCAATGCTGCCAAGGGCATCACTATTGTCAACGGTAAGAAAGTAGTTAAGTAATTTCACCTTATTATATATAATGGAAAATGATAAGAAGCAGCAGGGACAGCTGCAGATAGAATTGCCCCAGGAAATCGCTCAGGGTGAATATGCCAATTTTGCCATCATCACCCACTCGTCAAGTGACTTCATCATCGACTTTGCCCGTGTGCTCCCTGGTGTTCCCAAAGCCCAGGTTAAGAGCCGAGTCATTCTGGCTCCAGAGCACGCCAAGCGTTTGTTGGCTGCTCTTCAGGAGAATATCGTGCGCTATGAACATGAGTTTGGCCAGATAAAGATTCCCAATCAGGGACCGCGTACCATCGCACCATTCCCCACAGGTAAAGGTGAGGCGTGAGAAATGGGAATAAATCGGTTCTGTTGACTGATAAGTAGGATTTTGGAGAGTTAATAAACTCTAAAACGCTTATTTTGTGTTAAAAATCATAAAGTAAGCGTCTTTTTTGTTATATATATTAGGTGGAATGAGAAAATTATTGTACCTTTGCAGCCCGAAACGCCTTTTTGCGAGGGAGCGGGAGGTGTAACTGGTTGAATTTGAACAAAATAATATATAAACAAAATTAAAAATTAAAGTATTATGCCTACAATTTCACAATTGGTAAGAAAAGGCAGAAAGGTGCTCGTTGACAAGAGCAAGTCGCCCGCGCTGGATTCATGTCCTCAGCGTCGTGGCGTCTGTGTTCGCGTGTACACAACGACCCCGAAGAAGCCTAATTCGGCTATGCGTAAGGTAGCCCGTGTTCGTTTGACCAACCAGAAGGAAGTCAACAGTTACATCCCCGGAGAGGGACACAACTTGCAGGAGCACAGCATCGTGCTGGTTCGTGGCGGTCGTGTGAAGGACCTTCCCGGTGTACGTTATCACATCGTTCGTGGTACACTTGATACCGCCGGTGTGGCAAGCCGCACTCAGCGCCGTTCGAAGTACGGTGCCAAGCGTCCTAAGGCCAAGAAGTAAGGCCCAGTTGATGAGTTGGTGAGTTTTTGAGTTTATGAGTTGGCTCGGAGAAGAGCGGCGCTCAAAACCAAAACTCCGGAAGAAAAGACTCAGAGACTCAAAAACTTCAGAACTCAAAAACTCAGAAAAAAAAGAAAGAATCCGTTTTGCTGGAGATATTGTTATAGACAGGTTGAGTAAATGCTCACGTGAGAGCGTTGAAGAACGAGAAAAGAACAACCCCAAGCAGACACATTATTTAATTAAACAACAAAATGAGAAAAGCAAAACCTAAGAAGAGAGTGATCCTGCCCGATCCAGTCTTCAACGACAAGAAAGTGTCGAAGTTTGTAAACCACCTGATGTACGATGGCAAGAAGTCCATTTCGTACGAGATTTTCTACAATGCACTCGAGACCGTTAAGGCCAAGATGCAGAACGAGGAAAAGTCTGCCCTGGAAATCTGGAAGCAGGCTTTGGACAACATTACTCCTCAGGTAGAGGTAAAGAGCCGCCGTATCGGTGGTGCTACTTTCCAGGTACCTACTGAGATTCGTCCTGACCGTAAGGAAAGTATCTCTATGAAGAACATGATTTCGTTTGCCCGCAAGCGCAGTGGCAAGTCGATGGCCGACAAGCTGGCTGCTGAGATTATGGACGCCTTCAACAATCAGGGTGGCGCCTTCAAGCGTAAGGAGGATATGCACCGTATGGCCGAGGCTAACCGTGCTTTCGCTCACTTCCGTTTCTAATAAGATAAAAGTGAATAGTGAAAAGTGAATATTTGCTACCGCTTTAAGAAAAGGTAAAAAGAAAAAGGATAAATAAGAATAGAAATGGCAAACCGCGATTTACATTTGACCCGCAATATTGGTATCATGGCCCACATCGATGCCGGTAAGACCACCACTTCTGAGCGTATCCTGTTCTACACAGGTAAGACTCACAAGATTGGTGAGGTGCATGACGGCGCTGCTACCATGGACTGGATGGCCCAGGAGCAGGAGCGTGGTATCACGATTACCTCTGCTGCTACCACTTGTAACTGGAAGTGGAACGGCAAGGAGTTCAAGATTAACTTGATTGACACTCCGGGACACGTGGACTTCACCGCTGAGGTGGAGCGTTCACTGCGTGTGCTTGACGGAGCTGTCGCTACCTACTCTGCTGCTGACGGTGTTCAGCCCCAGTCAGAGACCGTATGGCGTCAGGCTGACAAGTACAACGTTCCCCGTATCGGTTACGTGAACAAGATGGACCGTTCTGGTGCTGACTTCTTCGAGACTGTTCAGCAGATGAAGGACATCCTGGGCGCTAACCCCGTTGTGATTCAGGTACCCATCGGTGCTGAGGAGAACTTCAAGGGTGTTGTCGACCTCATCAAGATGAAGGCTATCCTGTGGCACGATGAGACCATGGGTGCTGAATATGACATCGAGGAGATTCCCGCCGACCTGAAGGACGAGTGCGACGAATGGCGCAACAAGCTGCTTGAGGCTGCTGCCGAGTACGACGAGGCCCTGATGGAGAAGTATTTTGACGATCCTGAGTCTATCACTGAGGAGGAGATTATCGCTGCTATCCGCAAGGGTACCATCTCGATGGCTTGCACACCGATGATTTGCGGTTCTTCATACAAGAACAAGGGTGTACAGCCCCTGCTCGACTATGTCTGCGCCTTCCTGCCCGCTCCCGTTGATGTCGATGTTGTGATGGGTACCAACCCCAACACCGATGAGGAAGAGGGTCGCAAGCCCAGCGAGGACGAGCCCACAGCAGCCCTTGCATTCAAGATTGCTACCGATCCCTACATGGGTCGTCTGGTGTTCTTCCGCGTCTACTCTGGTAGCGTGAAGGCCGGTTCTTACGTCTACAACCCCCGCTCGGGCAAGAAGGAGCGTATCAGCCGTCTGTTCCAGATGAACTCTAACAAGGAAATCCCCATGGAGTCTATTGACGCCGGTGACATCGGCGCAGGCGTAGGTTTCAAGGATATCCGCACTGGTGATACCCTCTGCGACGAGGAGAAGCCCATCGTGCTGGAGTCTATGACCTTCCCCGACACCGTGATTTCTATTGCCGTTGAGCCGAAGTCTCAGGCTGACGTGGCTAAGCTGGATAACGGTCTGGCTAAGCTCGCTGAGGAAGACCCCACATTCACCGTTCGTACCGACGAGCAGAGTGGTCAGACCATCATCTCTGGTATGGGTGAGCTCCACCTCGACATCATCATCGACCGTCTGAAGCGTGAGTTCAAGGTTGAGTGTAACCAGGGTAAGCCCCAGGTTAACTACCAGGAGGCTATCACGA